>JBDIAX010000021.1:0-60980 GCA_039812605.1 Acidimicrobiia bacterium | reverse complement strand
CCGTTGCCGACGCCCTGGCCCAGCGGACCGGTGGTGACCTCCACCCCGGGGGTGTGCCCGCGCTCGGGGTGGCCGGGGGTGCGTGATCCCCACTGGCGGAAGGCCTTCAGGTCGTCGAGGGTGACGTCGTAGCCCGTCAGGTGGAGCATCGAGTAGAGCAGCACCGACGCGTGGCCGGCGGAGAGCACGAAGCGATCGCGGTCGAACCACTCCGGATCGGTGGGGTCGTACCGCATGATCCGCGTCCACAAGACGTGGGCCAGCGGCGCGAGCGCCATCGCGGTGCCCTGGTGGCCGCTGTTGGCCGCCTGCGGAAGGTCCATCGCGAGGCCACGGATGGTGTCGATGGCGCGGAGTTCGAGGTCGTCGGAGGTCATCGGAGGGGGCAGCTCTGGTCGGGTCGGGGGACGCCTCACCCTACCCACGGGGATGGGAGGGCCATGACCTGACGCGGTGTCAGATCCGCGCCGGGGATCCGATAGCGTGCCCGGCACCATCCACGGGTCTCCAGGGGGTCTTCCACCGTGATCGTCCACGATCGTCTCTTCATCGGCGGCGAGCTCGCCGCGCCGTCGGGCACCGGCACCATCGACGTCGTCAACCCGTTCACCGAGCAGGTGATGGGTCGGGTGCCCGAGGGCACCGAGGCCGACATCGACGCGGCCGTCTCGGCGGCCCGCACCGCGTTCGACACCACGGACTGGTCCGAGCGGACCGTCGCCGAGCGCTGCGCGATCCTCGCCAACGCCTCGGCGCTGATCCAGGCCCGCATGGATGAGCTCACCGGCCTCATCTCCACCCAGATGGGCAGCCCGTCGGGCTGGGGCATGTTCGGGCAGGTGCTGGCCCCCAGCATGGTGCTCGACTACTACGCCAGCCTGGGCGACACCTTCGCCGCCGAGGAGACCCGCGCCGGCATGTTCGGTCCGGTGGTGGTGCGCAAGGAGGCCATGGGCGTCGTCGGGGCCATCATCCCGTGGAACGTGCCCCTGTTCGAGGCCGTGATGAAGGTCGCGCCGGCCGTGGTCGCCGGCTGCACCGTGGTGCTCAAGCCCGCCCCCGAGACCCCGCTCGACGCGTACGTCTTCGCGGAGATCATGCAGGAGGCCGGCCTCCCCAAGGGCGTGCTGTCCATCGTCCCCGCCGGCCGCGAGGTGGGCGAGTACCTCGTCACGCACCCGCTGGTGGACAAGGTCACCTTCACCGGCTCCACCGCCGCCGGCATGAAGATCGGCGCCGCCTGCGGTGCCCTGCTCCGCCCGGTCACCCTGGAGCTCGGCGGCAAGTCGGCCGCGATCATCCTCGACGATGCCGACATCGCCGCCGTCGTACCCCAGCTCATGGACGCCGGCACGATGAACAACGGCCAGGCCTGCGTGGCCCAGACACGGATCCTCGCGTCTCGCCAGCGCTACGCCGAGGTGCTCGACGCGGTCACCGAGGCTGTCGCCGCGCTGAAGGTCGGCGATCCGCTCGATCCCACCACCCAGATCGGTCCGCTCGTCGCCCAGCGCCAGCGCGAGCGGGTGCTGGGCCTCATCGAGCAGGGCCGCAGCGAGGGCGCCCGCGTCACCACCGGCGGTGGTCGCCCCGCCGATCAGGACACCGGTTGGTTCGTGGAACCCACCGTGTTCGGCGACGTCGACAACAAGATGACCATCGCCCAGGAGGAGATCTTCGGCCCGGTGCTCTCGGTCATCCCCTTCGACGACGTCGAGGACGCGGTCCGCATCGCCAACGACTCGCCCTACGGCCTCTGCGGCTCCGTCTGGAGCGCCGACGCCGACGTCGCCACCGGGATCGCCAAGCGGGTCCGCACCGGCACGATCACGGTCAACCACTTCGGCATGGCGTTCGGCGCCCCGTTCGGTGGCTACAAGCACTCGGGCCTCGGCCGCGAGCTCGGCCCCGAGGGCGTCGATGCATTCATGGAGAAGAAGGCGCTCAGCCTCGACCCGGCCACGCCGGCGTAGCCTCGGGCCGTGACCGACAAGCCGTTCGAGCTCGGGGGGATCAACCACCTCGCGCTGGTGTGCCGCGACATGGCGCGCACCGTCGAGTTCTACGAGGGCGTGCTCGGCATGCCCCTGGTCAAGACCATCGAGCTGCCCTTCGGGCTCGGACAGCACTTCTTCTTCGACTGCGGGGGAGGGGACACCCTCGCGTTCTTCTGGTTCCCCGATGCCGGCGAACCGGTCCCGGGCGTGTCGGGACCGGGCTGTCGACCCGATCGGGGGTCGCTCACGAGCGCCATCGGCTCGATGAACCACGTCGCCTTCTCGGTCCCGCCCGAGAAGGTGGAGGAGTACCAGGAGCGGCTCCGCGCCGCTGGCGTCGAGACCTCCGAGATCGCCAACCACGACGACAGCGAGTACGGCCTCGCCGAGACCTGGGATGAGGGCGTGTTCGTGCGCTCCCTCTACTTCCAGGATCCCGACGGCATCCTCCTCGAGTTCGCGGCGTGGACGAAGGCCTTCGGCCCCGACGACATCTCCCACGCCCCCAACGGCGCGGTGCGCCCGGACCCGGTCGACGCCTCCCTCACCGACTGAACAGCGCGGCCGTGAGGCTGCCGGCGTGCAGGTACGCCCGTCCGCACACCGGGCCGACCTCGCCGGCGCTGAACATCCCGACCAGAGGACCGTGGCCGAGGTGCTCGTCCAGGATCGCCGCGTCGTGGTGGGGCGCACCGAACAGGTCGATGCCACGGGTGGTGCCGACGAAGGCGAGGGCGGCGTCGCCGGGCGCGGCGGCGAGGAGGTCGCGCAGGTCCTGATCCGCAGACGTGCGGTCCTGCACGTGGAACTGGATCGTGGAGCCCACCTCGACCTCGGCGTCAAGCGCGATCGCCCGGCGTGCCCGGTCGGCGCCCAGGACGTCACGCACGAGGAAGTCGGTCCGGTCGAACTCCTCGCGGTGCTCGTCGAGCACCACGCCGACGCGCAGCGCCCGAGCCATCCGGTTCCGAACCTCGACGGGCGCCTCCTCGGCGATGGCCATCAGCCGGTCGAGCGCCGCCTGGCCGGCGATCTCCTCGACGACCCTGCCGCTGGCGCCGGTGACCACCAGCGGCGGGCCGACGGGGTCCGCTCCTTGGGAGACGAGGGCCTCGACCACGACCTCCGGCGGCAGCTCCAGCGCCACGGCACCGCCGGTGCGGACGAGGTCGTCGGTCACCAGTCGGTTGCCGCCGAGGCCCGTTCCCGCGGACGCGAGGCCCCCGAGCACCGCGAGGTCTGGGCGCGTGCGGTTGGCCGCCTCGGCGAGCGCCGACGTCGACGTGGTGAACGGGTCGGCGAGCACGATGACGGTCGACCCGTCGGCGAAGGTGTGCCACCCCACGTCGTCGATGGCGACCGCACGCGGCGCGGCCATCGCCCCGGCCATGGCGAACAGGGCGACCGCCGGCCCGGACTCGACCTCACGAGGGCCGCAGAGCACGCCCGACGCGGTGCAGCCGACCAGCGCGCCGGGCCCCAGCACCGTCCGGACGGTGGCGGCGATGTCCTCCAGCGCCCCGGCGAACGGGGAGGTCACGAAGAGGACCGCGGCATCGGGCCGATCGCCCAGCTGGTCGAGCACCTGGCCGATCGCTTCGCCGACGGCGTGCGTGGCGATCGGGTGCTCGGACAGGGCGGCGGCGAACCGCACCTCGTCAACCCTCCGCAGGAGGCAGGAGGGTGAGGGGCACGGTGGTGACGTGGCCCATGTCGATGCGCACCTCCGCCTCGACGGTGCCGTAGTCGTCGAAGCTCAGCTCCGCCCGCACCAGGCGATACGCGAACTTGCCCGGTTCCACCTGGAGAGGCTGGACGTTGCGGGCCACCTGCTCGCCGTCGCGCTTGTACACCGTCTCGAGGGCGCCGGTGCCGGGCTCGTCGGGAGCGCACCGCACCAGCACGAACAGGTGCGGCTCCAACGTCAGGGGTGCGGGGGCGGGCGCCGCGAGCGAGAAGTGCACGCCGGTGAGGTCGATGCGCCCCGAGGGCCCGGCCACCTGGCGAAGCTCCATGTTCTCGACGAAGACGGCCGCGACGATGTCCATGGCCGTCGACGGTACCCGGCGAGGGTCGAAGGTCCGGCCCTCCGGGCGCGGTGCCCCCTAGGCTCGGTCCGATGGCCGCGACCGAACCGGTCCTCTCCACCCGTGAGGCGATCCTCATCGAAGCCCGGCGGTGCTTCGCCGAGCACGGGTACGAGGGCACCTCGCTCAACGAGATCGCCGAGGCGGTGGGCATCCGGCGCCCCAGCCTCCTGCACCACTTCCCGTCGAAGGACGCGGTGTACTCCGAGCTGTTCACCACCTCGCTCGCCGAGTGGTCCGACCGGGTCGAGGACGCGGTGAGCCGGGGCCTCGAGGGCTGGCAGAAGGTGGACCTCGTCATCACCACGGGCTTCCGGTTCTTCCAGGAGAACCCCGAGTTCGTGCGGATCATCAGCCGCGAGGCCCTCGACGACGGCGCCAACCTCGGCATCGACCTCGGCGCCGCGCTCCGCCCGTTCTTTCTCCGCGCCAGCGGCTGGTTCGAGCACGAGATCGCCGAGGGTCGCTTCCGGCGCGTCGACATCGAGCAGCTGCTCATCACCGGCTACTCGATCATGTTCGGCTACTTCAGCGAAGCGCCGTTCCTCTCGAGCTTGATGGACCGCGACCCGATGGCGCCGGAGGCGCTCGAGGCCCGCCTGCAGCACGTGCGGAACCTGTTCCACGTCGCGCTGTCGCCCACCGCGCCCTGACGAGGGGCGATCGGTAGGCTCGCACGCCATGCCTGAACCGACCCGGCCAGCCCGCACCCTGAGCGAGGCCGACTCCAAGGCGCTGCTCGCGGCCCACGGCGTTCCGTTCGCTCCCGAGCGCCGGGCGGCGACCGTCGACGAGGCGGTGGCGGCCGCGCACGACCTCGGCCACCCCGTCGTGGTGAAGCTGAACGGCGACGCCATCGCGCACAAGACCGAGCGCGGCCTCGTCCGCCTCGCGCTCGCGGACGACGACGCGGTGCGCTCCGCGGCGCGGGACCTCCTCGCCGCCGCCACGCCCGAGGACGGCGACGTCGACCTCCTGGTCGCACCGATGCTCTCGGGCAACCGGGAGCTGATCGCGGGCATCGCCACCGATCCGCAGTTCGGCCGGACCGTCGTCGTCGGCATCGGCGGCATCCTCGCCGAGGCGATCGCCGACGTCGCCATCCGGCCGGTCCCCATCACCGAGGTCGATGCCCGGGAGATGATCGACGAGCTGTCCACCCAGGCGCTGCTCGAGCCGTTCCGCGGGGAGCCCGGAGTCGACCGCGGCGCGCTCGCCGAGGTGCTCTTGTCGCTCTCCGAGGCAGCACGCAGCGATGCGACGATCGCGTCCGCCGACCTGAACCCGCTGATCGTCGTCGACGGCCGCCCGGTGGCGGTCGACGCCCTCGTCGAGCTGCATGACGGCCCCGTGGGCACGGTCGCCAACGGGCGCCCCCGACCCACCGATCTCGCGTTCCGTGCCCTCTTCGAGCCGCGCGGCGTGGTCGTCGCCGGGGCATCGAGCCATCCCGGCAAGTTCGGGTTCGTCAGCCTCCACAACGTGCTGGCATCGGGCTACGCCGGCGCCGTCGCGGCAACGAACCGCGACCGGGCCGAGGTCCTCGGGATCCAGACCGTGGCCGACATCGCCGACCTCCCCGACGACACCTACGACCTCGTGTTCGTGTGCACGCCGGCAGCCGCCAACCCCGACCTGCTGCGCGCCGCAGCTGCGAAGGGCATCCGTGCGGCCTTCGTCACCTCGGCGGGCTACGGCGAGGCCGGCGAGGCCGGCATCGACGCGCAGGCGGCCCTCGTGGCGCTGTGCGATGAGCTCGGGATCCTCCTCGCGGGGCCCAACGGGCAGGGCGTGGTGTCCACGCCGGCGTCGCTGTGCGCCCAGATCGTGGCCCCGTACCCGCCAGCCGGGTCGATCGGCGTCGCCAGCCAATCGGGCAACTTCGTGTCGTCGTTCCTCAACTACGCGGTGCAGACCGGCGTGGGCATCAGCCGAGCGGTCAGCGCCGGCAACGCCGCGGCGGTCACGGTCCCGGACTACCTCGACTTCTACGCCGACGACCCCGCCACCTCGGTCGGGCTCGCCTACGTGGAGGGCGTGCCCGATGGCCGAGCCTTCCTCGATCGGGTGTCCCAGGTCGCCGTTCGCAAGCCCCTGGTGCTGGTGAAGGGCGGGGCCACCTCCGGGGGCCAGCGGGCCGCGGCGAGCCACACCGGGTCGCTCGCCACCGACGATCGAGTCTTCGACGGCGCGTGCCGCCAGGCCGGCGTGACCCGGGCCGCCACGGTCGAGGAGGCCTTCGAGGCCGCGGCCACCTTCGCCACCCAGCCGCTCCCAGCGGGCCCGAAGGTGGTGGTGATGACCACCGCTGGCGGCTGGGGCGTCGTGACGGCGGACGCGATCACCCGCAGCAGCCTCGAGCTCGCCGAGCTTCCCACCGATCTCCTCGCCGCCATCGACGAGAAGCTCCCGCCGCGCTGGAGCCGCAACAACCCCGTGGACCTCGCCGGCGGGGAGACCCGCGACACCATCCCGGAGGTGCTGGCGCTGATCGCCGCGCATCCGGGGGTCGATGCGGTGATCCAACTCGGGATCGGCATCCAGGCCAACCAGGCCCGGATGATGCGCGAGGGCCGCTTCTACCCAGACCACGGCCTCGAGCGGATCGTCGCCTACCACGAGCGCCAGGACGCTCGGTTCGCGCAGGCGGCCGCGGAGATCTCGGCATCCACCGGCAAGCCGATCCTGCTGGCCACCGAGCTCGCCGTGGCCGACCCCGACAACGCCGCACCCGCGGCGGTGCGGGCCACCGGACGGCTCTGCTACGCGTCGGCGAACCGAGCGGTCGCCGCGCTGGAGCACGCCTGGCAGCGACGACGCTGGCTCGTTGCCCGCGACCTCGCGTGAGGAGCCCCGCCGCGGCCCTGGCTGCCGCGAGCCTCGCGGCGCTCAGCGTCGTCGTGCCGGTATCGCGCCTCGACGCGGCCCCGAGCCAGGTCGTCCCCGTGCCGGTGTCCGGTCCCGACGCCTCGCTCGCCGGGCAGCTCGACCCCATCGTCGCCCTGGCGCCCGAGGACACGTGCCTGGTGGTGAGCGTCGATGGCGTCGTGGCCTACGACCACCGCGGCGCCGACCCCCAGGCGCCGGCGTCGGCCCAGAAGCTGCTGACCAGCTCGGCGGTGCTCGACGCCATCCCCGCCGATCGCACGTTCGAGACGACGGTGGCGGCCACCGCGGCACCGGTCGATGGCGTCGTCCACGGCGACCTCGCCCTGATCGGCGGTGGCGATCCGGTCCTCGTCACCTCCCGCTACCGCACCTGGCGAGGCATCGGCGACAGCCAGCCGGCCACCTCGCTCGATGCCCTCGCCGACCAGGTGGCGGCCACGGGCGTGCGCGAGGTCCAGGGAGCCATCGTGGTCGACGACTCCCGCTACGACGTCGTCCGAACGGTTCCCACCTGGCCGTCCTGGTACCTCGGCGAGCAGCAGTCGGGTCCGCTCGGCGCCCTCGTCGTCGACGATGGCTATCGGCTCGAGGACGACGGGAGCGGGTCGCTCACCCGGGTGCGCTCCGCAGATCCGGCGATCGACGCGGGACGAGCGCTCGCCTCGCTCCTGGAGGAGCGAGGCGTCGCGATCTCGGGCGGGGTCGTGCGGGGGCGGGCCGCCGACGGCGCCGCGTCGCTCGCGACGCTGGCGTCACCTCCGATCTCGGCGCTGGTCGAGCACCTCCTGCGCAGGAGCGACAACCAGGTCGCCGAACTGCTCTTGAAGGAGCTCGGCCGGGAGGTGGAGGGCCGCGGGTCGACCGAGACGGGCGCTCGGGCGGTGGTCGCGTGGGCCAGCGGCGCGGGGGCGGCCTCGCCTGGAACGTTCGTGGCCGATGGGTCGGGCCTCGACCCGACGAACGCCACCACGTGCACCGACCTCGTGGTCGCCCTCGACGCGGCCGAGCCCGGCGGTCCGCTCGATGCCGGTCTGCCGGTCGCCGGGGAGACGGGCACCCTCGCCGCTCGCTACCGGGACACGCCGGCCGCCGGCGTGCTGCGGGCCAAGACCGGCACGCTCGACCATGCCTCGGCGCTCGCTGGGTTCGTCGCGCTCCCCGAGGGTGGGCACGCCACGTTCGCGTTCCTCGCGAACGACGCCGTCCACGAGATCGGCCCCGCCACGAGCGAGGCCGAGGCGCTGCTCGGCGTCGTGCTCGCGACCTGGCAGCCGACCTGTCCTCCCGCTGCCCCCAGGATCGATGCACCCCTCGTGGCCACGAGCCTCGCGCTCGCTCAGGCCACCGGGCTCGGTGGCGCGGTCTCCTCGCCGGGCCTGGTGGTGGCGCTCGACGCCATGAGCACCGTGTCCGCCGCGCCGGTGGACCGGTGCTCCCACGAAGCCGGCGCCGAGATCGACCTCGGCGCACCCTGAGGCCGACCGGACGGTCCTTGCACCGCTGGCCGGAGCCAGCTAGGAAGATCCAGCCCGAGCCCAGGAGTGGATGTGGCCCCAGCAGGTGCGAACAAGGACGACAAGGGCGTGGGCGAGATCGCCAGCGACCTGTGGCAGCTGACCCGCGACTACGCGAAGCAGGAGACCATCGATCCGCTCCGGTCCCTCGGGCGGTTCCTCGGCTACGGCATCGGCGGAGCCCTCGCGCTGGCGCTGGCGATCTTGTTCGGCGCGCTGGCCATCCTCCGGGGCTTGCAAGACGAGACCGGCTCCGCCCTCGACGGCAACTGGAACGTGGTCCCGTACGCCGTGACCTTCGTGTTCACCGTCGTGTGCGCGGCCCTGGCCCTCTACGCGATCAAGAAGCCCCTCCGCGACGATCAGGAGCAACGGTGACCGAGACGAAGAAGATCACCCGGGACGACCTCGAGGCCAAGTTCCGCGAGCTCACCGGCGACGTCGACCAGAAGGCAGAGGACGCCAAGGAGACCGCGATCGCCATCGGCGCGGTGGTCGCCGCTGCCGTGGTGCTCGGGGTCTTCCTGTTCGGTCGGAGCCGGGGTCGCAAGAAGACCACCATCGTCGAGGTGCGTCGCTTCTGATGGCGCGCTCGCTTCGTCCGACGGTCCCGGGAGGGGGCGGCGTGCTGCGCACCCTCGAGCGCAGCGGGCTGCGCAAGGGCATGGGGGGCTCGAAGAGCTGGTTCTACGTCGGCACCGGGTTGTGGACGCTCCGCACGCTGCGACGGCTCGCGGCGCGCAACGACGAGCTCCTCATCTCCGAGGAGCTGAAGCCCGGTCAGCGCATCGTGATCGCCAACGGGGTGGCCACGGTGGAGACGGTGGGCGCGCCGCAGGCCACCAGCCGGCCGACGCGGCGGCGGGCTCGCCGCAAGCAGGCCAAGGCCGACGCGAAGGCCACGAGGAAGGCCGAGCGCAAGGCCGCCAAGCGGATCTGAGCGCAGAACCGGTCGGCTGCCAGGATGGGGGCCGTGAAGGTCCAGCTCCGCAACCCGTCGCGCACGATCGAGGTGCCCGGTCCCGTCAGCATCGTGGCGCTGCTGCAACGGCTCGAGCTCAACCGTGAGTCGGTCCTCGTCATCCGGGGCGGCACCCTCGTGCCCGGCGACGCGATGTTGGACGACGGCGACGAGGTCGAGGTCCGTCCGGTGATCTCCGGAGGCGCCTCGTGAAGTGCCGGGTGTGCCGCGAGCCCGCGGTCATCGACATCCGCCGCCACAACGCGAACTTCTGCGCCGAGCACTTCCTGCGGCTGTGCCGCGACCAGGTCACCAAGGCCATCGAGGACTTCGACATGCTCCAGCCCGGCGACCGGGTGCTCGTCGCCGTGTCCGGCGGCAAGGACAGCCTGGCGGTGTGGGACCTGCTTCGCGAGCTCGGCTACGAGGCCGACGGCCTCTACATCGGTCTCGGGATCGGGGAGTACTCCGATGGGTCGGGGGCCGCGACCCGGGCGTTCGCCGAGGAGCGCGGGTGGCCCCTTCAAACGATCGACCTCCGAGCCGAGCACGGCTACGACGTGCCCACCGCCGCTCGGGTCACCAAGCGCGTCCCGTGCTCGGCGTGCGGGCTCTCGAAGCGACACCTCTTCGATCGCGCTGCCCTCGAGGGGGGCTACGACGCGATCGTCACCGGCCACAACCTCGACGACGAAGCCGCGGTGCTGTTCGGCAACACCCTGCGATGGGAGGCCGAGTACCTCGCTCGGCAGCTCCCGGTGCTGCCAGCGCGCGACGGCTTCCCTCGCAAGGTGAAGCCCCTGGTCCGGCTGGGCGAGCGCGAGATGGCCGCCTACTGCGTGCTCCGCGGCATCGACTACGTGGTGGAGGAGTGCCCGATGGCCGCCGGCAACAAGCACCTCGGGTACAAGGAGGCGCTGAACGCCATCGAGGCCACCTCGCCCGGGTCCAAGCACGCGTTCTACTTCGGCTTCCTCGACCGGGCGGTCGGTCGCTTCGCCGACGCTGCGCCCGACCCGAGCGCATCCGCATCGCTCGGGACCTGCGAGCGCTGCGGATCGCCATCCACCAACGACGTCTGCGCGTTCTGCCGGCTCGTGGAGCGCACCGCCGGCGCCCAGCCCGTCGTCCTCACCTCCAAGGGAGCCTCGTGACCGACCAGCCCTCGGCCGACACCTCACTTCCCGATCGCTCGCTGCGCGCGGGCGAGCGGGTCCTGCTCATCGACCGCAAGAAGCGCCGGTACCTCGTCACCCTCGAGGAGGGCGCCGAGTTCCACACGCACTCGGGCTTCATCCCCCACGCGGACATCATCGGCCAGCAGGAGGGCGCGGGCCTGCGCTCCACCCGAGGTGCCACCTTCTCCGTGTTCCGGCCGACCCTGTCGGACTTCGTGCTCAAGATGCCACGCGGAGCGCAGGTCATCTACCCGAAGGACCTCGGCGCCATCCTGATGCAGGCCGATGTGTTCCCCGGTGCTCGGGTCCTCGAATCCGGCGTCGGATCGGGTGCGCTGTCGATGACGCTGCTCCGTGCGGGCGCGGTCGTGAAGGGCTACGAGCTCCGCGAGGACTTCGCCGCTCGAGCGCGCAAGAACGTGGAGGCGTTCTGCACCCCGGAGATGGTCGCCAACTACGACGTCGTGGTGCGCGACTGCTACGAGGGCATCGACGAGGTGGCGCTCGATCGGGTGATCCTCGACCTCCCCGAGCCCTGGCAGGTCGTGCCCCACGCCGAGCAGGCGCTGCGTCCCGGCGGGATCCTCGTGGCCTACACCCCGGCGATCACCCAGGCGGTCCAGCTGCGTGAGCGCCTCGTCGACAGCGGCTTCGAGCTGGCCGAGACGATGGAGGTGCTCCACCGAGGCTGGAACATCGACGGCATGTCGGTCCGCCCCGACCACCGGATGGTCGCCCACACCGGCTTCCTCACCCACGCCCGCCTGCTCCCGACCGGCTGATCCGAGCCCGAGCGCGCCGATGGGGCCCCGAAGGGCCCCATCGGTCAGCGAACTCGTTCGATCGAGCGGTCGATCAGACCTCGATGAAGATGCACTCGCCGGGGCACTCCTCGGCGGACTCGATCGTGGCCTCCTCCTGGCCGGCCGGCACGTTGGCCAGGCCCTCGGGGCCCCCCGGATCGGAGAACACCTTGCTGCCTTCCTTGACGTACGCGAGCCCGTCGTCGAGGAGGGTGAAGACGTCGGGGGCGATCTCCTCGCAGAGCCCGTCGCCGGTGCACAGATCCTGGTCGATCCAGACCTTCATGGGGGTTGCCTCTCTCGTCAGATGGACCGCCACGTCAGCGGTGCCCTGGCGGTTCGGAGCGTAGCGGACCCACCTCGCGAAACCGGAAACCCATCGTGGGGCGTCGGTCACGCCGTCCGCGCCGCGCCTCGCGTGGCGGCTGTGTTTCGCCGTCGTGAACCTCGGTGGAGGCTCCGTGGAACGCGGGAGGGGTCCGTGTAGGGTCCCGCGAGCCCCGATGTCTTGCCGAAGGTGGTCTCCGATGAGCGACGATGCCGAGCGCCGGTTGGCCGACCAGGCGACGGAGCTCGAGGAGCTCCGCGAGCAGGCGGGCGCCCTAGAGGACGAGGTCGTCTCGCTCCGCCGGCGGCTGCAGGACGCCCCGAAGCGGGTGCGCACGCTGGAGGAGCGGCTGCTCGAGACCAAGGGGCAGCTGTCCCAGGCGGTCACCCAGAACGAGAAGCTCACGTACACCCTCCGCGAGGCCCGCGAGCACATCGCGGCCCTCCGCGAGGAGGTCGACAAGCTGACCCAGCCCCCGGCGGCGTACGGCACGGTCCTGGGGCTCAACGAGGACGACGGCACGGTCGACGTGTTCAGCGGGGGCCGCAAGATGCGCGTCGCCGCGATGCCCGAGGTCGTCGGCGAGCTCAAGCGCGGCGACGAGGTCGCCCTCAACGAGAGCTTCAGCGTCATCTTGAGCCGTGAGAGCGACCGCACGGGCGAGGTCGTCACCATCAAGGACGTCATCGGCGGCAACCGGGTGCTGATCGTCGGGCGCGCCGACGAGGAGCGCGTCTGCGAGCTGCTCGAGGACGTGGCCTCCGCCGGGGTGCGCGCCGGCGACACCGTGCTGCTCGACCCGCGCTCCGCGCTCATCATCGAGAAGCTCGCTCGCCCCGAGGTGGAGGAGCTCGTCCTCGAGGAGGTGCCCGACATCTCCTACGCGGACGTCGGCGGCCTCGACAGCCAGATCGAGCAGATCGCGGATGCCGTCGAGCTTCCGTTCGTGCACGCCGACCTGTTCGCCGAGCACAAGCTGCCGGCCCCGAAGGGGATCCTCCTCTACGGCCCGCCCGGCTGCGGCAAGACCCTGATCGCGAAGGCGGTCGCCAACTCGCTCGCCAAGAAGGTCGCGGAGGTCTCCGGCGACGAGCACGCCCGGAGCTACTTCCTCAACATCAAGGGCCCCGAGCTCCTGAACAAGTACGTCGGCGAGACCGAGCGCCAGATCCGGCTGGTGTTCCAGCGGGCGCGGGAGAAGAGCGAGGAGGGCTGGCCCGTCATCGTGTTCTTCGACGAGATGGACTCGATGTTCCGCACCCGTGGATCGGGCATCAGCTCCGACATGGAGTCGACCATCGTTCCCCAGCTGCTCGCCGAGATCGACGGGGTCGAGACCCTCAAGAACGTCATCGTGATCGGCGCCTCCAACCGCGAGGACCTGATCGACCCCGCGATCCTGCGTCCCGGTCGCCTCGACGTGAAGATCAAGATCGAGCGTCCCGACGAGGCGAGCGCCGCCCAGATCTTCGGCCGCTACCTCACGTCGGATCTGCCGCTGAGCGCATCCGAGGTGCGCGAGATCGGAGGCGGCGATCCTGACAAGTGCGTCCGGGCGATGATCGAGCGAACCGTCGACGAGATGTACCGCACCGACGAGGAGAACCAGTTCCTCGAGGTCACGTACCAGAACGGCGACAAGGAGGTCATGTACTTCAAGGACTTCGCGTCGGGCGCGATGATCGAGAACATCGTGCGGCGGGCGAAGAAGCTCGCCATCAAGCGGCTCATCGGGGGCGGCGAGAAGGGCATCGCCGTCGACGACCTCATCGCCTCCATCCACCAGGAGTACAAGGAGCACGAGGACCTCCCCAACACCACGAACCCCGACGATTGGGCGAAGATCTCCGGCAAGAAGGGCGAGCGGATCGTCTACATCCGCACCCTCATCAAGCGCGACGAGGACCAGGAGCCCGAGGGCGGCCGCGCCATCGAGCGAGTGGGGACCGGTCAGTACCTCTGACCGACAGCAGTCCGTCCACCAGCGCCACGAGCAGGAGCAACGTGGCGATGCGGGCCTGGAGCGCCGGGATCAGCAGGTGTCGAGCGGACTCCATGCCGTCGAGGTGCCACACCGCGAGCGCGTGCGGGAACGCCGACACCAGGGTGAACGCGCCGACGATCACCAGCCGCCGGCGCTCCTCCTCGATCACCAGGATGCCGAGCATGGCGGCTGCCGCCACGAACACCACGGCGCCGGTGCTCACATCAGCCAAGGCGTCGACCCCCGGGATCGGGCGCCGCTCCAGCGGCTCGTAGGTGGGCAGCCCGTCGCCGTTGTTGAACACGCGCTCCGGGCGACGCTGCGGCTCGGAGAGCAGGTAGGTGGGATGGGTGGCCCAGTAGCGCAGCAGGGTGGCCTGTCCGTCCTCACGCAGCCACCGACGCCACGGGGCCCAGCGGGCATCCGGTGACACCGGGGTGAAGGGGGCCAGGTCCTTCACCGGGTCCCGGGCTTCGGGGATCGCCTCGAGCTCGAACGCGAGCGGCATGCCGTGCTCCTCGAACCACGCCACCCGATCGGGGAAGGGGAGGACCCGCGCCGCGTACACGTGCTCCAACGGCACCAGGTTCCGCTCGCCAGCCGAGGCCGACGCAACGACCAGGAAGGACAGGGCCAGGAGGTAGGCACCGGTGACCGCCAGGAGTCGGCGTCGGCCGCCGGGCAGCCTCCAGGCCACGGCCACCAGCACCAACCCGCCCAGCGCGACGGGGATGGCGTGGCTGTCTCGGGAGATCAGCCACGTGGCGCAGGCCAGGACCAGGACCGCGGCGCGCCGCGCCGACGGCCGGTTGGCGAACCAGAGGGCCGCGGCCACGCACGCGGCGAGGCCCGACAGCGCCAGCGACTCGGTGAGCACCTGCTGGTCCCACATGCTCACGACCCACACCGACGAGAGGGCCAGCACGCCGACCGATCCCACGACCCGGGCCGCCCACGACCGAACCGACACCGCCACGATGGCGGCGAGCAGCCCCCAGCACGCCGAAGCGACGACGACGTGGACCAGGGTGAGGCGCGACAGGTCCTCGGATGCGAGCGAGAGCACGAGGGGCATGAGGATGGGCCGGGTGCCGACCAGGCGATCCGCGCTCCACAGGGGGAGGTGCGCGGCGGCCACGTAGTCCGCGCTGTCGTTCCAGAACAGGGGAGCGGCCCCGGCCCGCACCCACCAGCGACCGGCGCCGGTGGCGAGCCCGACCGCCAGGCCGCACGCCACCCCCGAGCGTCGGCTGGGCGTCCCCCAGCGCCAAACCGCGTCCCACCGAGACATCGGGCGCACCCTAGGTGGCGGCGACCCCACGTCGTGGTCGCCGCGGCGGCCCCGGATCACGGCGGTAGGGTCGCTCCCATGGCGCTCCAGAAGGTGCTGGGCATCGAGACCGAGTACGGCATCGTGGTCCGGGGGGTGGCCGAATCGAACCCGGTCTCGGCGTCGTCCCTGCTGATCAACGCGTACGTCGGCGACCTCGAACGGCAGCGGGTGGCGGGCCCGAAGGTCGGCTGGGACTTCGAAGACGAGTCGCCCGGCAACGATGCCCGTGGAGCGAGCGGGCCGTCGTCGCCCCCCGAGGTGGAGACGCACCTGGTCAACGCCGTGCTCACCAACGGCGCCCGCTACTACGTCGACCACGCCCATCCCGAGATCTCCACGCCCGAGTGCGCGGATGCCCGCGCCGTGGTCGTCTGGGACCGGGCCGCCGAGGAGGTGGTGAAGCGCTCGATCATCGCCGCCAACGCCATGCTGCCCGAGGGCCAGGAGGTGGTGGTCCACAAGAACAACTCCGACGGCAAGGGCAACTCGTACGGCTGCCACGAGAACTACCTGATGGCCCGCTCGGCCCCGTTCTCGCGCGTGGTCGCGCACGCCACCGCGCACCTCATCACCCGCCAGCTGTTCACCGGCAGCGGCAAGGTGGGCACCGAGGTCCCCGGGCTGAGCAACGCCGAGGTCCCGTACCAGCTCACCCAGCGGGCGGACTTCTTCGAGGCCGAGGTCGGCCTCGAGACCACCTTGAAGCGCCCGATCATCAACACGCGCGACGAGCCCCACGCGGACGCGCAGAAGTACCGACGTCTCCACGTCATCACCGGGGATGCCAACCGCTCCGAGGTGGCCACCTTCTTGAAGGTCGGCACGACGGCGTTCGTCTTGTCGTTGGTGGAGGACGACGCCCTGCCGCGCACGTTCGCCTTCCGGGCCCCCGTCGCCGCGATGCGCCAGGTGTCCCACGATCTCAGCCTCCGTCGCCCGCTCGCCCTCGCGGATGGCGACACGATCACCGCACTCGAGGTGCAGTGGGAGCTGCTCGAGCGGTCGAGGAAGTGGGCCGAGGAGCGCGGGTTCGAAGCGGTCGGCGGCGAGGCGGTCGGCTCGTCGGTGCTCGACGAGTGGGAGGCGGTGCTCGCCGACCTCGAGGCCGACCCCGACCGGGCGGCGGACCGGATCGACTGGGTGGCCAAGCGCCGCGTGCTGAGCGCCTACCAGGCGCGCCACGGTGTCGGGTGGGACGATCCGAGGGTTGCGGCGATGGCGCTCCAGTACCACGACCTGCGGCCCGAGCGGTCGTTGGCAGACCGGGTCGGGCTGCGGCGCATCACCTCCGACGAGGAGGTCCGCCACGCCATGACCAACCCTCCCGAAGACACCCGGGCCTACTTCCGGGGGCGGTGCCTCCAGCGCTGGGCCGGCGACATCGTCGCCGCCAACTGGGACTCCATCGTCTTCGACATCGGGCGATCGAGCCTGCGACGCGTGCCGATGATGGAACCGTTGCGCGGGACGCGCGCTCACGTCGGTACGGTGGTCGACGAGAGTGCCGACCCAGCCGAGCTCCTCGCTCGGCTGAGCGGCTGAGTGGAGGATCCGCCAGATGGCTGAACGGGAACAGAAGCGAAAGACCGCTCCGGCTCGTGAGACCGACGAGGTGGTCGACGCGCCGGCCACGAGCGAGACCGGCGAGAAGCTCAAGGCCGACATCGACGACCTGCTCGACGAGATCGACGAGGTCCTCGAGTCGAACGCCGAGGACTTCGTGCGCTCGTACGTCCAGAAGGGCGGCCAGTAGGCCGCTGATCGGCGCGGCGCGGCCTCGTGCCGCCGTTAGGGTGCCCGGCGTATGCAGATCCCCTCGTTCTCGCCCTTCGACGATCCCGGGCCCGACTTCTCGGCGCTGCTGCGTCGCAGCGGCCTCGTGCCCGAGGTGGCCGGCGGCTCCGTCGAAGCGGCCGGCCTCGTGCCCCACGGGACCACGGTGGTCGCCATCCGCTACGCCGACGGGGTGGTCATGGCCGGCGACCGTCGGGCGACCTCCGGCAACCTCATCAGCCACCGTTCGATCGAGAAGGTGTTCCCAGCCGATCGGTGGTCGGGCGTCGCCATCGCCGGCGCGGCAGGCCCCGCGATGGAGATGGTGAAGCTCTTCCAGCTCCAGCTCGAGCACTACGAGAAGGTCGAGGGCGAGGCGCTGTCGCTCGAGGGCAAGGCCAACCAGCTGAGCCAGATGGTCCGCAACCACCTTCCCGCCGCCATGCAGGGGTTGGCCGTGGTGCCCCTGTTCGCCGGGTTCGACGTGCGGCGCGGCGTCGGGCGCCTCTTCCAGTACGACGTCACCGGCGGACGCTACGAGGAGGACGACTACGCGACCTCCGGGTCCGGTGGCCTCCACGCCGCCACCGTGGTCAAGCTCGGGTTCGCCGATGGCCTCGATCGCGGGGCGGCCCTCGATCTCGCCATGCGCGCCTTGATCACCGCGGCCGACGAGGACTCGGCCACCGGGGGGCCCGACCCGATCCGGGGCATCTGGCCCGTGGTGGCCACGATCGCCGCCGACGGCTTCACCCGGGTCGGCGACGACGAGCTGGCCGAGCGGTTCGCCGCCCTCACCGCCGGAGGTGCCCGATGAGCATGCCGTTCTACGTCGCACCCGAGCAGGTGATGAAGGACCGGGCCGACTACGCCCGCAAGGGCATCGCCCGGGGCCGCAGCCTGGTGGGCGCGGTGTGCGACGAGGGCATCGTGATCTGCGCGGAGAACCCATCGAGCACCCTGCGCAAGGTCTCGGAGATCTACGACCGCATCGCCTTCGCCGGCGTGGGGAAGTACAACGAGTTCGACCAGCTGCGCATCGCGGGCGTGCGCGCCGCCGACCTCAAGGGCTACTCGTTCAGCCGTGAGGACGTGGACGCCCGGGCGCTCGCGAACCAGTACGCCCAGATCCTCGGGCAGGTGTTCACCCACGAGATGAAGCCCCTCGAGGTCGAGATCCTGGTGGCCGAGGTCGGCACCGAGCCCGACCGCGACCAGCTCTTCCACCTCCTCTACGACGGCACCGTCATCGATGAGGACCGCTACGCCGTCCTCGGCGGCGATGCCGAGGCGGTGGCGGAGCGGTTCGCCGCCGCGCAGGGGTCACGAGGCGCCCTCGCCACCACGCTCGCCGCCGCGGTCGCTGCCCTCGCCGGTCCCGACCGCGCGCTCGCCGCTCCCGAGCTGGAGGTCGCGGTGCTCGAGCGAGACGGCGCGCGCCGGTGCTTCCGGCGCCTCGCGGACGACGAGGTCGCCTCGCTCCTCGCCTGACGCCGGTACGGTACGGACACCGACGCGCCCAAGGAGGGGACTGTGCGCACCTCGCTCGCCACGCTGCTCGTCGCCACGACCCTCGCCCTTGCCGGGTGCGGCGGCTCGGACGGCGCCGCGACGACCACCACCGGCCCGACGACCAGCACCTCCACGCGCACCTCCACCACGACCGAGGCCGTCGGCATCGAAGCGTGGTCGACGCGGTTCTGCGCCGCGTTCGGCGACTGGGGCACGGCGCTCTCCGCGGCGACGAAGGAGGCCGAGGCCGGGCTATCGGCCACCGACGTCGCCGCGTCGAAGGAGGCGGTGGCCGCCCTGTTCTCGGCGGCATCCGACGCCACCGAGGAGCTCATCGCGGCGTTGCGCGACATCGGCGCACCCGACATCGACGGTGACGGCGACACGCTGGTCGAGGACCTCGCCGCCAAGTTCCAAGGGTTCGTGGATGCGGCGGACGCGGCGAGCGACGACGTGGCGGCGCTCGATCCCAGCTCCTCCACCTTCAAGTCCGACGCCAACGCACTGATCCGTCGCTTCCAGGAGCAGGTCGCCGAGGTCGGGGACTCCTTCGCCGAGATCGATCGCACGCACTCGTCTCCGGGGCTCGACGAGGCGATCTCCTCGGCCTGCGACTTCTGAGGCTCGATCCTCCGGGTGGTGTCGGGGCACGCGGCCACGCCGGTACGGTGGCGCCGTGGAGCGCCGCATCTTCGGGATCGAGAACGAGTACGGCGTCACCTGCACCTCGCGGGGCCAGCGGCGCCTCAGCCCCGACGAGGTGGCGCGCTACCTGTTCCGGCGCGTCGTGTCGTGGGGCCGAAGCTCCAACGTGTTCCTGGCCAACGGCGCCCGCCTCTACCTCGATGTCGGCAGCCACCCTGAGTACGCGACCCCGGAGTGCGACTCCGTGCGCCAGCTCGTCGTGCACGACAAGGCCGGCGAGCGGATCCTCGAGCAGCTCCTCGCGAGCGCCGAGGACCGGCTGCAGGAGGAGGGGATCCGCGGGACGATCTACCTCTTCAAGAACAACACCGACTCGGCCGGCAACTCCTACGGCTGCCACGAGAACTACCTCACGAGCCGGCGCGACGACTTCGGCCACTACGCCGAGGTCCTGATCCCGTTCCTCGTCAGCCGCCAGATCTACGCGGGCGCAGGGAAGGTGCTCCAGACGGCTCGGGGCGCGATGTTCTCGCTCAGCCAACGGGCGGAGCACATCTGGGAGGGCGTCTCCTCGGCCACCACCCGCAGCCGGCCGATCATCAACACCCGCGACGAGCCCCACGCCGACGCCGAGCGGTACCGCCGCCTCCACGTGATCGTCGGCGACTCCAACATGAGCGAGCACGCCACGTTCCTCAAGGTCGGGGCCACGTCGATCCTCTTGCGCATGCTGGAGGAGCCGAACGTGGTGCTGCGCGACATGACGCTCGAGAACCCCATCCGTGCCATCCGCGAGATCAGCCACGACATCACCTGCACCCGGCGGGTCCGCCTCGCCAACGGCCGTGAGGTGTCGGCGCTCGACATCCAGAGCGAGTACCTCCAGCGCGCCATCCGCTACGCGGAGACCCGCGGGCTCAGCCCCGAGGAGAAGATGGCCCTCGACGCGTGGGAGCACGCGATCACCACCATCGAACGGGACCCGCTGTCGCTCGATCGCGAGGCGGACTGGGTGATGAAGTACCACCTCATCGATCGGTATCGAGCGCGCCACGACCTCGCCCTGTCGGATCCGAAGGTCGCCCTGATCGACCTGCAGTACCACGACATCAACCGCGACCGCGGGCTGTTCTACCGGCTCCAGGCGAACGGGCTGGCCGAGCGCGTGTGCGACGACGAGGAGATCGAGGCCGCCACCGACGAGCCGCCACAGACCACCCGAGCTCGGCTGCGCGGCGAGTTCATCCGCAAGGCGAAGGAGCGCAAGCGCGACTACACGGTCGACTGGGTGCACCTGAAGCTCAACGACCAGGCCCAGCGCACCGTGCTGTGCAAGGACCCCTTCAAGGCCCACGACGAGCGGGTCGAGAAGCTGATCGAGTCGCTCTAGCCCGGTGCCGTCGTATCGAGAGGGCGTGGTGGCCGAGGACCTCGGCGGGCGCGAGGGGTACCGGCGGTTCCGCCTCGACGACGGGAGTCGCGCCTACGCCCTCACGCAGCTCACCGGACCGGTGGGCATCGGCGACCGGGTGGTGCTCAACACCACCGCGGTCGAGCTCGGCCTCGGGAGCGGCGGCTGGCACATCATCCACTGGAACCTGACCCGAGGGCCGTGGTCGGCACCAGGCCCCGGGCACCTCATGAAGCTCCGCTACACGAGCCTCCAGGTCGACACCGGGGCGGGGGAGGAGGAGGGCGAGGTCCCGTCCGACCTCGAGGGGATGCCCGTGATCGTCGGCGGGGTGCACAGCCAGGTCGCGCCCATCTCGGCGGTGCTGGCCGAGCGACGGCCGGGGACCCGCGTGGCCTACGTGATGACCGATGGTGCCGCCCTGCCCCTCGCCATGTCTGACCAGGTGGCTGCCCTGCGCGAGCGGGGCCTGCTGAGCGCGACGGTCACGGTCGGGCACGCGTTCGGTGGCGACGTCGAGGCCCTGAACGTCGCGTCCGCCCTCACGCTCGCCCGCCACCGCCTCGATGCCGAGGTCGCCATCGTGGCGATGGGCCCAGGCATCGCGGGCACCAGCACCCGGCTCGGGTTCACCGGCCTCGAGGTCGCGCCGGCCCTCGATGCCGCCGGATGGCTGGGCGGGCGCCCGATCGCCTGCCTGCGGTGCTCCGACGGAGACCAGCGCCCGCGCCACCAGGGGATCAGCCACCACAGCCGCACCGCGCTGGATGCGGTGCGCTCCGAGGTCGACGTCGCGTTCCCTCCCGGGGTGGAGCCGATCGACGAGCGCCATCGGTGGCACCGGGTCGATCCCGGCGACGTCGCAGCGATCCTGGGATCCCACGGGCTCCACGTCACCACCATGGGTCGAAGCCCGCAGGAGGATCCGCTCTACTTCGCCGCCGCCGGTGCCGCCGGGGCGTTCGGCGCCGCGCTCCTCGATGGGGAGGCGTGATGGCGGCGAAGATCGAGCGGCTCCTCACCTTGATGAACGTGCTCCTCGGAGCACCGAGGGCGCTGTCGGCCGAGCAGCTTCGCGAGCACGTCCCCGGCTACCCGCCCGAGGATGCGTCCTTCAAGCGGGCCTTCGAGCGCGACAAGGACGAGCTTCGCGACATGGGCGTGCCGCTGCTGCTCGAGAACGTTCCCGGTTCCGACCCGCCGCTCGTCGGCTACCGCATCCGCCGGAGCGACTTCGAGCTGCGCGATCCCGGCCTCGACCCCGACGAGCTCGAAGCGCTCAACCTCGCCGCGGCGGTCACCGGCGTCGCTGGAGGTCTCGGCCAGCGAGCGCTCTTCAAGCTGGGATCCGGCGCCTCCGACCAGCCCCAAGCGGAGCTGCCCACCGACCCGAGCCTCGTGGCTGCGTTCACCGGCGTCGCCGAGCGGCGCCTGGTGCGGTTCCGCTACCACGACGTCGATCGGGCGGTGCATCCCTACCGGCTCGAGTTCGTGCGCGGCCGCTGGTACCTCAACGGGTTCGACCGCACCCGCGGCGAAGACCGCTGGTTCCGCATGGATCGGGTCGACGGCCCGGTCACCACCGACGGCGAGCGCGAGGCGTTCCAACGTCCCGCGGAGGCCGTCGCAGGGCTCCAGCTCGATCCCTGGGTGCTCGGCGGGGGGAGCGATCCGGTGCGAGCACGCGTCTGGTTCGATCCCGACGTCGCCCCGATCGTGCGACGCGACCTCGACGAGGGTGCGATCGTCGACGACGGTGACGAGGGGCTGGTCATCGAGCTCGAGGTCACGAACCGCGACGGCTTCCGATCGTGGGTGCTCAGCTTCCTGGATCGGGCCGAGGTGCTCGGGCCGCCCGAGCTTCGCGACGAGCTGGTGGGCTGGTTGACGGCGCTGGCCGGAGACGACGCGTGAGCGCGCCTCGCATCACCGCCGCAGCGCGCGTCCAGCGCCTGCTCGCGCTGCTGCAGTGGGCGGCCCAGCGTCCCGACGGCGTCCCGGTCGACGAGCTGTGCGCTCGGTTCCGGCTGTCGCAAGGCGAACTGGCACGGGAGCTCGACCTGGCGTCGATGATCGGCGCCGACTCCCCGAACTACGACGACATGCCCTTCGAGGTCTTCATCGAGGACGGCCTGGTGTTCGTGCGGCTGTTCTCGTTCCGGCGCCCCATGCGCATGACCCCCGCCGAGGGGCTGGCCCTCGTCGCCGCGGCCGATGTGCTCGAGGCCCGATCGACCGACGGCCGCACCGAAGGCGACGCAGGGCCGCTGCGACGGGCGCTCGAGAAGCTGGCCGACCTGTTGGGCATCCGGCCGGGCGAGTCCATCGACGTCGATCTCGACCCCGATGGCGGGGAGGACGGACGCCGCCTGCAGCGCGCCATCGACGACGATCGGCAGGTGGCGTTCACCTACTGGACCTACGGACGCGACGCCGTCGGGCGGCGGCAGGTGGACCCCTGGTCGCTGTTCGCCGACCGGGGGACGTGGTACCTCGCCGGGCGTGCCCACGAGGTCGACGCCCTCCGCCACTTCCGTCTCGACCGCATCGAGGACCTCGAGGTGCTGGATGCGCGCCGCGCCGCGCCCCGGCCCGCACCGCTGCCCTCGACGGTCGGGGTCGCCGGCGACGCTCCTAGGGTCGTCCTCGACCTCGCCGCGAGCGCACGCTGGGTGGCCGATGCCCATCCCGTCGAGGAGGCGGCGACGGTCGACGGCGATCGCCTGCGGGTGACGCTCGCGGTCACCGCCGCCCCGTGGCTCGAGCGCCTGCTCCTCCAGCTCGGGCCGGACGCGCAGGTGGTGGAGGTCGACGAGGCACTCGGCGGCCCCGACCTCGCTGCCCGCGCCGCGAGCCGGGTGCTCGCTCGCTACCAGCCGTGAGGGCGGAGGCGCCGAGGGGCCGCGCTAGGTTCGCTCCGTGACCCCCCCGGCCGACGACCTCGACACCGCGCCCGCCGTCGAGGACGGCCTGGAGCGCCGACATGCCCGGGCGCAGGCCAACGTCACCGACGTCACCGACGGCGGCCCGAAGGTCGACGACAACATCCGCTCGCGCCCGCCCGAGAAGTCGCCGATGCGCAACAGCCTCGAGTGGATCGCCGTGATCGCCGGGGCGATCGTCATCGCGGTGGTCGTGCGGACGTTCCTCCTGCAGACCTTCTGGATCCCCTCGCCCTCGATGTCGCCCACCCTGGTCGAGAACGACCGGGTCCTGGTGAACAAGGTGTCGTACCGCCTCCACGACGTGCACCGCGGCGATGTGATCGTGTTCGAGCGGCCACCGACGGAGTCGTCCGACAGCCGCATCAAGGACCTGATCAAGCGCGTGGTCGGCGTGCCCGGCGACACGGTCTCGATCCGCGACGGCAAGGTCTACATCGACGGCCGCGAGCTCGATGAGCCCTACGTCCACGGCCTCCAGACCCTCTACGACGGCGCGTGCACCGCCGCCGGCGTCGATCTCGACGGTCTCGCGTCCGAGGAGGGGTGGACCGTTCCGGAGGGGCAGCTCTTCGTCATGGGCGACAACCGGGTCAACTCCCACGACGGGCGGTGCTTCGGGCCCATCGACGAGGACCTCGTGGTGGGGCGGGCCTTCTACATCTTGTGGCCCCCGTCCCACGCCGGTGGCCTGTAGGGGTCGCAGGCTGCCTCAGGCCAGCGGGCGGAAGACGATGCCCGTGCGGAGCTTCGGGAAGAAGAAGGTGCTCTTCGGAGGCATGCGCTCGCCGGTGTGCGCGTTGGCCTCGATGGCCGCCACCGTCACCGGCCGGATGAGCACGGCCCACGGCGCCCGGCCGGAGCGAACCGCCTCCTGCGCGCGATCGGTGCCGTGCTGATAGGTGAGCTCGTGCGTCCCGAGCCGCTGGAGGGCAGCGGCCAGCCGAGCGCTGTCGAGGTCGTCGGTGCCCGGATAGGAGGCAGGATCGAGGTGCACGAGGGTGGCGCCACCGTCTGCGCCCACCACCGCGACGGCCTCGTGCGCGTCCATCGCGGTCAGCACCCGGCCATCGGTCACCTCCTCCGGGGTTGCGGTGCCCACCTGGGAGGCACCCGGCTCCGCTGCCAGCAGGGCGGGGAGGTCGCCATCGGCGAAGCCGTGCACCAGCCGGTGGATCGGACGGACCGTGAGCTGCTCCTCGGTGAGCTCGACCACGTAGCACAGCGTGGCCTCGGCACCGCCGGCGTCGCCTCCGTCGTCCGCTCGGCGCTCGTCACGGTAGGCAAGGCTCGTCTCGTAGCGGTGGTGGCCATCGGCGATCACGACCGGCGTGGCGGCGACCGCTTCGCCGATGGCGGCGATCGCCGACGCGTCGGTGATGCGCCATGTCTCGTGGAGCGTCCCGTCTTCGTCGTGCCACGACTGGTATGGGGGGCCAGACACGTCGAGCAGGCCGGTGAGGCCCGTGCTGAGCGACAGCCCCCAGATCGGCGACAGGTTGGCCTCGGTGCCGCGCAACAGGTCGAGCCGATCGCTCTTGGCCTTCGGGGTGGTGTGCTCGTGAGGGAGGATCTGGCCCTCCCCAGGACGGCTGAGCTCGAGCGCGCCCATCACCCCGAGGGTGGCGACGGGACGGCCGAGGTCGTCGACCGTGGTCATCCGGTACGCGGTGAGCTCCGGTGCGGGATCGGCCACGAGGACGCCCTCGGCCACCCAGGCGCGGAGGCGATCGCCGGCACGCTGGTAGCGATCGGCGCCCTCCTCCTCGGCGGGAAGGTCGACCAGCACGGCGTTGTGCGGCTCACGCGCCACCAGCGCGGCGCGATCGGCGGCGGAGAGGACGTCGTAGGGCGGGGCGGTGACATCGGCGGGGGCGAAGCGGGCGGGGTCGTAGCGCCAGCCGACGAAGGGAGAGAAGCGAGGCACGGCTCCTTGCTAGCAGGTGGCCCCCGCCGTCGGATCCGCCCGAGCACGCCCGAGGTGCAAACTATTGCAAGCAGTTCGCTCGCGGCGTTATCCTTTTCGCCATGGCTCAGACCAACCCCTTCAAGGCCCAGAACACCCCCTTCAAGAAGTACCTCGACGCAGGCATGGCGTTCACCGCGCTGACCCAGTCGAAGGCCGAGGCCCTCGTGAAGGACCTGGTGAAGACTGGCGAGGTGCAGACCGAGCAGGCCCAGGCCGTGGTGGCCGACCTGCTCGAGCGCAGCCGCAAGAACACCGAGGCGCTGATCGACCAGATCCGCACCGAGATCGCCGCCTCGGCCGAGAACCTCGGCCTGGCCACGATCGCCGACATCACCCGCCTCGAGAAGCTGATCGCGGCGATCAAGCCCGGCGGGGCCGAGGCGCCTGCAGCCCCCGCGAAGAAGGCTCCGGCCAAGAAGGCCCCCGCCAAGAAGGCCCCCGCCAAGAAGGCGGCGGCGAAGAAGGCTCCGGCCAAGAAGGCCGCCGCCAAGAAGGCGGCGGCGAAGAAGGCTCCGGCCAAGAAGGCCGCCGCCAAGAAGTCGGCCAGCTGACCCCCTGAGCCAGCGACGACGGCTCGACGCCGAGCTCGTCCGTCGGGGCCTCGTCACGAGCCGTGACCGGGCCCGAGAGGCGATCGAGCGCGGCGAGGTGGTGGTGGCCGGAGCACCGGCCACCAAGCCATCGCGCCTCGTGTTGCCCGAGGAGCCGATCCACGTCACGGGGCCGCCACCACGCTTCGTCGGGCGCGGGGGCGAGAAGCTCGCCGCTGCGCTCGAGCGCTTCGGCGTCGACCTGGACGGGCGACGGGTGCTCGATGCGGGCGCGTCCACCGGCGGCTTCACCGACTGCTGCCTCCAGGCGGGTGCCCGCGAGGTGGTGGCCGTCGACGTCGGGCGCGGCCAGCTCCACCAGCGCCTCCGGAGCGATCCTCGGGTGGTGGTGCACGAGCGGACCAACGTCCGCCACCTCCGACCCGGCGACCTCGGGGACCCCTTCGACGTGGTGGTGGCGGACCTCTCCTTCATCTCGCTGCGGACGGTGGCCGCCGCGCTCATCGCCCTGAGCGCTCCCGGGGCGGACCTCGTCTGGCTGGTGAAGCCGCAGTTCGAGGCGGGGCGATCCGAGGTCAGCCAGGGCCGAGGGGTCATCGCCGATCCCGTCGTGTGGCGCCGAGTCCTCGACGACGTGGTTGCCACGCTCGGGGACCTCGGAGCCGCGATCATGGGCGCCATGGCCTCTCCGCTCCGCGGCGCCGACGGCAACGTCGAGTTCCTCCTCCACGCCCGCACCGGCCAGCCGGCGGGGGAGTCCGCCGCGCTCCTCGATGCCGCGATCGCCGAGGCTTCACCGTGAGCACCGTGGGGCTGTTCGTCCATCCGGGGCGTCCGGCGGCCATCGCTCTCGCCGCCACGGTGCGCGCGTGGCTCGAGGCCCGCGGCCACCAGGTCGAAGACGGCCCGCAACCGTCGCCCGCCATCGACCTCGTCGTGGCGATCGGCGGGGACGGCACCGTCCTGCGCAGCGCACGCGTCGCCGTCGAGTCCGATGCCGACGTCCTCGGCATCAACCTCGGCGAGCTCGGGTACCTCGCGGAGGTCGAGCCCGACGCGTGGGAGGCCGCGCTGACGGCCTACTTCGCCGGCGACCACCGCATCCAGGAGCGCATGCTCGTCACCTCGTCCATCGGCGGGGGAGCGGCGCTCCACCCGGCGCTGAACGAGGTCGTCATCGAGAAGCAGGCCATCGGCCGAACCGTGAGGCTCGCGGTCTGGATCGATGGCGCGTACTTCACGAGCTACGTGGCCGACGGGGTGATCGTCTCGACCCCGACCGGTTCGACCGCCTACTCCCTCTCGGCGCGAGGGCCGATCGTCGATCCCTCCCACCGAGCGTTGATCCTCACCCCCGTGTCGCCGCACTCCCTGTTCGACCGCTCCCTCGTCCTCGGGCCCGACAGCGTCGTCGAGATCGAGGTCACCGGGGACCGCGACGCCGCCATCAGCATCGACGGCCAGCAGGCGGGCACCGTCCGCGTGGGCCAGCGCGTCCGGGTGGCCTCCAGCCCTGAGCCGGCGCGCATCGCGCACCTGGGCGGGCGGACCTTCCACCAGGTCCTGAAGGCCAAGTTCGGCCTGAGCGACCGATGAGCGCCGAGACGGCGCCCTCGCGCGACCACCTGGTCGAGCTCTCGGTGCGAGACCTCGGGATCATCGAGGACGCCCGCTTCGTGGTCGGCCCGGGCATGACCGCCCTCACCGGGGAGACCGGGGCGGGGAAGACCCTCCTGGTGGGAGCGATCGAGCTCCTCCTGGGTGGGCGAGCAGATCCATCGATGGTTCGCAACGGCGCGTCGCAGGCAGTGGTGGAGGGTCGCTTCGAGCTCGGAGGCGAGGAGGTCGTGCTTGCTCGTGTGGTTCCGGCCGTCGGTCGGTCCCGTGCCTACATCGATGGGCGGATGGCGACAGCCGGTGCCCTCGGCGAAGCCGCGGGAAGCGTCATCGACCTGCACGGCCAGCACGAGCACCAATCCCTCCTGTCGCCTGCGGTCCAGCGCGACGCCCTCGACCGCTTCGGCGACATCGATCTCGATCCGCTGCGGGCGGCACGAGCCGAGCGTGCGCGCGTCGCCGCAGCGCTCGACGGGCTCGGCGGCGACGCAGGTGCCCGCGAGCGCGAGGCCGACCTGCTCCGGTTCCAGCTCGCCGAGCTCCGTGACGCCGCGCTCACCGGGCCCGACGAGGACGATCACCTCGACCGCGAGGAGGATCGGCTCGGGGACGCGCTCGCGCACCGGGAAGCCGCGGCGACCACGGCCCGGGCGCTCGCCGACGAGGGCGGCGCGCTCGACACGCTCGCGTCGGCCATCGCCGCGCTCGACGGGCGCGCCCCCTTCGTCGAGGAGATCGGCCGCCTCCGATCGATCCAGGCGGAGCTCGCCGACGCCGCCTCCGAGGTCCGTTCGATCGCCGAGGCCATCGAGGACGATCCTGAGCGCCTCGCCACGGTCCGCGCCCGTCGCCAGCAGCTGGTCGAGCTCCGGCGGAAGTACGCGGCCGCCCCCCGTCCCGATGGCGGGGGCACCGGCGACGGCACCCTGGGCGCGGTCGCCGAGTTCGAGCGATCGGCGGCCGCCCGGCTGGCGGAGATCGAGGGCCACGATGCTCGGGCTGCGGAGCTCGACGGGCAGGCCCTCGTCGCGGAGCGCCGAATCGCTGAGGCCGCTGCGTCGGTGGCTCGCGCCCGCCGCGCCGCGGCTCCCGAGCTCGCATCGGCGGTGACCGCCAACCTGGCTGACCTCGCCATGCCTGCGGCGAAGGTCGAGGTCGCGGTGGGTGGGCCCGATCCGGCCGACGAGGTCGCGCTGCTCCTCGCTGCGAACCCGGGCGTGCCCCCGGGGCCGCTCGCCAGGGTCGCCTCTGGGGGCGAGCTCGCCCGGTCGATGCTCGCGCTGCGCCTGGTGCTCTCGATGGCGCCCGGCGTGCTGGTGTTCGATGAGGTCGACGCGGGGATCGGCGGCGAGGCAGCCCTCGCCGTGGGCCGCGCCCTCGCCGCGCTGGCCGAAGACCACCAGGTCCTCGTGGTCACGCACCTTGCGCAGGTCGCGGCGTTCGCGGACGCGCAGATCACCGTCAGCAAGCACGAGCGCGATGGCCGGACCGTGGCGGAGGCCACCCTGCTGGGCCCCGCCGAGCGGGTCGTGGAGCTGTCCCGCATGCTGTCGGGGACCCCCGACAGCATGCGGGTCCGAGGGGCCGCCGAGGAGCTCCTCGCCCATGCCGAGCGGGAGCGTTCGCGGTGATCACGGCCCCGTCACCTGCGGGCGCGTCCCCTATGCTCGCCCGGGCACCCGGCTCCACCAGGCGGGTCTGCCCGAGGCCGAGGGCGCCCATCGGGGGCGCGGCGACACCGGAGTGGCTGGATGGCTGAGGACGAGCGTGGCGAGCTCCGTGCGAGCGGGGCGGTCGATCAGCGCGCGGCCGCGGCCGTCACCGGCGTGGCGCGCGTCGACAAGCGCACCAAGGACCTCGCGAAGCGCCTCCAGCCCGGCGAGATCGCGATCATCGACCACACCGATCTCGACACCGTCGCCACCGAGAGCCTGCTCGCAGCGGGGGTCGCGGCGGTCGTCAACGCGTCGCCGTGCATCTCGGGGCGCTACCCGAACCCCGGGCCCCTGCTCCTGGCGGCAGCCGACATCCCGGTGGTGGACGGCGTTGGCTCGGCCGTCATGGTCGACATCGAGGACGGGGACCTCATCACCATCGACGGCGGCTCCATCTTCCGCGACGAGGTCAAGGTGGCCGAGGGCAGCCGCCAGGACACCGTGTCGTTCGGTGCGGTCCTCGAGCACGCCCGGTCCAACATGGGCGATGAGCTCCAGCGCTTCGCCGAGAACACGCTCAACTACATCCAGCGCGAGGGCCACCTGCTGGTCGACGATCCGGAGATCCCGGAGGTGCCGGTCGACTTCCGGGGCCGGCAGGTGCTCATCGTGGTCCGGGGCGTCGACTACAAGAAGGACCTCCAGCTCCTGCGGCGCTCGGGCTATCTGAAGGAGCAGAAGCCGCTGCTCGTCGGCGTCGACGGCGGGGCAGATGCGATCATGGAGCTCGGGCTCACCCCCGACGTCATCATCGGCGACATGGACTCGGTCAGCGAACGCGCCCTGCGCTGCGGCGCTGCGCTCGTGGTCCACGGCTACGCGGACGGCCGCGCCCCCGGCGCCGAGCTCCTCGACGAGCTCGGGCTGCCCCACGTCGTCTTCGCGTCCGTGGGCACCTCCGAGGACATCGCGATGCTCCTCGCCTTCGAGCGGGGCGCCGACCTCATCGTCGCGGTGGGCACGCACTCCTCGATGGTGGACTTCCTCGACAAGGGCCGACCCGGCATGGCATCCACCTTCCTGGTGCGCATCAAGGTGGGCCCGATCCTCGTCGACGCCAAGGGCGTCAACCGCCTCTACGACACGCGCGTCCGCGGGCGCGACCTCGTCTGGATGGTGCTCGCTGCCATCATCTGCCTCGTCATCGTGGGCCTCGCCAGCGAGCCTGTCCGCACGGTCCTGCGGGGCCTGTCCCTTCCGCTTCGCTGACCCGCCCTCGGGCGAGGAGCCACCCATCCCATGATCAACATCCGCTACCACATCGTCTCGATCACGGCCGTGTTCCTCGCGCTCGGCATCGGGGTCGCGCTGGGCAGCACCTTCCTCGACGGCGCGACGGTCGACGTGCTGAACAAGAACATCAGCAGCGCCGAGACGCGCATCAGGGCGTCGAACGACAAGATCGGCGCGCTCGAGGACGACCTCGATGCCGCTCGACAGCGAGATGCCGGCCTGATCCTGCTCGGGACCGACCGGCTCCTCGGCGAGCAGCTCACCGACCAGCCCGTGCTCGTCGTGGCCGAGCCCGGCGTGGGCGACGACCAGCTGGCGGCGCTGCTCTCGGTGCTCGACCGCAGCGGTGCCGACCTGCGCGGAACCCTCGCCCTGCGCGACCGGCTCACGCTCACCGACGGCGACGACGCGCTGGCCGAGGCCATCGGGCTCGAGTCCGACGCGAGCGCGGCGGAGCTCCGCAGCGCGGTGAACGCGCAGCTCGTGGACGCGCTCGCCGCCGCCGGCGCCCCAGCCCCCGAGGAGGGCGACACCGAGGGCGAGGCCACGACGACCACCGACGCGACGACCACCACCGACGCGACGACCACCACCGAAGCGACGACGACCACCACGAGCGCCGACCAGTCCGGCGACGACGCCAGCGCCACCCCAGATGGCACGCAGCCCACGATCGTCACCGCCCTGATCGACCACGACTACGTGGACCTCGTCCCCGGTCCCGACCACGGCGATGGCGACCCCGTGCTCGAGGTCCCGGGGTACCGGTACGTGTTCGTGGGCAGCGCCACCCCACGCCCCAGCGACACCGACGTCCTCCTCCAGCTGCTTCCGGGGTCGGGCAGCACCACGATCCCCGCGGTGGTGGCCGCGCCGGCTCCGTCGATCGAGGACCGGGGCAGCGACGCGTCGCCCACGGTCGTGGCCCGGGTGCGCAGCTCCGATGACCTGGCCGTGCGCTACTCCACCATCGACGATCTCGACACGTTCGCCGGGCTGGCGGCCACCGTGTTCACGGTCGCCGACCTCGGAACGGCACCGGTTGGCCACTACGGCCAGGCCGACGGAGCGACGGCGCTGCTCCCGGCGCCGTGAGCGAGCCTGCTCGTCGCGACGGGCGCGACGAGGCCGTCGCCGCCCCGTCGGGATCGAGACGGGCGCTGCGGCGATCGACCATCGTCGTCACCGCCCTCAACCTCCTGTCGCGGGCCACCGGCTTCATCCGGGTGCTGGCCACCGCGTCGGCGCTCGGGGTCACGGTCCTGGGCGACACCTACCAGCGATCGAACCAGGTCTCGAACCTGCTGTTCGAGCTGCTCGCAGGCGGGATGCTGTTCTCGGTGCTCGTCCCGGGCTTCGTCGACCTGCTCACCGCGGGCGACCGGGCCAGCGCGCGTCGCCTCGCAGCGGTGCTGAGCGGCCGAGGGCTCGCTGCCATGGCGGTGCTGGTCGCCCTCGTGATGGCGTTCAGCCAGCCGCTCATGGCGCTCCTGAGCGCCGGCGCCGATCCGGCGACCCGCGACGCGCAGGCCGAGCTCGGTGCCTTCCTGCTGTGGTTCGTCGCGCCGCAGCTGCTCTTCTACCTCGTCGGCGCGATCGCCAGCGGCCTGCTCCAATCCGACCAGCGGTTCGCGGCGGCGGCGTTCGCGCCGGTGTGCAACAACGTCGTGGTCACCGCGTCGATGGTGGCGTTCGCCATCGTGCACGACCCCGCACGGGGCCTCGCGCTGACCACCGGGGAGAAGGTCCTGCTGGGCGCGGGCGCGCTCGCCGGCACGGTGGCGATGACGGTGGTTCCGCTCGTCGCCGTTCGACGAGCCGGCCTCGGGTTCGGGTTGGGCTGGCGCACCGACGGCCTGGCGCTCCGCGAGATGGCCGAGCGAGGCGCGTGGGGGGCGGGCCACGTGGGCCTCAACGAGGTGCTCGTCCTGGCCACCATCGTCCTCGCGGGCAGCGTCCCGGGAGGGGTCATCGCCTACCAGACGGCCTTCACGTTCTTCCTCCTGCCCCACGCCCTGCTGGCGCACCCGATCTTCACCACCATCTACCCCCACCTCGCGAGCTCGGGCACCGCCGGTCGGTACGACGAGTTCGCCGATGACCTCGGTCGATCGCTGCGGTCCATCTGCGCCCTGGTGCTGCCTGCCGCCGGGCTCGGGGCGGTGGTGGCCTTCCCGGTGCTGGCCCACCTCGACATGGGCGCGCTCACCTCGACGGGCACCCGCCTCGTGGCGATGGTGCTCGCCGCCTACCTCACCGGCCTCGCCGGGTACTCGAGCTTCTTCCTGCTCACGCGGGCCAGCTACGCCCTCGGCGATGCCCGGACGCCCACCATCGTCAACGCGGTCGCCACCGCCGGATCCATCGCCGCGATGGCCCTGGCTGCGGTCCTGCTCGACGGAACCGCGCTGCTCGTGTCCTTCGGCTTGATCAACGCCGTCGGGACCACCGGCGGCTCGATCGCGCTGCACCGCCACGTGGTCCGTCGCATGGGCGTCGCCGTGCCGGTCGCGGGCTCCATCGCGCGCTCCACGGCCATCACGGTCACGTCCTGCGCCGCAGCAGCGGTCCTGGCCCTGGCGATCGGTTGGGACAGTCGGACCGACGCCGCCCTCGCCGCCGTCACCTGCGTGACCGGCGGGGGCCTCACGGCGCTCGCCACCAACCACCTGCTCGGCGGCGACCTCCCGATGCTGAGCCGGCGACTGAGGGGGGCCGCGTGACCGAGTCGAGAGGAATCCGCCGACGGGCACTGTGGGCCGTCGTCGTCACGCTCGTGCTGATCGGTCTCCTGGTCAGCTCGGCCGACAACCGGCGCGTCAGCGGCGACCCCGGCCCCACGGGCATCCAAAAGGTCGTGGTGCTGGGGATCCCGGCACTCTCGCTCGACGACCTCGACACCGGGGTCATGCCGAACCTGGATCGCGTGGCGGAGCAGGGCGCCATCGCGGCGACGAACGTGGGGATCCGCGCCGACGCACCGAACCTGAACGGCGCCTATGCCACCCTCGGCGCCGGCAACCGCACCCGGGCCTATCCAGGTGAGGTGCGGGTGGCCTCCGCCGAGGACCGCGACGCATCTGGTCGTACGTTGGCGTCGTCGCTGGAGGAGCAGACCGGCCTCCCCGTCGAGGGACCGCTCGTGGTGCCGGACCACCCGGCCATCGCCGACGCGGTGAACACCGAGAGCAACAGCCAGGCAGGTGCCCTCACCGGTGCGCTGCGCGGGGCGGGGCTGAAGGCCGCGATCGTCACCAACGCGGGGTCCCTGCAAGACGGCACGTCAGCTGGGGAGCTGGCTCCCGTGGCCATGGCCGCGGCCGGCGCCGACGGCAGCATCGACGGTGGATCGGTGTCGCGTGAGCTGATCGATCCCGTGGCCGGGGTGGATGCCGGGGTGTCGAGCCCCGAGGCGTTCGCGGACGCGGTCGGGGAGGCCCTCGACGATGCCTCGGTCGTCTTCGTCGACCCCGGCGACCACCTGCGCACCGAGCGCCGGATCGCAGCCGCCGAGCTCGAGGCGGAGCTGGTCGACCAGCAGCCGAGCCCGGACCAGGTCGAGGAGGGCGCGGACCCGATCGAATCCCTCGACCCGACGCTCGACCCTGAGGAGCTGCGGCTCGACGACCTACGCCGCGCGGACCGGGTCCTCGGCCGCCTGGACGCGAACCTCGATCGCAACACGCTCCTGATGGTCGTCGGCATCACGCCGGCGGGCGACTCGTTCGCGCTCACCCCGCTGGTGATCACCGGCCAACGGGTGCCCGCCGGATACCTGGATTCGCCCTCGACACACCGGCCGGCGCTGGTGGCGCTCACCGACCTCGCCCCCACGATCCTCGACTCCCTCGGGGTGGCCGTGCCCAGCGAGATGATCGGCGAGCCCCTCCGATACCGCACCGACGATGCGAGCTGGGACGAGGCCCGCCAGCTCGACAACGTGCTCGAGCAGCGGCACCGAGGCGTCACCGTGATGGCCTCCAGCTTCGGCATCACCCAGCTGCTCCTCTACGGCTCGCTCCTCGTGCTGCTGGTTCGCGGAGGCGTCCCCCGTCGGTTCCAACGGCTCTTCTGCCTCGGCGCCCTCGTCTGCGCGGCGTGGCCGTTGTCCACCTTCATCCTCGGCCTCGCCCCCTCCCTCTACGGCTACGGAGGGGCCGCACTCGCGGTGTCGTGGGCGATCGCGTTCGCCGTCGGCGTGGTGGCGATGCGCTTCGACCGCCACCCGCTCGACCCGCTCCTGCTGGTCTGCGGGACGACCGTCGCCGTCCTGGTGCTGGACCTCGTCACCGGGGCGCACCTCCAGCTCTCCAGCTTCTTCGGCTACACGCCGAGCGTCGGGTCTCGCTTCACCGGCATCGGCAACGCGTCGTTCGCCATCCTCGGTGGCTGCACGGTGGCGACCATGGTCGCGATCGTCAACCGGGCGCAGAACCGCCTTGCCGGCTGGTGGATCGCCGCGGGGCTCGCCGCGCTGGTGATCCTCGTCGACGGAGCGCCGTGGATCGGCGCCGACGTCGGCGGCATCCTCACCTTCACCCCGATCTTCGGCCTGGTGCTCTGGACCCTTCGAGGGGGCCGGATCCGCGCTCGGGCGCTCGTGCTGGCCGCGGCGGCCGCTGCTGCGGTGCTGGCGGTGGTGGTCGGGCTCGAGGCGCTGCGCGACCCCGCTGACCGCTCGCACATCGGCCGCTTCTTCCTGAACGCGACCGGGGACGGGGTCACCCAGGGCACGCTCCGCCGGAAGTGGGACGCCAACACCCGCCTCATGGCGAAGTGGCCGGTGCTCTGGGCCGTCCCGTTCGCCGCGGTCGGTGCGGCGATCGCGCTGGTGCGGTCGCGGGTGCTCGATCGCGTCGCCCCGCCGTCGTCGGACGGACGCACCGCCTTCGTCGGGATCTTCAGCGTGGGGCTGTTCGGGTGGCTGGTGAACGACTCCGGCCTCATCGTCCTCGGGCTCGCCGCGGTGTACCTGGGCCCGCTCGTCGCACTGTTGATCCGCGATGCCGCCGAGCCGGGCGAGGATGTGGGCGAGCCGCCCGAGGAGGAGCCCGGTGAGCTGGGCGGGCCACAGGACGCGCCGGTCGTGGCCCTCGTTCCCGCCAAGGACCGAGAGGACTCGATCGCGGAGACGGTCGCCGCGCTCTCGGGGCTCGAGGGGATCGATGCCGTGGTCGTGGTGGACGACGGTTCCAGCGACGGCACGGCCGTCGCGGCGCGAGCGGCGGGGGCCCACGTGCTCCGGCTCGGCCAGAACCACGGCAAGGGCGGGGCGGTGGCGGCCGGCGTCGAGGCCCTTCCCGACGCCGAGGTCTTCGTCCTGATCGACGCCGACGTCGGCCCGTACGCCAGCGAGGCAGCCCTGCTCCTCGCCCCCGTGCTCGCCGACGAGGCCGACCTCGTCATCGGCGTCCTCCCATCGCCGGGGACCAAGGGCGGCTTCGGCAACATCCGCAAGCTCAGCCGCCAGGGGATCCGACGCGCGTGCGGCTTCGATGCCGAGGCACCGCTCTCGGGCCAGCGGGCGATCCGAGCAGGCCTGCTCCGCGACCTTCCCGATGCCGGGCGCTTCGGACTCGAGGTCGCCATGACGATCGACGTGGTGCGCGCCGGGGCCAGGGTCATCGAGATCCCGGTCGCGATGGAGCATCGCCACACCGGTCGATCGGTGAGCGGGTTCCGCCACCGGGGGTCCCAGGGCCTCGACATCGTTCGGTCGCTCGCGCCGCGGCTCCTGCCGCGCTCGCTCGGGATCCTCGCCACGCTCGCGCTGGTGCTCGGGATCGTGGGCGCCTCGGGGGTGGTCGCCACACGCTCCACCCCCACGGGCGCGCCGCTGAGCGCGACCGCCGATCGGGTGGTGGTGTTCGGTGTGCCCGGGCTCGGCATCGATGACGTGACACCGGGGCAGATGCCCGAGCTCGCCGCGCTGGCAGACACCGGCGCGCTGGCCATGACCAGCGTCCGCACCGCCGGCCGGTCGAGCGACCTCGCCGCCTACGCGACGCTCGGCGCCGGCGACAAGGTGGCGGTCGCGGCACCGGCCGGGGTGGCAGGCTCACCCACCGCCGTGATCGAGGGCGATCAGGCCTCGCGCGTGCTGCAGGCTCGGATCGGACGGGAACCGACGGGCGAGGTCCTGGTCCCGTGGATGCCCGAAGCGGTCTCGAGGGCCGGCGACCAGGTGAACTCCCGTCCCGGCGCCCTCGGAAGCGCCCTCCACCGGTCCGACCTCAGCACCGGGGTGGTGGCGAACGGGGCGGCGCGCGACCTGGAGGGGCACCTGACCCCCTCGGCTCCCGCCGTCGTGGCCGTGGCCGACCGACTGGGCCAGATCGACCACGGCTCCGTGTCCTCCACGCTCCTGCGGACCGACCAGGACCTCCCCTCGGGGTTGACGATCGATGCCGACCGGTTCCTCGACCTCGTCCGGTCCACCGCAGCGAAGTCGTCGCTCACCGTGGTCGATCCGGGGGAGACGCAGCGGGCGATCGCGGACGGCCTCATCGATCCAGACGCCGCCGAGCAGCTTCGCGTCGAAGCCCTCCAGCGCACCGACCGCCTCATCGGCGACGTCGCCGACGGGCTCCCCCGAGACACGCTCCTCATCGTCGTGGGCACCACGCCGCCGCCTGGAGGGCGCCTGACGCCGACCGTGATGGTCGGCCCGGGGGTGGCCGGCCACCGCCTGAGCTCACCGTCGACGCGCCAACGCGACCTGATCACGCTGACCGACCTGGCGCCGACCATCCTCCAGAGCCTCGGGGTCGACGAGGACCCGGCCATGATCGGTCAGCCGGTCCGCTTCGAGGAGGGGCGTCCGGACCTCGACGCGCTCGTCGCGCAGAACTCCCTCATCAAGGCACGAGACCACACGTACGGCAGCGCCGTGCGGACCTTCGTCTGGGTCTCCCTCGTCGTCTACCTCCTCGGCGCGGTCGTGCTCGTCACCGGGCGCGGGGGCGACGCGCTGCGTCGTGGCTTCGGCTTCGCGGTGCTCGTGCTGATGGCCTGGCCGGTGTCGACGTACGCGGTGCGGGCCATCCCCGCGCTCTTCGACCGCGGCGCGCTCACCCACGCGCTGCTGTGGGCCGTTGCGGTCGTCGCCGCGCTCCTGGCCGAACGGCAGCGCAACCACGCCCTCGCCCCACTCCTGTTCGTGGCAGCGATCACGGCGGCCCTGATCACCGTCGACCTCCTGATCGGCGGGCCGCTGCAGGTCTCGAGCTACCTGGGGTACACCCCGAGCGTCGGGGCCCGCTTCGTCGGGCTGGGGAACCCGGGGTTCGGGGTGCTCGCCGGCGCCGCGCTGCTGGTGGTCACCCTGTGGGGTGCCCGGCCCGGATCGCCACGGCGCCTGTCGACCGTCAGCTGGGCCGTGGGCCTCCTCACCGTGATGACGATCGGCGCACCGTGGCTCGGCTCCGACATCGGCGGCACCCTCTCGATGGTCCCCGCCCTCGGGGTCGCGCTCCTGCTGCTCAGCGGACGGCGGATCACCGTGAGGGCCGTCACCCTCCTCGGAGCCGTGACGGCGAGCTTCCTCGCCCTGGCGATCGGCATCGAGGCGCTCCGACCCGCCGAGGACCGGACACACATCGGCCGGTTCTTCCTCGGCGCGGCCGACGGCGGCGGCTTCTTCGCCACGGTCTCGCGGAAGTGGTCGGTCAACATCAGCCTCCTGACCTCGTCGAGGTGGGCGTGGTTGTTGGCGATCATCGGCCTGTTCGCGCTCGTCGTCCTCGTCGGCCTGGGCGGCTGGAGGCGGTTCATCTCCGGGCGACGCCACGAGGTCGCAGCGGTCGTGAGCCTCCTCACGGTGACCGCGCTGGGGTGGGCCACCAACGACTCGGGAACGGTCGCCGCGGCCCTGACCCTCAGCTTCTTCGGCCCCCTGATCGCCACGGTGGCCCTCCGCGGCGACGTCGAGGGCCAGCACTGGCTCCCCACCCTGGAGGAAGCCGACAACTCGCTCGACCACGTCCAGGAGGCACCCGCGTGAGCATCGCCCTCGCGACCATCGCATCGGCCGCCATCGCCGCCGTCCTGTGGACCTTCAGCCGCTCGATGTTCGAGGCGCCCGTGCTCCAGCGGCGCAACTACCGCGGCGTGGACGTGCCGGTCGGGGCCGGGATCCTCCTGGTGATCACCGCGATCGTGGTGGAGGCGGTCCTGGCGCTCTGGCGGGTGAGCGGCGAGCACCTCGACGCACACCGCGGCGAACGCCTCGTGTTCTTGCTGGTCTGCGGGCTGTTCTGCCTGCTCGGGGTCTTCGACGACCTCGCCGCCCACGGCGACGACCGGGGGTTCCGTGGCCACGTGACCGGCATGCTCCATGGCCGGCTCACCACCGGCGGCCTGAAGCTCGTGGCCGGCGGGATGGTCGCCATCGTCGGCGCCGCCGCGCTGGGTGCCGACTCGATCGGCGCCTTGGTGGTCGGCGGGGCGCTCGTCGCGCTCGCCGCCAACCTCGCCAACCTGTTCGATCGCGCGCCGGGCAGAGCATCGAAGGTTGCGCTGGTGTGCGCCGCGATCGTCCTCGCGTGCGCCGCGGCGGGGGAGCGGCCTTCGCTCGTCGGCATGGCGATCCTGGCCGGTGCGGCTGCCGGCCTCCTCGCGTTCGACCTCCGCGAGGAGCTGATGTCCGGCGACGCCGGATCCAACGCGCTGGGCGCGGCGGTCGGGCTCGGGATCGTGGCCACGTGCTCGGTGCCGGTCCAAGCCGCGGTGCTCGTGCTGCTCGTCGCGCTCAACCTCGCGAGCGAGCGCGTGTCGTTCAGCCGCGTGATCGATTCCGTGGCCCCGCTGCGGTGGCTCGACCGCCTCGGGCGGCGATCCGTCGACGCCTGATCGTTGCCCCACAAGGGCCGGGCCGCGATCCTCCGGGGGAGGGGATCGCTCGGGGTACGCTGTGGCTCCGTGACCAAGCACATCTTCGTGACCGGTGGCGTGGCGAGCTCGCTGGGTAAGGGCCTCACGGCCTCCTCCCTCGGGCGGTTGCTCAAGGCTCGGGGCCTGCGGGTCACGATGCAGAAGCTCGACCCGTACATCAACGTGGACCCAGGGACCATGAACCCCTTCGAGCACGGCGAGGTGTTCGTCACCGACGACGGTGGCGAGACCGACCTCGACCTCGGGCACTACGAGCGGTTCATCGACGAGAACCTCACGCGGGATTCGAACGCCACCACCGGCTCGATCTACTCGGCCGTGCTCGCCGCCGAGCGCAAGGGCGCCTACCTCGGCAAGACGGTCCAGGTGATCCCGCACATCACCGACGAGATCAAGCGTCGCATCACCCGCCTCGCCAAGCCGGAGGTCGACGTCGTGATCACGGAGGTCGGCGGCACGGTGGGCGACATCGAGATCCTGCCGTTCCTCGAGGCCATCCGGCAGTTCCGCCTCGACGTCGGCCGCGACAACGTCTGCTACGTCCACGTCACCCTGGTGCCGTTCATCGGCCCGTCGGGCGAGCAGAAGACCAAGCCCACGCAGCACTCGGTCACGGAGCTGCGCAGTCGCGGCATCCAGCCCGACATCATCGTGTGCCGGTCCGAGGAGGCGATCTCCCCCGACCTGAAGCGCAAGATCTCCAGCCTCTGCGACGTGCCACCCGAAGCGGTGGTCAACGCGGCCGATGCCGGCAACATCTACGAGATCCCCCTCGTGCTCCACGAAGAGGGGCTCGACACGGTGGCGTGCGCCATCCTGCGCCTCGACGGCGTGGAACCGGACCTCACCGAGTGGGAGGCGCTGGTGGAGCGGGTCGAAGCCGCTACCAAGCCCGTGCGGATCGGCATCATCGGCAAGTACGTCACCCTCATCGACGCGTACCTCTCGGTGGTCGAGGCCACCAAGCACGGCGGCTTCCACCACGGCGCCAAGGTCGAGATCGAGTGGATCCAGGCCGAGGAGGTCGAGGGCCTCCTCGCCGCGGGCCGCCTGCGCGACCTCGATGGCCTCGTGATCCCCGGCGGCTTCGGCGAGCGCGGCACCGAGGGCAAGATCGCAGCAGCCAACTACGCGCGCGAGCACCAGATCCCCTGCCTCGGCCTCTGCCTGGGGCTCCAGATGATGCTCATCGAGTACGCCCGCAACGTGCTCGGCCTGGCGGGCGCCAACTCCTCCGAGCTCGACCCGCACACGCCGCACCCGGTCATCGATCTGATGGACAGCCAGCGCGACGTCACCGACATGGGCGGCACCATGCGCCTCGGTGCCTACGTGGCCGAGCTCGAGCCCGGCTCGAAGGTGGCCAACGCGTACGGCAAGACGGTCGTGTCCGAGCGCCACCGCCATCGGTACGAGTTCAACCCTCGCTACCGGAGCCAGTTCGAGGAGTCCGGGCTGTGGCTCTGCGGCTCGTCGCCCGACCACCGCCTCGTCGAGTTCATCGAGCTGCGCGACCACCCGTTCTGGGTGGGCACCCAGGCGCACCCCGAGTTCAAGAGCCGCCCCACCAACCCGGCGCCGCTGTTCCGTGACTTCGTGGGCGCCGCCCTCGAGCGAGCCGAGGACCGCAACCCGCACCTGTTCGACCTCGACGCGGCCTCGGACGCGTCGATCGAAACCGCCGACGTCGACGCCTGACGTGGGCGAGTTCCGCCACCTCGCCGATCGAGAGGTGGCGACCCTCGCCCGCTGCACGGTGGTCCGGGCCTCGTTCGAGGCCCCCGACGGCTCGACCTTCGAGCGCGACGTGGTCCGCAACCAGCAGGTCGTGGCCATGGTTCCCGTGCTCGACGACGGCCGGGTGCTGCTCGTGCGCCAGTACCGAGGGCCGGTCGATCGGTGGCTGCTCGAGATCCCGGCCGGCCTGTGCGACGTGCCCGGCGAGGATCCGCTCGACACGGCCCGGCGCGAGCTGACGGAGGAGGTCGGCCGCGAGGCGGGCCGCTTGGAGCTGCTCGCCTCGTACTTCCCGGCTGCCGGGTTCAGCGACCAGTTCGTGCGCCTCTACCTCGCCTCGGCCCTCACCGAGGTGCCCGACTCCCGTCAGGGCATCGAGGAGGCGCACATGACCGTCGAGCCCTTCGACCTCGCTGGCCTCGATGCCGCGATCGCCGACGCGACCATCGCCGACAGCAAGACGCTCATCGGTCTCCTGATGGCGCGCGAACGGTTGCGGCACGGCTGAGGCGACGCGATGGCCGACGGCCGCACGGACCTCGACGACCTCCCCGTCGAGGTCGAGGACTACCTCACGACGCTGCGGGTGGAGCGCGGCCGTTCGGCCAACACCCTCGCGGCGTACGCCAACGATCTGCGGCGCTACCTCCGGTGGCTCGACGAGCGCGGCCTCACCATCGCGGCGGTCGCCGAGCCCGACGTCGAGGCCTACATCGCCCACCTCCGAGCGCAGGAGCTCTCCCCATCCACCATCAAGCGGATGCTCGTGGCGGTCCGTGGACTCCATGGCTTCCTCGCGGAGGAGCACGAGGGGACCTCGGACCCGACCGCCGACGTCGCGGTGCCGCGTCCGCCTCGGGGCCTTCCGAAGGCGCTCCGGGAGGAGGAGGTGGTGCAGCTCCTCGAGTCCGTCGCCCCGGTCACCCCGGTCGGCCGGCGCGATCGCGCCATCCTCGAGCTCCTCTACGGCACCGGGATCCGCATCGGCGAGCTCGCTGGCGCCCGCCTGTCGGACCTCGACCTCGACGCTGGCGTGCTGCGCGTGCTGGGGAAGGGCAACAAGGAGCGGATCGTCCCGCTCGGCCGTCACGCCACGAGGGCGCTCGTGGACTGGCTCGGGCCGGACGGCCGCCCAGCGCTCGAGCCTGACCGCTGGGCACGCCGCGACGACGCCGACGCCCTGTTCCTGAACCTCCGCGGCGGCAGGCTCCAGCGCCAGGGCGCGTGGCTGGTGGTCCGTCGGGCCGGCGACGAGGTGGGGTTGGGAGACCGCCTCACGCCCCACGTGCTTCGCCACTCGTGCGCCACCCACATGCTCGACCACGGTGCCGACATCCGCACCGTCCAGGAGCTCCTCGGTCACGCATCGATCAGCACCACCCAGGTGTACACGCTCGTCTCCAGCGAGCGCCTCCGATCGGTGTACCGGGAAGCTCATCCGCGTGCTGGGGCTGGATAGCCTGACCCCATGGCCACTGCCGACGAGACCACGATCCGCGCCGACCTCGAGACCGAGCGCGAGGAGCTCACCCACCGCCTGGGGGAGCTCAGCGTCGGCGGGGTCGATGCTCCCGACTTCGACGAGAACTTCGCCGACTCCGCACAGGTGACCGCGGAGCAGGTGGAGAACGCGACGCTCGCGGCGAACCTGCGCGACCAGCTCGACGATGTCGAGTCGGCCCTGCAGCGGCTCGACGAGGGCACCTACGGGACCTGCGAGGTGTGCGGCGCCACGATCGCTCCCGCCCGCCTCGAGGCCATGCCGTCGACGCGGTTCTGCATCGATCACGCCTGATGGGCGACGCCGCCCACCTCGCCAAGCGCTTCTTCGGCTCGGTCGTCCCGATCGGGCCCAAGGCCGGCGACGATGCGTGGGCGCGCGCCCAGCTGCTCGACGGTGAGCAAGACGTGTGGCGCCGCATGTCTCGCAACGACCGCCGCCACGCCGTCGGCGTGGCCCGCCGAGCGGAGCGGGCCCTCGGCGACGAGGCCACCCGGCCGGTCCTGGCGGCAGCGTTGCTCCACGACTGCGGCAAGGTCGTCTCGGGCCTCGGCACCTACGGCCGTGTCATCGCCACCCTGTCGGTGAAGCTCGCCGGTCGCGACATCGCGATGGCCTGGAGCGAGACGCGGGGCTTCACCCGCCGCGTCGGGCTCTACGTGGAGCACCCGCGCCTCGGTGCGGACCTCCTCGGCATGGCTGGCTCCGCCCCGCTCACCATCGCGTGGGCTGCCGAGCACCACCTCCCGCCCGCGGACTGGAGCGTCCCGAGCGAGATCGGCGCCGCCCTCAAAGACGCCGACGACGACTGAGCCCGCCCCACCCTCCGAAATCTCCGTGTCGGTGGTCGCACGACGACCGCGACCACCGAGATTTCGGGTTGGTCGGATGAGAAGGGGTCAGGCCGGGGGGAGCAGCCCGAGCTTGGTGCGCGCTCGTTCGAGGGTGGCCGCGGCGAGCTCGGACGCCTTGGCAGCGCCGACGGCCAGGAGCCGAAGCGTCTCCGCCGGGTCGGCCTCGAGCTCGCGGAAGCGCGCCTGGATGGGGGCGAGGACCTCGATCACCGCGGCAGCGGTGTCGGCCTTGAGCGGCCCGTACTGCTCGTAGCCCTCCGCTGCGGCCTCCGGGGAGCGGCCCGTGCAGGCGCCGAGGATGGACAACAGGTTGGAGACCCCGGGCTTGGCGGCCACGTCGTAGCGCACCTCGCTGTCGGTGTCGGTGACCGCCCGCTTGATCTTCCTCTCGATCGCCTTGGGCTCGTCGAGCAGCAGGATCGTCCCCGGGGCCTGGTCCTCGGACTTGGACATCTTGGAAGTCGGGTCCTGGAGGTCCATGACCCGGGCACCGGCGGTGGGGAAGGTCGCCGTGGGCACCACGAACGTCTCGCCGTACCGGGAGTTGAAGCGCTCCGCGACGTCTCGGGCGAGCTCGACGTGCTGGCGCTGGTCGTCGCCCACGGGGACCTCGTCGGTGTCGTAGAGGAGGATGTCCGCGGCCATGAGGGCCGGGTAGGTGAACAGGCCGCCCGAGACGAAGCCCGACTTGGCCGACTTGTCCTTGAACTGGGTCATGCGGCTGAGCTCGCCATAGGACGCCGTGCACTCCATGATCCAGGCCAGCTCGGCGTGCTCGTGGACGTGGCTCTGGACGAACAGCGTGCAGACCTCGGGATCGAGCCCGATGGCGAGCAGGATCTGCGAGAGGCGGAGGGTCGCGGATCGCAGCTCGGCTGGATCTTGGGGGACCGTCAGCGCGTGGAGGTCGACCACGCAGTAGGTGCTCTCCGCCCGGTGCTGCTCGTCGACCCACTGCAGCAGCGCCCCGAGCACGTTGCCGAGGTGGACGTTGCCGGTGGGCTTGATGCCGGAGAACACGCGGGTCATGGCCGGGGAGCCTACGGTTCGGCCCGCGGGCGGCCCGAACCGGTTCGGGAGCGATCCGGGCACCGACCCTGGACGAAACCACACGCGTGTAACTACGCTGGCACCCGATGGCGTACGAGGTGCAGACCGAGGTGTTCGAGGGGCCGTTCGACCTCTTGCTGCACCTGATCCTGAACCAGCAGGTCGAGCTCTACGAGATCACCCTGTCCACCATCGTCGACGCGTACCTCGCCGAGCTCGAGCGCATGGAGTGCCTCGACCTCGACATCGCCACCGAGTTCCTGCTGATCGCGGCCACGCTGGTGGAGCTCAAGACCCGGCGCCTGCTGCCCGACGATGCGGACCTCGACCTCGACGACGAGCTCTCGCTCTGGGAGGAGCGCGACCTGCTCCTGGCCCGTCTCGTCGAGTGCAAGACCTTCAAGGACGCGGCGCGGCTCCTGTCCATGCTCGCCGACGATGCTGCTCGCAGCTTCCCTCGCACGGCCGGCCTCGACGAGCGCTTCGTCGACCTCGCGCCCGACCTGCTCGCCGGGGTCACCCCGATCGACCTCCGTGCGGCGTTCCTCCGGGCCATCGAGCCCAAGCCGCTCCCCACGGTCATCCTCGACCACGTCGCCCCGGTCCGCCTCAGCGTCACCGAGGCCTGCCAGGAGCTGGCCGAGGAGCTGCCGCAGCTCGGCCGGATCACCTTCCGTGCGCTGACGGACTCGTTCGTGGAGCGCCTCGAGGTCGTCGTGCGGTTCCTCGCCGTGCTCGAGCTCTACAAGCAGGGCATGATCGACCTGGATCAGCCCAGCACCTTCGGTGACCTCACCATCACCTGGGTGGGGGGCGAGTCCGACGAGGACCGCTCCGTCCTGGCCAGCCTCGCTGGCCGGGTCGACGCCTACGAGGGGTGAACCGAACCATGTCCAGCGAAGCGGCACGGGCCATCGAGGCGATCCTCATGGTCGCCCAGGAGCCCGTCGAGCCCCACCTGCTCGCGCAGCTCCTCGAGGTCGCTCCCGCGGTCGTCGAGGAGCTCTGCCAGGGGCTCGCCGAGGGATACCAGGACCAGGGCCGGGGGTTCGAGCTGGTGAAGGTGGCGGGTGGCTACCGGTTCCAGAGCGCCGCCGACCTCACCGCCTACGTCGAGCGCTTCGCGCTCGAGGGCCAGAGCGCCCGCCTCTCCAACGCCGCGCTCGAGACGCTCGCGATCGTCGCCTACAAGCAACCCTTGTCTCGGGCGCAGGTTGCCGCCATCCGTGGGGTCAACGTGGACGGCGTGATGCGCACGCTGCAACAACGGGGCTACATCGCCGAGGTCGGACGCGACTCCGGTCCCGGCCAAGCCACGCTGTTCGGCACCACCCGCGAGTTCCTCGAGCGCATGGGCCTCGACCGCGTCGAGGACCTGCCCGACATCGCCGCCCTGTTCCCTTCGGCAGAGGTCATGGAGGCGCTCGAGCAGACCCTGCGGGCCGACCGGCCCGCCCAGACGCCCACCGACGAGCCGCCCACCGGGGAGCCACCTGTGGGGGAGCCGCCAGCAGGCGAGGAGACGGTGCCGGTCCTCGGGCTCGCCCCCGAGGAGATCGCGTCGATCGACGCGGCGCCCGCCCCCGAGCCGCCGGCCTGGGCGCTCGAGCCGCCTACCGACGTCGACGGCGACGGCTCCCCCGAGCTGCCCCCCGCCCCCTGATGGAGGAAGGCGAGCGGCTGCAGAAGGTGCTCGCCCGGGTCGGCCTCGGCAGCCGCCGGACCTGCGAGGACCTGATCGCCGAGGAGCGGGTGCGGGTCAACGGCGAGATCGCGGAGCTGGGGCGGCGGGTCGATCCCGAGGTCGATCTGGTGGAGGTCGACGGCGCGCCCATCGGCATCCGACCGGGCCTCGTGCGGTACCTGCTGAACAAGCCCGCTGGCGTGGTCACCACGGCCTCGGACCCCCAAGGCCGGCCGACGGTGATCGAGCTGGTCCCCGACACGCCCCGCGTGTTCCCCGTCGGACGCCTCGACATGGACACCGAAGGCCTTCTCCTGCTCACCAACGATGGCGAGCTCGCCAACCGGGTGGCCCATCCATCGCACGGGGTCGAGAAGGAGTACCTGGCCCAGGTGCAAGGGGTCCCAACCCGCGCTGCGCTGCGGCGGCTCCGCGAGGGCATCGACCTCGACGACGGGCCGACGGCACCGGCCAAGGTCGCGCTCGTCGACGGCGGCTTGGTGCGCATCGCCATCCACGAGGGCCGCAACCGCCAGGTCCGGCGCATGTTCGACGCCGTGGGCCACCCGGTCGAGCGCCTCATCCGCACCCGCATCGGTCCGCTTGCCGATCGGCGCCTGGCACCGGGGGAGTGGCGCCCGCTCACCGACGCCGAGCTGCGCTCCCTCGAGGCCGCCATCGGCCAGAGCGCCAGGCCCGGGCCCGCATCGGCCTCGGAGGCCGACGACAGCGATCGGTAGCATCGGCGCCGATGTCCCAGACCGTCCGAGCGCTGCGCGGCGCCACCACCTGCGAGACCGACGACCCCGTGTCGATCGGCGAGCGCACCGTCGAGCTCCTCGAGGCGATGTTCGAGCGCAACGGCGTCGCCCACGACGACCTGATCAGCATCTGGTTCACGACCACCGAGGACCTGACCTCGGCGTTCCCCGCCTCGGGCGCCCGCACGATCGGCCTCGGCGACGTCCCCCTGCTGTGCGCGCGAGAGATCCCGGTGCCCGGTTCGATGGCCCGGTGCATCCGGGTGCTGGCCCACCTGCACACGGAGCGAGCCCGCAGCGAGCTCCACCACGTGTACCTCCACGACGCGCGCAGCCTCCGCGACGACCTTCCGGACTGAGCGGTGGCCGACGTCCCCGGCGCTCGACGCGCCAACATCATCGGCACCGGCCTGATCGGCGGGTCGATCGGCATGGCGCTGCGTGCCCAGGGCTGGCACGTCAGCGGGAGCGACGAGCAGGCCGCGGCATCGGAGCGGGCCGTCGCGCTCGGGGCCATCGACGCGGTCGGCCTCGATCCCGAGGCCGACATCACCTTCGTCGCCGCTCCCGTCCAGGCGGTCGCCTCGCTGGTCCGCTGGGCGTTGGAGGAGACGTCCGGTGCGGTGAGCGACGTCGGGTCCGTCAAGGCCTCCATCGCCGCTCAGGTCGACCACCCCCGCTACGTGGGGGGCCACCCGATGGCCGGGTCCGAGCAGCTCGGCCTCGATGGCAGCACCCCGGAGATGTTCGAGGGTGCGGTCTGGGTGCTCACCCCGGTCGCGGCCACGGACCCGGGCGCGCACCAGCTGGTGCGGTCGGTTGTCCGTTCCCTCGGCGCCGACGTCGTCGAGCTCGCGCCGGACCGCCACGACGCGCTGGTCGCGGTCGTCTCTCACGTTCCCCACCTCACGGCGGCCTCGCTCATGGCGATCGCCGACCAGCGCGCCGACGAGCACGCCGCGCTGCTGCGGCTCGCCGCCGGCGGGTTCCGCGACATGACCCGCATCGCCGCGGGGACCCCGACGATCTGGCCTGGCATCTGCGCCGAGAACCGCGAGGCCATCCTCGAGGTGGTCGACCAGGTGACCTCGGAGCTGGGCCGGCTGCGCTCGCTCGTGGCAGACGACGACCGCGACGGCCTGTTCCTGGCCATCGAGCGCGCGCAGCGCGCCCGCCGCAACCTGCCCAGCCGTGCGGTGCAACCCGACGCCCTCGCCGAGGTTCGGGTCCCGATCCTGGACCGCCCCGGCGCCATCGCGGAGGTCTCCACCCTCGCCGCGGAGCTGGGCGTGAACATCTCCGACCTCGAGATCGCGCACTCGAGCGAGGGCGACCGGGGCGTGCTGATCCTGCTCGTCGACCGAGACGGCCTCGAGTCGTTCCGCGACGGCCTGGACCGCCTCGGCTACCGCTCCACCGGCACCCCGCTGTCGTGAGCGCCGACGCGGCCGGCGCCCCCACCGATCCCTTCGGGCTCGCCGACCTGCCCGATCCGCTCCCCATCGAGCCGACAGCGGGGCCGATCGACGCGACGGTCACCCTGCCCGGATCGAAGTCGATCACCAACCGGGCACTGGTCTGCGCTGCCCTCGCCGGGGGCACCAGCACCCTCGCGGGGGCGCTCCTCGCCGACGACACCGAGGCCATGCTCGGCGTCCTGCGAGATCTCGGGATCGCCGTGCAGGTCGCTCCCGATGGATCTGGCAACGCCACCATCACGGTCACGGGCTGCGACGGGACGCTCCCGAGCTCCGCCGCCACCTTCGACGTTCGCCAGAGCGGCACCACCGCCCGCTTCACGCTGCCCGTGCTCTCGCTCGGGAGCGGGCCCTACCGTGTCACCGCCCACCCCCAGATGCAGGCGCGGCCGATGGGGGAGACCTTCGACGCGCTGCGCGACCTCGGCGCGGCCGTCGAGGAGCACGCGACGGCCGGAGCGCTTCCCGCCACCATCCAAGGGCCGGCGCGCGGCGGCGCGGTGCGAGTCGCCGGCGATGCATCGAGCCAGTTCCTCTCCGGGCTCCTCCTGTCGGCGCCGTGCCGGCCCGACGGGCTCATCGTCGAGGTTTCCACCGACCTCGTCTCGCGCCCCTACGTCGACCTCACCATCTCGGTGATGCGAGCCTTCGGCGCCGACGTCGAGGCCCCCGACGGACGGACGTTCGTCGTCCACCCCGGGGGCTACCGGGCTCGCAGCTACGAGGTCGAGCCCGACGCGAGCGCCGCCTCGTACGCCTTCGCGGCCGCTGCCCTCGTCGGCGGCCGAGTCCGGGTGGAGGGTCTCGGGAGCGATGCGCTGCAGGGCGACGCAGCGTTCGTCGAGGTGCTCGGTCGGATGGGTGCTCGCGTGGACCGGATGGCGAGGTCGACCGAAGTCCGCGTCGATCCCGGCGCGACCCTGGCCGGAGGCACGTTCGACTTCCGCCACATCTCCGACACCGCGCAGACGATCGCGGTCGTGGCACCGTTCGCCGACCGGGCGGTCTCGGTCACCGGGATCGGCTTCATCAGCCGCAAGGAGATCGACCGGGTCACGGCGGTGGCCACCGAGCTCGCCCGGGCAGGGGTCGGGGTGCGCGTCGACGACGGCGGCGACGGCTGGACGATCTTCCCCGGCCCCGTGGCGCCGACGACCTTCGAGACCTACGACGACCACCGCATGGCGATGAGCTTCGCGCTGCTCGGCCTCCGCGTCCCCGGGGTGGCCATCGCCCAGCCGACCTGCGTGGCCAAGACCTTCCCGGGCTACTGGCAGCTCCTCGAGGCGCTTCGCCGGTCTGCCGGTCCCCGGTAGGGTTGCCCCTCGTGCCTGACGCTGATCCCGATCGCCCGCTGACCGTCATCGCCATCGACGGCCCGGCCGGCTCCGGCAAGTCCACGGTCGGCCGGCGCCTCGCCGAGCAGCTCGGCCTGGAGTACCTCGACACCGGCGCCATGTACCGCGGCGTCACCTTCGCCGCGCTCCGCCGTGGCATCGATCCCGCCGACACCGAGGTGATCGCTCGCCTGGCGCCCCAGGTCGAGCTGACGCTCGCCGATGGCCGCCTGCTGGTCGACGGCGTGGACGCGACCATCGAGATCCGCGGGCCCGAGGTCACCCGGGCGGTATCGCTGGTCGCCTCGAACCCGGCGGTGCGCTCGGAGCTGGTCCGCCGCCAGCGCGAGTGGGCCGAGGAGCGTGGCGGGGGCGTGCTCGAGGGCCGCGACATCGGCACCGTCGTGTTCCCCGACGCTCGGCTCAAGGTCTACCTGACCGCCTCGCCGGAGGTTCGTGCCCAGCGGCGCTCCAAGGAGGTCACCGACCTCGACTACGCCACCGTCGCAGCCGACATCGCCCGGCGCGATGCGCTCGACCAAGGGCGGGAGGCGAGCCCGCTCACCGAGGCGGCCGACGCCATCGTGGTCGACACCAGCGACCGGGGGATCGACGAGATCGTGGCCGAGCTGGTGAGCAAGCTGCCGTGAGCGGCCTCGCATCCGCCCCGCACCGGCCGCCCTCCGCGGGCGAGCTTCGCTTCTACCGGGTCGTCCGCGGGGTGCTCGTCGGGCTGTGCCGCGCGTGGTTCCGGGTGTCGGTCACGGGTCGCGAGCACGTCCCCGCCGAGGGCCCCTACATCCTCGCCCCGGTCCACCGGTCCAACCTCGACTTTGCCCTGGTCCTGGTGTGCAGCAAGCGGCGGCTTCGCTACCTGGCCAAAGACTCCCTCTGGAAGGGCGGCGGCTTCTGGGCCAAGGTCTTCACGGCCCTGGGCGGGATCCCGGTCGCCCGCGGCACCGCCGATCGCGAGGCGCTGCGCACGTGCGTCGAGGTCATCGAAGCGGGGGAGCCGCTGGTGATCTTCCCCGAGGGCACCCGCCAGTCCGGGCCCGAGGTGCACGAGCTCTTCGATGGCCCGGCCTTCGTCCAGAGCCGCACCGGGGTGCCCATCGTTCCCGTGGGCATCGGCGGGTCGGAGGCAGCGATGCCGAAGGGCGCGAAGTTCATCAAGCCCCAGAAGGTGACGCTGGTGATCGGGCCCTCGCTCGAGCCGATCGAGGCCGACGGCCCCAAGGCTCGCCGAGCGGCCATCCGCCAGCGGACCGCTGAGCTCCACGAGGTGCTCCAAGGCCTCTTCGACGATGCCCAGCGGCGAGCGGGGACCCCCAACCCGCCGCGCTGAGCCCTAGCGATACTTGGGAGCGGCGAAGACCTCGCGCACCATGGGCTCGAAGTGCTCGAGCGGGAGGTACTCGCCATCGGGATCGAACGCGACCTGGTCCCACTCGTCGGCGAACCGGGCGGCGAGCTCGTAGAACGGTTCGCCCTCGTAGCGGTCGCGAGCGTTCACGTCGCCGCCGAAGTGGTGGTAGTAGTGCTTCCCCTGGAAGTCCTGGTGCACGCGGATCGCCTCGTGCACCTCGGGCCGCACGTAGGGCTTCAAGATCGCGGCAGCGATCTCCGGGTGGTTGAAGACGCTGATCAGCTTGCCGATGTCGTGGCACAGGGCGGCCACGACCATCTCCTGGTCGGCCCCGGCCCGCTCGGCCAGGGTGGCCGTCTGCAGCGCGTGCACGAGCTGGTCCGCGTTGAAGCCATCGGTGATCGACTCGAGGCGCCGAAGCATCTCGAGGACCTCATCCGCGACGCGCGGCTGGTTCTTCATGGTCTCGGCACCGATCACCGCCCACTGCTCGGCGGTCGACTCGTCCATCCGCGTGAAGCTGCTCATGGGGCCATTGTGCCCAACGGGGCCCCGACTACAGGGACGCGAGCACCTCGGCGGCGTGGACGGTGCGCTCGTCCGCCGGAGGTCGGTCGCCCACCGAGCCTCCGAGCGTGAAGGTGGCGAGCACATCGATGCCCGACAGCAGCTCGCGCAGGTTGCGCGGGGTGGGGAAGTACTCGTCTTCGCTCGTGATGGCCACCTCCTCCACGCCGCCGGTGGGCGAGAGGACCGCCAGCACCTCCTCGACCAGCGACTCGGGCGCCGACGCCCCGGCGGTCACCCCCACCACCCCGCTGAGGTCGTCGGGGAGCTCGGCGGCGGAGTTGATGCGAAGCACCCGCGGGGTGCCCGCCTCTCGGGCGAGCTTCGCGAGCGCCACCGTGTTCGAGGAGTTGGCCGAGCCGATGACCACGACCGCGTCGCAGCGCGGCGCGATCTCCGCCAGTGCACCCTGGCGGTTCGTGGTGGCGAAGCAGAGATCGGACCGGCCTGGGGTCCAGAGGTCGGGGAACCGCTCGCGCGTGGCCTCCAGCACCCCCTGCCAGTCGCGGTGGCTGAGGGTGGTCTGGGCGAGCATCGCCACGGGCTCGCTGAACTGGGGGAGGGCCGCCACCTCCTCGGTGCTCTCGACGCGGTGGATCGCGTCGGGAGCCACCGCCATCGTGCCCACCGCCTCCTCGTGGCCCTCGTGGCCCACGTAGACGATCCGGTAGCCCTTGCCGGCACGGACCTTCACCTCGTGGTGCACCTTGGTGACGAGCGGGCACACCGCGTCGACCACGTAGCCGCCCTTCGCCTTCGCGGCTGCGACCACCTCGGGGGCCGAGCCGTGGGCCGACAGCATCAGGGGCCGACCGTCGGGCACCTCGGCGATGTCGTCGACGAAGACGACTCCGAGGTCCTCGAAGCGCTGCACCACCGACTGGTTGTGGACGATCTCGTGGTAGCAGTACACGGGTGCCTCGAAGGCTCGCACCATCCACGCGAGGGCCTTGATCGCCATCTCGACGCCTGCGCAGAACCCGCGCGGCGCGGCGAGGAGCACCTTGTCGACAGCCATGGGCCGACCCTACCGCCGGTAGGATCGGCCACCATGTCTGCTCCTCGAGTCCTCGCCGTCGCGCCCGGGTCACCGGCCGCGCTCGCCGGCGTCGAGGTGGGCGACGAGGTGACCGCGGTCGACGGGGAGCGCCCGCGCGACCTCATCCGGTGGACGTGGCTCACCGACGAGGCCGATCCGGTGCTCGAGGTGGCCCGAGGTGGGCTCGAGCTGACGATCGAGGTCGCCAAGGAGGCTGGCGCCCCGCTTGGGATCGACGTGCACTCGGCGCTGTTCGATCAGCTCCGCACGTGTGACAACCACTGCGAGTTCTGCTTCATCTACCAGCTGCCCCCCGGCCTGCGGTCGAGCCTGTACCAGAAGGACGACGACTACCGACTGAGCTTCCTGTACGGGAACTTCACCACCCTCACCCGCTTCACGGAGGCCGACCTGGAGCGGGTCGTGACCGAGGGCCTGTCGCCGCTCAACGTCTCGATCCACGCCACCGAGCTCGGCGCTCGCAACGACCTGCTCCGGAACCGGCGTGGAGGCCCCTCGCTGCGCTGGCTGCGAGCCCTGCTCGACCACGGTGTCGAGGTCCACGCCCAGATCGTCTGCTGTCCCGGGCTCAACGACGGCGAGGTCCTCGACGACACGCTCGCCGGGATCCTCGAGCGCTTCCCAGAGCTCGCGAGCGTGTGCGTGGTGCCCCTGGGCGTCTCGCGCTTCAACACCGAGCCGCGGATGCGCCCGACCACGGCCGCCGAGGCCAAGGCGGTGATCGACTGCATCGAGGACTGGCAGGACGTCTTCCTCCGGGTGCTCGGCCGGCGCCTCGTCCACCTCGCCGACGAGTACTACCTGTTGGCCGGACGTGCCTTCCCCGAAGCCGCGACCTACGAGGGCTTCGCCATGTACGAGGACGGTGTGGGGATGGCCCGGAGCTTCGAGCTCGAGTTCGCGGGCCGCGAGCGCTCCCGGCCCGACGCCGAGGCGGGCTTCTTCGCGTGGACCGACCGCTCGACGGCGCCCCTGGGCAGCCGCTACGAGGCGGCCGGGGACCTTCAGGCTCCCCCCACCGACTATCGCGGCCCGCGTGGCGGCACCGACGTCGCGGTCCGCCTCCGGCCCCGTTCGGATGCGCCGGTGGCGGTGCTCACCGGCGAGGCGGCCGCTCCCATCCTGGACCCGCTGGTGCGCCAGGTCGGGCGCGACGATGTGCGCGTCCTCGCCGTCCGCAACGAGTTCTTCGGCGGCACGACCTCGGTCACGGGCCTGCTCGTCGGCGAGGACCTCGCCCGCGCCCTCGCCAGCCAACCGGATGGCCACCGGTACCTGCTGCCCGATGTCTGCCTCTCCGGCGGGCGCTTCCTCGACGGCACGACCCCCGAGGACCTTCCTCGGACAGTCGAGATCGTCCCCACCGACGGCGCCGCGCTGCGCCGAGCCCTGGAGCCCTGATGTCCGAGCTGCCCATGGTCGCGATCGTCGGCCGTCCGAACGTCGGCAAGTCGACGCTCCTCAACCGCATCCTCGGGAGGCGGGAGGCGATCGTCGAGGAGCTGCCCGGCGTCACGCGTGATCGCAAGGAGGTCGAGGCCGAGTGGACCGGCCGGCAGTTCCGCCTCGTGGACACCGGCGGCTGGATGCCGGGAGGCAGCGCCCTCGACGAGAAGGTGAGCCGCCAGTCCGAGCAAGCGATCCGCGAGGCCGACGTCCTCATCGTGGTGGCCGACGCCACCATGGGCATCACCGAGGAGGACGCACGGATCGCGGACCTGCTCCGCCAGTGCGAGCAGCCGGTGTTCCTCGTTGCCAACAAGGTCGACGACCCGAGCAAGGAGGCTGCCATGTGGGAGCTTCTGGGCCTCGGGCTGGGCAACCCCTTCGCGGTCAGCGCCCTCCACGGCGCCGGCACCGGCGACCTGCTCGACGCGGTGGTCGAGGTGCTCCCCGAGGAGCCCGAGCAGCTGATCTCCGACGATGCCCCCGACCCTGACCGGGTGTTCGCGGTGGCGCTGGTGGGTCGGCCGAACGTCGGCAAGTCGACCCTGTTCAACCGCCTCATCGGTGAGGACCGCTCGGTGGTGCACGACATGCCCGGAACCACCCGGGACGCCATCGACACGGTGGTGGAGGCGCCCGATGGCCCGATCCGCTTCGTCGACACCGCCGGCATGCGCCGCAAGTCCCGCATCGACGAGGGCACCGAGTACTACTCGTTCGTCCGCGCCCTCCAGGCCGTCGACGCCGCCGACGTCGCCCTGCTGGTCATCGATTCCACCGAGGGCATCACCCACCAGGACCAGCGCCTGGCCGAACGCATCGACGCCGCCGGGTGCCCGATCGTCATCGTGTTGAACAAGTACGAGCTCCTCGACACCGAGCAGAAGGCGGAGGTTTCCTATGAGCTCGGCCAGAAGCTGGCGTTCCTCGGCGAGAGCGACGTGATCCGGATCTCGGCGCTGACGGGACGGAACGTGCAGCGGCTCCTTCCGGCGCTCTCCGCCACGATCGAGGGGTACCACAAGCGGGTGCCCACCCGTCGGGTGAACGACGTCGTGTTCGCCGCGCAGTCCGCCCAGCCCGCCCCCCATGGCGCACGCATCCTCTACGCCACCCAGGGGGCCACCGACCCGCCGACGTTCACGCTCTTCGCGAACAAGGAGCTCCCCGCCACGTACCTGCGCTACATCGAGCGCAAGCTGCGGGAGACCTTCGAGCTCGGCGCCACCCCGGTGAAGCTCCGAGTCCGGCACCGGGCGAACTGACCGGACATGGCGGAGGCCAGCATCGATCCGCGGGGGCTCACGGCCGCGGAGGTCCGCGAGCGCATCGAGCGCGGCCAGGTCAACGAGGTGGAGGAGCACACCTCGCGCACGGTCCGCGAGATCGTGCGCGCCAACGTGTTCACCCGCTTCAACGCGATCCTCGGCGTGCTCGCCGTCGCCGTCCTCGCCACGGGCCGGTTCATCGATGCGCTGTTCGCCGTGGTCCTGGTGATCAACGCCCTGATCGGCATCCTCCAGGAGGTCCGGGCCAAGCGCACCCTCGACCGCCTGGCCGTCCTCCACGCTCCCACCGCGACGGTGGTGCGCGACGGCGAGGAGGAGCAGGTGCTGCTCGGCCAGATCGTGCTCGACGACCTGGTCGGCCTGCGCACGGGCGATCAGGTGCCGGCCGACGGCGACGTCGTCGCCAGCGATGGCCTCGAGGTGAACGAGTCTGCCCTCACCGGGGAGTCCGACGCGGTGCACAAGCAGCTGGGCGACCGGGTGCTGTCGGGCACGATCGTGGTCGCTGGACGCGGCCGGTTCGTGGCCGATGCCGTGGGCGACGACGCCTACGCCCGCAAGCTCACCTCCGAGGTGAAGGCGTTCACGCGCACCCGCAGCGAGATCCAGGACTCGATCGACACCCTGCTGCGCTACATCACCTGGGTCATCGTCGGTGTCACCCCCCTGCTGCTGTGGTCGCAGTTCCGCACCGATGAGGGCGACGACTGGCGCGAGCCGGTCACCGGCACGGTCGCCGCCCTCGTGGGCATGATCCCTGAAGGGCTCGTCCTGCTGACGAGCATCGCCTTCCTCCTCGCCGCGCTGACCCTCACGAAGCGCCAGGTCCTCGTGCAGGAGCTCCCCGCGGTCGAAGGGCTCGCTCGTGTCGACGTGGTGTGCCTCGACAAGACCGGCACGCTCACGGTGGGGGAGATCGCGTTCGACGAGCTCTTGGCGCTCGCCGATGACGTCGACGTCGAGGGGGCGCTCGGCGCCATGGCCGACGTGGCCGATGCCAACGCGAGCCTGGGGGCGATCGGGGCGCGCTTCGCCAGCGCCGAGGGGTGGGTCCGAGACGGCGAGGTCCCGTTCTCGTCGGCCCGGAAGTGGAGCGCTGCGTCGTTCGCCGGGCGTGGCGCCTGGTACCTCGGCGCGCCCGAGGTGCTGCTCGAAGCCGACGACCCGCTCCGGGCGCAGGTCTCCGAGCTCGCCGCCACCGGTCGCCGGGTGCTCGTGGTCCTGCAGGCTCCCGGGGGCCTCACCGGCGACCAGCTACCGGCCGACCGCCGTCCGGTCGCGCTCTGCACGCTGGCCGAGCAGATCCGTCCCGATGCGGCCGAGACCCTCGAGTACTTCGCGACGCAGGGCGTGTCCATCAAGGTCATCTCCGGCGACAACCCCACCACGGTGGCCGCGATCGCGCGCGCGGTCGGCCTCGAGGTCGGATCCCCGATCGACGCGCGCACCTTGGGGGAGGAGCCCGAGGATCTCGCCGACGCCGTGGCGGAGAGCGTGGTGTTCGGGCGCGTGAGCCCCCACCAGAAGCGGGCGATGGTCCGCGCCCTCCAAGCCCAAGGCCACACGGTGGCCATGACCGGCGACGGCGTGAACGATGCCCTCGCCCTGAAGGACGCCGACATCGGCGTGGCGATGGGCAACGGGGCACCCGCGACTCGCGCGATCGCCCAGCTCGTGCTGCTCGACGGAAAGTTCTCCAAGCTGCCCGACGTGCTCGCCGAGGGCCGGCGGGTCATCGGCAACATCGAGCGGGTGGCGAGCCTGTTCGTCTCCAAGAACACCTACGCGTTCCTGCTGGTGCTGCTCGTGTCGATCGCCGGGCTGCCCTACCCCTTCTTGCCCCGCCACCTCACGCTCATCAGCTCCGTCACGATCGGGATCCCCGCGTTCGTGCTCGCCCTCGGCCCGAACACCGAGCGCTACCGCCCCGGGTTCCTCCGACGGGTCCTGTGGTTCGCGGTGCCGGCGGGCGCGATCACCGGGCTCGCGATCTTCGCCGCCTACGCGCTCGCCGCGTTCGAGGACCTCGCTGCCGACGAACGGCGCACCGCCGCCACCATCGCTGCGCTCGTCGTCGCGCTGTGGATCCTCGCGGTGCTCGCACGGCCCTACGCGCCGTGGAAGGTCGCGCTCCTCGTGGCCATGGCCGGGACGGCGGCGCTGGCTGTCGCCCTTCCCCCCGTCCGACACTTCTTCGAGCTCGACGTGCCGGTGACGATGCTGCCCCAGGCGCTCGCCATCGGCGCCGTCGGCGCGGTCGGGGTCGAGGCCGTGTTCCGGCGAGCGGCCGTTCGACGCCAGCCCGATCACCGGTAGCCTCGTTCCGTCATGGAACATCCGCTGATGCTCGTGGTGGCGGCCGCGTGCGCGATCGCCGCTGGCGTGTGGACGAACTCTGCGGCTCGCCTCCGCCGGGTGGAGCGCCGAGCCGAGCTGGAGTTCGGTCGCACGTCGCCCGCTGCGACGGTGGCCCGCTCCGCCTTCCGCAAGGACGTCCACTCGGCGCTGCTCTACGCGGTGCTCGCCCTCACCAGCGTTGGCGCGGCGATGATCGACGGCCGTCGCTCGGTGACCCTCCTCGCGCTGGTGCTGATCCCGGTCGCGGTCTCCATCATCTACGGGCGCGACTTCGTGCGCGACGCCCGTCTCGCCGAAAGCCGCTTCAGCATCGAGCGGCGGGCAGAGGAGGTCCTCAGCCAGGAGGACCTGGCGCCCCGACGGTGGGCCGAGCGCCTCGCGCCCGAAGACCTCCCGGAGGTCAGCGGCTTCGAGGTCGGGCGTGTCTACCAAGCGGGCACCGGCCTGATGGCCGGCGACTTCTACGACCTGGTCCGCGTGGCCCCCACGCGCGTGGCGGCGGTGATCGGCGACGTCACCGGGCACGGGATCGAGCCGTCGATCACCGCGTTCCAGGCGAAGTACCTGCTCCGTGTGTTCCTCCGCCAGTACCGCGATCCGGCCCAGGCGCTCGAGGAGCTCAACGCCCAGCTCGCCGCGCTCGACCGTGGCGAGGAGATGATCTCGTTGTGCGTCGTGGTGTTCGACACCGACGCCGGAACGCTCCGCTACGCCTCTGCGGGCCACCCGCCGGTGTGGCTGTGGCACGAGCGCGATGTGCGGCCCCTTCGCTCGACCGGCCCGCTGCTGATGCTCGACGCGAGGAGCACCTTCCACTCCCGTGAGCTCCGCCTCGAGTCCGGCGACCTCGTGCTCCTCTACACCGACGGCCTCTCCGAGGCGCGGGCTGGCGACCAGCTGTTCGGCGAGGAGCGCATCGCCAACGTCATCCGGCGCGATCCCGGCGCGCACCCGGACGTGCTGGTGAAGTCGCTCCTCGACAGCGCACGCGAGTTCGCCCGGACCCCGATCACCGACGACATCGCGATCCTCGCCGTCCGTCGGGATTGATCCCGGCCGACCGCGCCTTCTCGGGCCGGCCCGAGCCCGTCGGTAGGATCGTGGGGTGACCGACGACCCGAGCTCCGGCCCCTTGGGCGACGCATCCCCCGACCCGACCGACGCGGAGCGCGTCGCCGCGGCCGCGGAGCGCGCGCTGGCCGGCAACCTGGCCAAGGTCGGCGACAAGCTCGCGCGGCAGGGGAAGCTCTTCGTCCGCGACCGCATCGGCCTCCTGCTCGATGCGGACTCGTTCGTCGAGGACGCCCTGTTGGCCAACGCGGCGGCCACCGACCTCCCCGCCGACGGCGTGGTCACCGGCGTCGGGACGATCGACGGTCGCGCGGTGGTCGTCGTCGCCAACGATCCCACCGTGAAGGCCGGCTCCTGGGGTGCTCGCACCGTCGAGAAGATGATCCGCGCCTCGGAGCACGCGCTGCGCCACGAGCTCCCGATCTTCTGGCTCGTGGACTCCGCGGGCGCTCGCATCACCGACCAGGTCGAGCTGTTCCCGGGGCGGCGCGGCGCGGGGCGGATCTTCTACAACCAGGTGAAGCTCTCGGGCCGGGTGCCCCAGATCTGCTGCCTGTTCGGCCCGTCGGCGGCAGGTGGCGCCTACATCCCGAGCTTCTGCGACATCGTGATCATGGTCGAGGGCAACGCATCGATGTACCTGGGCTCGCCGCGCATGGCCGAGATGGTGATCGGCGAGAAGACCACGCTCGAGGAGATGGGCGGGGCCCGCATGCACGCCACCCACTCGGGCTGCGGCGACAACCTCGCCGTCGACGACGAGGATGCGATCGACCAGGCCCGGGCCTGGTTCACCTACTTCCCGACCAGCTGGCGCGACGAGCCCCCCACCTACGTCGCCGCGGCGCCCGTCGCGCCCTTGGGCCCCGACTCGATCCCTACGGACGACAAGGCCTCGTATGACGTCCACGCCGTGATCGAAGGCCTGGTCGATGCCGAGAGCTTCTTCGAGATCAAGCCGCTGTTCGCTCCCGAGATGGTGTGCGGGATCGGCCTGGTCGAGGGCCGCCCGGTCGGGTTCGTGGCGAACAACCCGATCGTCAAGGGCGGCGTGCTGTTCGCCGACACCGCCGACAAGGCGGCGCGGTTCGTGTGGTGCTGCGACGCGTTCAACATCCCGCTGGTGTTCCTCGCCGACGTACCTGGCTTCATGATCGGCACGCACGTCGAGCGCCACGGGATCATCCGCCACGGGGCGAAGATGGTGACCGCCATCTCCGAGGCGACCGTGCCGAAGCTCTGCGTGGTGCTCCGCAAGGCGTACGGGGCCGGTCTCTACGCCATGGCCGGTCCTGCGTTCGAGCCGGAGGCCACCATCGCGCTGCCCACCGCCAAGATCGCGGTCATGGGTCCCGAAGCCGCGGTCAACGCGGTGTACGCCAACAAGATCGCCGCGATCGACGATGCCGACGAGGCCGCACGCTTCGTCGCCGAGCAGCGCGTCCTGTACGAGGAGGACGTCGACATCCTGCGGCTCGCGTCCGAGCTGGTGGTAGACGCTGTGGTCGAGCCCGAGGACCTCCGTCGCGAGGTCGCCCTCCGGCTCGACCGGGCGCGCGGCAAGGACCGCCACTTCTCCGACCGTCGCCACGGCGTGCCCCCGGTCTGACCCCCTCGTGGCTGCGCACCTGCCCACCGACGTCGCGATCCGCGACGTGGGACCCCGTGACGGCCTCCAGCCCGAGGCCCCCATCGCCGCGGAAGATCGTGCCCTGCTGGTCGACGCGCTGATCGCGGCGGGCGTGCACCGGATCGAGGTCGCGGCCTTCGTGTCGCCCAAGGCGGTGCCGGCGATGGCGGGCGCGGCGGAGGTGGTGGCGGCGGTGCCGCCGCGGCCGGGGCTCGTGCGGGCTGCGCTCGTGCCCAACCGGCGCGGCGCGGAGGACGCCGTGGCGGCGGGCATCGACGAGGTCACGGTCACGATCTCCGCCTCGGAGGCCTACAACCAGCGCAACGTCAAGATGTCCACCGCCGCGTCCGAAGCCGAGATCGCAGCGATCGTGGCGGTCGCGGGGAGCGCAGACCACGAGCGGGGGATCCCGGTGGACGCCGTGATCTCCTGTGCCTTCGGGTCTCCCTACGAGGGC
>JBDIAX010000020.1:0-61481 GCA_039812605.1 Acidimicrobiia bacterium | reverse complement strand
ACTACGGATCAGAAGGTTTGGGGTTCGAGTCCCTACGGGCGCGCCAAGCAGGATCGCAGGTCGGGGCCATCTTCCTCCCGGGGAGGGTGGCCCCGGTCGCGTCCAGGTGCAGCCAACGGTGCGGCCAAGGCTCGATTCGGCCCCCGAGACTTCGGCTACGAATCGTCCGCCAGGCCGTACACCGCGTTCAGGTCCAGCAGGTGGTGGCCGAACACCTCTGGCGTTCGAGGTCGAGCACGAGGACCGTGTTGACGTTCCTGTCCGTCGACTCGACGAGGACGTGCTCCCAGTCGGTCCCGGTCATCTCGTAGGCAAAGGACACGGTGCCCGCCGAGAAGTCGTGCCCCGCCCAATCCCCGTTCGGGATCGCGTCGAAGTAGGTCCAGAAGTCGAAGGGGGGTCGTTCGTCGAGGCCGATCCGTCTCGCCGTCGGCCTCATCGTCGACTTGAACTCGGCTTCGGTGAGGCGCCTCACCTGGTCAAGGTAGTTCGAGGGTCGCGCTCCTCGTCCGGGTGTCGTGGCGCTACGCCCGAGGGCAGACGCGACGATCGTCTTCGGGGCCCGGCGACCGGAGCTCACCAGGGCCCGGTGGTTCTCCTCTCCGCCGGGCCGTCGCACTCGCTCGAGATGGCGCGTTCCGAGCATCCGGAACGCGCGCCTCGCACCCCTACCGTCCTGCTGTCGATGTCGGGTCGACCGGGGATCGCGACGCTCGTCGTCGGGTCTGAGCCGTTGCTGCAGAACAGACCAAGGACGGTCGAGCGTGTCGCCTTCCATCTCGTCGACCAACGAGTTCAAGAACCGGTACGGCGCCCTGTCGAACCGCGAGTTCGTCGAGCTCGTCTACCAGAACGTCCTCGGTCGAGCTGGTGACCCGTCGGGCATCGCGTTCTGGACGAAGCGGCTCGACCAGCGGCGCATGACGCGAGGCCAGACCATGGCCAGCTTCTCCGAGTCGAACGAGTTCCAGCGCAAGGCGAAGCCGCTCGTCGACACGGTCAACGTCTACACCGGGATGCTCCGCCGGGTTCCCACGAGCGCGGAGCTCGCCACCTGGGCCCCGTCCACGGGTGCGCCCTCTCGGTTGGAGCTCGTCACCGCGATCCTCACCTCCGAGGAGTACTCGGAGCGCTGAGGCACGCGGCCACGATGGCGGCGGAACCCGAGGCGGGACCTCCTCGATGTCGAGGAGGTCCCGCATCCGCCGCCTGGATCGTCGTGGGCGAAGCTTCAGCCGGTCGCAGCGGACGAGTAGCGCCAGTACGTGGCTGAGGTCGACGGCTTCCACGAGTGCACCTGCACCTTCTCGTTCAGGTCGAAGTTGCTGTCGACCACGAGGAACGAGCCGCTGCCATCGTTGCGAAGGACGATCGCCGTGTGTCCGCCGATCCCCACCTGGATGAAGTCGCCGCGGGTCGCCGTAGCAGCGGTGACCCGAGAGGCTCCCGGGAAGCTGTAGTCGGCGGCGGCGCCGTTGTAGCGCTGCCAGCTGGCCCGGTACAGCAGGCAGTTGGTGAACTGCCGGCACTGGCCTCCTGAGTAGCCGGCGACGATGCCGTCCTTGCTCTGACCGGAGTCGATGCAGGCCTGCTTGCCGCTGCCGCCGACGTAGGTGAGCGCGAGGTCGGCGGCGCGGTTGCCGATCGACGGGACCGAAGGCGTCGCACAGCGGTTCGCCCCCGAGCCCGCCGCCTCCGTGCACGACGTGTTGAGCGGCTGGCTCGTCGAGATCGTGAGCTCAGGCGAGTGGTTGTCGGACCACCAGGCGGTGCTGCCGGCGGACTTGTATCCGCAGCCGACGTGGAGGCTGATCCTCGTCGAGCTCCCCGAGATGGTCAGCGCCTTCGAGTAGTAGGCCATGGACTTGCCGTACTGCTTCTGGTTGATCGCCTTCTTGAAGTTGGCGAACCCGGCCCCGCCGCCAGAGCTGGTGACCCAGACGCCGACCGCCTCGTGGCCTCCCTTGCAGCGGACGGTTCCACTGATCTTGATCGTCTTCGCCGCCGACGCCACGGTCGGAACGGCGAGCAGGCAGGTCGCCAGGAGTCCGGCGACGACGAACTTCTTCATTGGGTGCTCTCCTTGGATTCGATGCTCCTGGCATCGGGGACGGAGCGCATTGTTCGCCGCTTCGAGGGCGGTGCCAATGGGGAGCACTCCCCCTCACCTGGCTGGCTTCGAGTCCGATGGCGCGGGGTCTACTCGCAGTCGCGGCAGGACGGGGAGTCGCCGTCGAACTGGGTGACGGGCTTCGTCTGGAAGCAGACCACGCAGCGGCGGGTGGACACCTCCGCCTTGCGGGGTCGGGCTGGGGTCGATCGAGCGGCGGCGGAACGGGGGGCCCGAGGGGCGCGGGGAGCGCCGGGGGAGCGCTCGGCGCGCACGGGGCCGCGCTGGGAGGCGGGTCGGCCGATCTCGCCGGCCTCCAACCGGGCGAGGTGCTCATCGATCGACGGCGAATCCACGCGGCGCAGCGCGATCCGCTGGCGCTGCCCATCGGCGAGGACCGGTGGGAGCTCGGCCCAGCGGTGGCGGGCGATCCAGCGGACCTTGCGGCGGTGGGGGTGGTCGTCGTCGGTGCGGCCCGGGACGTAGTCGTAGGGGCCGTCGATCACGCCGACGACCACCTCGCTGCGCCCGGTGTCGGCGAGCACCACGAGGTCGCCGGTGAGCACCTCGTGCAGGAACGAGAGCAGCACCGACGCGTGGACGTCGACGGTGGTGGCGCCGACGCGCTCGAGCGATCGTTCGATGTCCCAGCGGTCCAGGCGGCGCAGGTCGCCGACAGCGTCGTAGCCGGGGCCGACGAATCCGTCGTCCACGAACTCGTCGACGAACCGGCCGCCGTCGCCACCCCGGATGATCCACGCGCGCATCGCCGCCCATGATGGCGCGGCCGGGCAGGTGGTTCGACCGGGTGCTGCTGGCGCCGGCGCTAGGCCGAGCGGGCTTCGGCGATGGCGGGCACCGAGCTCGTCCTGATGCACGCTCGGCCCGCGTCCTTCGCGTCGTACAGCGCGGCGTCGGCAGCCGCCATGACCCGGCCGACGCTGTCGGTGCCACGGCCCTGGATCAGGGCGACGCCGGCGGAGAAGGTCTGCCCGTCGGGAGTCGCTTCGAGGAGGCGCTGCAGCACCTCGCTGGCATCGTCGCGGTCGGCGCCCGGGAGCAGGAGCGCGAACTCCTCGCCACCCCAGCGCGCCAGCAGGTCTGCGGCCCGCAGCTGATCGGTCCAGGCGGCGGCGGCTTCGTGGAGCAGGCGGTCGCCGGCTTGGTGGCCGTGGTGGTCGTTGTACCGCTTGAAGTGGTCGAGGTCGATGATCGCGACGGCGAGCGGACGACCGCTGCGCGACGCGTCTGCGAGCGCGGCGGGGAGGCGGTCGTCCCACAGTCGACGGTTGGGGAGCCCGGTGAGCTGATCGACGAGGGCGAGCTTGGCGATCTCCGCGAGGAGACGAAGCCGTTCGTTCACCAGGCGGTGGATCGTCTCGCCGATCGTGGCGCTGATGAGCGAGAACAAGATCACCTGCCGCCACTGGGCCGCGGTGGTGACCGGGGTCGGCAGCCAGAACACCGACGCCAGGTTGGTGAGGCTGACGAGGACGACGGTGATCACCAGCTCCCGGTGCGGCCGACGCATCGCCTGCCACACGATCGGCAGGAGCAGCAGCGGGCCGTAGCCGGCGGCGTTGCCGCCACCGCTCGCGGCGCGCAGCAGGTGGACCGCGACGCAGAGGCTGATCACCGGCGCGAGCGTCCAACCGTCGGGCACCCGCGACCAGACCGGGCTCATCACCGCCGTGCCGGTGACCGCGATGAGCAGCCCCGCGGCGAGGGCGAGCTCGAGGCGCTCGGGATCGCCCAGGACCGCGAGCAGCAGGGCGACACCGTAGGCCGCGACGAACGGGGCCAACCTCGACGCGCGGGCGCGCGGGGTGAGCGAGGCCCACTGCTCCGAAGCTCTCACATCGACTCCATCGGCAGCGGCAGGCCGAGTTGGAGGAACGTGGCCATCGTCACCGAGCGCACGGCCGCAGGGGGTCATCGCCACCTGCGGCCCGCCGCTCAGCGCACCGTGGCCAGCGGACCGAGGCGCCGTGACTTCTCCCGGTACATGGCCTGGTCGGCTCGACCGAGCAGGTCGGCCGGGCGTTCGCCGTCGTGGGCGACCGCGAGCCCGACGCTGGCGGTCAGGCGGACCCGTTCCGCGCGCGCGACCGCCACCACCGCGGCGCGGATCGCGTGCCCGAGGGCGAGCGGGTCGTCGTCGCTGCCGACGACGACGAACTCGTCGCCTCCGATGCGTGACACCAGCCGGCCGGAGCCCATCGAGGTCGCGAGGGCCGCTGCCACCGCGACCAGGACCTCGTCGCCCCGGCCGTGGCCGTCGCTGTCGTTGATCGCCTTGAAGCCGTCGAGGTCCACGAACGCGACCACCGTGCGGTCGCTCGAGTCGAGGCGGTCCTCGAGCGAGGCGCACAGCGCAGCGCGGTTCGCCAGGCCGGTGAGCGGATCCCGGCTGGCCAGCGCCTCGAGCGCCCGGTGCGCGGCCTCGCGCTCGGTGACGTCCTCGAGGGTCACCGCCACGCAGGTCACCGCGGTGCCGCCCTCGGAGGTGAACCGGCACTCCACCGAGCGGGGTCGGACCCCGGTCACCGTCACGGTGCAGCGGCCTCGGGCCGGCTCGGCGACCATCGCGTGGAGCACCTCATCGAGCAGCGGTCGATCCACGACGGCCACGGCGTCGCGCCAGTCCTCGCGCTTGAGCGTGGTGGCGGTGCGGTCGAGCAGCAGGCACGCGGCGTGGTTCGCGAACACCACCTGGCCGCGGTGGTCGAGCAGCAGCACACCTTGGGGCAGCAGCTCGGCCAGCATCTCGGCGGTGGAGGTCCGTTCGAGGTCGGGAAGGTCGGGGAGCAGGTGGTCGGGCACCTCGCGGGTGCGGATGACCATGCCGTCGATGACCGGATCGTCGAACCGGTTGGTGGCCGAGATCTCGTAGTGCCCGTACGAATCGTCGCCACGGCACATCCGCACGACGGTCGAGCCCGTCCAGCCCGGCTCGGTCGCGAACGCTTGCATGCCGAGGTCCATCACCGTGATGGCGTCGTCGGGGTGCATGTCTTCGAGCGTGTGGAGCCCGAGCCCGAGGCCACGCCCGATCAAGCCGCCGGGGGGTGCCAGGTTCGCCTTCACCCGCCAGTCGGCATCGAGCACCATGATCGACTCGGCGAGGTACGGCCGGAGGCGATCGAGCAGCTCAGCACCCACGCCGGTGTCGTCGGCGGGTGCCGCGCCTTCGGGTTGCTCGTCGGATCCGTGCATCGCCTGCCCTGGGTGGAGGTCCGGTCTCCATCGGCGTGAGCGTCCGGTCGCGGTAGCCCTCCGCGGTGGGCAATTCGGACCCTTTCGGCTCCGGCGAGCTCAGGTGGGGTTGCGCTCGATGTGGCGGAGCATGTCGTCGACCAGCTCGCGCCACATCGACCGGGGGATGTCGTGGCCCGCGCCGTGGTGGCCGATGAACGTGGCCCCGGGGATGGCCTTCGCCAGGGCGAGACCTCCCGTGACCGGGACGAGCGGGTCCTCGAGCCCGTGCACCACGAGCGTCGGGACGCGCAGGTTGCGCAGGTCCTTCGTCCGGTCGGGCTGGGCCATGATCGCCCCGAGCTGGCGGAGCCGCCCCGCCGGATCGTGGTTGCGGTCCCAGCCGATGCCGGCCAGCTCGCGGAGGCGGTCCTCCTCGATGCGGTCGGGGGTGCCGAGCACCTTCCACGAGGAGACGGCGTCGTCCATCGCCTCCTCCCGGGTCGTGGGGGGCTTGGCGGTGGCCACCTGGCGGATGGTGGCGGGGGTCGGCCGGCCGACTCGCCGCGAGCCGGTGCTGGTCATGGAGAGGCAGAGGGTGCGGATCCGCTCCGGCGACCGCAGGGCCATCGTCTGGCTGATGAACCCGCCCATGGAGGTGCCGGCGAGGTGCACGCGCTCGATGCCGAGGTGGTCGAGGAGGGCGAAGGCGTCCGCGGCGAGATCGTCGAGGGTGTAGGCGACGTTGCGGCGCAGCGCCAGGTCGGGGATCGACGGCGGCGGCGCGTCGACGAAGGTCGACAGCCCGGCATCGCGGTTGTCGAAGCGCACCACGTGGTGCCCGGCGGCAGCGAGCGCCTCGCACATCTCGTCGGGCCAGGCGATCATCTGCGTTCCCAGGCCCATCACCAGCAGGATCGTCGGGTCTTCGGGGTCGCCGAAGGTCTCGTAGGCGAGGCGGATCCCCCGCACGGGCGCGACCTTCACGGTGGGCCACTCGGGGAACGGGGTCTCGATCGTGGTGTCGGTCATGGGCGAGGTCCTCCGAGCGTCGTGGGACCGACGGTACGACGGGCGGCTGGGGCACGGCAACGTCTCGTAGCCTCGGGGCCTCCGACCGCGAGATCCCGGCAGGAGGAGCCTCGCCCATGCCCACGTCCGAGCGGTTCGCGAGGTGGTGCCGGTGAGCGCCTCCGATCGGGTGACCTGGTTCGTCGACGGCAACAACGTGGTCGGTGCGGGCGCGGACGGGTGGTGGAACGATCGGCCCGCCGCGTTCGAGCGGTTCGCCCAGGCGGTGGCCAGGTGGGCCAACGACCACGAGGCCGAGGTGGTGCTGGTCTTCGACGGCGCACCCATCGAGCGGGTCGCCGCGCTCGCGGGCGGTCCGCTGCGGATCGAGTTCGCGCCCCGACGAGGGCGGGACGCGGCCGACGATCGCATCGTCGAGCTGGTCGATGAGCAACGCGAGGCCAGCGCGGGCGGCTCGATCGTCGTGGCGACCTCCGACCGAGGCTTGGTGCGCCGCCTCCGCGAGGGCACCGAGGTCGAGGGCGCCGGCGCGTTCCGCCGTCGCCTGGGGTTGGCGATGCCCCGCGGTCGGTGAGGCCGCTGGCCGACTGCCCCGGTCGCTACGGGCGCCGTTGGAAGAACCGGACCGTCTTGCCCTCGGGATGGGCGAGGTCGCCGAGCGGCTCGTAGCCCCGGGCCAGGTGGAAGGCGAGCGAGGCGTGGTTCGGCGGGTCCACGTTCACCTCGAAGATCACCGGGCGCCCGCTCCTCGCCGCAAGCCCCTCGACGGCGTCGTAGATCGCGGTGGCCACGCCTCGGCGACGGTGGTCGGCGGCCACGGCCACGCGGTCGAGGTAGAGGAAGTCCTCGAAGCGCTCGGACACCCACGCGTAGTTGCGGCTCGGATAGTCGACGCCGGGCTCGAGGAGGAGCACGAACCCGGCGAGCGCGCCGTCGACGTCGGCGGCCCATGCGGTGGCGGCACCGAGGAACCACCGGTACTCGACCCGGTCCATCGGGGCGAGCAGCTCGACGACCTCCTCGTTGATGTCGAGCACAGCATCGGCATCGGCATCGGCGTCGGTCAGGTCGCGGAGGTGCGGGGCCACGGGGCCATCGTTGCCGATCGCTCGCCCGTTCGGGGCGGTCCCGGGGGGACCTCAGGACCCGGGTGCGGCCAGAACGCGGCGAACGGTGAAGTCCTTGCAGCCGGACTGCAAGAACCGTAGCCTTCACCTCTTCGCTCACAGGGGGAGTGCCATGACCGACGTCGTCGAAGATGGCGGCTCGCGCTCAGCGGGGCCGGGCCCAGCTGCCGCACCGTCGCCGGTGGTGCCACCGGAGCTGGGCTGGGCGCTCGCGGGCATGTCCGCGGGTGCCGGGGTCATCCACTTCGCCATGACGCCCGTCCACGCCGGATCCGCGTGGCAGGAGGCCCTCGGCTTCGCCGCCGCTGGCTGGTTCCAGCTCGCCAGCGCCGCCCTCGTGCTCACCGGGCGAGGGACCAAGCGCCTCTACCAGCTCGTGGTGCTCGCGAACCTGGCGTTCATCGGGGTGTGGGTCTGGAGCCGTACGGCCGGCCTGCCGTTCGGGGAGACGCCGGGCGTGGCCGAGGAGATCGGCGCGATCGACGCGGCCACGGTGGCGCTCCAGGTGGGCGTCGTCGCGGTGGGCCTGCGCCTGCTGACCGCGCCGGAGCGACGCTCGGTCGGCCGCCTGGCTCCGGCGTTCGCGGCCGTCGCCGTCGTCGGCCTGGTCACCGCGGTGGTCACCTCGCCCGACGCCGCCAACCACAGCCACGGCGTCCAGCTCACCGCGCTCGAAGAGGCCGAGCAGCAGGTGGACGAAGCTCGGTGCGACAAGGACGTCAACCCGGCTTCGTACTGGAAGGAGGCCGAGGAGCTCGGCGTCGACACCCGTTGGGCCGGCTCGCCACCCGTGTCCGCCGGCACCACCTCGTCCGACGGCCACGACCACGGCGCTGCCGCGTCCAGCTCGGCCACCACCTCGACCCTGCCCGACCCGACCGAGGGTCGTGGCTCGCCCGGCCTCGACGACCTCGTGTCGGCCACCGCGCTCGCCGCGACGAGCGAGGTGGAGGCGGCCCGACTGGTGGTGGCGCTGTCGCACGCCTCCGACGACGACTACCAGGCGTGGCTCGCCTGGCTCCAGACCTCGGGCTCGTTGGCGCACACCCACAGCGCCGCCACGTCCGCCGAGGACGGCAGCGGCCACGGTGGCCACGTCGGCCCCCAGCCGTGGACGGCGCTCACCGACCCCGAGCAGTGCGACCGGCTCCACAAGGAGCTCGCCCTCGCCCGCAAGACGGCGCTCAGCTACCCCACGGCCCAGGACGCCATGGACGACGGCTACGTGCTCGTCACCGGCTACGTGCCAGGCATCGCGGCGCACTTCATCAAGTACTCGCTCATCGACGGCACCTTCGAGATCGACAAGCCCGAGATGATCCTCTACGACGGCAACGGCCCCGACGCCCACGTCGTCGGCCTCAGCTACTACCTGTGGCACGCGGGCGACGCGAAGCCCACCCAGGGCTTCACAGGTGACAACGACAGCGCGCACCGCCACATCGGGTTGTGCAACGCGCCGAACGGTCGTGTGATCGGCGACAGCGCCACCACCGAGGAGGAGTGCGAAGCGCGTGGCGGCTCGAAGTCCGGTGGGAACGAAGGGTGGATGAGCCACGCCTGGGTGGTGCCGGGCTGCGAGAGCCCATGGGGGGTGTTCAGCGCCGCCAGCCCGGTGCTCGACGACAGCCTCGGCAAGGCCGGCGCCGACGGTGGCCCCGGCTGCGCGGCGAGCGGTGTTCGAGATCGCTACGACATGGGCGACGCGCCCACCGACGGCGAGACCGCCGCGGCGAAGGACAGCTCGGGCGATTGAGCGAGGTGGCTGGCGGCCGCGGCTGGCGGCCGCTGCCGTCAGCGAACGCCGAAGGTGAGCTCGGTGGTCGCCCGAAGGTGCCCGCCCGGACGCAGGAACGCCTCGCCGACCCACGGAAGGTTCGGCGCGTCGGGGAACTGCTGGGCCTCGAGGCAGATCGCCGCCCGCCGTTGGAACGGAGGGCCGAGGCGCTCCGCTGAGTACACCTGGAGGGCCGGTTGGTCGGTGGCCACGGTGAGGGTCCGACCGGTGCCTGGGTGATGGAGCTCGGCGGCGAGGTGGAGCCCGTCGGACTCGGTGGCGTCCTCGTCGCCCTCGATGGCGTAGGCCAGGTCGAGGCCCCCCGTGGTCGTGAGCACCTCGTCGAGCGGGCGCGGCTCGCGGAGGTCGTAGGGCGTGGCGTCGACGCTGGCGAGGAGGCCGACGGGAAGCGATCGATGGTCGACCGGCAGCACGTGCTCGGCGCTGACGCGCAGCTCGTGGTCGTCGATCGAGCACTCGATGGCGCCCGCGGAAGGCCCGGCGAGGTTCCAGTACGCGTGGTTGGTGAGGGTGCAGGCGGTGGGGGTGTCGGTGGAGGCCTCGTAGGTGATGCGCAGCACGTGGCCGTGGAGGTGGAAGGTGGCGGTGACGTCGAGGTTCCCCGGGTGGCCCTGGTCGCCATCGGGGCTGTGCAGGGCGAGCACGACCGTGCCCCCGTCGTCGCCGGGGGTGGTCGCCGCGATGTCCCAGACGCGCCGGGAGAAGCCGTCGGGCCCGCCGTGCAGGTGGGCATCGCCATCGTTCGCGAGCAGCTGCACCCGGCGGTCGTCGACCTCGTAGGAGGCGCCGGAGATGCGGTTCGCCCACCGCCCGCAGGTCGCCCCGATGTAGGTGCTGGCCGATGCGTCGTGGTACTCGTCGGCGGTGTCGAGCTGGAGGCACACCCGTTCGCGCCGGCCCGTTCGATCGGGCGCTTCCACCGTGTGGAGGGTGGCGCCCAGGGTGTGCACCGCCACGAGGAGCGCGCTGCTCTCGAGGGTGACGAGATCGACGTGGCGCCGCTCCTGGCTGTCGGGCCGGGTGAGCACACCGAACGGGATGATCTGCACCTGCCCATCCTGGCCGAACCCCGGGACCTCTGCTTGCCCTCTGCGGGGGCTCCCAGGAACGACGCGCACGATGGTGCCGACCTCGCCGATCCGGCACCATCGAGTCGCCTGCCACCGTGGCGGCCGACACCTCGACCACCAACCAAGGAGCACGTCATGAGCACGTCCCCCGAACCGGCCCAGCACGACCACGACGACGAGTTCGATCGCGGCCTCGCCTACGACCTCGGCACGCTGAGCGCCAACTTCGGCCGTCGCCGCATGCTCGGTCTCGTCGGCGGCGCCGCCGCGGCGGTGGCCCTCGCCGCCTGCGGATCCTCGTCCTCCGACGGATCGTCCACGACCACGGCCGCGGCCTCCGCGACGACGGCGACGACCGCCGCTTCGTCGGGAGGACCCGGCGGCGGCCCCCCGAGCGGCGGTGGCGGGGGCGCCGCGATGGAGACCCCCGAGGGCCAGATCCCCGAGGAGACGAACGGCCCCTACCCGGCGGACGGCACCAACGGCGTCGACGTGCTCACGACCGACGGGATCGTGCGCAAGGACATCACGTCGAGCTTCGGTGACGCTTCGGGCACCGCGGACGGCGTGCCGCTCACCGTGGAGTTCGTGGTCACCGACACCGATGGCAACGCGCTCGAGGGATACGCGGTCTATGCCTGGCACTGCACGGCCGACGGCCTGTACTCGATGTACTCCGACAGCGTGACCGACGAGAACTTCCTCCGGGGCATCCAGGCCGCGGATTCGAAGGGCCTGGTCACGTTCACGTCGATCTTCCCGGGCTGCTACTCGGGACGTTGGCCCCACATCCACTTCGAGGTGTACGAGTCGGTCGACTCGGCCACCAGCGGCGGCGACCGGATCTCCACGTCGCAGCTCGCGTTCCCCGCCGACATCTGCAACGAGATCTACGACGCCGATTCCCGCTACTCGGCGAGCGTGTCCAACCTGTCCCGGCTCACGCTGGAGACCGACAGCATCTTCGCCGACAGCTGGGAGGAGGAGCTCGGCACGATGTCGGGCTCGGTGGACGACGGCCTGACCGTTCGCCTCGACGTCCCCATCGCCGTGTGATCCTCCGCCGCGCTGGTCGTCAGTCCGGGATCCGCCAGTCGACCGGCTCGCGGCCCGCCTCGACCAGCGCGGCGTTGGCGCGCGAGAACGGCCTGCTGCCGAAGAACCCGTTGTGGGCCGAGAGCGGCGACGGATGGGCGGACTCGATCACGGTGTGCACCCGCTGGTCGACGAGCGCCTTCTTCCGTCGGGCCGCCGCGCCCCACAGGATGAACACCACCCGCTCCGGCTTGGCAGCCACCGCACCGATGACCGCGTCGGTGAAGGTCTCCCAGCCCTGCTTCTGGTGCGAGGCGGCCTGGTGGGCGCGGACCGTGAGCGTGGTGTTGAGGAGCAGCACGCCCTGCGCGGCCCACGCGTCGAGGCAGCCGTGGTGGGGAGGCTCGATGCCCAGGTCCGTGCGCAGCTCCTCGTAGATGTTGCGCAGCGACGGGGGGATGGCGACGCCCCGGCGCACCGAGAAGCACAGACCGTGGGCCTGCCCAGGTCCGTGGTACGGATCCTGGCCCACGATGAGGACCTTCACGGCGGCGTAGGGGGTCTGGTGCAGGGCCGCGAACACCTCCTCGTGGGGAGGGAACACCTGGTGCCGACGACGCTCGTCGGCGACGAACGACTGGAGCTGCGGCCAGTACGGCTTGGCGAACTCGCCGCGCAGGATCGGGTTCCAGTCCGTCTTGGGCGGCACGAACGCCGACGCTACCCGTGGCAACCTTCAGGGATGGCCGATCGAGGGGACCCCGGCGACGCGGACGACGTCGCGCCCGCGCGGGGGCCTCGAACGCTGCGCCTTCCGCTTCGGACGCGGACGATGGTCGCGTTCGGCGGGTTGGCGTTCCTCGTGTCCGCGCTGCTGGCGATCGTCTGCTACGAGGTCACCCGCGCGACGCTCATCCGCCAGCGGGAGCGGGTGGCCGAGCGCCAGGCCTTCGTGAACGCGCGTGCGGTCGACAACGCGCTCACGAGCAGCCCCGACGCACCCACCGATGCCCTCGCTGCCGCGCAGACGAGCGCCCAGGGCTTCGCGCTGCTCCGGGTCGGCGACGAGTGGCTCTCGAGCTCGGTCACGGGCGACCCCTCGGCCGTCCCGGCCGATCTGTTGCGCATCGTGGACGACGGTGGGGCGGCGCGCCAGCGCGTCGCGACCGATGCCGGGACGGTGGTCGCGGTCGGGGTTCCCCTGGTCGGCACCACCGTGAGCACGGCCTACGTCGAGCTCGTGCCGATGGAGGAGGTGTCGGCCACCCTCGCCCGGGTGGAGCGGGGCCTGGTCTTCACCGGGATCGCGACCACCTGTGCCGGTCTGCTCGCCGGTTGGTGGGCCAGCGGGCGCATCCTGCGCCCGGTGCGGCGGACCGCGGAGGCCGCGAACCTCATCTCCCAGGGCGCCCTCGACCGTCGCCTCGAGAGCGACGGCGACGCGGACCTCGATCCGCTGGTCCAGTCCTTCAACCAGATGGTCGACGGCCTGCAGCTCCGCATCGAGCGCGAAGCGCGCTTCGCGTCCGACGTGAGCCACGAGCTTCGGACGCCGTTGGCCTCGATGCTCGCGGCGCTGTCGGTGGCCCGTCGACGGGTGAAGGAGCCCGACGGCGTGGAGGCGCTCGCCATGCTCCAGCAGGAGACGGATCGGTTCGCCGAGCTCATCACCGACCTGCTGGAGATCTCCCGGGTCGAGGCGGGCGTGGCGGAGCTGTCCTTGGAGGAGGTGACGCCCGCTGCGCTGGTGGCGGAGGTGCTGGCGTCGATGGACCACACGGACCTGCCGGTCACCGTGGAGCCGGCGGCGCCGGAGCGCTTCCGGCTCGATCCGCGGCGCATCGGACAGGTGCTCGTCAACCTCGTGCAGAACGCCGACCACTACGCCGGCGGCGTCACCTCGGTGCGGATCTCGGGCAACACCGACGAGCTCTGGTTCCTCGTCGACGATCACGGTCCCGGCATCCCGGAGGACCAGCGATCGCAGGTGTTCGATCGGTTCGTCCGCGGCTCGGACCCTTCGGTCCCCGGCACCGGCCTCGGGCTGGCCCTGGTGAAGGAGCACGTGCGGCTGCACGACGGTTCGGTCCACGTGGAAGAGGCGCCGGGTGGCGGCGCTCGCTTCGTGGTCCGGCTGCCCCGGGAGGTCGGCGCGTGAGGCGAGCGGGGGTCGTCGTGGCCGCGATCGTGGCGCTGCTGGCGGCGCTGGCGGGGTGCGGGATCGGTGCCGAGCCCGAGGCCAACCGCATCGATCCGACCAACGTGCCCTTCGGCCTCCTCGACGCCGGTCCCACCACGACGCTGGTCGACCAAGGCCAGGACGCCACCATCTACCTGGTGGCGTCCGACCGCCTGGTCCCGATCGGGCGCACGGTCCCCGACGGGTCGACGCTCGCGGATCTGGTGGAGCTGGTGGTGGCGGGCCCCACCTCCACCGAGCGGGCGCTCGGCGCCACCACCGCGGTGCCCGCCGGCACGGTCGCCAGCGTCACCCAGGACGACGACCTCGCCGAGGTGGAGCTCACCACCGCGTTCGGCGAGGTTCGTTCCGAGGATCAGCTCCTCGCGATCGGCCAGATCGTCTACACGCTCACCGAAGCGCCGGGCGTCACGTCCGTGCAGTTCTCGCTCGCGGGCGACCCGATCGGCATCCCGGCCGCCGATGGCACCCAACGCGACGGCCCCGTGTCGCGCCGTGACCTCGGGTCCGTGGCGCCGAGCTGAGATCGACGTCGCAATCGCGGCCAGAAGGTTCAGATCGGCTTCCCACGCTCCGATGAGTAGGTCCATGGGCACCGTCGCTCCCGATCTCGCCGACCGCCTCGCCCTGGTCGGGGCCTCTGCCGAGATCGAGGCGGAGCGCGCGATCCAGCGGGTGCGCGGCTGGTGCCTGGCGCTCGCGCTCATCCAGACCGCGCTCTACCCAGGCAACTACTGGTACTTGGCCTGGGGCGCGATGGCACTCCTGGTCCTGAACTGGCTGTGGGTGCGGTGGGCGTTGCGGTCCGACGACGGGCCCCGCCTCGCGTTCGTGGGCGTGGTCGCCATGTCGGTCGACACCTTGGCCGTCGTGATGATCATGTCCAACCTCATGACCAGCCCCGATGACCCGGTGCAGCTCCTGCCCCTGGCGCTGGCGCTGGAGGCTGCGGTCCGGTGGGCCCGACCCGGCGGCATCGTCGGCGGCGTGGCCGGTGGGCTCCTCGTGACGGGCTGGTCCTGGGGCACCCACGCCGGCAACGGCCTCGACTTCTCGTTCGGCTACGCGGCCTTCCGCTTCGGGGTGGTCGCCCTCCTCGGCGGCATCGTCGGCAACGCGGTGCGCGACTCTCGCCAGCAGCGCCGGGCCGCGGAAGCCGTGTTCCAGGCCTCGCGCGACCTCATGGCGACCCTCACGTTCGACGGTGCGCTGGTCTCGGCCAACCCGGCGTGCAGCGAGGTCCTCGGCTACACGCCCGAGGAGCTGATGGAGGCGGACCGACCGTTCCTCTTCGACGGGGAGGTCGGCGGCCCCGACGATGGGAAGCTTCGCCTCGATGGGATCGGCGCGCAGCGGGTCGTGCGTCGAGCCCAGCACCGCGACGGGCACCTCGTGTGGATCGAGCTCGACCTGGTGCCCGACGCGCAGGCTGGCCTCGTCTACGCGATCGGGCGCGACGTCAGCGATCGCAGCCGGATCGAGTCCGAGCTGCGCCACCGGGTGGACCACGACGGGCTGACCGGTGCATGGAACCGCCACTCGCTCGTGGCCTACCTGCACCGCATGCTCACCCGCGGCTACCTGCCAGCGCTGGTGTTCATCGACCTGGACCGGTTCAAGGAGATCAACGATCGCCACGGCCACCTGGCTGGCGACGCCGTGATCATCGAGCTCGCCGGTCGCCTCAGCGTCGCCGCGGGGCACGAGGGATCGGTCGCCCGCTACGCCGGCGACGAGTTCTGCATCGTCGTCGACGACGCGGACGACCTGGAGGAGGTCGCGGCGCGCACCCGAGCGGCGTTCGACGCGCCCTTCGACATCGGTGCGCTGGACCTCGTCGTCGACGGGTCGGTGGGCACCGCGACGAGCCGTTCGGGCGACACGCCCGAGTCCCTCGTGCACCGAGCGGACCAGGCGATGTACGAGCTCAAGAAGGCCACGCGCAGCGTGCTCTGAGCCCCGGTCCCGGCGGGCACCGCGACGCGAGACCGAACCTCCCGGGCCACACTGGGGGGATGCTGAAGAAGCTGGTGGTCCCCGTCGTCGCGGTCGTGGTCGTCCTGGTGGGCGCCTTCTGGTGGTTCGTCCTGCGAGACGACGCCCCCGACAAGCTCAGCGTGGGAAGCGGATCGAGCACCACGATCGGCGAGACGCCGGAGTCCCTCGACGGGTCGTGGGCCGTCGGTCCCGACAGCGGCAGCACCGCCGGGTTCCGCATCACGGAGTCCTTCGCCGGCGGGCTCACCGATCACGAGGCCGTCGGGCGATCCACCGGGGTGACCGGCTCCTTCACGATCGAGGGCACCACGGTCACGACCGGGCAGTTCACGGTCGACCTGACCCAGCTGGAGTTCACCGACGACCCCGGCCTCCCGGTGGCCAACCGCGTGCGCGCCCTGCAGGACCGAGGCCTCCAGACCAGCGAGTTCCCCGAGGCGTCGTTCGAGCTCACCGAGCCAATCGACTTCGGCGCGGAGCCCGAAGCGGGAAAGACCATCGACGCGACCGCCACCGGCGAGCTCACGCTCCACGGTGTCACCAACGAGATCACGTTCCCGGTGCAGGCCGTGCTGAACGGCAACACGATCCAGATCGGCACCAACCCCGACGACCTTCCGGAGGTCGTCTTGGCTGACTACGACATCGAGGCACCCACGACCCAGATGGTGGCGTCGGTGTCCGACACCGGCACCTTCGAGTTCCTGGTGACGGTCACCCAGCTGTGAGGCGGAGCCGTTCGAGGGCCGGGTCGGCCTCGATCTCCTCGTCGGTGAACCGGAGCGGCCGCAGCGCCTTGGCCGCGTAGGCCTCGGTGCCGTCGGCGTGGTGCTCCGAACGGTGATCGCCCGACTGGCCGTACGCGAGCAGGCCGATCGCCCGCGGGCCATCGTCGGTCAGCTCCACCCCCATCAGGAAGCTCGTCCCGTACGTGCAGCGGTAGCCGCCGGCAGCGAGCCCGCTGGTGGCAGCTCGGTCGGCCACCGGCGCGAGGCGCGCCGGCCCGGGCTCCACCGTGTGCGAGGCCAGAGACCCGTTCGGGGCGAGGATGTTGAGCACGCCGTCGCCCTCGTAGCCGCCGTGGACGGGCACCCGACGATCGCCGCGCAGGGCCCACTGCACGTCGCCGAGCGGCGCGTCGGGGGCGACGCCGGCCGCGTCGAGCGCGTCGAGCGCGCGCTCGATCGCGTCCACGATCGGGTCGGGACCGTCGGCTGGGGCCGGCGCGAGCCCGTGGGGGGTGTCGACCGGATCCTCGGGATCGAAGGGCACGGCGAACAGGGGGCCGGCGTCGCTGTGCGCGGTGAGCGGGAAGCCGGCCATCACCTCTCGCCACAGCGCGGCGCCCCGTGATGCCAGCTCGTCGCGTCGATCCCAGGCCGCGAGGACCTCACCGGCCTGCGCGATCCGCCCGCCCGCGGCACGGGCCCGTTCGACCACCGCGTCGACCAGCAGCTCGGCGCTGAGGCTGTCGTTGCTGAGCATCGCGTCGATCGACGACTCGATCGTCACGTCGCCCGCCGCGGCGAGCCGCGACGCGGTCCGCAGGTTCTGGCGGGTGCGGAGGCTGCGCGGGGTGCGCTCGAGGCCGTGGAGCGGGGAGTACCCCTCGAGCTTCGCGGTGGCGTGGTTCAGCCAGTGGGAGTCGTTCGCGTTGAGGACGTAGTCGCGTCGCTCGAGCTGGGGCATCGCCTCGTAGGGGAGGATCCCGGGGACCCGGGCGCCGGGCACGTCGAGCCACTGGTCGCCGGGGTCGCTGCCGTCGAGGAGCGCGACGCGGTTCTCGTGGAGGAGCGACGCGACCAGGTCGTTCTGGACCCGCTCCACGAAGCGGGCCTGCGCCGCTTCGGAGATCGCCGGGGTGGTGGATGCATCGATGAACCACGCGCGCCCGGTGCGATCGGCGGCCAGCGTGTTCACCCACGGCATCCCTTGGATCTCCGCGTACGACGCTTGGAGGTCGTCCATGCTGCGCGCCGTGGCCATCGCCAGGAACTGCGGGAGCATCGCCTGGTTGTCGAGGTTGGCGTCTTGGAGGGCGAAGCCGGTCTCGAGGCCCCAGCCGAGCAGGGGCAGGTTCACCATGGGCCCGTGGTGCGTGGACCACAGCGTCCGCTCGACGGTCGTGACCTCGCCGTCGTCGCCCAGGACACCGACCCGGTGCACCATGGGGTCCATCGCCCGGACCTCGTCGCCGTAGCGGTACTTCGTCGGATCGTCGGGCGAGAGTTCGAGCTTCGCCAGGGTGAAGCGATGGCCGCGCGAGAACGTGTGCGTCCAGGCGATGTCGCGGTTGAAGCCCATCTGCACGCCGGGGGTGCCGAGCAGCGACACGCCGTAGGCGTCGATCTCCCCGGGCAGGGTGAGGTGGCACTCCCAGAACCGGGCCTCGCCGCCCCACGGGAAGTGCGGGTTCGCCACGACGATGCCGTGGCCCGAGGCCGTCGCGTCGCCGCCGAACGCCCACCCGTTGCTCGCCGGCTCCTCACCGGTGAGCGCCGAGATGGGCGAGGGCTCCGCGGGGCCGTCGGGCCCTGGGGCCTGCGCTCGGCCGATGATCTCCGCCAGGTTGCGTCCGCTCGCCATCAGGGCGATGTCGACGAAGTACGCCCACTGGTCGAGCTCGTCGATCTCGTGGATCCACGCGGCGTCGCGGCACCACTCGGGCAGGGCGTCGGTGCCGACCGCCTCCCGCACGCGCTGGTTGACCCCGGTGACGTAGCCGGTGACCAGCGCCCGGATGTGGTCGGCCTGGGCGTCGCGCAGGGCCGGCGCACGGTCGCGCACCCCGAGCGCGAGGTAGCCGAGGTCGGTGGCCAGCATGCTCTCGTTGGGACCCGCGCCGTGGTGGCTCGAGCGCTCGCTTCGGACCTTGGCGTACTGGTCGGCCATGGTGGGCAGGTGGTCTCTGGCGCAGGCGTAGCCCTGGCCGAACCCGAGGCTGCCCCAGTCGCCAGCGCGGATGTGCGCCACCCCGTGGGTCGTCCAGCGGATGTCCGCGTCGTACAGGTGGTCGCCCCGCTCGCTCATGGCCGACAGCCTCGCCGCTGGAGCGGCGGATGAGCCAACCTGGTGCGATGTCCACCTACGTCACCCAGGGGCTCGACTTCGCCGACCGCGCGCCGCTCGTGGTCGAGGCCACCGACACCGTGCGCGCCACGCCCGACGAGGTCTGGGCCGCGATCCTCGACTACGAGCGGTGGCCGGCCTGGTTTCCGCGGATCGCGACGTGCGCCGCCACCAGCGACCCTCCCACCGGCATCGGGTCCACGCGCGACGTCGTGCTGAAGGGCGGGGGCGGAACCTTCCGTGAGCGGTTCATCGCCTGGGACGAGCCCGAGCGCTGGTCCTTCACCGTGTACGAGGGCCCGCCGCTGTTCACCAGCATCGTCGAGCGGGTCACCCTTCGGCCGCTCGACGACGACCGGACCGAGGTCACCTACCGGATGGCGCTGGCTCCTCGCCGGGTGCTGACCCCGATCCTGCGCCTGGCTCGCGGTCAGCTGCAGAAGGTCTTGGCCGGCGCCTTGGCGAACCTCGACGGCGAGCTCGATCGCCGCCGACGTCTCGGGTAGTCCATCCGGACAATTTGCCTGTCGGCGTCATGTTGGGGCCGGTCACGGCCTTGGTAGCCCTGTCGAGGTTGGCCCGCAACTGCCTCGACATCCACCGGCTTCACGTCGGTGGACCCGCCGGACGAGGCCGAAGGCCCCTCCCGATGGCTTCGTCCAGTGGTCCTGCCGGGCACTCGCCCGGCAGGACCGCGGGGGTCATCCGGCCGGCGCGACGAGATCGTGGGCGGGGGCGACGAGCTCGACCTCGAAGCCGTCGCGATCCTCGAGGTACGCCACCGTGAGCGCCGCGGGGAGGGGGTGCCGGCTGTCCGCATCCGAGCTCAGGGAGCGCCAGCCGTGGTCCGGTGCCGCCGCGTGCAGCTCGCCGATGCGGTCGGCGGACTCGACCTGGAACGCGACGTGGTTCATGCCCGGCCGGAGCCGTGAGTAGAGCATGCCGGGGACCATGTCGGGCGACGCTTCGATCACGATGCCCGTGCCGTTGCTCCGCCAGACCCTCCCGTGGTCCCACGTCCGACCCGGCTCGTAGCCGAGCTCCTCGAGGAGCCACCCCCACGACTCCACCGCTCGCGGCAGGTCGGGGACCCAGATCTGGAGGTGGTGGATCGACATCGGGACGATGCTACGGGCGCATCGCCGTCCCGGCGCTGGTCGAGCGCCCGGCGGCCGAGCCGCGGTGGCCTCGCTAGCCTGCGTCCCCGTGCTCAGCGGTCGCGTGCTGCCCGTCCAAGCGCTTCGGCGCGCCATCGCCGATGGCGTCATCAGCGCGACGATCGAGGTGCCCAAGGCCAACATCCAGCCCGCCAGCGTGGACCTGCGCTTCGGCGACGTGGCGTACCGCCTGCGAGCGAGCTTCCTGTCCCACGACGGTCCGGTGGCCGAGAAGCTCGCGGACTACGCGATCGAGGAGCTCGATCTGCGGTCCGGGGTGGTGCTCGAGCCTCGGCGGCCCTACCTGATCCCGTTGCGTGAGGGCGTCGCCCTGCCCGGCGACGTCCGGGGGTTCGTCAACCCCAAGAGCTCGGCGGGGCGCGTCGACACGCTGTGCCGCGCGCTCACCGACGAATCCGACGCGTTCGATCAGATCCGCGCCGGCTACCGCGGCCCGATCTACGTCGAGATCGTGTCCCGGACCTTCCCGCTGCTCATCCGGCCCGACATGACCTTCGTGCAGCTGCGCCTGTTCGCGGGCGACGAGCCGTTCCTCTCCGACGCGGACCTGGCCGACCTGCACGACCAGATCGGGCTCATGAGCGACGCCGAGACCGACCTGCGCAGCGCACCCTCGCTCGACGATGGCCTCGGCCTCTCGCTCGATCTGCGGGGCGACGAGCACGGCGTCGTGGGCTACCGGGCCAAGCGCAACACCGAGGTGCTCGACTACGGGAAGCTCGGCCAGGAGTGGCGCCGCTTCTGGGAGCCCGTCTACCGAGATGTGGACTCCGCCCGCCTGGTGCTCGAGCCCGAGGAGTTCTACCTGCTGCTGTCGCAGGAGGCGATCACCATCCCGCCGCAGCTCGCCGCGGAGATGGTGCCCTACGACGTGCGCTCGGGCGAGGTGCGCACCCACTACGCGGGGTTCTTCGACCCGGGCTTCGGCTACCACCCCGATCGGCCCGGCTGGGGCAGCCGGGCCACGCTCGAGGTGCGCGCCCACGACGTGCCGTTCGTGGTGGAGCAGGGCCAGCGCGTCTGCTGGATGGTCTACTGCCACATGGACGCGGTGCCGGACTTCCTCTACGGGGCCGACATCTCGTCGAACTACCAGGGCCAGATCAACACCCTGTCGAAGCACTTCGTGCGCCCCATCAGCGAGCCCCAGCCCCACCAGCTCGCGTTCCTCCGCTGACCCTCTTCCCCCTCTGAAATCTCGTAGATCGCGGTCGTCCCACGACCACGAAGGACGAAATTTGGGGGTGGGGGTGGGGGTGGGGGTGAGGGTGGGGGTGGGGGCGGCGTCAGATGATGGAGGGGACGATGGCCTCGATGACGCGGGGGCCCGTGGTGGCGAGGGCGGCCTGGAGCTGCTCCACGAACTCCTCGCAGGTGGTGGCCCGGGTGGCAGGCACCCCGCAGCCCTCGGCCAGCGAGACGAAGTCGAGGTTCGGGCCCGACAGGTCGAGCATCTCCTTCGCCTTCGGGCCGCCTTCGGTGGCACCGACGCGGTTGAGCTCCATGTTCAGCACCGCGTAGCTCGCGTTGTTGAACACGATGGTGACGACGTCGAGGTCCTCGCGGGCCATCGTCCACCAGGCCTGCAGGGTGAACATGGCCGAGCCGTCGGCCTCGAGGGCGATGACCTTGCGGTCGGGGCACGCCACCGCGGCCCCGAGCGCCACGGGCAGCCCCTGGCCGATCGCGCCGCCGGTGAGGCACATCCAGTCGTGGGCCGGGGCGCCGGCGGTGTGGCCGGCGGCGAACAGGCCCGACGTGTTGCCCTCGTCGGACACGATCGCCCCCTCGGGGAGCAGCGCGCCGACCGCCTGGCACACGGCATCGGCGGTGAGGGGGCCGCTGGGCAGGTCCGGTCGAGCGGCGGGCTGGATCGTGGCGCCGTCGGCCGGGGCGCCCACCGCCTCGGCGAGCGCCGCGAGCGCGCCCGCCGGGTCGCCAGCCTGGTCGGCCAGCACGTGGACGGTGCAGCCCTCGGGCACGAGGTCCGACGCCTTGTCCGGGTAGGCGAAGAACGACACGGGAGCCTTGGAGTCGACCACCACGAGGTGCTGCAACCCGTCGAGCTGCATGGCGGCGAACTCGGCGAGGTACGCGAGGCGCTCGACGGGAGGTCGACCGGCGCCGCGCTCGAGGCGGGCGGGGAACGTCTCGGCCAGGAGCTTGGCACCGGTGGCGTTGGCGACGCGGGAGGCATCGACGAGCGCGCCCTCCCGGCACGCCCGGCCGCCGACGAACAGCGCGGCCGGCTCGTCGCCCTGCAGCACGGCCGCGATCTCGGCCACCAGCGCGGGATCGACCGGCGTGGGCTCGGCGGGCGCCACGGGCGTGGCCGGTGCCGCGCCTTCGGTCCACGACACGTCGGCCGGCAGGATGAGCGTGGCGATCTGCGCGGGCGGCCCGGCCGCGACCGCCACCGCGTCGGCGGCATCGGCGGCGACCTCGTCGGTGGACTGCGAGGTGCGCAGCCAGGTGCTCACGTTGCGGGCCACGGTCTCGATGTCGGACTCGAGCTGGGCGTCGTACTGCTTGTGGTACGTGGCGTGGTCGCCGACGATGTTGACCACGCTGGTGTGGCCCTTGCGGGCGTTGTGGAGGTTGGCGAGGCCGTTGCCGAGGCCGGGGCCGAGGTGAAGCAGCACGGCGGCGGGCTTGTCGGCCATGCGGGCGTACCCGTCGGCCGCGCCGGTGGCGACCCCCTCGAACAGGGCGAGGACGCCGCGCATCTCGCGCACGTCGTCGAGCGCGGCCACGAAGTGCATCTCCGAGGTGCCGGGGTTCATGAAGCAGACGTCGACGCCGCTGTCGACGAGCGTGCGGATGAGGGCGTTGGCGCCGTTCACGGTGGGGGCTCCTAGGGGATCAGTCGAAGATGACGCCGGGGTTGAGGATGCCGGCGGGGTCGAACGAGGACTTGATGCGGCGCATGAGGTCGAGCTTGGCGGGGTCTTCGATCTCGGCGAGGTACCGCTTCTTCTCGGTGCCGATGCCGTGCTCGCCGCTCACCGCGCCGCCGAGCGCGGCGCCGGCGCGCAAGATGTCGCCCACCACCTGCTTGCGCAGCGCGACATCGGGCTGGAAGACGGACAGGTGCACGTTGCCATCGCCGGCGTGGCCGCAGCCCACCACCAGCGACCCGGTGGGCTGGGCCACCTCCTGCACTTTGGTGAGGTACGTCGAGATCGCCGAGCGGGGCACGACCATGTCGATGATGTCGTCGGCGTTCATGGCCTTCGCGGTCCAGAAGGCCTTCTCGCGGGCGTCGATGAGCGCGGCCCCAGAGTGCGACGGGAGCACGTAGAGGTCGAGGGCGCCGAGGTCGGTGGCCAGCTCGGCCAGCTCGGCGACATCCTCCTCCACCCGCTCGTCGTTGCGGTTCTCGAGCACGACGACGAGGTAGGCCATCGCCGCGTCCTTGATCTGCTGGGGCACGCCGAGCTCGAGGTTCTGGGCCGCGGTGATCGCGCCCATGGTGATGAAGTCGATGTACTCGAGGATCGTTGGCTGGAGCCCGGAGCCGACGATCCGCGGCACCGCCGCGGCCACCTCGTCGAGGGTGGAGAAGGGGATCAGGACGGTGGCGCCCGAGGTGAGCCGCGGGTGGAGGCGGAGGATGGCTTCGGTGGCGATGGCGAGCGTGCCCTCGGACCCGATGATGAGCTGGGTGAGGTCGTAGCCGGAGCTGCCCTTGACGAAGCGGCCGCCGGTGCGGATGACCTCGGCGGTCCCGAGCACGGCGGTGAGGCCCAGCACCTGGTGCCGGGTCACGCCGTAGCGCACCGCCCGCATGCCCCCGGCGTTGGTGGCGACGTTGCCGCCGAGGCTGGCCGAGTTCTCGCCGGGGAACACCGGGTACACCAGTCCGACCGCCTTGGTGGCCTCGTCGAGTGCCGCCAGGGTCACGCCGGGCTGGACGATGGCGACGTGGTTGTCGAGGTCGAGCTCGACGATCTCCGCCATCCGATCGAACGCCACGAGGATGCCGTCGGCCTGGGGGATGCACGCGCCGGACATGCCCGTGCCGGCGCCGCGGGCGGTCACCGGCACGCCGTGGTCGCGGGCGTGGGCCACCACCGCGGCGACCTCCTCGGTGGAACCGGGGGTGACCACGGCCGCGGGGGCGACCCACGTGGCGGTCAGGGCCTCGTCGTGGGTGAGGTCCTCGTTGATGGCGTCGCCCGACGCGACGTTCCCGGTGCCGACGATGCCCTCGAGTGCGCTGACGAGATCGCCCATCGCTGTCCCCTTCGTTGCTGCGGCGTGGTCGGCCAGCATGCCACGGAGCCGCGCATCGCTACCCTGACGTGCCGTCAGGTCTGGCGCCGCCGCCGGCGGCCGCCGATGAGCTCGCCGGGAGGCACCGTGATCCTCGACCGATTCCGCATCGACGATCGGGTGGCCGTCGTGACCGGCGCGGGCCGTGGGATCGGTGCCGCCACCGCCGTGGCGCTCGCCGAGGCGGGGGCGGACGTGGTGATCTCGTCGAGGACCGAGGCGCAGCTGCGCGCCGTCGCCGATCGGATCGAGGCGGCCGGTCGTCGAGCGGTCGTGGTGCCGGCCGACCTGAACGACCTCGACGCCGTGGCGGGTCTCGCCCGGGTGGCCAAGGACGAGCTCGGGCGCCTCGACGTCGTCGTCGACAACCTCGGCGGGTCGATGCCTCGACCGTTCGAGCACACGTCGCCGCGGTACCTGTCCGAGGCGTTCCACTTCAACGTCGCCACCGCGCACGCCCTCAACCGCGCCGCGGTGCCGATCATGCTCGAGGGAGGCGGTGGGTCCATCGTGGCCATCTCCTCGATCATGGGACGGGTGGCCGGGCGCGGCTACCTCGCGTACGGCACCGCCAAGGCAGGCCTCGCCCACTACACGCGCCTCGCGGCGCGAGACCTCGCTCCCCGGATCCGCGTCAACGCGATCGCCGTGGGCTCGGTCGCCACGAGCGCGCTCGACATCGTCATGGCGGACGACGCGATGAAGGCGCAGATGGAGTCGGTCACGCCCCTGCGCGCCATCGGTGAGCCCGATCACATCGCGGCCACCGTCCTCTACCTCGCGTCGCCGGCGGGGGAGTACGTGACCGGGAAGGTCCTGGAGGTCGACGGGGGCCTCGACCAGCCGAACCTGGACCTGGGGCTCGCCGACCTCTGACGGCGGCCACCGGGTGGCGAGGCCTGGCGCGATCGGCCGAGCGGAGCGCGACCTGTCGTCGTACTGTCACGGCTGTGCCAGCCCCAGCGAAGCCCCAGCGCGAGAGCGCGGTGCGCCGCCGTGCCGCGCTCCTCCGAGCAGCCGCCGAGCTCGCGGGCGAACTCGGTGCCGGTGCGGTCACCCATCGAGCGGTGGCAGCCCGGGCGGGGGTGCCGGTCTCGACGACCAGCTACTTCTTCAGCTCCATCGACGAGCTCGTGACCGAGGCGCTGCGACTGAGCGCCAGCGGCCGGCTCGAGCAGCTGGCGGCCACCGAGCAGGTGGTGATCGATGCGGGCGCGTCTCGAGCGCGACCGGTGGTGGCGAAGGCGGTCGACCACCTGCTCGGCGAGGACCTCGGTCGTGAGGGCGAGCACGTCGAGCTGCTGATGGCTGCTGGTCGCCGGCCCGTGCTGCGCGCCGACGCGTCCGCCACGGTGGCCGCCGCCGTCGAGCGATCCACCCGGCAGTTCGAGCGCGTGGGCTCGCCGCGAGCAGCGGATGCCGCGTGGGCCGCCACCGCCCTCGGCCATGGCGCGATGCTGCAGCGCCGGGCGGGCGTCGACGCCGACCACCGCGACCACGTCGAAGCCGGCCTCCTCCTGATCGTGGCCGCGTCGATGCTCCGCGACGACGAGCTCGACGAGCTGCTGGCGCGCTGCGAGGGACCCGAGCCCCACCGGTAGGGTCGCCGCCGTGGCGATGCTCGAGGACGCACCGTTCGATCTGCTGTGCCCGGGTCGGCGCCCCGAGGGGTTGGCGCCGGTGCTGCTGCCGTTCGATGAGGCCGGCCACCCCGATTGGGACGGGTTCGCGCACCTGCTCGGTCGCGCGGTCGACGCTGGCTTCGTTCCGTTCGTGAACGCCGGCCCCGGGATGGGCGAGCACCTCGCTCCCAGCGTGCGCGCCGAGGTGGTGGCGACGCTCGGGGCGGCGATGGGCGGGGCCCCGTTCGTGGCCGGGGTGCGGACCGAAGCGGGCGACGACGGCGGGTTCGATCCGTCGAGGGTGGCTGGGGCGGTGGACTCGATCGCTCGCCACGGGGGCATCCCGGCGCTGTTCCCGTCGCCCTCGTTGGCGTCGTTGAGCGCGGATGAGGCGCTGGGGCTGCTGGCGTGGATGGGTGAGTGGTGCGACCGGCTGATCGCGGTCGACCTGCCTGCGGAGCGATGGGAGGGCGGACGCACCTTCGGGCTCGACGCGTTCACCGCGCTGCTCGACGTGGGCCACTGCATCGGTGCGGTCGACGGGACGTGGAGCCGCCAGGTGGAGTGGGATCGCATCCGCCGCCGGGACGAGGTCCGTCCCGACTTCCGGCTGTACTCGGCGAACGTGCTGGCCGTCGATCAGATCATGTACGGCGCCGACCACGCCCTCGACCTGTCGGCGGCGGTGCCCGACGCGGTGGCGGATCGCGATCGGGATTGGGCGGGCGAGGACCCGGGCGTCATCGAGCGCGACGACGCGCTCCAAGCCCTCGCGACGTTGGTCTTCCGTCCTCCGGTGGCGGCGGCCCACCACTCGCTCGCGGTCGCGCTGCACGTGCGCGGGTGGCTTGCCCACGATCGCGTCGCGCCGGGGGTGGCGCGTCGACCCGAGGGTGAGGTCGACCTGCTCGCGCCCGCCCTCGATCGCCTCGGCCTGCTCGATCCCTGAGCGAGGCGCACGCGGGGTCAGGAGACGGGAACGGCGAGGCGGGTCGGGCGAGCCCGGCCGCGCAGCTCCGCGGTGCCGTCGACCTTCCAGCGGCGGGCTTCGGCGTCTCCCGCGGCCTCGACCGCGTCGTCGGAGGCGAGCACCATCGGCCGGTGCTGCTTGGCGAGCTCGGTGAGCCGTGCTGCCTCGTTGACCGGATCGCCGATCACCGTGAACTCGAACCGCCGCTCGTCGCCGACGTTGCCGGCGACGGCCGGTCCGTACGCCACGCCGATGCCGGCTTCGAGGTCGGGCACCTCGAGTGGCAGCCGTCGGGCGAGCGAGCGCGCGGTGGCGAGGGCTCGGGTCGCCGCGTCATCGAGCGCGTTGGGCGCACCGAACACGGCGAGCGTGGCATCGCCCTGGAACTTGTTGACCCATCCGCCGTGACCGTGGACCTCGTCGACGACCACCCCGAAGAACCGGTTGAGCTGCTGGACGACCTGCTCGGGAGGACGCGACGCAGCGAGCTGCGTGGAGCCCACCACGTCGACGAACAAGACGGCGACATCGACGCACTCCCCGCCGAGCGAGGTGCCTCGCTCGAGCGCTTCGCGCGCGACCTCCTCGCCCACCTGGCGGCCGTAGAGGTCGCGCAGGGCCTCTCGCTCCTCGAGGCCCTCGGCCATGTCGTTGAAGCCGGACTGGAGGAGGCCGAGGATGCTGCCGTCGGACACCTCGACGCGAGCGTCGAACTCGCCCTCGGCCACGCGGCCGATCGCCCGTCGGAGGCTGATGATCGGCTCGGCGACGGCTCGCGCGCCGAGGATCGCGATCCACGCGCCGATGACGAGCGCCGCGCTCGACAGGACGATCATGGTGACGGCGAGGCGGGTTCGGGTGGCGTCGTCGGGCTCCGCGAGGGCGAAGATCCCGGTGATCAGCAAGCCCACCAGCGGCACGCCGGTGCCGAGCGCCCACCCGAGCAGGGTGCGGGTCGTGACGCCGGGGAGCCGTGGCGTCCGCACGGTGTTCACGCTCAGCGCGGCCTTGGCCAGCGGGCGCGTGGTCCGTTCGGCGATGAGGTAGGTGAAAGCCGACGTGGTCAGGCCGCCGAGGGCCATCGTGAACACGACCCTGGCCACCAGCTCGACGTCGATGAACGCGTTGAGGAGGCCGAACAGCGCGGCGCCCACGAGCCACAGGGTGGCGTGCACGAAGAAGAGGCGCAGCGGCGTGCGCAGCACCGCGGTGACCTCGGCGTCGGTGGGTGGGCGCTCCTCCTGGAGCCAGCGGCGTCCGCTGCGGACCCAGCCCTCGCCCCAGAGGATGCCCACCGGGATGACGAGCGCGAGGTAGATCGCCCCGAAGGTGGCGTTCAAGGCGATGGCGGTGGTGGCGTCTTCGACCCGACCACCGGGCAGCACCCAGGCCACGCAGGCGACGACGATCGCGACGCCGGCGAGGTTCGCCACGGCGATCGCGGCGAAGAGCCGCCAGCGGACGCGACGCACCAGCCGACGCCCGGCGGCGGCGTCGAACTGCCCGGGGAGCGGGTCGGGGAGCGGGTCGGCCGGGGGTGCTGGCGCGGCCGGGGTGGAGGTCGCGTCGATCCCGGAACGCTACCTGCACCCCCTCGCGCTCGCCGGTAGGGTCGGGCACCCGCATCGCTGGCGATGCTCAGCCCCGTCGGAGGTCCCCGTGGTCGACATGCCCTACAACCGCCTCGGTCGCTCGGGCTTGCAGGTGAGCGCCCTGTCGTTCGGGTCGTGGGTCACCTTCGGCACCCAGGTCGACACCTCGCTGGCCAAGGACTGCCTGTCGGCGGCTCGTGAGGCGGGGGTCAACTTCTTCGACAACGCCGAGGCCTACGCGGGCGGCCAGTCCGAGCAGATCATGGGCGACGCGATCGCCGAGCTGGGCTGGGCCCGCCACGAGTACGTGATCTCCACCAAGATCTTCTGGGGCATCCACAAGGGCGTGCCCAACATGGAGAACACGCTCAACCGGAAGTACCTGATGCAGGCCATCGACGGGTCGCTCGAGCGCCTCGGTCTGGACTTCGTGGACCTGCTGTTCTGCCACCGCCCCGACCCGAACACGCCCATCGAGGAGACGGTGTGGGCGATGAGCGACATCGTGTCGTCGGGCAAGGCCCTCTACTGGGGCACGTCGGAGTGGTCCGCCGACGAGATCCGCGCCGCCTGGGACATCGCCGATCGCCGCAACCTGCACAAGCCGGTGATGGAGCAGCCGCAGTACAACCTCTTCGAGACCAAGAAGGTCGAGAAGGAGTACGCCCGCCTCTACGAGGACATCGGTCTCGGCCTCACCACCTGGAGCCCGCTGGCGTCGGGTCTCCTGTCGGGCAAGTACGTCGACGGCATCCCCGAGGGGAGCCGGGCCAGCCTTCCCGGCTACGAGTGGCTGCGCGACCTGCTCACCGACGAGCGCCGCAACGCACAGGTGCGCGAGCTCGGCGCGGTGGCCGACCGGCTGGGCGTCACCACCTCCCAGCTCGCCATCGCGTGGTGCGCCCGCAACCCCCACGTGTCCACCGTGATCCTCGGTGCCAGCACCGTGGCGCAGGTGCGGGAGAACCTCGGCGCGCTCGACGCGCTCGCGCGCCTCGACGACGACGTCCTCGCGGAGATCGCCGCCATCGTCCGTCGTCGCTGACCCTCCGCGCCCCGTCGCTAGCGGAACAGGGCGACGATGTCCTCGGCCAGCAGGACGAACAGCAGGCCGATGATGCTGAGCGCGATGGCCGAGAAGTACCAGCGGTACTTGTGGTCGGCGGCGAAGAAGCGGCGGATCGTGAACGTGTCGCAGACGATGGCGAAGCTGCCGATGGCGATGCCGAGGGGAGCCTCGACCCCCTTCAGGATCCCGAGCAGCGGGATCACGATGGGGAAGACCACGTAGGTGAGGGTGCAGCGCGTGGCCGAGATGAGCATCGACTTCTGGAACGCACGGTTCGCCGCGGCCTCGCTCGTGCCTTCGGGTCGCTCCTGGATCCGCAGCACGCGCCACACGAACTGGTCGGCCTTCGAGCGCTGGACCGGGCCCCGGGGTCGGGTCGTGCCGACGCCCGGCACCGGGCACACCTCGGCGGCCGCGGCGTGGGGGAACGGGCACCTCGCGACGTCGCCGGCGGTGGCGGCGACCGCGCTGGGATCCTCGACGGTGGTCACGGCGGCCAAGGCTAGAGAGCCGGGACCGGTTCCGGCCAGCAGGACCCGTGGCCGTACGCTTCGGGCGTGCTGCCCCGACCGATCGCTCGACGCGTCCACCGGATCGCCAACGCCGCGCTGCATGCTGGTTGGGCTCGGGTTCGCATCGCGGGCGCGATCGCTCCGGGCACCGCGGCGGCCGAGCGGTTCGGGTCGTTCGGCGAGGGCAGCATCATGGGGTTCCCGACGGCGGTGCTCTACGGCGAGCGCCACATCCATGTCGGGCGCCAGACCACCATCAACACCTGGGCCACCCTCGCCGCGGGCTACCACCCGACCCAGCCGGGCCTTCCCGATCGGGTCCTCACCATCGGCGACCGCAGCCTCATCGGCATGCGGTGCGGGATCGTGGCCCACGAGTCGGTCACGATCGGCGATGACGTCTGGTTCGGCCAGGACATCTACGTCACCGACGGCAACCACGGCTACACGGACCCGACCACCCCGCCCGGCAACCAGCTCGGTGCGCACCAGCCGGTGGTCATCGGCGACGGGTGCTGGATCGGCCACGGCTGCGTGATCCTGGCCGGGACGCACCTCGGGCGGAACGTGGTGGTGGCGGCCGGTTCGGTGGTGCGCGGCAGCTTCCCCGACCACGCGGTGATCGGCGGCGTCCCGGCCAAGGTCATCCGGCGCCACGAGCCCGGCGTCGGGTGGGTGCGCCCCGACGGTGGCGGCGAGGTCGTGCCCGAGACCCCGACGGTCGACACCGAGAAGCTGGCCGTCGACCTCGCCCGCCTCGAGTCGATGACCGAGGAGGAGATCGCTGAGGTCACCGGCGACGGCGGTGCACCAGCTCAGTGATGGATCGGCCTGCGGCGATGCCGCGGGCCTCGTACACCGTCACCGGTCGATCGACGCGGTCCACGGGACGCAGCGCTTCGAACCGCCGCTCGGTGGCGATCATCGATCGAGCGTGCTCGGCGTAGTCGTCCCAGTCGGTGGCCAGGTGGAGCTCGCCGCCCGGTCCGAGCGCGTCGGCGGCGGCCGCGACGAACGTTCGGTCGACGATCCGTCGGCCCACGTGGCGGCGCTTGGGCCAGGGGTCGGGGAACAGCAGGCGGATCGCGTGGATCGAACCGGGGGCGCACGACCTCACGACCTCGGTCGCGTCGGCCTCGGCCACCCGGACGTTCTGCGGTCCCTCGCGCTCGAGCGCTTGGAGCAGCTTGGCGAGCCCGGGGCGGTGGAGCTCGATCGCGACCACGACGAGGTCGGGTCGCGCTCGAGCCCACGCCAACGATGCCGCGCCGTCGCCGACGCCGATGTCGAGCGCCACCGGTCCTGGGCGCCTGGTGGCATCGTGCACCGCGTCGGGCCAGGGGCCGCGAGCGTCGATCCCCCACCGGGGGAGGAGCGATGCCAGCGCGTCGCGCTTGGCCGCCGAGGTCCGGCCTCGACGTCGGGTCGTGCGCACGCCGGCGACGACCGGCGGTTCGCCAGCGGAGACCGGTCGGTCAGGTCCATGGCCTGCAGGGGAGGCCGACGGCTCGCTCATGCGCACCAGCCTCGCGGCGCCCCTGGGCCGTGTGCCACCTCTGGGTCGAACGACCCAGACCCGCTCATGCGGCGGGACCGGTCGCGCGTTAGAGTCGCGCCGCGACGAAGGGTGGCGCCGCCACCGGGCGCACACGTCGGGGGGAGATCGAAGATGCAGCAGCGGTTCCGCAGCACGAGGTGTGGCGCGTGGCGCTGAGGCGACCGAAGAACCAGCGCGGGCCGGGCCTGGTCACGCAGGTAGACCCGAGCGAGGAGCTGCCCGCGCCGCCCGACGGCGGGGTCGCGGGCGAGTCGGTCGGCACCGACGACGCCGCGGCCGCAGCTGCGCCCGACGGGCAGGCGAAGGCGACCGATGCAGGGATCCCGGCCAAGAAGGGCCGGATCGGCGAGATCCTCCTCGAGCTGGGATCCATCGATCAGGCCGAGCTCGACGGCGCGCTCGAGCTGCAGAAGGAGTCCGACGCACGGCTCGGCTCGATCCTCGTGGAGGCCGGAGCGCTCGACGAGGACGAGCTGGCCAAGGGCCTCGCCGCTCAGTACGGGGTGCGCTGGGTCGCGCTCGATCGGGCGGTGGTGGATCCCAAGGTGGTCGAGGTCATCTCCGAGGACCTCGCTCGAGCGCTTCGATGCATCCCGCTGTCGCGCTCGGCCGTCGGCGTCACCATCGTGGTGGCCGACCCCACCCGTCCGGGCATCTTCGAGGAGCTCGTCGAGCACACGTCGGAGCCCTTGTCGTTCGCGGTGGCTTCGCCGACGTCGGTCGACATCGCGCTCGACAAGGTGCACCAGGCGTCGTCGGCGGTGTCCGACGCCGTGCGGGTGTTCGAGGCCCGCGTCTCCGAGCGCAGCGGACCGGCCGCAGCAGAGACCCAGGTCTCCGCCAACGCGCCGATCGTGCAGGTCGTCAACACCATCCTCACCCAAGCGGTGCGTGACCGCGCATCCGACGTCCACATCGAGCCGATGGGCGACCGGGTGCGGATCCGCAACCGCATCGACGGTGCGCTCCACGAGGTCCTGTCGCTGCCGCAGTCGATGGCGCAGGCGCTCGTCAGCCGCATCAAGATCATGGCCGACATGAACATCGTCGAGCGGCGCCGCCCGCAGGACGGCCAGATCGAGACGGAGGTCGACGGCAGCCTCCTCGACATCCGGGTGAGCACCACCTCTACGCAGTACGGCGAGAAGACGGTGCTGCGGATCCTGGACAAGGCTCGGGCGCTCTACGACCTCTCGACGCTCGGCATGCCGCCCGAGACCGAGGCGCTCTACGCCGACATCATCCGCTCCCCGTACGGCATGGTCGTGTGCGCCGGGCCCACCGGTTCGGGCAAGACCACGACCCTCTACGCGTCGCTCATGGCCATCAACAGCGACGAGATCAACGTCATGACCGTCGAGGATCCGGTGGAGTACACCTTCCCGACGATCAACCAGATCTCGATCCACGAGCAGGCCGGCGTCACGTTCTCGGCGGGGCTGCGCTCGATCTTGCGGCAGGACCCCGACGCGATCCTGGTGGGTGAGATCCGTGACGTGGAGACGGCGCGCATCGCGATCCAGGCGGCCCTCACCGGTCACTTCGTGCTGTCGACCATCCACGCCACCGATGCCACCAGCGCCCTGCACCGCTTCTTGGACATGGGCATCGAGTCGTTCCTCCTGGCGTCGTCGATGCTGGCCGTGGTCGGCCAGCGCCTCATCCGACGGAACTGCGCCGAGTGCCTCGGGCCCTACGAGCCCTCCGCGGAGGACCTCGCCTTCTACGAGCGCGCGGGTGGCAAGCCCAAGGAGACGTTCATCAAGGGCCACGGTTGCGCCGTGTGCTCCGACACCGGCTACCTCGGGCGCATCGGTGTGTACGAGGTGCTGCGCGTCACCGATGAGATGCGCGATCTGGTCGTCCGCAACGCCCCGGTGGACGACATCCGCAAGCTGGCCGTCGAACAGGGGATGGTCCCGCTGCGTGACCAAGCCCTACGTTTGGTGGCCGAAGATGTGACCACCGTTGCCGAAGTGATGCGAACGATCTACATTCTGTAGCTCATCTTGCGTGGGCCGGATGCCACGCAAGTCAGGACGCCAGTCCGGGGGGAGTGCCACCTATGGCAGTGTTCAAGTACACGGCCGTTACGCCCGATGGCCAGCAGGTCAAGGCGACGATCGAGGGCGTCAGCCTCACCTCGGCCGAGAACGACCTGATTCGCCAGAACCTCCGGGTCGTCAAGATCCGCGAGAAGAAGGGCTTCTCGGAGATCGAGGTGTCGCCCGAGCGCGTGCCGCGGACCGAGGTGATGCACTTCTCCCGGCAGATCGCGGCGTTCGTGCGAACGGGCATCCCGATCATCGACGCCGTGCGCGTCGTGGAGGAAGGCACCGACTCCAAGCGCTTCAAGGTGATCCTCACCCAGGTGCGCGAGTCGCTCGAGGGCGGTGTGCCGTTCTCCGATGCCTTGGAGCCGCACTCGTCGGTGTTCCCTCCGTACTACTTGGGCATCCTCCGCTCGGCCGAGCTCACCGGTCAGCTCGACACGGTGCTCGACCAGCTCGCGATCTACATCGAGCGCGACATGGAGGCGAAGTCTCGGGTCAAGAGCGCGCTCACCTACCCGATGGTCGTCATGGCGATGTCGGTGGTCACGATGATCGTGATGGTGGCCTTCGTGCTCCCCAAGTTCGTCGACTTCTTCGACGAGCTCGACTCGGAGCTGCCGCTGCCCACGAGGATGCTGCTCGGGTTCTCCGGCTTCGTGACCACGTGGTGGTGGGCGATCTTGCTCGTCGTCACCTTGATCGTGGGCTTCAACATCTGGGTCGGTCGCAACGCCGAGGCGAAGCTCGTGCGAAGCCGAGTCCTCATGTCGCTCCCCGCGATCGGCATCATCATCCGCTACTCCGCGGTCGAGCGCTTCTGCCGGATCATCGGCGCCATGATGCGGGCGGGCGTCCCGCTCCCCGACACCATGGCCGCCGCCATCGACTCGACCAACAACCCGCTGTTCCAGAAGCACCTCCGTGCCGCGCGCGACGAGATGCTCGAGGGCGAAGGTGTCGCCGGGCCGCTCGAGCGGACCGACCTCTTCCCCCACGCAGCGATCCAGATGATCCGGGTCGGCGAGGAGACCGGCACGCTCGATCAGCAGATCGAGGCGGCCGCGAACTTCTACTCGACCGAGATGAACTACAAGCTCAAGCGCCTGACGGACCTGTTCGAGCCGGCGGTGGTGCTGTTCATGGGCTTCATCGTCGGGTTCGTGGCGGTCGCGCTCATCTCTGCGATGTACGGCGTGCTCCAGGGCGTCCGGGAGGACACCTAAGTGGCGCTCGCCCACTCGCACGCTCCGCACGTCCAGCGTGGCGGCGCCGGCGCTCGGCGTGGCTTCGCGTCCGAGCGCGGCGAGACCCTCCCCGAGATGTTGGTCTCGGTGATCCTGATGGGCTTCGCCTTCGAGGTCGTGCTGACGGCGATCATCGCCTCGGTCAACATCTCCACCGTCAACTCCGATCGGACCCAGGCGAGCATCACGGTGCAAGCGTGGGCGGAGAACCTGCAGCAGCCGGCGCGCTATCGGCCGCCAGGGAGTCCGTATCCGCCGAACGCCTACACGACCTACGTCGAATGCGCGAACCCGGGGTCGTACAGCACCCCGAACGTCGGCATGAACGAGATCCCTGCCACCTTCTCGGCATCGATCACCTTGATCCGTCCGTTGGCGGCCGACATCGCCAGCGGGAGCTCGCCGAGTTGGGGAGCGGGCTCGAGCACCTACGGCACCCCCTCGTGCACCACCGACCGCGGTCTCCAGCTGATCACCTTGCGCGTGGAGTCTCCGACCCATGACGTGGGCAAGACGGTTGATTCGCTGACCATCGTGAAGCGCGACCAGCGCTGCCCGACCACCTTCGACAACGCGGATCTGGGGCCATGTTGAGACGAGCGCTCGCCCACCATCCTGCACGTCCCGATGATGTTCGTCATCGACGGATCGCCGACGCGGGCTTCACGCTCATGGAGGTCATCACCGTCCTGGCGATCCTCGGCGTGATCATCGTGCCCCTGGGGATGACCTTGGCTACGGGCTTCCGCGTCACGAGCTGGGTCGGGGCGAGCTTGAACGCGTCGATCAACCGCGACGTCTTGGCGTCGCGCTTCACCCAGGACGTCGCAACGGTCGACGCGGCCGGTGCGTCCACAGATCCGCTCAAGGCGTGCGACTCCACGCCCTCGGGTGGGGGCACCCTGCACGTCTCGCTGAACTCCACCCGCCTGATCTCGGGTTCGATCCGCATCGATCGCGTCAGCTACTGGGTTCTCGGTAGCGGCCAGAACATCTCCATCGAGCGACGCGCCTGCACCAACGTCTCGGCCGGGACACTGGCCACCGGAGGGACCCGCACGGTGGTCGCGGAGCGGCTCGGCGCCAACAACGCCTCGACCATCGGGAACACGGTCTACGCGCCGTACGACAACGATCTGGGTGGCCGGTACGCGTGCACGGAGTTCCGGTGCGGCTTCGAGATCGACGGTCGATACCGCATCCAGGTGATCGCTCAACGTCGGCTGTACGGCGCAGGCGTACCGCTCGAGATCGGCAAGCTGTACAGCTCGAGCTACACCCGCAACCCTTCGACGAGCGCCGTCACCCCTGAGGGCGCGTACCCGGGCATCGCCTACGACACCTACGACGGCAACGGCAACAGCGCAGGGAAGGAGCTCGCGTTCACCGATCAGCTGACGCTCGCTGCCGGGCTCGATACGAGGCCCTACCTCACCGTGTCGTTCCGAGTGTGGTCCAAGACCAAGCTGCAGTGCCTGCGGGGCACGCTCCCGTCGGTGAGCTTCTCCGGTGCGACGGTGACCGACGGCTCGACGTGTCCGCTGATCGTCGGCGACGACAGCACCGGCATCTGGCGGATGCCGCTCAAGGTCGGCCCGACCAGCTCTGGCCTCGGTGCGCTGGGAGCGGTCGCGAACTCGGGGGGTGAGTACCGCGTCTACACCCAGCTGGTCGAGCAGGGCCGGCCCGCCAAGTCCTACGGCGGGGCCGGAGGGTTCCCGTTCTGGATCGACTTCAAGTCCAGCGACACGATCTTCGTCGACGCGAACTCGGGGAACGACAGCAACGACGGGTGCACCCCCCAGGCGGCGCTCAAGACGGTGCTGGTGGGGGCCCAGAAGGCCAGCACGAGCGGCAACTGCCCAGGCGAGTCCACGTCGCGGCCGAACGTGATCGTGCAGGCGAACGGAGCCACCTATGAAGGCACCGTGAACCTGACCGCGGCGAACAACATCGAGAACTTCCGCACCCTCACCGGTGGCTACGACGCGAACTGGCTCCGCCTCGCCCCGGACCAGTGCGTGATCTCCGCGGGTTCGTGCTCTGGCGGTCTGGTGGGTCGCTCCGTGATCCAGGGCAAGGTCAACACGGCGACGGGGGCCGCAGGCGGGGCCGGAGGTCCGACCGGCACCTACTCGCCCCTCGCGGCCGGTGTCGTGATCCAGCAGCGCCAAGGCATCCGCCTCCGCCAGCTGCAGATCGCGTCGGGCACGCCCGGAAACCTGAACGGTCCCATCGGACGCAGCTCGTACGGGTTGCGAATGATCGACGCAGATGCGAGCTGGGACACCTACGCGATCATCGAGGAGTCGTTCATCCAGACCTACGCGGTGAACAACAGCTACGACGGCGGCGTCTCGAACGGCAGCGCAGGAGGCTACGCCTGCTTCGGCCGTCAGGGTTCGCAGTTCTCCACGGCCAACGTCACCGCAGCGATCTCGGCATCCAGCTACGGCGCGAATCCGGCGGCCGCCTGCGCGGCGACGGGCACCGATCGGGCTGGCGGCTACGGCGGTGGTGGCGGTGGCGGCGGCAGCTTCTTCGGTAGCGGCGGCAACGGGACCAACGGCGGGCAGGGCCAGACCAGCGGGGGTGGCGGCGGCTCGGCCGGCTCCGGGGGCTACTGCGTGACCCCCTCACCGGGTGAGGGCAACCCTGGTGGTGGTGGCGCTGGCGGTACCGGCGGCGCCGGCGGCGCCGTGAACGCGACGGCCGAGTCCTACGCGATCGGTGGCTTCACCCCCGGCCGTGGTGGGAACGGCAACAACGGCTCCAACGGCCGCGGTGGTGGTGGCTCTGGTGGTGGCGGCGGCACCTACTGCGCTGGCGCTGCGTCGGGGGCTTCGGGCGGCCAAGGCGGCCAAGGTGGCGTTGGCGGTACCGGTGGAGGCGGCGGCCAAGGTGGCGCCGGGGCCTTCGGGGTGTGGCTCTGGAACGTCGACCTCGCCAAGACCAAGTTCGTCACGACCACGGTCGCGACCAACGCGGTCGCGCCCGGCCAGGCGGGCGGTTCTGGTGGCGCCGGGGGCAACGGCGGTCCGGGTGGTGCGGGTGTGGCCCAGGACAAGGGCGGCAACAGCGCCGGTGGTGGTGGCGGTGGCGGTGGTGGCGGTGGCGGTGGCGGCGCCGGCGGCAGCGGCGGCCCGAGCATCGGGATCTACAGCAACGTCGCGCCCACGACTGCCCAGAAAGCCAACCTGCCCACCGCGGGCTACTACCTGCTCGCCACCGGGGGGACCGGTGGCACCGGCGGCACCGCTGGCGGCCGCGGCGCGGGCGGATCTGGGGGCACCGGCGCCAACCAGACGATCCTCTGGTGGTTCAACTACGACACCGCCTCGGGCGGGCTCGGCGGCCAAGCCACGAGCGACGCCACGGGTGGCGCCACCGGTGCGACCGGCCGTCAGTGCCCGCTCTACAGCGGCGGTACGAGCTGCGTGACGGTGCTCCCGTGATCGGTTTCGCCATCGCTTCGAGTCGTCGAGGAGCGGTGCATCGGCGTGACGATGAGCGTGGCGCGGTGCTGATCCTGGTCCTGGTGTTCACCATCGTGGTGGCGATGCTCGCGGTGTCGTTGCTCACGCTGGCGTGGACCGGCTCGACGTCGCTGCGGGCCTTCAAGATCGAGCGCTCTCGGCGATACGCCGCCGACGGCGCGCTGCAGTCGGCGGTCCAGATGGTGAAGACCAACGCGACGCTCGGGCAGACCTCCGGCTCGCCGGCGTGCTCGATGACCTTCCCGATCGCGGAAGCCACCGGTGCCAACATCACGTCGGTGGTCGCCGCTGGCTCCTACGTCACGGTGTCGTGCGCCGCCACCACCGGGGTGACCTCCGGCGGCCTCGACTCGGACTCCGGCCAGCGCACCCGTGATGTCACCTTCACGGTCACCTGCCAAGGTGCCCTGCCGGGGAACAAGGGCACGCTCACCTGTGGCAACACCGGCCCGGTGCGGGTCATCGGCCGTGCTCGGGTCCGCTACGAGATCGACTTCGGCCTCACCCCGAGCGGCTCGACGTGCTCGCCGTCGGTGTCCCAGTGCTGGGCGCACAACGCTCGCGCGGTGGTTCCGAAGGTCCTCGAGTGGTCGATCAGCGGCTGAGCACCGACGGGACCCACGGCCGACGACTGGCCGAGAAACCCGTCGCGAATTGAGCCGTACTGCCCAGACACTCGATGGAAGGATCGAGTACGATGTCCCCGCTGCATCGCGACCGCGTGCAGATGTCCGGCCTGGGCATGACCCGGGTCCCCGACTCCCTTGGGGGGAATCCAACGTGCTCAAGCACCTGAAGTCCAGCGACAGCTGGGAAGAGAAGTCGATCGGCGCGAAGGGCTTCACGCTCATCGAGCTCCTGGTCGTCATCGTGATCCTCGGCGTGCTCGGCGCCGTCGTGATCTTCTCGGTCCGCGGCGTGAACAACAACTCCAAGGAGTCGTCGTGCCGCACCGAGAAGCGCACGCTCGGCACCGCCATCGAGGCGTACTACGCGCAGAACAGCACCTACCCGACCGGCATCGCCCAGCTCGTCTCCGACGGCTTCCTGCGTGACGCCAACACCTACGGCTACTCCGTGGGCGCGGGCGGCACCATCACCGGCACCTGCCCTCCGTGATCTCGTCTCGAGCCTGAGGCTCGAGCCCTGAACGGAACGAGGCCCGCTCCTTCGGGAGCGGGCCTCGTCGCGTCTGGGGGCGGCCAGAGGTGGCCGGCGGTCGGACCGGCTCAGGCGGGAGTCGCGGAAGGGGCCGTCTCGACGTGCGCGGTGGGCGACGGTGCCGGCGGGCGCACCTCCTTGGGCAGCACGGCTCGGGTGATGGCCTCCTCGTAGGAGACGAGGCCGTGGGCCACGAGGACCGAGAGCGACTGCTCGAGCGTCTGCATGCCCTCGCGCACGCTCTGGCCGATGACGTTGCGGACCTGGTGGCTCTTGCCCTCGCGGATCAGCGATCGCACCGCGTTGTTCGCGATCAGGATCTCGAACGCGGCGATCATCCCGCCGTCGACGCGGGGGACCAGGCGCTGGGCCACGATGCCGGTGAGCGCACCCGCCAGCTGCACCCGGATCTGGTCCTGGCGCTGGGGCGGGAACACGTCGATGATGCGGTCGAGCGCGGATGACGTGTCGTTGGTGTGGAGGGTGGCGAACACGAGGTGCCCGGTCTCCGCCACCGAGAGGGTGGTGGCGATGCTCTCGGGGTCGCGCATCTCGCCCACCAGCACGACGTCGGGATCCTCGCGCAGCGCGGAGCGCAGGCCGTCCTGGAACGTGGGCACGTCGAAGCCGATCTCGCGCTGCGAGATGATCGACTGCGCGTGGCTGTGCACGTATTCGATCGGGTCCTCGAGCGTCAGGATGTGGCGCCGCTGGCTGCGGTTGATCTGGCCGATCATCGCGGCCTGCGTGGTGGACTTGCCCGACCCGGTGGGGCCGGTCATCAGGACGAGGCCCTGGCGGTGGTTGCAGAACGACCCCAGCACCGGGGGCAGGAGGAGGTCCTCCATGGTGGGGATCTGGAACGGGATGGCGCGCAGCGCCATGCTCACCGCGCCTCGCTGGCGGAAGATGTTGCCGCGGAAGCGGGTGGTGTCCTCCCACGAGAACGAGAAGTCGACCGCTCGATGCTCGATGAACTGCTGCTGGAGGTCGACCGGCAACATGGCGGTGACCAGCTGCTCGATCTCGTCGGGGTGGAGCGCGGCGTGGCCCTGGACCGGGATGAGGTCACCGTCGATCCGGAACATCGGCGGCGCACCGGCCGTGATGTGGATGTCCGTTCCCCCCCGGTGCCAGAGCTCGCGAACCAGCCCCTCGATGGGTTGGACGTTGACCTGGTCGATGTGCATGGCGGAAGTCTCTCACCTGCGGCGCCGTCGTGTCGCCAGCTAGGGTCCACGGCGCTCGCGCGCTCGGCGGGAGCAGGGGTGCAGACGGGGGAGACGGATGCTCACGAGTCAGGCTCGGCGGTTCGGCGATGCGCTGGTCGACCGGCACGTCATCACGCGCGAGGTCATGGAGGCCGCGCTCGACGACGCCGCCCACCGCGGCACGCCGTTCCCCGATGTGGTGCAAGCGATCGCCGACATCCCCGCCGCCGACCTCGCCGCGGCGTGGGCCGCCGCGCTGGGAGCGGAGTTCGTCGACTTCGCCACCACCGTCATCGAGCCCGAGGCCGTGCCGCTGATCCCCGAGGAGCTCGCGCGCAGCACGCGGGCGGTGCCGGTCTCGCTGCGGTCGGGGCACCTGCTGGTCGCGTTCAGCGTGCCCCTGGAGCCCGCCACCGTGCGCACGGTCACCGAGCACCTTCGTAGCTCGGGCGTGGAGCTCGAGGTGGCGATCGCCGAGAACGCCAGCATCGACGAGGCGTTGGACGCCACCTACGGCGGCGCCGTTCCGGGTCGACCGACCGCCCCGGCGGTGGGTCACGCCGAGCCGCCCGCCGAGCTCTACCGGCTCTTCGAGCGCACCCTCGCGCTCGGCGCCTCCGACCTCCACCTCGCGGCCAACCAGCCGCCGTTCGTGCGCATCGTGGGCGAGCTCGTGCGGATGCCGGATGAGCCCGAGCTGTCGGCCGCGAAGGTGCGCGAGCTCGCGTTCTCGATCCTGTCGGTGCGTCAGCAGCAGCGCTTCGAGGAGACCCAGGAGCTCGACACGTCGCACGCCATGGGCACCAAGGTGCGCTTCCGCGTGAACGTGTTCGTCCAGCGCAACGCCGTGGGTGTGGCCTTCCGCGTGATCCCCTACGAGGTCGTGCCGTTCGAGCAGCTCGGCCTCCCCGACGCGGTGATGGCCTTCGCCGAGTACCCGCGCGGGCTCGTGCTCGTCACGGGACCCACCGGTTCGGGCAAGTCCACGACGCTGGCGTCGCTGGTCGACATCGTGAACCGCAAGCGCCAGGTGCACATCATCACGATCGAGGACCCGATCGAGTTCGTGCACCACTCGAAGACCGCACTGGTCAACCAGCGCGAGGTCGGGTCGGACACGAACGGGTTCGGCCAGGCGCTGACGTCAGCCATGCGCCAGGACCCCGATGTCATCCTCGTGGGCGAGATGCGCGATCTCGAGACCATCTCCACCGCGATCACCGCCGCCGAGACCGGCCACCTCGTGTACGCCACGCTGCACACCCAGGACGCCGCGCAGACCGTCGACCGCATCATCGACGTCTTCCCGGGCGAGCAGCAGAGCCAGGTGCGCATCCAGCTGGCCAACTCGTTGCAGGGCGTGGTCACCCAGCAGCTCGTGCCCACCGCCGACGGTCGTTCGCGGGCGGTGGCCGCCGAGGTCATGATCGCCAACAACCCGATCCGGGCCCTCATCCGCGATGGCAAGGTGCACCAGATCCACAACGCGATGATGTCGGGCCGCAAGATCGGCATGCAGGCGATGGACGACTCGCTCGCCGATCTCGTCCGTCGGGGCGTCGTCGACCGCGAGCAGGCGCTCCGTCGGGCGCAGCACCCCGAGGACCTGGCCCGTCTCCTTGGCTGAGGCGGCGATCGACCGGGCGGAGCCGGCCGCGCTCGAGCGTGGCTCGCTCCGCTCCCTCCTCGCGATCGGGGGCGGGCCGGTCCCCGGACGAGCCGATGTGGCCATCCTGGGCTACGTGGGCGCGCTCCTCGTCCTGTGGAGCCCGGCGTTCTACCTGGGGCTGCTCACCCCGCGGATCGCGATCGTCCTCGTGGGCTTGGGCCCGGGTCTCGCGGTGGTCTTCGGTCTGGCCCGTCGGGGCGACCGGGCCTCGTGGTGGCTGCTCGGCTGGCTGGCATGGGCGGCGCTCGCCGCCCTGGCGAGCTCGTCGCCGCGCCTCTCGTTGCTCGGCGTGTACGGCATCGACAGCGGGTGGATCTACCTCGCCGGCTACGTCGGGGCCTGGGGCTTGGGGCGCCGGCTCCGGCCGTCGAGCCGCCCGCTGCTCGGGCGCATCGTGTTCGCCGGCCTCGCGGTGAACATGGCGTTCGCGGTGCTCGAGGTGGTGATCGACCCGAGCGGCGACCTCGCGACCAACGCTGGGAGGGCAGCGGGGCTGCAGACCAACAGCCTCTACCTCGCGGGCCTCTTGACCGGTCTCCTCGCCATGCTGGCGCGCTCGGTCGGGCGCGGCGCCCCCCGATGGCGGCTGGCGCTCGTGGTGCCCACCGCGCTCGCGCTCAACCTCACGGGAAGCCGCACCGCCCTCGTCGGGGGCACCGTGATCGCCGTGGCCGCGGTGGCGCTGCCCGGTTCCGGCACGGCGCTGGATCGTCCCGAGCGGCTCCTGCGCACCCTCGCCGTGGTCGTGGGGGTGGGGCTCGGCGTGCTGATCTCCCTGCCGCTCCAGGGCGAGGCCTCGACGGTGGTCCGCCTCGAGGGCAACGAAGCATCAGGGGGCATGCGGAACCGCGTGCTGATGTGGGAGGCCGGTGTCGAGGCGCTCGACGAGCGACCGCTGGTGGGGTGGGGTCCCGGCCGCTTCCGTGAGGCCACCTCGTCGCGGATCACCGCCGAGTTCGCCCGTCTGGAGGGACCGGAGAAGGTCTTCTTCGACGCGCACAACGTGGTCGTCGAGCAGCTGGTGACCACCGGCGTGGTCGGCGCGGCCCTGCTCGGCGGCTTCGTGGTCCTCGCGGTCCTTCGGGCGCGGGGGCCCTTTGCCTGGTTCGCCGCGGGCATCGCCCTCACGTGGCTCACGAACCCGGTCTCGGTGTGCGGCGCCCCGGTGGCGCTCGTGCTGCTGGGCGCAGCGTGGACGCGAGGGCCCACGCCCATCGCGACCTCGTCGGGCCCGGTGCCGCTCGGCCGCCGGGTCGGCGCGGGGCTGTGCGCGATCGGCGTGGTGGCGGGCCTGGTCGTGCTCGTGGCCGACGCGTCGATCGACACCGGGGTCGCCAACGTCGACCCGGCACCGATCGATCGCGCACGCGCCCTCCTCCTCGACGACCCCACGGTCACCGGGCTGCTGGCCGAGGTGCGCGGGGCCGTCGCGACCGAGGATCCCACGGCAGCCAACCGGAAGGCGGCGATCGACGCGGCGCAGGCCGCCGCGGACGGCGACCCGTCGCGGTCATCGTGGTGGAACCAGCTCGCCGAGTTCGAGTTGCTGCACGGTGAGGGCACCGAGGAGCAGCGCCTCGCGCGAGCCGAGGCGGCGTTCGAGGAGGCGCTCGAGCGCAACCCCTGGTCGGCGCGGGCGTTGGTCGGGCTCTCCGCCATCGCCAGCCAGCGTGGCGACGCGGTCGCCCAGGCGCGCTGGGACGCCAAGGTTTGCCAGGTGATCGCCTGCGCGGGCGAATGATCGGGAGGCGGTGCGGTACCGTCGTCGCCGTGCGCACCGAGCTCCCTCGATCCCAGGCGGGGTTCACGATCTCGGAGCTCGTCCTCGTCCTCGCCGTGCTCGCGGCGCTGTTGGCCGCCATCACCTGGGGCATCCGGGGGATGGACGAGGATGCCGCGACGCGCGACTGCCGCACCGAGCTGCGGACCCTGAAGGCGGCCGTGCAGCAGTACCACGCGGAGCTCGGTCGCTATCCGAGCGACGACGGCGCCCTCGACGAGGCGGGGATCCTCGCTCGCGCCGAGACCCCGAACTGGAAGGTGGTCACCGAGGGCGAGGGCGATGCCGCGGAGCCGAGCTACCTGCCCGAGGGCGATCGCTGCGCCTGAGGGATCCGGTGGGCGTCGTCGGCTGTCGTCGGCTCGGCCGACCCGCTACTCCACCGGCGTGAGCGGGTCGAGCTCGTCGGTGGCCTCGTGGCCGGAGCTGTAGTGGCGGTTCACGACGGTCACGCCGAGCGCCACGGCTGCGGCGAAGACGTTGCCGACCAGCCACGCCGCTGACGCGCCGTCGAGGCCGTGGCCGGGCTGGTCCCCCGGGACGAGCACCAGCGCGGGGACGATGATCGACACCATCAAGACGACGGTGATGATCACCGTGGCCACGTTGCGGTGCAGGACCCGCGCCTCGGTGAGCAAGAGGGACGTGACGGCCCAGGGGATGCCGGCGAGCATCATCGCCGGAAGGATGTGGGCTGCCTCGCGATAGGACTCGTCGAACACCGCCACCACCAGCCCCTTGCCGAGGAACGTCGCCACGGTGCCGACGGCCATCAAGCCCACCGCGAGCGCCATCGCCAGCCGCATCTGGATGCGGACGTGGGCGCCGCCCTTGCCCCCCTCGGCGAGCAGGGCCTGACCGATGGCGGACGGCACGTAGAACGCGATGGCCACGATGCCCCACGCCACGTAGAAGCTGCCGTTGGTCTGGCTGTCGACGTGCTTGAGGACGATGACCGGCAGCGCGAAGTAGGGCGCCTGGTAGGCGAGGGTGGAGAGGTAGTTGACCGCCGAGTACCGCACGGCCGCGTGGGCGGTGGCGGGGGTGGGCCGCAGGCGGTGGCGGCCACCGGTGACCTTGTTGATCAGCGTGACCCCGACGAAGCCCGAGATGGCCACCGGCCCGGCCAGGTAGAGGAAGATCAAGAGGGCTCGGTGGTCGCTGTGGCGGAACAGCGGGAGCAGGGCGATCTTCATGACCCCGACGAGGCAGATGCGCAGGAGCACGAGGTTCCACCGGCGCATCGTCATGGCCCGGACGTCCACGATCAGCGAGAACGCCGAACCGCAGACGATCGCGGCGAACAGGAGGAACCCGCCGATGGGCGACCAGTTCCACAAGACGTCGGCGGCGCCAGGATCGACGAGCCACAGGTAGAGGCCCGACGCGAGCACCGACGCGGGGACGGTGACCAGCACGCCCCACGCGAACACGACGTGGCTGTCGACGTCGCGGTCCGCGGCGTAGCGGGCGAGCGACACGGGCAGGCCGAGACCGGCGAGGTAGGTGACGAACAGGACCGAGGTGAACAGGGCCGACGCGTCGCCGAAGTTGGCCTTGAGGTCGAGCTTGGAGACCAGGATCGAGAACGCGAGCCCGCCGAAGCCCTGCACCGCCGCGCCGAGCACCAGGACGCTCGAGCCGGTGAGCAGGTGGCCGTGGCCGCGCCCGCGCGCTCGGAGGCGGGCGATCGGGCCGCCGCGCACGAAGGGCCCGGTGACCGCGACCTCGGTCGAGGGGGTTGGAGGGGAGACGGTCACGCGCCGTCCATGGTAGGTGTCGACCCTTCTCCGGCCCGAGCCGGCCGAGACTTGACCGCTGGGTCAAGTCTCGGCGGTAGCCTCCCGGACATGTCGAGCCCGATCCCCCCAGCGCCCACCCGGGCCGAGGCGGAGGCCGCCGGCCTGGCCGGGTTCCCGGGAGCCCGCCGCCCGGACCGCCGCCGCACCATCGACGTGGGAGGGCTGGAGCTCTCCGTGTGGGAGTGGGGCGACGAGGCTGCGCCCCCGGTGCTCTTCGCCCACGGCGGGTTCGACTTCGCCGGCACCTTCGACGTGCTGGCTCCGCTCGTGGCCGACGGTGGCCGGCGGGTGGTGTCGTGGGACCAGCGCGGCCACGGCGACTCGGACCACGCGCACCTCTACTCGTGGGAGGCGGACCTGCGTGATGCGGCCGCGGTGCTCGACTCGCTGGGCGCCGATCCGGTCCCGGTGGTCGGCCACTCCAAGGGCGGCGCGCTCATGCTCCAGCTCGCCGACGCGCTCCCGCACCGCGTGAGCCACCTCGCCAACCTCGATGGCCTCCCGTCCGCTCGGTCGTGGCCCGATGTCGCCGACCACCACCGGACACGGATGCTCAACGGTGAGCTGGCCGGCTGGCTCGACCACCGGCGACGCGCCGCCGACAAGGTCCGCCGTCCCGGCACGATCGAGGAGCTCGCGGAGCGACGAGGCCGGATGAACCCCCGGATGGATCCGGCGTGGCTGCGCTACCTGGTGCCGATCGGCGGCTACGAGGAGCCCGACGGTTGGCGCTGGAAGATCGACGCGTCGATGCGCATGGGCGGGTTCGGGCCGTGGCGCCCGGAGTGGTCGATGTCGCGCCTGCCGGCACTCGGCATGCCGGTCCTGTGCGTGCTCGGGCTCGACATCGAGCTGATGGGGTGGGGCACGTTGCCCGAAGACGTCGCGCCCAACCTCCCCGAGGGCGGTCGGTTCGTACCGCTCGACGGCGTCGGCCACTTCGTCCACATCGAGAAGCCGCAGGTGATCGCCGACCTCCTGCTGGAGCTGATCTCGTGACCGAGCCCACCTTCCTCACGCACGTCCGCAGCCGCCTGGCCCTGCACCCCCTCGCCACGGGGAGCGCCGACGGCGCACGCCCGCTCCTGCTGCTGCACGGGCTCGGGGAACGCACCACCGGGGAGCTGCCCGATGCCTGCGCCGGGTGGCCCGGCCCGATCTGGGGGCTCGACCTGACCGGCCACGGCCGATCGAGCCGCACGCCCGGCGGCGGGTACACCGCCGAGGTGCTGATGGGCGACGTCGACGCTGCGCTGGCCCACCTGGGTCGATGCACGGTGGTCGGCCGGGGCCTCGGCGGCTACGTCGGGCTGCTCATCGCCGGTGCTCGCCCCGAGCTCGTGGCCGGGGTGGTCGTGTGCGACGGGCCCGGGCTCGCGGGCGGAGGTCCGTCGCCGCACTCGCCGGTGGTGGTGGCGCCGCCGCACCCGGCGATGTCGGCCGACGATCCCGACCCGTTCGCCCTCGTCGAGCTGGCTCGTGACGTTCGGCCCGACGACTACGCCACCACCTACGTCCGCCAGGCGCTGCAGTTCTCCGGGCTCGAGGCGCCCGTGGCGGTGGCCGCGGTGGTCCGGCCCCCCTGGTTGGCGGCGGTGGCCGCCGAGCCGGGCGTGGTGTCCGAGCCGCTCTCGGCCGCCCTCGCCCGCTTCGTCGCCCTTCCCTGAGCCGCGGTCCGCGCTCGCTTCGCCACCCTCTCGTCCTCAGCCAGCCGTGCGCGGTGGTTCGGGGAGGTGGGGTCGGTCGGCGAGCGCCGAGCGGCGGGGATGCGGTCAGGCGTCGCGGGCGACCACGAAGTCGGCGAGCTCGCGGAGCGCGACGTCTGCGGCCTCGGGGAGGCCGATCGCGTCGAGGTTCGCCATGGCCTCGGCGTGGCGAGCGGCGATCTCGGCTTCGACCACGTCGAGTGCGCCGGTGTCGCGCAGCAGCTGCTGGAGCGCGGCGACGTCGTCGTCGCCGAGGTCGCGGCGCCCGACGTTGGCGAGGAGCGACCGGCCGACGTCGTCGACCCGTTCCGTCGCGACCGCGAGCAAGAGGGTGGGCTTGCCCTCGCGCAGGTCGTCGCCCGCCGGCTTGCCGGTGCGCTCCGATGCTCCCCACACGCCCAAGACGTCGTCGCGCAGCTGGAACGCTTCGCCCAACGGGTCGCCGTACGAGCTGAGCGCACCGGCGATCTCCGCCGAGCCGGCGAGGAGCGCGCCCATCTGGAGCGGGCGCTCGATCGTGTAGCGCCCGGACTTCATGCGGGCGATGCGGCGGGCACCCTCGCGATCGATGCCACCGGTGGCTGTTCCTGCCAGGTCCAGGTACTGGCCGATGTTCAGCTCGATGCGCAGCTCGTGCCACAGCGCCGCGAGGGCGATGGGGGCGGAGGGCGCAGCAGGGAGCAGCAGGTCGCTGTAGACGAGCGCGAGGTCGCCGGCGAGGATGGCTACGCCCTCGCCGAAGCGGCGCGACTCGCCGGTCCAGCCCTCGGCATCGTGGCGCTCGAGGAAGCGGCGGTGGACGGCGGGCGCGCCGCGGCGGGTGGCCGACCCGTCCATGACATCGTCGTGGATGAGCGCGAACGCCTGGAGCAGCTCGAACGCGGCGCCGGCGTCGACCACTCGGGGATCGCTCGGATCGCCCCCCGCCCCCACGAACCCCCAGTGGCAGAACACCGGGCGGAGCCGCTTGCCGCCGGCGACCACGAGCGAGCGGATCGCGTCGAGCGGTTCGACGAGCGCCACGTCGGTGGCTCGCCAGCGCTCGGTCTCGGCATCGAGGAGCTCGATGACCCGCTCCTCGACTCGGTGGGCGATCTCGGGCAGCCCGGCCGGCGCGCGATCCACGGCGTGGCTCAGGTGAACCAGGCGACGGTCTGGCGCAGCCCGTCGCGGAAGTCCACGGTGGGCTGCCAACCCAGGTCGGCCTGGGCGGCGCTCGTGTCGGCGAAGCTGTGGCGGACGTCGCCGGGGCGAGCCTCGCCGTGCACCGGGACGACCTCGACCTCGAGGATCTCGCCCAGGAGCTCCAGCATCTCGAGCAGCGACCGCTCCGAGCCGCCGGCGACGTTGTACGCCTTGCCCGCGCACGAGTCGGCGGGCGCGGCGGCGGCAGCGAGGTTGGCCGCGACGACGTCGGCGATGAACGCGAAGTCTCGGCTCTGCTTGCCGTCGCCGTTGATGGTGGGCGCTTCGCCGGCGCGCAGCGCGGCGACGAACTTCGGGATCACCGCGGCATAGGGCGAGTTCGGGTCTTGGCGGGGCCCGTACACGTTGAAGTAGCGGAGGGCGACGGTCTCGAGCCCGAACAGCTCCCAGAACACGCGCAGGTACTGCTCGCCGGCGACCTTCGACACGGCGTAGGGCGACTTGGGGGTGAGCGGGGCCGTCTCGACGGTGGGTCGGGGGGCGACGCCGCCGTAGACGCTCGAGCTGGACGCGGCGACCACGCGGCGCACGCCCGCCCGTCGGGCCGCCTCGAGCACCGTCAGGGTGCCGTGGACGTTCCAGAGGTCGGTGACCAGCGGCGTCTCGACCGACTTGGTGACCGATCCCCGGGCGCCTTGGTGGAAGACGACCTCCACGCCGTCCATCGCCATCGCCACGAGCTCCTCGTCGCACAGGTCGCCCTCGAAGAACTCGGCGTCGGGCGGGAGGTTCTCCACGAAGCCCGTCGAGAGGTTGTCGAGGATGCGGACGCCGTGGCCCTGGCGCACGAGCTCGTCGGCGAGGTTCGATCCGATGAACCCGGCCCCACCTGTCACCAGCGTCAGCATCCGGGCAACACTACCGGGGTGCCCCTGCGCTTCCCGATCTCGCTGGTCGCCGCCCTCCTGGCGGTGGGATCGGCCGCCTGCGCGCGTGGGCCTGAGTTCCCCGACCGGACCGCCGCGGTCACCGTCGACGGACGGTCTCGCTCGTTCGCGCTGGACTCGTGCGGCCTCGACGAGCACACCGCGTTCCTCGTCGGACGTGCCGACGATGGGGCGATCGTGCAGGCGGTCGTCGGCCTCGAGGACGACGATGCCACGGGGGTGCCCGAGTCCACCGGGGTCACCGTCGATCTCGACCCGACGAGCGAGGACTCCCGGGTCGCGGCGTTCGGTGCCGAAGCGTGGGAGCGACGCGGGTCGGGCGGGGCCGTCCCCGGCGAGATCGCTGCGTCGCGCGTGCGCGGGAGTCGCATCCAGCTCTCCGGCGCGGCCGTGGCGGTCGATGCCGACGACCGGCCGGTGGTGGGCGCGGTGCCCGTGGCGTTCACCGTCGATGCCCGTTGCGACGAGCAGGAGTAGCCCGGCCGCGTGCGCTCAGGTGTCGCTGCCCGGCTGGGCCTCGGCCGAGAGGTCGCCGACCACCTCGTCGACCCGCAGGCGGGCCGCGGCGATGCGCTCACGGCAGTGGGCGATGAGCACGCTGGCCCGCGCCACGTCGGTGGCCACCTGGTCCACGTCGGGCTCGTCGCGCTCGAGCCGGTCGAGGATGGCATCGAGCTCGGCCACGGCGTCCGCGTAGGTGAGCTGCTCGATCGGGGTGGGCTCGGTCATGGGGTTGGCTCCTGGGCGTCGTCGGGGATGACCGTGCTGCGCACGGTGCCCTCCGCCAAGCGGGTCACGAGGACCGTGCCCGGCGCGACGTCGACGGCCCGGCGCACCACCCGGCCGTCGGCGGTCGTGGTGATCGACCATCCTCGCGCGAGGGCGAGCGTCGGATCGTGGGCGCCGACGCGAGCGTCGCGAGCGTCGAGCCGGTGCGCGGCCGCGTCGAGGTGCCCGCGGGACGCCCGCCCGATCCGGCCGAGCGCGGCGTCGAGCTGATCGTCGGCGCGGAGGATCGCAGCTCCCGCGGCACGCGTCGCTCTGGCACCGGCGGCCGCGAGGTGCTCCTCGGCGCGTCGCAGCGTCCACGTGGATGCGCTCGCCGCGCGCTGGCGGCGGTGCTCGAGGCGATCGGAGGCGAGGCGGGTCGATCGATCGACGGCACGGTGCAGCGCGTCGGCTCGTGCGTCGACGGTTCGAGCGAAGGCCCGCACCCGCTCGACCACCGCGGCGGCCGCGGCGGTCGGGGTCTTGTGCGCCGCGTGGGCCACCTCGTCGGCCACCGATCGATCGATCTCGTGGCCGACGCCCGTCAGGACCGGCACCGGGGAGGCAGCGATCGCCCGGGCGACCTGCTCGCTGTCGAACCCCGCGAGGTCGGTGCGGCTGCCGCCGCCGCGCACCAGCAAGATCACGTCGACGTGGTCGGAGGCAAGCGCGGCGAGCGCCCGCACCACTGAGCCGGGAGCGTCCACCCCTTGGGTGCGGGCATCGGCGAAGCGCACCTCGAAGCCGATGCCGCTGGCCTCGAGCTCGGCCAGCACGTCGGCCTGCGCCGCGGAGCCCTGGCTCGTGATCAGGCCGACCCGCAACGGCACCAGGGGCATCGGCCGCGCGGCGTTGCGGTCGAGCAGCCCCTCGCTCGCGAGGGAGGCGAGCAGGCGGTCGCGATCCTCCTGGAGCCGCCCGAGCGTGAACTCCGGGTCGATCGCGTGCATGCGGAGCTGGAGCGCGCCGCGGGGTGCGTACCACCGGACCCGGCCGCAGATCCGCACCTCGACGCCGTCGGTCATCCGCACCGCCCCGCCCGCCCGCGTGAGCTGGCGGTTCACCAGCTCACGCTCGGGGGCGAGGAGCGTGATGGCGAGCTGGGCGGCGGGCGCCTGGTCGGTCGTCGAGGGCTCGACGAGGTGGAAGTAGACGTGGCCGTTGGCCGCTCGGCTGAGGTTGCGCACCTGGCCCGCGACCCAGACGTCGTCGGGGAACGCGCCCACCAGCAGCCGGCCCAGGTGGGCGGCGAGCTCGGCCACCGACCAGGTCGGGGCTTCGTCGTCCGCGCCACGCACGAGGGCGACGGTACTGCCACGGGTCCTTCGCCCACCGCACCAGCACGGGCGGTAGGGTCGACGCCACCCACGGTGCCGAGGGGGTCGGCACCGCACACCGATGACCTGGGGGAGCGCGATGGCGTCAGCGATGGCTCGACGAGCAGCGACGGGGGTGGTCGCGGTGGTCGCCGTGGTGGCCGTGGTGGCCGCGGCCGTGCCGGTGGGCGCCACCCCGGTCGCACCGGCTCGCGTGCACGCCCCCGCCGGAACGCCGGCGCCCTCACCGGGAGCGCTGCCCGAACGCCCCCGCAACGATCGCTACGCGCAGCAGATCGTCGACCGCGTCCACGCTGGGCTCGCACCCGGCACCGACGCGCAGGTCCTGGCCGTCGGCCAGCAGCTCGACGGCGGTGCCGTCGCGTCCACGGTCGTGGCGCAGCAGCTCCTCGCCGACCCGTGGCTCAGCGATCGCATCGGCGACACGTACCAGCGGTGGCTCGGTCGTGGCGCCGATCCGTCCGGCCTGGCCTTCTGGCACCGGCGGGCCCGCAGCGGCGCCACGCTCGAGCAGCTCGAGCAGGCGTTCGCCCTGAGCCCCGAGGCCTGGCGCGCCGGGGGCCAGACGAACGCCGGCTACGTCGACGTCGTCTACACCGCGATGCTCGGCGCCCCCGCCGACCCGCAGGGCAAGGCGTACTGGACCGGTCGGCTCGACGGTGGCACGACGCGAGACGCCTTCTTCCGAGGGCTCCTCCGATCCAACCAGCGCGCCACCCGGCTCGTGCGAGCCGCCTACGAGTCGATGCTCGGACGGGCGGCCGACCCGAGCGGGCTCGCCTCCAACGTCGCCCGATACCACGCCGCCCGGTCCAACGAGATCACGCTGCTGGCTGGGCTGCTCGGCTCGTCCGAGGCGCGCGGGCAGGGGTGCGACGCGTTCGACCCCGCGCTCTGCCTGCTCCCGTTCCCGAGCGATCGGCTCACCGTCGCCGACGCCGCCACCGCGACGGGCCGGCGGGTGTCGCTCAAGCGGGAGTGGATGCCAGCGAACGTGGGCGGCACGAAGGTCGATCCCACCGAGTGGAACCGCAACGACGGGTTCAGCCCCGGCCAGGCGGGCCTGGTGCGCGTGCCGGGCATCGATCTGGGCCAGTCCGGTGCGGTCCCGCTCGACGATCTCGGGGCGTACGCCGACGCGGACGCCCCGATCCTGGCCATCGACGCGGCGACCGGAGAGCGCCACCCGATCTTCGTGGAGCTCGACGCCAACATCCCCGCGGCCGACCAGGCGCGCGACCAGCTGCTGTACATCCGGCCGTCGGTGAACTGGGAGGAGGGTCACCGGTACGTGATCGCGCTCCGGAACCTCGAGCGAGCCGACGGCTCCACCATCGAGGCGCCCGCCAGCTTCGTGCAGTACCGCGACGGCGACAGCGGCCAGGCGTTCGGCGACGTGGAGGCCCGACGGCCCCACATGGAGTCGCTCTTCGCCACGCTCGAGGAGGCCGGCATCGACCGAGCGGACCTCTACCTCGCGTGGGACTTCACGGTCGCGTCGCAGGACAACCTCGCCGGGCGGATCCTCCACATCCGAGACGACGCCCTCGCCACGCTCGGCGGCGCCGCGCCCGCGTTCACCGTGACCAAGGTGACCGAGACCCCCGACACCGGCATCGCCCGGCGGGTGGAGGGCACCTTCGAGGTGCCGCTGTACCTCACCGGCGACGGCGGCCCGGGCCAGGGCTTCGCCAACGACCCGACCACCGGGCTCCCCGTCCGCAACGGCACCTACACGGCCACCTACAGCTGCCAGCTGCCCACCGTCACGGGAACCGCCGCCGCTCGCGCGGTCCTCTACGGCCACGGCCTCTTCGGCGACCAGAGCGAGGTGTACTCGAGCGCGCAGCGCGCGATGACGCGCAACCACGACATGGCCTACTGCGCCACCGACTGGATCGGCATGAGCGGGAGCGACGTGGGCAACGCGGCCACCATCCTCCAGGACGTGTCGACGTTCAACACGCTGGTCGACCGCGAGCAGCAGGGCTTCTTGAACTTCGTCCTCCTCGGCCGCCTCATGACGCTGCCCGACGGGTTCTCGTCGAACGCGGCCTTCCAGTTCGGCAGCGGCGAGCCGCGCATCGACGCCAGCACGCTCTTCTACGACGGCAACAGCCAGGGCGGCGTCTTGGGCGGCGCGCTCGTCGCCGTCTCGCCCGACATCGAGGCCGGGGTGCTCGGCGTAGTGGGCATGAACTACTCGACGCTGCTCGAGCGCAGCGTCGACTTCGACCCGTTCGCAGCGGTGATGAAGCCGAACTACCCGTCGGCCCCCGAACGGGTGCTCGGCCTCCAGCTCATCCAGATGCTGTGGGACCGAGGTGAGGTCGACGGCTACGCCGCCCACCTCACCGACGATCCGCTCCCCGGATCGGGCGCCAACCGGGTCCTGCTGCACACCGCGCTCGGCGACCACCAGGTGGCGCCGTTCACCGCCGAGATCCTCGCCCGCACGGCGGGCATGTCGATCCATCGGCCGGTGTACGGCGCGGGACGCACCACCGACGTCGATCCCGGGTGGGGCCTCCCGTCGATCGACTACCCCTCGACCGGCTCCGCGCTGGTCGTGTGGGACAGCGGTGCTCCGCTGGCGCCCCTCGAGAACGTGCCGCCCCGGGCCGGTCGAGACCCTCACGGCGACCCGCGCGCCGATGCCGACGCCCAGCAGCAGAAGTCGGACTTCTTGGCGTCGGGCGGGTCGGTGACCGACGTGTGCGGCGTGGTGCCCTGCACCGCCTGAGGAGGATGCGGACGCGGCAGGGGCCGCCCCCGATGGAGGGCGGCCCCTGCGTCTGACGTGGGTGGCGCCGGTAGCGCCGGGTGGCGCCGGGTGGCGCCGCCGATCAGCTCGCCAGGTTCTGGGCGACGAAGTCCCAGTTGACCAGGTTGTCGAGGAAGTTCGAGATGTAGTCGGGGCGGGCGTTGCGCCAGTCGATGTAGTAGGCGTGCTCCCACACGTCGATGGTGAGGAGCGCCTTCACGCCATGCTTGAGCGGCAGGTCGGCGTTGAAGGTCTTCTGGATCTTGAGGCCGCCGTCGTCGACCAGCCAGGCCCAGCCAGAGCCGAAGGTGGTCTTGGCCGCCTCGGCGAACTCGCCGGCGAACGCCTCGTAGGAGCCGAACGCCGAGTTGATGGCGTCACCCAGCTCGCCGGTGGGAGCGCCGCCGCCGGTGGGCGAGAGGCAGTTCCAGTAGAAGGTGTGGTTCCACACCTGGGCCGAGTTGTTGAACAGCGGGCCGGCGTCGGCGGCGAGGATGATCTCCTCGAGCGACGAATCGGCGTGGTCGGTGCCCTCGATGAGCCCGTTCAGGACGTTGACGTACGTGGCGTGGTGCTTGCCGTAGTGGTACTGGATGGTCTCGGCGGAGAGGCCCTTGTCGGCGAGGGCGTCCTCGGCGAAGGGGAGCGGCGGGAGCTCGATGGCCATGGGTGGTCCTTTCGGGACAGCGGTTTCGTCGATCAGCGTCGCCGACCCTACCGCCGTCGCACGCAACCGAGAACCCGAACGGCGAACGGCTTCCTGGCGCGATTCGTCCCGCCATGGGTGACGAATCGCGCCAGGTTCGAGGTGGGAGCTCAGGCGGGGGCGCGGACGAGGGTGCGGTAGAGGTCGGCGTAGAGGCCGTCCGCGGCGAGCAGCTCGTCGTGGCGGCCCTCCTCCACCAGGCGGCCGTGATCGAGCACGAGGATGCGGTCGGCGTCGACGACGGTGGACAGGCGGTGCGCGATGACGATGCTCGTGCGGCCCCGCAGCGCCGCGCCCAGCGCCTCTTGGACGGCCGCCTCGTTCTCCGAGTCGAGGTTCGAGGTGGCCTCGTCGAGGATCACGATGGCCGGGTCCTTCAGGAGCATGCGGGCGATCGCCAGCCGTTGCTTCTCGCCCCCCGAGAGGCGGTAGCCCCGCTCGCCGACCACCGTCGCGTAGCCGTCGGGCAGCGCGGCGATCACGTCGTGGATGCGGGCCTTGCGGGCTGCCGCTTCGAGCTCGTCGATGGTGGCGTCTGGCTTGGCGTAGCGCAGGTTGCTGGCCACCGACTCGTGGAAGAGGTGCGGGTCTTGGCTGACCACGCCGATCGCGGCTCGCAGCGATCGCTGGGTCAGGTCGCGCACGTCGTTGCCGTCCACCCGCACCGCACCCTCGGTGACGTCGTAGAGCCGGGGGATGAGCTGGCTGACCGTCGTCTTGCCGGCACCGGACGGACCGACGAGCGCGACCATCTGCCCGGGCTCGATCGTGAACGAGACGTCGCGGAGCACCGGCCCGGCGCCGGCGTCGGGAGCGGCGAGCTGGGCGGCGCTCTCGAGCGACGCGACCGAGGACTCCAGGCCGCTCGGGTAGGCGAAGGTCACGTGGTCGAGCTCGATGCGCCCGGCCGGGAGGATGAGCTCGACGGCGTCGGGGCGGTCGGTGATGGGATTGGGCGCGTCGAGCACCTCGAACACCCGGTCGAACGAGACGAAGGCGCTCATGAGATCGACCCGGGCGTTCGTGAGGCTGGTGAGCGGGGCGTAGATCTGGGTGACGAACACGCCGAGCGCGACGAGCGTGCCGGTGGTGATGGCCCCGGAGATCACCAGCCGACCCCCGAGCAGGTAGATGACCGCGGTGCCCACCGCGCCCACGAGGGTGAGCGCGGTCATGAACGTGCGGGAGTACATGGCGGACCGCACGCCGATGTCGCGGACCCGACCGGCGCGGTCTTGGAACGACGCCGCCTCGTCGTCGTGGCGGCCGAACAGCTTCACGAGGAGCGCACCGGACACGCCGAAGCGCTCGGTCATGGTGGCGTTCATGCTGGCGTTGAGGTCGAACCCGTCGCGCGTGATGCCGGCGAGGCGACCGCCGACCCGCTTCGCGGGGAGCAGGAAGACGGGCAGGAGCAGCAGCGCCAGCACCGTGAGGCGCCACTCGAGCACCGCCATCGCGGTGAGCGTGGTGATGAGGGTGACCACGTTCGACACCACGGTGCCGAGCGTGCCGGTGACCGCGCGCTGGGCGCCGATCACGTCGTTGTTCATGCGGCTCACCAGCGCGCCGGTCTGGGTGCGGGTGAAGAACGAGATCGGCTGGCGCTGGACGTGATCGAACAGCGCCGAGCGCAGGTCGTAGATGAGGCCCTCGCCGATCGTGGCCGACAGGAACCGCTCCACCATCCCGAGCAGGGCCTGGACGAACGCCACGACCACGAGCAGGCCCGCGAGGACGGTGACCTGGCGCCTGTCATCGTGGGGAACGGCGTCGTCGATGATCGCCTTGATGGCGAGCGCGGGCGCGAGGGCGAGGACCGCTTCCACGATCACGATGGCCAGGAACGCAGCGACGCGCCGGCGGTACGCGTGCGCGAAGCGCCAGACCCGGCCGACCAGGCCGGGCGTGAGCGCGGCCTTCTTGGCGGACGGGTCCGCGGTCATCATGCGGTGCATCACCGAGGGATCCATGGCGCTCGCAGGCTACGAGCCAGTCGTCATCGGTCCCACCTCGAAGCGGTGGCCCGCTCCCGCGTGGGGTGGCGCCGGGCCGGGTCGGGCAGGCTGACCGGGTGACCGAGGCCCTCGACGCGCTCCGGACGGTGATGCCCGCGCTCGCGTTCCTGCTGGCCGGGGTGCCCCTGGCCTCGCTCCTCGACGACCTCGGCTTCTTCGACGCGGTGGCCGCCCGCCTCCAGGCTCGGTGGCCGGAGCTCCCGGTGGTCGCGCTCTGGGCCCTCGCCGCGGTCACCACCATCGTGTTGAACCTCGACACCACGATCGTCCTGCTGACCCCGCTGTACCTGCGCCTGGCTCGGAGGTCCGGGGTCGACCCGCTCCCGGTGGCGCTGGTCTCGCTGCTCCTCGCGAGCTTCGCGTCGTCGGTGCTGCCGATCTCCAACCTGACGACGCTCATCGCGGTGGACCACCTCGACCTGAGCGTCGGCGACGTGGTCGGCCACCTCGCGCTGCCGTCGCTCGTGGCCACCGTGGTGGGTTGGTTCGCCTACGCCCGTCGCCATCCCACCCGCCTCCCGGCACCCGTCGGAGCGCACGGGACCTCCGGCGTCGCCCGGTCGTCGCGCCACGCGCTCCGGACCGGCGGCGCCGTCGTGTCGTTCTTGCTGGTCGCCTTCACCTTCGGGCCACCGGTCGGCGTGCAGCCGTGGATGGCGGCCTCGGTCGCGGACCTGGTCCTCGCGGCGGTCGTCCGCCGGTTCCCGTGGCGCAGCCTCCCGGTGGCCACCGCGGCCGCGATCGGCGCGCTGGCGATGACGGTGGCCGTGGCGGTGCCGAGCTCGTTCGGCGACCCGATCCGTTCGGCCAGCCGTCCGGTGCCGCTCCTCGCCGTCGTGTTGGTGGCGTCGGGTGCCGCGAGCCTCGTCAACAACATCCCGGCGACCCTGGCGCTCGTCGAGGGGACCACGTCGGCGACCCCGGGGGTCTGGGCGTGGCTCGTCGGCGTGAACGTCGGCTCCCTCCTGCTCCCGACCGGTGCGCTGGCCACCCTGCTGTGGCACCGCATCCTGCGCCGCGCGCAGCTCGAGGTGGGGTTGCGGGTGCACCTGCGGGAGGTCCTTCCGCTGGTCGTGGTGCCGCTGGCGGCCGCGGCGCTGGCGGCGGCGGTGACGCTGAGCTGACCGCCGGCGCGCTCGAGCGGTCGCAGATCGGCCGGACCGTGGCCGCGAGACTGGCGCGGTGACCGACCGGGCCGCGGGGACCCAGCTCGCCCTGTGGGCGCGGCCGACGCCGACGCGCCTCTATGCAGCTCGTCGTGATCGTGCCCGGGTGCGACGGCCCACCGATGTGGTGGTTGTGGCGGCGTGCGCGGCCATCGGGATCGTGCTGGTGCAGGCGAGCTCGCCCCCGTCGGGGTTCGAGCGGGCGCTCGTCGATCTGGTGGGCTCGGTGCCGTCGTTCTTCGACGTCACGTGGCGCGTCCTCGTCGGCCTGGCATCGCTCTGGGCCGTGCTCTTGGTGGCGGCATCGGTGGTGCGTGCTCGCTTCGACATCGTGCGTGACCAGGCGCTCGCAGCGGTCGCGTCCGCGCTGCTCGCCACGTGGGTCGGCCAGGTCGCGTCCTCGGCACCGAGGCGGGGCGTGGTCGCGCAGCTTCGAGCGGGAGGCCCCCCGGCCGATGCCACGTCGCTGCGCCTGGCGATCATCGCCGCGGTGTGCGTGGTGGCGTCGCCCCACCTCGCACGACCCTTCCGATCGACCAGCCGCTGGGCCGTGGCGTCGGCCGGCCTCTCGCTGGTGGTCCTCGGCGCCACCACGCCCACCGGTGCGCTCCTCGGGGTGGTGTGCGGTGCGGCTGCCGCGGCCGTGGTCCACCTCGGCCTCGGCTCGAGTGGAGGCCTGCTCGATGCCTCGGAGGTCCACCGTGGCTTGGCGGAGCTCGGCATCGAGGCCCACGAGCTGGTCGACGCCCCTCGCCAGCGGGCCGGGGTGCAGCTGTTCGACGCCGTCGGGGTCGATGGGAGGGCGCTGCGCGTCAAGGTCTACGGCCGCGATGCGTGGGACGCGCAGCTCCTCGCCAAGGGGTGGCGGGCCCTCTGGTACCGAGACGCCGAAGCTCTGACGTTGACGAGGTTGCAGCAGGCCGAGCACGAGGGGTTCGTCACGCTCCTCGCGGCGCGCAGCGGGGTCGCGGTCCCGGACGTGGTGCGGGCCGGGCGAACCAGCACGAACGACGCGATCCTGGTCGTGGCGCCCCGAGGGGCACCGCTCGATCACGGGTCCCAGCTGTCGCCCGCCGGCGTGGATGCGGTCTGGTCGAGCGTGCTGGCGCTGGGGGCTGCCGGCTTCGCCCATGGCGACCTCGCCCCCTCGCGCCTCCGCACCGACGGCGACGTGATCGTGATCGACGACCTGGCGGCGGCGACCGCGGCCCCCAGCGGTGACCAGCGCCGCGTCGATCGGGCGCAAGCCCTCGTGACGACCGCGGTGCTCGCGGGCAGCGAGGTGGCGGTCGTCTCCGCCCTTGCACACCTCGGCCCTGAGGGGATGGCCGAGATCGTGCCGTACCTCCAGCGCGCCGCCATGGGGCCGAGCCTGCGGGCCGAGCTCGGATCGGACGACGCGCGCCTCGACCTCGATGACCTGCGCGCTGCCGCGGCAGGCGCGGCATCGGTCGACGAGCCCAAGCTGGCGAAGCTGCGTCGAGTCTCGGCGGGGACGCTGGTGCAGGCCGCGCTCATCCTCGCCGCGGGGTACTTCCTGATCTCGTCGTTCGCCGGGGTCGATCCCGAGCAGCTGCTCGATGCCTTGGGCGAGGCCAGCCTCCCGATCCTGGTGGTCGCGCTCCTCCTGGCCCAGACGCCGCGCCTCGCCCAGGCGGAGTCCACGCGCGGTGCCTGCCCGCGGCCGATCCCGTTCGGGCCGGTGGTGGCGCTGCAGTTCGCCATCACGTTCGTGAACCTGGTGATCCCGTCGACCGCGGCGCGGGTCGCGGTGAGCATCCGGTTCTTCCAGCGCCAGGGCGTCCCGCCGGCATCGGCCGTGTCCATCGGCGCGATCGACGGGTTCGGCGGGTTCGTCGTGCAGCTGCTGATCCTGGCGTCGGTGACGGTCTTCGACCTCGGCCACGTGGACCTCGACATCGACCTGGCATCCAAGGGCGACGTGTCCGGTCTCCTCCGCGTCCTGGTGCTCCTCGCCGCCGCGGTCGTCGTCGCCGTGGTCGTGGTGGCCGCGGTGCCGGCGCTTCGGGCGAAGGTCGTGGAGCGGGTCCGACCGTGGTGGCACGAGGCGCTCGAGACGCTGGCCAACCTTCGCTCACCGGCGAAGGTGGCTCGGATCCTGGGCGGCAACCTGGTGGCCGAGCTGCTGTTCGCGTCGGCCCTCTCGGTGGTGCTCGCCGCCTACGGCGTTTCGCTGCCGCTGGCGACGTTGGTCGTGATCAACGTGACGGTGGCGCTGTTCGCCGGGCTCATGCCGGTGCCCGGCGGCATCGGGGTGTCCGAGGGGGCGCTGGTGGTGGGGCTCACGGCCGCAGGCGTCGATCAGGCGGTGGCGTTCGCCGTCGCGATCACCTACCGGCTGTGCACGTTCTACCTGCCGCCGATCTGGGGCGGCGTCGCGTTCCGGCGCCTCGAGCGAGCCGGCCTGCTCTGAGCTCGACGACGAACCACCTCGCGACGGATCGCAAGGTCGTTCGGTGGGAGTACGGTGCGCCGTTGCAGCGGTCCGCCGGACCGGAGGAGGACCCATGACCGGACCCGTCGAGTTCTTGACCATCGCCTTCCCGGGCAACAACTTCGACGGTCGGATCGTGCCCGAGCTCGAGAAGCTGATCTCGAGCGGCACCGTGCGGATCATCGACCTCGTGTTCGTGTCGAAGGACGCCGACGGCGCGGTCACGACCTACGAGTACGAGGACCTCGACGGCGATGCCGCAGCGTTCGGTGCCCTCGAGGGTGAGGCCGGTGACCTGCTGAGCGAAGAGGACATCGCCCAGGCCGCCGAAGACCTCGACCCGAGCTCGTCGGGCGTCTTCCTGCTCTGGGAGGACCTGTGGGCCGCGCCGTTCGCCGAGGCGGTGCGCGCCGCCGATGGCGTCATCGTCGCTGGCGGTCGGATCCCCCACGAGGTGGTCCTCGCGGCCCAAGCGGCCGTGGCGGGCTGAACCGCTCGCGGCCCGGGGCACCACGCACCATTCGCACACGATCGAACAAGAGGAGCTTCACCATGATGCGACGAGGGATCGGACGGGTCGGACGACCCGGCCTGCTCGGCACGGCGGCCCGCACGGCGGTCATCGCCGGCACCGCCACGG
>JBDIAX010000019.1:0-62005 GCA_039812605.1 Acidimicrobiia bacterium | reverse complement strand
GGCATGGTGACCATCCTTTCAGCGGCGCCTCCCGGCACCACAGCTCAGATGTCACCCCGCCGCGCGGCAGTCCCGAGTCCATGCGCAGCACATTGTGCCAGCACCGTTCGTGTCCCGCGTGTGCCGTCGCGCGATGGTTCACCGCGCAGGAACGCCTGCTCAGGAGAGGTGCCGAGTGCGCTGACGGGTTCGGGCGGCGACGGCGATCACGGCGGGTCGGGTCAGCTTCCGAGGCGCTCGATCGCGACCTTCGCCACCGCGACGGAGGTGTCGAGGTTGGCGCCGCCGTCGGTGGCCAGCACCTGCAGGTACCAGTCCTTGCCCTCGAGCGGGATGACCAGGCCGACGGTGTCGTCCCAGTACGCCTCCTGGCCCAGTTCGTCGACCTCCTCGGCGCCGACCAGGTCCAAGGTGGCCTGGCGGTCGGACTCGTTGTAGGCGGCGACCATCACCAGCGGGAAGCCGGCCTCGGCGCTCGTGGTGCACGAGCCTCGGATGGCTCCCGCCTCCGGCTGGCTCTCGGGCTCGCCTGCTGCCTCACCGGTCAGCTCCTCGAAGTCGTCGGTGGTGAAGAGGGTGCACAGGTCGGGCACCTCGGAGTCGAGCACGGCGGTGTCGTCCGTGGTCGACGGATCCGACGTGGTCTTGTCGGCCGAGGTCGTGGTCGCGCCTGAGGACGCGCCGTCGTCGCTGCCACCGCCCGCGCTGCACGCGGTGACGGCGAAGAGCAGGGTGAGGGCGAGCGCCGTCGCTCGAAGGGGAGCGCGGCGAGCCGCCGGGGTGTGGATCGAAGTCATCGGACCTTCCTTCGAAGGCGGACAGGGGACCCGCCCTCGAAGCCAACCTACCGTCGCTGGGCGTCGACCCAATCCAGCGCGTCGGCGTATGCCTGGCGCACGGTCGCGCCGACGCGCTCGTCGCCCGGGTACACGTTGGCGGCGCCGATCGTGGCGGTGATGCCGGTCACCGTCAGCTGCTCGACGATCCGCTCGTTCGCGGAGACGACGACGAGCTTGCTGTCGGCGGCCGCCAAGCTCCGGGCGTAGCGGTGCAGCACGTCCATGAAGGTGGTGCCGAGGTCGCTCCGTCCCCGGAGGCGCAAGATCACGACCGAGCCCCGGGTGGAGCCCGACGGCGACGGCAAGCCGGACTCGAAGACCTGCGCCGCCGCGAAGAACAGGCTCCCGTAGGGCTGGAGCACGACCACCTCGTGCGGGGGCAGCGTGGCTGGCGGGTCGCCCTCGATGAGCTGCCCCTCGGCATCGAGCTGCCAGCGACGGATCGTCACCTGGTTCGACTGGCGCACCACGTGGAGGATCACCGAGAGGCCGACGCCCACGAGGACCGAGTACTGCAGCGGGATCACCATCGTGAGCCCGAAGGTCACCGCCACGACCGCCTTCTGGACCGGGCCGGTCCTCCAGACCGACTGCAGGTCCGCCGGCTTGATCGTGCGGTACCCGACCAGCATCAGCAGCCCGGCGAGGGCTGGCATGGCGACGTACCCGACGACGCGACCGAACGCGACGATCACCAGCCCCATCACGATGCCGGCGAAGATGAGGGCCTGGCGTGACCGGGCGCCCGCCGCCTTGTTGAGCGACGACGCGGACATCGACCCACCCACGGGCATCCCTTGGAGCAGCCCCGATGCGACGTTCGCCGCGCCTTGGCCCACGAAGTCGCGCGACACGTCGGGGTAGGTCCCGTCGTCGTCGGGGAAGTTCGCGGAGATGCCGGCCCCTTGGACGAGACCGACGAACGCCAGCGACACCGCCGGGACGATGAGGGCCGGCACGAGGCGCAGCGACGGCAGCTGGGGTGTGGGCAGCGCGCTGGGCACCACGCCGAGGTCGTTCAGGGTCGCCACCTCGCTCCACCCGAGCGCCGCCACCGCCCCGGAGGTGGCGATCACCGCGACCACCAGGCCGAGCGGCCCCACCTTGGCCCGCTCGAGCAGGACGATCAGCGCGATCGTCGTCACGCCGATCACGAGGGTCTGCAGGTGGAGGCGGCCCGGGTGGAGCAGCGTGTCGAACGCACGAACGACGCGGTTGGGGCCGTCGGCGGCGTAGCCGGTGAGGTTGGCGAGCTGGCCGAGCACGATGTTGAGGCCCACCGCGTTGATGAAGCCGACCATCACCGCGTTCGACACGAAGCGCAGCACTGAGCCCAGTCGCAGCAGGCCCGCCACCAGCATGGCGACGCCGGTGAGCACCGACAAGGTGAAGAGCGCCCTCCCGGGGTCGCTGGCTTGGTGCACCACCCGGACATCGGTGATGACCATGGCCATCGCCCCGGTGGCCTGCACGGCCATGAACGACGAGCTGGTGAAGCACGCGCCGGTGATCGTGCCGACCAGGTAGCCGTAGAGGCCGGCCAACGGGTTCACGCCCGCCAGCAGCCCGGTCGCGAGGCCATCGGGCACGCTCTGCACGCCGAGGACCACGCCCGCGACCGCGTCGTCGCGCAGCGTGGCTCGCCGGAAGGGCGCTTGCCAGCTCATCGTGGGTGGCCCGTCGGCGGGCCGGTGCTCCGACGGCGCCTGGGGCTACGCGTCCTGCGCCCGGCGGTCGTACTCGCCGCTGGCCATCAGGGACCGCCACAGGTCGCGCTGGTCGTTGCCGGCCATGAGGTAGTTCGTCCAGTGGGTCTTGCCACCTGGATCGGGGGCCCGGTGGAGGAACCGGTCGTAGGTCGACACGACGGTGCGCTGCGCCGCCTCGTGGCTGGTCAGCAGCGACAGCGCGAGGGAGGTGCGGCGCAGGCCCCGATCGAGGCGCTTCGTCCAGAACGCGAGGCCGCTCGGATCCACCGCGCGCCCGTGCACCAGCGGGTACAGGGCGGTCACATAGGCCGCGTTGGTGCCGCCAGCCTTGCGGTACACCTCCGCGGAGCCGAGCAGCCGGGCGTCGAGCTCGGGGAGCTTGATGGACTGCAGCTTGTTCGACCAGTACGCGAGGCCGCTCGGGTCGGGAGCGCGCCCGAGGTCGTGCTCGAACGCCTGGGTCACGAGCCGCTCGCGCTCCTCCTGGGAGCCGAGCAGGTCCTTCACCCAGGTCCGTCGGTCCGTCTGGCCGCGATCGGCGGCGTAGGCGTAGGTGTCGAGCTCGTCGGTGGTGGCGCTGCGATCGAGCACGTCGGTCGTGGCCTTGCGGAGGTAGTTCTCGTCGGGGGTGAAGGGGTCGTCGGGGCAGCGGCTGCCGGCGGCATCGGCGCCGGTGCGGAAGTCCCACGAGTACGGGGCGACCGGCTCGTTGCGGGCATCCACGAGGTTCGAGGTCACCGACGCCGTGTACCAGGTGCACGGCTGCAGGTCGCTCTGGGGCTGGAGGCCGATCATGTGCTCGCCGTCCGAAGGCCCGTAGGGGACGCTGCGAGGCCAACCCGCGAGGGTGGGCAGCGGCGTTCCCGAGTCCTTCACCTCGAGCGTCATCGACCCGCCCGGGAGTGCCGAAGACACGGTGCCCGCGCTGCCGACGTAGGGCCGCGAGTAGCTGAGGATGGCGGCGACGCGGGTGCGCGCACCGCCGCGGCCGTGGTCGGAGCCAGGCTGCATGTTGCGGGCCCAGCCCGTGGTGGGGAGCCGCCGCTGGTTCGGCGCCGGGTACACGTTGGTGACCGAGGTCTGGGGCTGCGAGCCGAGCATGCGGCCCCACATCGCCTCCCACTCGCCAGCGATCGCCTTGGCCGCGAACGCGACGCCGCCGGGCCCGGTCTCCAGGTTGTGCGACATCCAAGGCATCGCGTCGTGGAGCGCGTGGATGTGCTGGGGGGCCCAGGAGGCCTCGGCGCCCTTGACCACCGACATCGCCGCCTGGCCGAGGCTCAGCTGGCCGTCGTCGACGTCGTCGCGGCCCAGGCTGGCGAACGTCGCGAGCAGGTCGGTCTTGGAGGGCCACGCGGCGATCCCGGTGGTCGGCTCGCCGAAGTCCGCGATGGCCACGAGGTCCATCTGCAGCTCGGCGCCGCCGTCGTTGGCGTAGCCGGCGAGCGAATCGGGGGAGTAGTACTCGTCGAGGTCGGGGCCGTTCGGCTCGAAGAGCCAGTCCCACACCTCGTCGCCCACGCCGTGGCCGATCATCCCCATGAGGAAGGCGATCTGGGGGGCGCACGGGCCCTGCGGGTCCGTCAGATCGGTGCACTCGGCGTGGGACTTGATCTGCTCGAGGTAGGCGTCGTGGAAGCGCTGCCAGTGGGCTTCCTCGCCGTAGGTGTTGGACAGCGCGTAGCCCGAGTCGGGGAAGTGGGCGCCGGAGCGGACGTAGTCGCGGTTGGCCACGAGGAGCGCCTTGAGCTCGGGGGTGGTGACCAGGTCGATGGCATCGAGCGCCATCCACGCGTGGGTGGTGACCCCGGCGGCCTCCGCTCGACCTCCTGGGAGCACCGCTCCCGCCAGGACGGCGACGGCGACCGTGGCGCCTGCCGCCAGGCGGCGGACGCGCCCGTGTGCTCGTCGTGCTCCTCGTGCCGTCACGGCAGCCTCCCCTTCGATGGAACCACGACACCGTAGGCACGTGGCAGGTCGTTTGCGAGTTCGGTCAGGCCGGGTCGACCGGTGGGGCGGGTGGCGGCGGATCCACCAACGGGAGGCGAACGTGCCGAGCCGCGAGGCCGATGGCGGTGCCGATCGCGAGGCCACCGGCCACGTCGGATGCGTGGTGCACCCCCACGTACACCCGGCTGACGGCCACGGACAGCGCGATGCCCCACCAGAGCGGCGCCATCCCGTCCTCGGACAGCAGCGTGGCCATGGTGGCGGCCGACGCTGCGTGGCCGCTCGGGAAGCTCGAGTTGGACGGGCGTCGCAGCCGATGGGGGTGGGTCCGGTCGTGGACCGGTCGTTCGCGGCGGACGGCGCCCTTGGCCGGGCCGTTCACCAGCGCCGACTCGATCCCCAGCCACGCGAGGTGGCGGAGGAACGCCCGCGCCGGCTCGGGCTTGCGCAGGCTCGTGAGCAGCGATGCCGCGATCCAGCCCTTTCCGTCGTCGCCGAACACCGATGCCGAGTACATCCACCGGTCGATCACCGGGTTGCCCCGGACCGCGTCGAGGCGGTCGTCGATCCAGCCGTCGAAGGTCACGGGACGCACCGTAGGTGGCGCGGCCGTTCCCCCGGTGACGAAGCGGTGACCGCCGCCTGTCGCGTCGGCGAACTCACGCGACCGCGAGCGGCACCCGGCGGAAGCCCTGGTGCTTGTTCGAACGGGTTCGCTCCACGTCGCCGTCGCGGACGAGCCGCACGCCTCGCTCCAGCAGGCCATCGAGCACGAGGCGGATCTCGAGCCGGGCGAGGTTGGCGCCGAGGCAGAAGTGCGGGCCGAGGCCGAAGGCGAGGTGCGGGTTCGGCTTGCGGGTCACGTCGAAGCGCAGCGGTTCGACGAACGTCCGCTCGTCGAAGTTGGCCGCCTGCCACCAGAGGACGACCTTGTCGCCGGCGCGGATCGTGCGGCCGCGGACCTCGACGTCGCGCGTCGCGGTGCGGCGGTTGTAGATCGTGCTCGACGCCCAGCGCAGGATCTCCTCGACCGCCGTGGGGACCGATGCGCGGTCCGCCGCGAGCGCGGCCCACTGGTCGGGGTGGTCGATCAGCGCGAGGAGCCCGGCCGAGATCGAGTTGCGGGTCGTCTCGCTGCCCGCGGCGATCAGCAGGTTGAAGAACATCTGCTGCTCGAGGTCCGTGAGCGGTCCGGCCTCACCCGCCTCGGGCGGAAGCGTTGCGGTGGCGATGGTGGTGAGCAGGTCGTCGGCGGGGCATCGACGCTTCTCCTCGAGGAGCGCCGTGCCGTACTCGAACATCTCGGCGGCCGCCTGCTGGCTGCGCACCGAGGTTTGGCCGAGCTCCCGATCGTCGTAGTCGAGCGTGGCGTCGGCCCACTCGAGGAGCAGGTGGCGGTCGGCCTGGGGCACGCCGAGCAGCTCGGCGATCGCCTGGAGGGGGAGCTCTGCCGCGATGTCGACCAGGGCGTCGAAGCGCCCGCGCTCGATCGCCTCGTCGAGGATGCGGTCGCAGCGCTCGGCCAGCGCCTCCTCGACCTCTCGGAGTCGGCGAGGGCTGAGGGCCGGGGTCACGAGCCGCCGGATGTGGTGGTGGCGGGGGTCGTCCTGCATGTTGAACAGCACCCCGGCGGCGAACCCGAGCGGCAGGTCCTCGATCATCGTGCCGCCACCGTCGCGGTCGCCGCCGGTGCACGACGAGAACGTCGCGGCGTCGCCGGCGGCGGCGGCGACGTCGCCATGGCGGGTGAGGCACCAGAACCCCTCGCCGTCGGGGGTGTTGGCCGTGGCCGGGTGCCAGTGGACGGGTGCCTCGTCGCGCAGGAGCCGGTACGCGTCGAGCGGTGGACCGTGCGCGAACGCGTCGAGGTCGGTCAGGTCGATCGAGGTGAGGTCGATGGCTCGGAGCCTACGGAGCGGGCGCGATCGGCGGGTGTTCCCCGAGCGGGCTCAGGAGATTCCCAGGAACGAGGCCCACGATCGGCCCCATGGCCACCACCATGGACCCGCCCGCCGACGTCACCGCACGGCACACGTCCACGTCCACCTCGCCCCCGACGCCCATGTCGCCGGTGCTCGACGGCACGGAGCGGCGAACCGATGGCACCACCGGCCGCGTCCGCAGGATCGTCCGCGGCCCGGCGGAGGACCCGACCTGGGCCCGGCCCGCGCTCCTCGCCCTGCTCGGGGCGACGTCCGTCCTGTACTTGTGGGGCTTGGGCGCCTCCGGGTGGGCGAACAGCTTCTACTCGGCGGCGGTGCAGGCGGGGACCCATAGCTGGAAGGCGTTCTTGTTCGGCTCGTCGGACTCGTCGAACTCGATCACGGTCGACAAGCCACCGGTGTCGCTGTGGGCGATGGGCATCTCGGCGCGGATCTTCGGCGTGAACGCCTGGAGCATCCTCGTGCCCCAGGCGCTGGCCGGCGTGGCATCGGTCGCGCTGGTGCACGCCACCGTCAAGCGCTGGTACGGCGCGGCGGCGGGCCTGCTCGCGGGTGCGGTGCTGGCGCTGACCCCGGTGGCCACCCTGATGTTCCGGTTCAACAACCCCGACGCGGTGCTGGTGCTCCTGCTCGTGGGGTCGGCGTACGCCTTGGTGCGGGCGCTCGAGGTGGCCAGCACCCGCTGGCTGGTGCTGGCCTGGAGCCTCGTCGGCTTCGCGTTCCTGACGAAGATGCTCCAGGCGCTCCTCGTCGCACCGGCGTTCGCGCTCGTCTACCTCGTGTGCGCGCCGACGACGTTCCGTCGACGCTTCGTGCAGTCGGTGTGGGCGTTCCTCGCCCTCGTGACGTCCGCGGGCTGGTGGGTCGCGATCGTCGAGCTGTGGCCGGCATCGTCTCGGCCCTACATCGGCGGGTCGCAGGACAACAGCGTCCTCGAGCTGATCTGGGGCTACAACGGCCTCGGCCGCCTCACCGGCAACGAGACCGGCAGCGTGGGGGGCGGGGGCGGGGGTGGCAACGGCGGCTCCATGTGGGGGCCCACCGGCTGGTCGCGCATGTTCAACGATTCGTTCGGCGCCCAGGCGTCGTGGTTGCTGCCCGCCGCCCTGGCGTTCCTCGTCCTGGGCCTGATCTTGCGTGGGCGGGCTCCTCGCACCGACCGATCGCGGGCCGCCTACCTCCTTTGGGGCGGTTGGCTGGTGGTGACCACCGCGGCCTTCAGCTTCGGGCAGGGGATCATCCACGAGTACTACACGGTGGCCTTGGCGCCGGCGATCGGCGCGCTGGTCGGCATGGGTGCCCACGACCTGTGGCAGCGTCGAGACCATCGCTGGGCCCGGGTCGCGCTGGGCGTCGCGGTCGCTGGGTCGGGCTGGTGGGCGTGGACCCTGCTGCAGCGAGCGGAGGACTGGACCCCGTGGCTCCAGCCGGTGGTGCTCTTCGGCAGCCTCGGCGTGGGTGCGCTCATCGCGGCCTCGCCCACGTTGCGGGGACGGATGGGGGTGGCGTTGGCCGTGGCAGCGGCCGTGCTGGCCCTCGCTGGCCCCGCTGCCTACAGCCTCCAGACCGCGTCCACCGCGCACACCGGCTCGATCCCCACGGCGGGCCCCGCGGGGCGTGGCGGCTTCGGGGGCGGGCCCGGTGGTGGCCGCATGGGTGGCAACGGTGGACCTCCCGGCACCGCGAACGGCGGCGGCTTCCCCGGCGGGTTCCCCGGGGGCGCGACCGCCGGCAACGCGACAGCGAACGGCACCCAGACCGGGCCCCCCGGCCTCGGTGGTGGCCCCACCGGCGGCGGCGGTGGGGCCGGTGGCCTGCTGAGCGCGAGCACGCCCTCGGACGAGGTGACCTCGCTGCTCCAGCAGGACGCAGGCCAGTTCCGCTGGGTTGCGGCGGCCGTGGGCTCGAACTCGGCGTCTGGCTTCCAGCTCGCCGCCGACGAGCCGGTCATGGCGATCGGCGGCTTCAACGGCTCCGATCCGAGCCCGACGCTCGAGCAGTTCCAGCAGTACGTCGCCGATGGCGACATCCACTGGTTCATCTCCGGCGGCGGAGGCCTCGGCGGCCGTGGTGGCAACCAGATGGGCGGCTCGAGCGCAAGCTCGGAGATCTCCACCTGGGTGCAGGAGAACTTCACCTCCACCACGGTCGATGGCGTGACCCTCTACGACCTCACCTCGCCCACCACCTGAACGAGCCTCGACGTGGTGCTCGGGTGCACGCCCAGCGCGCACTCGGGCACCACGGCCGGACTCGGAGCGAGGTGGCCCTGGTTCAGCCCCGTGGCCGGATCCCCACCGGCCACGCCGGGGTGGGCTCTCGTAGGAGGTCCGCGGGAGCCGGCCGCCCGACCAGGTAGCCCTGCACCCACCGCACCCCGAGGTCCTCGACCCGACGCAGCTGGGCTTCGGTCTCGACCCCCTCGGCGATAACCGACATGCCGAGGCGGTGCGCCATGGTGACCATCGCCTCGACGATCACCTGGGTCTCGGGGTCGTGCACGAGCCCCTGCGTGTAGGAGATGTCGAGCTTCAAGATGTCGAGCGGGAAGCGCCGGAGGTAGGCGAGCGAGGAGTATCCCGCGCCGAAGTCGTCGAGCGCGAGGGAGATCCCCGCGTCCCGCAGCCGGTGGAGCGTCGCGGTGACCTCGTCGCGCGGCTCGATGAGGATCGACTCGGTGAGCTCCAGGGCCACGTCGCTCGCGGGGATCGCGCTGCGCTGGATCGTCTCGAGCACGCGGTCGGCGAAGTCGGGCTGTCCGAGCTCGAGCGCGGACACGTTCACGCCGACCACCAGCCCCTCGAGCCCGGGACGCTCCCGGACGGCGGTCGCCGCGTCGAGTGCCAGCTGGAGCACCTCGTGTCCCAGCGGGAGGATGAGGCCCGAGTCCTCCGCGATCGGCACGAAGTCGGCGGGGCTGCCCCCGTCCCAGCGACACAGCGCCTCGGCGGCGGTGATCGTTCCGGTCTCGAGCGACACGATGGGCTGGAGGTGCACGGCGAGCGCGTGGTCCTCGATCGCTCGTTGGAGGTCGGCCTCCACCTGGAAGCGCTGCTGGGTTCGCTGGCGGAGGGCCTCGTCGAAGAGGGCGGGCCGGCCGAGGCTCGAGCGCTTGGCGACGTACATCGCGGCGTCGGACTCGCGCAGCATGCGCTCGCCGTCGATGTCGGAGCGGCGAGCGAGTGCGACGCCCGCGCTGGCCGTGACCCGGCTGGCGACGCCGGGGACCGACGCACGGGCGACCGCGTCGAGCAGCGCCCCGGCGTGCTCGAGGGCCGCGTCCTCGTCCGCGACCACCGCCACGTCCACGAACTCGTCGCCGCCGAAGCGGAACACGACGTCCTCGCGGGCCTGGTCGCGCAGCTCGTGGGCCACGGCGACCAACAGGCGGTCGCCCGCGGTGTGGCCGAGGCCGTCGTTCACGATCTTGAGGTTGTCGAGATCGAGGAACGTGACCGCGACGAGGTCATCGGGGTCGCCCGACTCGTGCGCGACCGAGAACAGCTCCATGAGGTCGAGCCGGTTCGGCAGCCCGGTCAGCAGATCGTGGCGGGCTTGGCTGGCGAGCTCGTGCTCGTGGGCGCGCTCGGCGGTGATCTCGCGCATCGCGATGCCCACGTGCGGGTCGGCGCCGGCAGGGTCCATCACCGGGGTGATCGTGACCGCCATGAGGTGCCAGCCGTCCTGCGGGTCGGCGAGCCAGAGCTCCCCGGACCAGGGCCGACCAGCTTCGACCAGCGGAAACACGTGCTCGTCCATCTGCGCTCGAAGCTCGTCGCGCATGAACGAGGTGATCGGCTGGCCGATCATGTCGTCCTCGACGAATCGCCGCGCCGCGTCGTTCACGTACACGACCGTGTGGTCGGTGCGGACGAGGACGACGGGGTCATCGACCTGGTCCACCACCTGGACGAGGCGGGCGTGGGCCCGGCTCGTGCGCACCTCGTCGGTGACGTCCTGGAGGCTCACGATCACCACCCGGCCCGGTCCGCTGGTGACCGTCACCGCCTCGACGAGGAGGTGCACCACCGAGCCATCGAGGCCGGTGACGTCGACCTGTCGGGATGCCGGCTCGAGCACCGTGCCCGCGCCGGGGCGGAGCAGGTCGGCCACCTCCGCCGCGATCGCCGGTGCCACCAGGTCCTCCCACTGCACGGTGAAGCCCGGGCCCGAGGGGGCCGGCGTCGGCGTGGGCGACAGCGGTCCGGAGAGGCCGGTGGAGGTGAGGATGGTGACGAGCCGGTGGTTCGCGAAGTGCACCCGACCGTCCTCGTCGAGCACCGCGACACCCACGGGGAGCGACTCGGCGACGGCTTGGAAGCCGAGCTCGCTGGCCTGGCGGGCCTGCTCCGCTTCGACCAGGGCGTGGATGTCGTGGAACTCCGAGAGCACGGTCTGCCCATCGGCATCGTCGTGCGCGGCCCATGCCGTGTCGAAGAACCAGCGCCAGCTGCCGTCGCCGTGGAGCAGGCGGATGCGCATCGTCTGCGAGTGCTCGGGCTCCTCCAGCACGGCGGTCCACGTGGCGGTGGCCGCGTCGACGTCGTCGGGGTGGATGAGGGGGAGGACTGCGTTGCCGATCAGCTCGCCGATCGGCCGGCCGAGGAGGCTCTCCGACGCGGCGGTGCCACCCACCACCGCGCCGGTCTGGTCGACGCGGACCCGGAAGCTCGGCGTCCCGAGGGGCGGGGGCGTGTGCGCCTGCAGCTCGATCTCGGCGTCGACGGCGACGGTCAGCGCCACGAGCACGGCGTCGATCCCCTCCGTGCCGATCAGGTCGATGAGGACCACGTCGTAGGGCCCGGCTGGCCCGGGGGGAGCGCCGGTGATGGGCTCGAGCTCGTGGATCGTTCGGGCGGTCGCTCGCCCGACCCGGTCGGGGCCGTGGCACGCCTCCATCCAGGCGCGGTGGATGACCAGGTGGTCGGTGGGGTCGATCGCGGCGAGCGGGTGCGCGTCCGACGAGATCCATCGGACCTCGGGGAGGCGGCTGGCGAGGACCGCAGGCGGTTCGAAGGCTTCCGACGGACCGAGGGCGTCCTGCGAACCCGTGTGGAGGAGGTGGACGAACGCGTCGGCGGGGATCGCGGCGAGCGCTGCGAACGCGGCGTCGAGCCGTCGCTCGGTCGCGTGCAGCGGTCCGGGGACCTGGTCGCCAGCGGGGCCGCGCTCGTCTCCGTCGTGCGCGCCCGCCAGGGTGTCGCCGATGGCCACTACGTCCCCGCGAGCTCGGCGACGATCGGCGCCATGGCGTCCATGGCATCGGCCTGCACCACGATGTAGGAGGCATCCCAGCGATCGCGGCGAGCTTGGATCGTCTCCGCGATCTGCGCGTGCGTGCCCACCAGCGCGTGGGGGAACTCCAGGAGCTCGGCGGGGGTGAGGCCGAACAGGGGGGCGAACTGCTCCGCCAGCCCTTGGCGGTCGTCGGTGACGAAGCAGCCGAGGCTGAGCAGGTTGATCTCGAGGTCCTCGTACCGGCTGCCGGCCGCGTCCTTCACCCACTGGAGCTTCTCGTCGGTGAGCGCGGCCGTGCCGGTGCGGGCGGCATCGGCGTCGGCGGCCCCGTTGGGCATGGTCGGGTTGATCCCCACGATGTCGGCCTCGCGGCCCGCGATCGTGAGCATTCGCTTCAGCCCGCCGCCCACGAGCACCGGCGGGCGCCCCTGGACGGGCTTGGGGAGACCGTCGAGGCCGCGGATCTCGTAGTGCTCGCCCTCGAAGGTGACCGGGTCGGGGCCGAGGAGGCCCTTGATGATCTGGAGGCCCTCGTGGAAGCGGTCCACGCGCACCTTGCCCGGGTCGTAGGGGATGCCCGCCTGCTCGTAGTCGGTGAGCATCCAGCCAGCTCCCAGCCCGATCTCGAGGCGGCCACCCGACAAGACGTCGATGGTCGCCAGCTCCTTGGCCAGCACCACCGGGTGCTTGTAGTCGTTGTCGAACACCAGGCAGCCCACCTTGAGCGTGCTGGTGGCCGCCGCGGCAGCGGCCATCGCCGGGATGGGCGCGAGCTGGTCGCCGAAGTGGTCGGGGAGGAACAGCGTGTCGAACCCGAGGTCCTCGGCTCGACGCGCCAGATCGGCCCACGCGGCCCCGGAGGGGGCGGTGTGGAGTTGGATGCCGAAGCGGAACCGTCGGGGGTGGGCCATCGAGCGCTCCCGCCGGACCGTGGAGGGAGGCGGACCGGACGGGACCGCGACCCTACCGCGCCAGGCTGCCGCCGGCTCGGGGGTGCGGGGCCAGTACCATCGGTGCGCCGTGGTCTACCTGAAGCGCCTCCTTCGATTCGTGTTCGTCATGGTCGCCATCGTGGCGGTCCTCACCGGGTCGATCGCGCTGGCGGCCCCCCGGGTCATCGACTTCGTGTCCGCGCACCGCTCCGACCACGAGCACCTCAGCCTGGAGCCCCTCGCCGAGCGGTCGTACATCTACGACTCCCAAGGGAACCTCCAGGGCACCCTCATCAACGGGCGCAACGAGAACCGGGTGCAGGTGAAGCTCTCCGAGGTGCCCGAGACCGTGATCGGCTCGGTCCTCGCCGCGGAGGATGCGGACTTCTACCAGCACAAGGGCATCAACATCCGCTCCATCGGGCGCGCCGTCGACGCCAACCTCGACAGCGGCGAGGTCAGCCAGGGCGGCTCCACGATCACCCAGCAGGTGGTGAAGAACTCCCTCGTGGGCGCCGAGCAGGACCTGAGCCGCAAGATCCGAGAGGCGTTCCTCGCCGTCGAGCTCGAGAAGCAGATGAACGAGCGCTACTGCCCCAAGCCGGTGCAGAGCGATTGCCGCGAGGGCAAGGACGCCATCCTCGAGTACTACCTGAACAGCGTGTACCTGGGCGGAGGCTCCTACGGGGTGCAGGCGGCGTCGGAGTACTACTTCAACAAGGACGTGAAGGACCTCAACTGGTCCGAGGGGGCGCTGCTCGCCGCGCTCATCCGCAGCCCCAACGCGTACGACCCGTTCACGAACCCCGAGCTGGCCACCAAGCGCCGCGAGATCGTGCTGAAGCGCATCGTCGAGACGGGGCGGCTGACCGAGCAGGAGGCGGCCCTCTACGGGGCGGTGAGCATGCCCACCACGCCCAACGTGCCCCTGCCGCCGAACGACTACTTCGTCGAGGAGGTCAAGCAGCAGCTCCTCGACGATCCGAGCTTCGGGCTGGGCGCCACCCCGGCGGCACGGAACCGGACGGTCTTCGATGGTGGCATCCGGGTCTTCACCACCTTCGACCCGGCCCTCCAGGCCAAGGCCCTCCAGGCCCGCAACGACACCCTGCCGAACAACCAGGGCGACGGCACGTTCCCCGTCACCGATCCGACGACCGGGCAGCCAGCGATCGACCCTGCCACCGGCGAGGTCACGTTCGGCACCCAGGCGATCGCATCGATCGAGCCGTCGTCGGGCGCGGTCCGCGCGTTGGTGGGAGGGCCGGGCTTCGAGCGGTACAAGTGGAACCTGGCGACGCAGCTGCCAGGACGCCAGCCGGGCTCGTCCATGAAGACCTTCGTACTCGCGGCCCTCTTCGAGAACGGGTTCGTGCCGAGCGACACGGTCAGTGGCGGCAGCTGCACGTTCGACGTGCCCGGGCAGTCGAAGAACTACACCGTCTCGAGCCGTGGCGGCGTGAACACCATCACCCGCCAGACGCAGGCGTCGAACAACTGCGCCTTCTTGCGCCTCGGCCAGGTGGTCGGGATCGACAAGGTGGTCGACATGGCCAAGCGCCTCGGCGTCCGCAGCCCGCTGGAGGAGCTCGTGTCGCTGCCGCTCGGCACCGAGGAGATCTCCCCGATCGACATGGCATCGGCCTACGCCACCTTCGCCAACGACGGCGTGCGCAACGAGCCGTACTACGTAGAGCGGATCGAGGATCGCGACGGCAAGGTGATCTACCAGCACCAGGCGAACCCCCAGCCGGTGCTCGACCCGCAGGTCGCCCGCCTGGTCAACGCGACCCTCGAGGCCAACGTCACCGGCGGCACCGGCAAGAACGCTCGGATCGACGGCGGCCAGCCAGCGGCGGGCAAGACCGGTACCACCAACGACTCCGCCGACGTGTGGTTCGTCGGCTACACCCCGGGCCTGTCCACGGCGATCTGGATGGGAGCGGTCGGCGGCCGGATCAGCCTCGTGAACGCCGGTCTCGGCGGTGCCACCGGCGGGCGCTATCCCGCCACCACCTGGGGAAGGTACTACTCGATGATCTACGCCGAACGTGCCCTGGAGGACTTCATCGCCCCCGACGCCACCCGGCGTGGGCGCTCGGTGGGCAAGGTGCCCAACGAGATCGGCGGATCGAGCAACAGCCGCACCACCACGCGCACCACCAACCGCACGACCACGGGAACCACGACGGGCACCACCGCCACCACGGCCCCCACGGCCACGCCCACCACCACGGCGACGCCGACGACCGTGCCTCCCGATGGCGGCTTCGGCGGGGGAGCGGGCCAATGAGCAGCCCCGAGCTCGACGCGCTGCTCCTCGTGCAGTCCCACGACCCCCGCCTCGATCAGCTCCGACACCAGCTGGCCGCGCTGCCCGAGCGAGCCGCTCGCGATGCCGCGGTGGCCGCGGTGGCCGAGGCCAAGCGGGTCATCGTCGGCACCACGGAGATCCGCGACGATCTCGCCCGCCAGCAGAAGCGCATCGACGACGAGGTCGAATCCCTGAAGGCGAAGCGCACCGGCTTCGACCAGAAGCTCTACGGCGGCACGGTCTCCAACCCGCGCGAGCTGCAGGACCTGCAGGAGGAGATCGACTCCCTCGGCCGGCGCATCACCCAGCTCGAGGACGAGGAGCTCGAGGTGATGGAGCAGGTCGAGCCGGTGGAGGCCGACCTCGAATCGTTCCGTGCCACCCTCGCCGAGCGGCAGGCGGCGCTCACCGACGCCGAGCGGGTGCTGACCGAGGCCGAAGCCGACCTCCGAGCGCAGATCGCGGCGGAGGAGGCGGTTCGCTCCGAGGCGATGGCCCCCGTGCCCGACGGCCTGCTCACCGAGTACGAGCGCCTGCGCACGGGTCGAGGCGGCATCGGCGTCGCTCGGTTGATCGGTGCCCAGTGCGGCGGCTGCCACCTCACGCTCTCGGCCATGGAGGCCGCCCGCATGCGCAAGCTGCCCGACGGCGAGTACGGGCACTGCGAAGAGTGCGGCCGCATCCTCGTCCCCTGACCTGAGCTCCGGTCCCAGCGATGCTCATCTGGTTCGTCGCCTGCTCGATCGTGCTGGTCGCGGTCGTCTTCCGTTCGGGCGGGGTCGACTACCGCACCGTCGCCATCGGCTCGGTCCTGCCCATCGTCGATGGTGCCTTCGGAGGTCCGAGGGTGCTCCACTCCCTCCTGGCGCCCGTGGTGGTCCTCGGCGTGGCGATGGTGGCCACGCGTGGGCGGCGCCGGCTCCTGCGGCGCCGCGTGCTCGGCCTGCCCATCGGGATGATGTGCCACCTCGTGCTCGACGGGTCCTTCACGCGCACCGACGTGTTCTGGTGGCCGTTCACGGGCCTGGCGTTCGCCGGCGGGCAGATCCCGGAGTGGTCGCACGTGGGGCTGTCGCTCGGCCTCGAGGTGCTGGGGGTCGCAGTGGGCGTCTGGGCTTGGCGGCTCTTCGGCCTCGAAGACGCCGGTCGCCGCGAGCGCTTCCTGCGCGAGGGGCGACTCGACCTCCCGAGCTGACCGGGGCTGGGTGCGGGGTCAGGCCCGCTGCACGCCGGGGGTGCCCGAGCGGATCACGACGGTCGCGTCGACCCGGGCGTCGCTGGTCGGCTCGGCCACCGTCTCCATCGCCACGAAGTCGGTGGTCCACGTCTCGGCGGTGATGGTGGCGCGGGCGTAGCCGCGGTCGCTGAAGTTCGCGTAGGCGAGCCCGAGCGGCGTCAGGTCGAGGCCGCCCACGATCGAACCGAAGCCGGGCGAGGAGATGCTCGTGGTGACCAGCTCGGATGCCACCACCGACCCGGAGGTGCCGGCGGCGGGCACCCGGAGGTCGGCGGCCCCTGCGGCGTGGATGTCGCCGGTGAGCACCACGACGTCGTCGATGTCGTGCTCGTCGATGGTGCCGAGCAGCCTGGCCCGGGCGGCGGGGTAGCCGTCCCACTGGTCGACGTTGAGGATCAGGTCGCCGAGCACGAGCGCCTTCATCACCGTCTGCTGGGCCAGCACCTTCCAGCGCGCTTCGGAGGCCTGGAGGCCGTCGGCGAGCCAGGTCTCCTACTCGGTGCCGAGCATGGTGCGGTCCGGGTCGTCGACCTCCGGGCAGGCCGAGTGGCTGGTGGGCACGGTGTCGCCGCAGACCTGGTCGTCGCGGAACTGGCGGCCATCGAGCACGAACAGCTCGGCGAGCGTGCCCCAGCGCAGCGACCGGTAGACCTGGAGGGATCCATCGGCGGCGGGCGGGTCGGTGCGGATGGGCTGGTGCTCCCAGAACGCCTGGTAGGCGGCACGCCGACGCTCGGCGAAGCCGGCACGGTCCTCTGCGTCCTCGGGCACCCCCGCCGCGTGGTTGTTCTCCACCTCGTGGTCGTCCCAGGTGACCACCCACGGGGCCATCGCGTGCGCCGCCTGGAGGCCGGCGTCGCGCTTGTACGCGCCGTAGACCTGCCGGTACTCGGCGAGCGTGCGCGGCTCGTCGTCGAGCGGGACCGCGAGGTCGCCCTCCCCGCCGGTGTACTCGTAGATGTAGTCGCCCAGGAACAAGACGAGCTCGGGGTCGTCCTCTACGAGGTGCGGGTAGGCCGTCCAGTGCCCGGCGGTGCGGAGCTGGCACGAGGCGAACGCGATGCGGAGCTCGTCGACGACGGCGTCGGTCGCGGGAGCGGTGCGGGTGCGGCCGACCGGGCTGGTGAAGTCGCCGATGCGGAACCGGTACCAATAGGTGGTGGCGGGGTCGAGGCCGTGGACGTCCACGTGCACGCTGTGGCCGAGGTCGGCCGGGGCCGGCTCGAGGTCGGCGGCCACGATCGAGCCGAAGTCCTCGTCGGTGGCCACCTCCCAGAGCACCGATCGGTCCTCGCCCAGCTCGTCGTCGGCGGCGAGGGGATCCAGGACGAGGCGGGTCCAGAGGACCACCGAGTCGGGCAGCGGGTCGCCTGAGGCCACCCCGAGGGCGAACGGCGCGGCGGTCAGGTCCGAGGCTGCTGGCGGATCGGGCACCACGACCGAGCCCGGCGAGGTGCTCTGGGTCGAGGCCGCTCCGTCGCCGTCGCTCGCGCCCCCGTCGTCGCTGCACGCCCCGAGCACCGCGACGGCGCTCCCCGCCGCCAGGAGCCCGAGGAAGCGGCGTCGGTGGAGCCGCAACACCGACATCGGATCACCCGAGGGCACCGTCTCGGTGGGAGGGCGAGGCGTGCCGTCGATCACGCGGGGACCCTATCGCCGAGCGTCGCGGTGCGACGGCCCCGCCCCACGGCCCGCACCGCGAGCGCCGCCGCGGTGCTGCCCGCCGCGCCGATCAGCACGATCGTGGGGAGCAGGTCGGTGCCGAAGCGGCCGAGCAGCCAGCCGGTGGCCGCCGGGACCGCCAGGGATCCGAGGCCCGCGGCGGCGACGATCCGCGAGGTGGTGCGACCATCGAGGCCGATCATCCCGTCGGCCACCGCGAACATCGTGGCGAACTGAGGTCCGAGGGCGAAGCCCACGAGCGCGGTGCCGACCCACGCCACCGCCGGCGCCGCCCCGGCACCCAGCAGCAGGGCGGCCGCGGCCGTCGACGCACCGCACGCGAGCACCAGCACCGGGAGGGGAGCGTGGCGGCGCGTCGCCATGACCGCCGCGAGCCGCCCAGCGGTGAAGCCGACCCAGAAGACCGCGGTGAGCACGGCCGGGGAGCCGATGCGACCCAGGTCGAGGTCCTCGGCCCAGGTGGTGACCCACACCGCCATCGTCGCCTCGGCACCGGCGAAGACGAAGAAGAACACCTGGACCGAGACGAGGATCCGCGCCCGCACCCTCGGCTCCACCGTCGGGTGGTGCTCGTGCACGTGCCGAGGCTCGGGTTGCCGACTCCGGGCGAGCAGGACGCCGAGCGCCGTCGCCCCGATCGCGATGGCGACGGCCACGGGGACCAGACCGTCGGTCTCGTCGATGGAGCGGGACACGAGCAGGGGCGTGGCGATCGCGCCGATGCCGAAGCACAGGTGGAGGAGGTTGAGCGACGTGCCAGCGCGCTCGGGCGGCTCGCTCCACACCAGCAGCGTGTTGCCGCCGACATCGGTGGTGGCCGCGGCCGCTCCGACGATCGCGAACGCCGCCACCACCACCCACAGCGCGTCGGCCTGATCGATGAGGAGCACCGCGGCCACCACCAGGGCCATCGCTTGGAGCATCGTGCGGTGCCCGTGGCCACGGTCGAACCGGTGGGCCACCGCCATCGAGGTGGCGATGTAGCCGATCGACTGGCCGGCCACGATCCAGCCGCCCTGGCCGAGCGACGCGCCGACCTGGTGGCGCAGGTGGGTCATGGCAGGCCCCACGAAGCTCAGCGACACGCCCAGCAGCACGAACGCCACCAGGTACGCGGGGCGCGGCGGGCGCTGGGCGTGCATCGGGCGATGCTACGAGAGCGCCCCGGTCGGCTCCCACCGGGCCGGTGGTACGTTCGCACCGTGGCCTCGACCTCACGCCTGGCGGTCCGCGCGGCTGTGGCGGCCGTCGCGGTGGTGGGGCTCGTGGGGGCCATCGCGCTCGTGACGGCGAGCGACGGCGACGACGTCGGGCGAGCGTCGGCATCGGCCACGACGACCTCGGCGGCGGACACGACCGTCGCCGACTCGACCGGGCCGCTCGATGGCGATGCGGCGGCCGCGCGAGCCGATGAGCTGTTCCCTCCGGCGCCGACGCCGGAGGAGGCCCGGGTCGTGTCCGAGCCGTGCCAGGCCAACCTCGAGATCGAGGGGGGCGTCCCGACCGCCGACGGACCGATGCTGTCGACGGAGGGCCACGACCACGGCGACGGCGGTGCGGCGCTGACCGAGGAGGATCTCCGCTACGTGGAGCGGACTGCTGCGGACGGTCGCCACGAGCGGGTGTTCGGCGGGATCAACCCCCGCGTCGAGGTGTCCACGATCCCGTTCGACGCCCAGCCCACCGACGCCGACCGGGAGGCGGCCGCGGCGTTCGTGGACGAGGTGGCGGCCACGATCGAAGCGCGCGGCTGGGACGATCCCGCGAACGTGGCTCGCGACGGCTACCGGCCGATGCAGGACTGCAACAGCCACTGGGTGAACATCGACGCGGTGCTCGACGGCCGTGACCTCGACCCCGAGCACCCTGAGTTCGTGGTGCTCGAGCCGGGCCTCGACGGCAAGAACCACTTCCACTCGGTGATGTTCATGGAGGGCACCAACACCGGAGCCGGTCCGCAGCCCTTCGGGCCGCTCGCCGTGTGGCACTACCACGAGACCGGGAGCTGCATGCTCGCTGGCGTCCTGGTCGTGTCGCAGACCGGGTCGGCCTGCCCCGAGGGATCCGAGCGCTACGAGCGGACCCCGGAGATGCTCCACGTCCGCATCGGGCCGACCCCCTTCAGTCCCGACATGTAGCGGGGAGGGGGGTGGTCAGCCTTCGGCGGCTTGGGCCATCATCGCCCCGACCAGGCGCTCGAAGGCGTCGAGCTCGCGCAGGCGGGCGCTGCGGACGGCGTCGACGCGGCCGGCCAGCAGGAGCTGCTTCGTCTCGACCACCGGTCCGAGTGGCCACGCCCCGATCTGGGTGGCGAGCGCACGGGCCTCGTCGACGAGGTCCGCGTCGTCCACCACCCGCAGGGCGATGCCGTCGGCGACCGCCTGTTCGGCGTCGATCCACGGTTCGGTGAAGAGCACCTCGGCGGTGCGCTGCCAGCCGAGGACCTCGGGCATGAGCACGCTGGCCGACGCCTCGGTCGTGACCCCCAGGCTGAGGAACGGGACCTTCAGGCGCGCGCTGCGGGCCATGAGCACGAGGTCGCAGTGGAGCAGCATCGTGAGCCCGATCCCGACGCCGATGCCGTTCACGGCGGCCACGATGGGCTTCGGGAACGCTTCGAGCACCGGCATGAGCCGCTGGTAGCCGGGCTCCTGGTCGGCGAACACCGATGGGTCGGCCATCTCGCCGAGGTCTTGGCCGGCACAGAAGCCGCGGCCGGTGCCGGTGAGCACGACGCAACGGACGTCGTCGTCCTCGGCCGCTTCCGCGAGCGCAGCGGTGAGCTCGTACCAGAGCCGCTGGTTGAACGCGTTGAGCTGGTCGGGTCGGTTGAAGGTGAGCACCCGCGCGCCGGGAAGGTCGTCGACCAGCAGCACGGGCTGGTCGGAGGCATCGTCGGGGGAGGGGGCGGCGAGGTCGGTCACGTCGGGCGACGGTAGTTGGTGACGATGAGTCGGCCTGTAGGCGGGATTCTGTCCTCGGGCCCGTTGCCGGGGTCCCGATGGGCGACCATCCATCTGTGCGGTCCACCTGAGGGTCCCTCCGGGGAGGGGCGGACGAGCAGCCCTGCCCTCGTTTCGACCTTGCTCCCGATGGGGGTTGCCGAGCCGGCCGGGTCGCCCCGACCGCTGGTGCGCTCTTACCGCACCGTTTCACCCTTGCCTGTGCCGTCGCCGGCCATCGGCGGTCTGTTCTCTGTTGCCCGATCCGTGAGATCGCTCCCACCTGGCTCGCGCCAGCATCGTGCTCGGTGGAGTCCCGACCTTCCTCGACGTCCTTCCCTCACGGGTCGGGCGCCGCGGCCACCCGGCCGACTCATCGTCGGCGCCAGTCTGGCACGTCGTGGGCTCGGCCAGCCCGCTGCGGGCGCAGCGGCGAGCGGAGCCCGACGGGGGCTACTCGCCCTCGGTGGTGGTGGTCGTGTCGTCGCCCTCGGCAGCGGTGTCCTCGGACTCGCCAGCGAGCTTCGCCTGGTTGCTCACCAGATCGCGGCTCGGGAAGAGCGCCGAGGAGGGCGCCTCGCCGGTGCCGCCGCCGCCGAGCGCGGCCGAGCGGCGGGCAGCGCCGGAGGCGATGGTGGCGAAGCGGCCGCGCCACTCACCGGTGGTGGCCTCTTGGACCGCAGCGATGTAGGTGGCGGCCAGCATGCTCTCGAGGTCCGAGAACATGTCCGCGATGGCGGCATCGGAGGTCATCAGCCCCGCGATCGGATCGATGAGGTTCTCCTGCACCCACGCGTTGGGCTCGTCGACGCGGTCTGCCGCGCTCTCGATGGCGTTGGAGAACTCGTCGGCGAGGGTCGTGTGGTCGGCCGCGAAGCGAACGGCGGCTGCCTGGAGGTCGGCGTCCTCGAGCTTGCCGCCGTACGTGCCGTACGCCTCGGCGACGACGAGCTCGAGCGAGGTGGCGGTGCGGAGGTTGGTGAGCTCCGTGGCGAGGTCGTCTTCGGACGGGGCCGCGACGGGCACCGTGGGGGTGACGAGGGTGGTGGTGGGGTCCACGCCCGACTGGCCCGGGGTGCTGTGGTCCTTCGTGCCGCAGGCGGCGAGGAACGCGGCCGCGGCGGCGCCGAGGCCACCGATGCGCAGGGCCTGGCGGCGGGACGCGATCTGGTCGTTGGTGGTCATGCGAGGTCTCCTGGTCGTCCCGGCGCTCAGTTGGCTTCCGTGGTCGTCGTGTCGGCGCCGGCCTCGGTGGTGGTGGTCTCGTCGGTGGCGTCGGCCTCGGCGGGTGCGGCGTACTCGATCGCCGCTTCGGTGGGGGCCTCCGCGGGCGTCAACGCCTCCAGGGCGGTGCCGGCCGCGAGCCCGAGGACGGTGGCCTGCTGCGACTCGATCCCGGCGATCTGGGCGGCGAGCTTGGCCGTGATGGCATCTCGGAGCTGGGGGATGACCGCCAGGTGCGTGGCCGCGAGGCTGTCCTCGAGCGAGGCGAGGCTGCCAGCGATGGCGGCGGCGTCGCCGGTGGCGCTGATCTGGGCGGCGACATCTTCGTCGGCGGAGGGCGTGTCGGCCCCTTCCGCCAAGAGCGTGGCCAGGGTCGTGGCCACGCTCTGGTGGTGCGACTGGAACGCGCGGGCGTACGCGGTGGCGTCGTCGTCGAGCACGGCGGGGGTGGTGGCGAGGACCTTCTCGTAGGCCTGCACCGCCGCGAGCTCCAACGGGATCGCGAAGCCGGCGTAGTCGGCGTCGATGATCAGGTCGTCGTCTTGGGCGCCGGCGAAGCTGATCGGGCCACCGAACGGCAACAGGCCGGCGGTGGGTGCGGCGACCCCGGCGGCGGCGAGCGCCCCACCCAGGGCGGAGCGCACCAGGAAGGTGCGACGGCTGGTGCCTGCAGCCGGTGGCGTCGACTGGTCGATCGGCACGTGTTCCTCCTGAGGGATGACGGTCGGTGGCGCCCAGCAGGCGCCGGAGAGAAGCATGGTCACCGCGATGGGGTCGCGTCCAAGCGAGGCGGGCGAAGCTCCCCGGCCGCGGTGGCCGCCGGGAAGGTTAGAACGAGATGGCGGACAGATCGGGGAACCACTCGCCAGCTCGCCGGACCGTGTCGGCCCACCGCTCGCGATCGAAGGTCCCGGCGGGCTCCACCACCGACGCCGGGCTCCAGATCGAGGCGATGGCCTGCTCGTCGGGCCACGCGCCCACCGCGAGCCCCGCCGCGTACGCGGCGCCGAGGGTCGTGGCCTCGCGCTCGGGTGAGACCTCGATCGGACGAGCGGTCGCGTCGGCGAGGGCCTGCAGGAACGTGGGGTTCGCGGTCATCCCGCCGTCGACCCGCAGGGAGGGGATCTGCATCCCGCTGTCGCGCTCGGCGGCCTCCACGAGGTCCGCGGCTCGCTGGGCGATGCCCTCCAGCACGGCGCGCACGATCTGGGGCCGCCCGCTCCCCCTGGTCAGGCCGAGCAGCGCGCCGCGCGCCCCGTAGTCCCAGATGGGGGCGCCCAGCCCGAGGAGGGCGGGCACGTAGGCCACGCCGTCGCTCGACGCGCACCGGGCCGCCACCTCGTGGGAATCCGCGGCCGAGTCGATGATGCCCAGGTCGTCGCGCAGCCACTCGATGTTCGTGCCAGCGGCGAGCATCACCGCTTCGAGGCCCCACCGGCGGCCGCCGCCGACCCCGCGGGTGACGATCGGGAAGGTCCCGCCCGAGCCCTGGGTCTCGAACGCCGGACGTTCGTCGAGGCAGAGGTCGAGCATGCCGCCGGTGCCGAACGTGACCTTCGCCTGACCTGGTGCGACGCAGCCCTGGCCGAGCAGGGATGCCTGCTGGTCGCCGAGGATGCCGGCGATGGGTGGCGCCCCGTCGAGCACGGTGGCCTGGCCGATCACGCCGATCGAGTCGACGACCTGAGGGAGGCTGCGCTCGGGGAGCCGGAGGATCTCGAGCGCATCCGCGTGCCAGCGCTGCTGGTCGTGGGTGCGAAGTCCGTAGAGGGCGGCGTTGGTGGCGTCGGTGACGTGCACCGCCCCCTGCGACAGGGTCCAGGCCACCCAGCTGTCGACCGTGCCGATGCACAGGTCACGGCTGCGGTCGGGATCGACCTCGTTCCACAGGTGCGCGGCCTTGGTGGCGAGCAGGTTCGGCGCCAGGCGGAGCCCTTCGCCGGCGAGCATCAGGCAGTCGATCACCGTCCGAAGGTCCTGCCACCCCAGGCCCGGGCCCACCGGCTCGCCGGTCGTGCGGTCCCACACGACGGTGGAGGCGCGCTGGTTGGCGATGCCGACGGCGGCGACCTCACCGGCGTCGGCGGACGCGACGCGTGCGACGTCGACCACCGCATCGGCGAGGGCGACGGCGTCGAACTCGACCATCCCCGGGGCGGGAGACGATGGCAGCACCTCCCGGTGGTGGGAGCTGACGACCCCGTCCTCGGGGGTCACGACCGCGGCGCGCACCCCGCTGGTCCCGATGTCGACGACGAGCAGCTTCACGATCGGTCCTCCCGGTCGGGCGTGGTTGACGGGTGCGGGGCGGGCGCGGCGCCATCGGTGGCGGCGGTGGCAGAGCGGCGGCGAGCGCCCAGGCGGGCGACCCCCATGGCGAGCGAGGCGGCGATGGCGGCGTGCACGACGATCGTGAGCAGGCGGATCGGGTCGCCCCGGTCGAGCCTCCCGAGGATGGCGAGCAGCTCCACGGGCACGAACGCCACGAGCCCAGCGAACGCTCCGTGCCGTGCGATGTCGTGGGTGGCGTTGCGCCCGGCGGCGAACCCGGCGACGGCGAACCCGGCGACCACGGCGAGGAAGGAGAGCGCGAGCGCGGCATCGGAGGCGCCGTCTCGGCCGCTCACCGCCGAGTTCACCAGCGCTCCCGGCATGGCCAGGAGCTGGCCGTACGCTGCGGCGCGCAGCACCACCAGCCGGTCGACCCGACCCGCCGCGGCGGGTGCGGGAGGCTCGGTCACCCCGCCGGCCACGGCTGGCCGCCGAACGGGTCGGCCAGGCCGAGCTTGCCGGGGTTGCTGATGCCGTTGGGGTCGAGCGCCGCCTTGATGCGAGCGAGGACCTCGGTGCCAGTGCCGAGCGCCTCGGCCACGAACCGCGCCCGGTTGAGGCCCACCGCGTGGTGATGGCTGAGCGAGCCACCGTTGGCCAGCACCGCTCGCGTGCCGGCATCCCAGGCGTCGCGGTAGTACGCCTCGCGCTGGTCTGGCTCCACCGCCCCGGCGAAGGTGAAGTACAGGCACGCGCCGGTGGGGTAGGAGTGGGACTGGTGCGCGGACGCCGCCAGCGTGCCCGGCACGGCGGCGATGGCCGCGGTGGCCGCCTCGTAGATGGCGTCGAGCCTCGACCACGGCGCGGAGATCTCCATGGTGTCGACCACGTACCCCTTCGAGATCAGGGCCTCCAGCGCGGCGACGTCGTTGCGATGGCCGAACCAGCGCTCGACCAGGGCGTCGTCGAGGCGGGTGGCGTCGGCGCACTCGGCCTCGACCACGGCCATGGCGGCGGCGACCATCGTCTCGTCGCCCTCGTCGTAGGCCAGCAGCACGTTGTCGGTGGCCTCGACGCCGAGCTCGCCGAAGTTCCGCTCGGACTCGACGCCGTCGTAGAGCCGCAGCACCGCGACCGGTGCCCCTCGCTGGATGGTGCGACGCATGGCGTCGAGGGCGCCGGCGAAGGTCGGGAAGCTCCAGGCGCCCCGAGCGGTGGCGGTGGGCTTGGGCCAGGCCTGGAGCCACGCCCGGGTGATCACCCCCAGGGTGCCCTCGGCGCCGACGAACAACCGGGTGAGGTCGGGCCCGACGGCCTCGCGCGGCTGACCACCGGTGCGCACCACGGTCCCGTCGGCCAGCACGGCCTCCAGGCCGAGGACGATGTCCTCGATCTTGCCGTAGCGGTTGGAGAGCTGGCCGGCGCCCCGGCAGGCGATCCAACCGCCGACGGTGGAGAGCGACATCGACTGAGGCCAGTGGCCCACCGTGAGCCCGTGCTCGGCCTGGAGCTCGTCCTCGAAGGCGTCGCCGAAGGTGCCGGCGAGCACCCCGACGATGCCCGAGGTGGCGTCGACCTCCTCGATGCCCGACATCGCGGTGAGGTCGAGCAGCACCCCACCGTGCACCGGGATGGTGCCGCCGACGACGCTCGATCGACCGGCCGCAGGGGTGACCGGAACCCGGCTGTCGTCGCAGAGGCGCAGCACGGCGGCCACCTCGTCGGTCGTGGTCGGGCGGGCGATCGCGCCCGCCACCTGGCCGACCTTGCCCTCGGTGGCCCAGACCATCGCGAGGGGCCACCAGTCGCGGCTCGCCTCCGCCCGTTCGCCGGGGTCGAGGCGCACGTCGGGGCACGCCTGTTCGAGGCGACCGAGGAACTCGTCGTCGAGCAGCACGACGGGTGCGGTGAGCCGACCCGAAGCGGCGGCGGCACCGCCGGCGATCTCGATCGGTGGGGTGGGGGAGCCGGGGAGCGGCGAGGGCGTCATCGGGGCCGCACCCTAGGACGGACGGGACCGCCGAGGGGCCGGGACCTGCTGGGTGACGCAGTGGATGCCTCCGCCGCCGACGGCCAGGATCGAGCCGATCTCCAGGCCGATCACCTCGCGGCCGGGAAGCTCCGAGGCGATGAGCGACAGCACCTCGTCATCGGCCGGGTGGCCGCACGTCGGGACCATGGCGAAGCCGTTGCCGACGTAGAGGTTCAGGTAGGGCACCGCCACCCGCTGGCCGTCGCGCTCGACGAACGGGAGGGTCGGGACCTCCACCACCTCGAGGCGCTCGCCATCGCCGTCGACGTGGCCGTCGACCACCCGCCGGTTCACGTCCATCCGCACGAAGTCGGCCTCGTCGGGGTCGTCGCACCCCTGGACGAGGACGCGCCCGGGGCGCACGAAGGCGGCGACGTTGTCGACGTGTCCGTCGGTGTCGTCGTCGAGGGCCAGCCCGTACGGGAGCCAGACGAGGGCGTGGAGGCCCAGCGAGTCGCACACCACGTCTTCGATCTCGGTCATCGTGAGCGCAGGGTTGCGGTTCGGGTGCAGGAGGCACTGCATCGTGGTGATGCCGGTGCCCGCCCCGTCGACGGAGATCGATCCGCCCTCGAACACGAGGGGGACGTGGCGAACCGGGTGGCCGGCACGCTCGGCCCACGCCGACGCGAGCGCGGCATCCGCGTCCCACGGGGCGAACTTGGCGCCCCACCCGTTGAACTCGAAGTCGAGCGCGACCCGCTCGTCGCCGTCGAACACGTAGATGGGGCCGGTGTCGCGGAACCACGAATCGTCGAGCGCGAGGGCCACCACCTCCACGGTGGGTCCGCATCGCTCGGCGGCGTCGGGCGCGTGCTCCGGGCGAGCGATCATCGTGACCGGCTCGAACCGAGCGATGGTCTGGGCCAGCAAGGCGTGCGCCTCCCGTGCCTCGTCCATGAGCCCACCCGGGTAGATCTCCTCGCGGCACGGCCAGCACAGCACGGTGCGCTCGTGCGGCTCGAGCTCCGCGGGCATCGTCAGCCGTCCCATCAGAACCTGCCCGTCAGCACGGCCGCGGGTTGCTGGTGCCGTCGAGGGTGAGCAGCGGCCCGTACAGGTCGGGTCGGCGATCGCGGAACAGGCCCCAGGCGTGGCGCTCGGCGGCGAGCTGGTCGAGGTCGAACGTCGCGGCGATCGACGCGTCGGCGTCTCGTGGCGCCTCGGCCACCTTGGCGCCGGTGTGGTCGGTGATGAACGACGATCCGTAGAAGGTGATCTCGCGTTCGCCGTCGATGCCCACCTCGTGGCCCCACCGGTTGGCGGCCACCACCGGCACCAGGTTGGCGGCGCTGTGGCCCTGCATGACCCGCTGCCAGTGGCCGCTCGAGTCCCAAGAGGGGTCGGGCGGTTCGCTGCCGATCGCGGTGGGGTAGAGCAGCACCTCGGCGCCTTGGAGGGCCATCGCTCGGGCGGCCTCGGGGAACCACTGGTCCCAGCAGATCGCCAGGCCGATCACCCCGTGACGGGTCGGCCAGGCTCGAAAGCCGGTGTCGCCAGGGGAGAAGTAGTACTTCTCGGTGTAGCCCGGTCCGTCGGGGATGTGGCTCTTGCGGTAGGTGCCGAGCACCGAGCCGTCCGCGTCGACCATGGCCACGGTGTTGAACGCTGCCTGGCCCGCCCGCTCGTACACGTTGACCGGCAGCACGATCTCGAGCTCGGCGGCGAGCGCCGCGAACCGCTCGATGGTCGGGTGGCCTTCGACGGGACGCGCCAGCTCGAGGTGCTCCGCCACCTGGTCGATGCAGAAGTACGGGCCCTCGAACAGCTCGGGCAAGAGCACGACCTGCGCGCCTTGCGCGGCCGCGTCGCGCACCGCGGCCTCGGCCTGGTCTCGGTTGGCGGACGCGTCGCTCCCCATCGACACCTGGACGGCGGCGACGGTGAGCGAGCGCACGTCGGTCAGGCGCCGAGCGACGCGTCGAGGGCGGTCTCGGGGAGCTCGGCCGTGGTGCGCTCGTGCTCGACCGCGCGGCGGTAGGCGGCGGCTTGCTCACGAGCCGCCTCCTCGCTCAGCCCGAGGACGGGGGCGATGAGCGACGCCACGTCGTCGGCGGCTGCCGCGGACCCATCCCTCGCGAGCAGGCGGGCACGGGTGCGTCGGCTCAGCACGTCGTCGACCGATCGGGCCATCTCGTGGCGAGCGGCGTACACCGCCTCGGCCCGGAGGTAGGGGAGGCCGGCCACGAGCGGGTCGCGCAGGGTCGGGTCCGCCTCGGCCAGCGCGAGCACCGTGCGCGCCTCGCCGCCGTAGCGGTTGGCGAGGTGCGTGGTGACGGGATCGCTGCTGGCGTCGAGCGCCTCGTAGCCCTCCGCCCCGCGCAGCCGCAGCTTCTTGGTGCGGGACCGGTGGGCCACCCCGGGCGCCTTCGACCCGAGCTGGCGGACGACCTCATCGACGGTGTCGGCTGCCATCTCGCGGTAGGTGGTGAGCTTGCCGCCGGTGACCGACACCACGCCCGACGGCGACGCCACCACCTTGTGGCGGCGTGAGAGGTCGGCGGTGCGACCGCTCGACGCGCTCTTCACCAGCGGACGCAGACCCGCCCACGAGCCGAGCACGTCCTTGTCGGTGATGCCGGTGAAGCGCATGGCACCGAGCAGGTAGTCGACGTCTTCCCGGGTGACCGGCGGGTCGTCGTTGGGCCCGTCGTAGTCGGTGTCGGTGGTGCCGATGTAGGTGAGGTCGCCCCACGGCACCACGAAGATCGCCCGCTTGTCCTTCGGCACCGGGACCACCACGGCGACGTCGTTGCGCACCTTGTCCCACGGCACCGTGATGTGGATGCCCTTCGCCGGTCGGATCGAGTCGGGGTCGACCCCCTCGTCGAGCGTTCGGACCTCGTCGGACCACACGCCGCCGGCGTTCACGATCGAGGAGCAGCGCACCGCGATGTCGTCCCCGTCGGCGCGCACCGTCGCCCCGCGCACCCTCCCGCTCGCGTCCTTGTCGATCCCGACGAGCTCGGTGCCGTTGACCGCCACCGCCCCGAACTCGATGGCCGCGGTGCGGGCCACGGTGACGCACAGCCGGGCATCGTCGACCGTGGCGTCGTGGTACAGGTAGCTCGATGCCACCTTGTCGGCCGGGAGGGTGGGCATGTGGGCGAGCACCTCCTCGGGCGAGAGGCGCTCGTGGAACTTGCCGATGCGGGCGCCGCCCGTGAGGTCGTACATCCACATGGACACGCCGAGGGCTCGGGCGAGCTTCTTGTTGATGACCCCGCCGCTGCCCTTGAACACGGGGAGGAGGAACGGGAGCAGCTTCACGAGGTGCGGGGCGTTGGCGATGAGCCGCTGGCGCTCGTGCAGCGCCTCGTAGACGAGGCGGATCTCGCCCTGCTGGAGGTAGCGGAGCCCGCCGTGGGCCAGCTTCGAGGACTTCGACGACGTGCCCGAGGCGAAGTCGTCGCGCTCGATCAGCGCGGTGCGCAGGCCCCTCGACGCGGCGTCGAGGGCGGTGCCGACCCCGGTGATGCCGCCACCCACCACGAGGACGTCGAAGGGGTCGTCGGCCAAGCGACGGAGGGCGTCGTCGCGGTCGAACCAGGGTGCTCCGGTCATGGGGGCGATCCTACGGGTCGCCCCGTGGATCTCGCCCCTCCGCCGCGTCGCCCGCCGGTCGGGGCGAGGTTCGTGACGGGCGCCTGACGGGTCCCTGACGTGGGCGGACCTCGGTGTGGACACCCCGCCGCGCGGGCGGCCATACTCGGCCCTTCGTGCGGTGCGGCCGGTCTCGGGCATGTCCTCCCGGGTGCCCCTCGCAGCCACGAGCCGGGCGCGGGCCTCGAGTCCACGTCGTCAACCCAGACCCATCCCTCCGAGGGAGCGACCCTCCAGCATGAACCTGTCCTGGCGCACGAAGGCTGCCTGCCACGGTCTCGACCCCCAGGTCTTCTATCCGGAGACCGACGAGGAGGCGGACACCGCCAAGCAGGTGTGCGAAGGGTGCTCGGTGCAGGAGGCGTGCCTCGAGTACGCCCTCGCCCGCCGGGAGAAGGACGGGGTGTGGGGCGGGTGCACCGAGCGCGAGCGGCGACGCATCATCCGCCAGCGCCGACGCACCGCGTAGGGTCCCCGGCGTGTTCGCCGTTCGTCGCATCCGAGCCGACGAAGGCCAGCGCCTGCGCTCCATCCGGCTGGCTGCCCTCGCCGATTCGCCGGGCGACGCCACCACGACGGTGGCTCGCACCGCCGCTCGCTCCGACGACCACTGGAGCGAAGCCGCGGCCGCCAACTCCTCGGGAGGCCTCCAGGCCACGTTCTTCGCCACCCCCGACGCCCCCGCGTCGGAGGATGCCGATCCGATCGGGCTGCTCGGCGCCTACGCGAACGAGAGCGGCATCGTGAACCTGGTGGGCCTCTGGTCGGCGCCGGGGTTCCGCGACGTCGGCGTCGCTCCCGCGCTGCTCGACGCCGTGGCCGGGTGGGCCCGCACCATCGGCGCGGATCGGCTGCGGATGTGGGTGGTGGAGCGCAACGAGTTCGCCAAGGCCTTCTACGTCGCGCAGGGCTTCGAGCCCACGGGGGCGTCGATCCCCTACGAGCTCGACCCGCGCCTCCGCCAGGTGGCGATGGTGAAGCGCCTGTAGGTCCGGCGGTACCGTCCCGGGCCATGGACTTCCAGCTCTCGGACGAACTTCAGGCGCTGCAGGAGACGTGTCGGCGCATCGCGCAGGACAAGGTCAAGCCGCGGGCCCGCGAGATCGACGAGTCGGGGGAGTACCCCCAAGACCTGTTCGAGGTGTTCCGCGACGCTGGGCTGCTCGGGCTGTGCATCCCGACCGAGCTCGGCGGCGGCGGTGCCGGGATCTTGGGGCTGACGATCGCCATCGAGGAGGTGGCGAAGTACTCGAACACCGCGGCGCTCATGCTGCTGCTCACGCGCCTGCCCACCGGGCCGGTGATGATCGCCGGCTCGAAGGAGCAGAACGAGCGCTACATCGCCCCGATCGCGTCGGGTGAGCAGCGCGCCGCGTTCTGCCTGAGCGAGCCGCAGGCGGGCTCCGACGTCATGGGCATGCGCACGAAGGCCGTGCAAGACGGCGACGAGTGGGTGCTCAACGGCACCAAGTGCTGGATCTCGGGCGTCGTGCAGGCCGACTGGTACACGGTGTTCGCCAAGACCTCCGACGACGTCACCGAGCGCAACCACAACTCGATCTCCGCGTTCGTCGTCGAGCGCGGGTGGGAGGGCGTCGAGGTCGGGTCCACCGACCGCAAGATGGGCGTGCGAGGGGTGGACACCGGGGAGCTCCTCCTCACGAACGTGCGGGTGCCGGCGGCCAACGTGATCGGCGAGATCGGCGGCTTCCAGCTCGCCATGCAAGGGCTCAACTCGATGCGCCCGATCGTCGCGGCCCGCGGCATCGGCCTCGCCGAGGGTGCGCTCATGTACGCCACGGAGTACGTGAAGGAGCGCGCCGCCTTCCGCAAGACCATCGCCGACATGCAGGGCATCCAATGGCAGATCGCCCAGGTGGCCACCGAGATCGAGGCGGCGCGGCTGCTCACCTACCGGGCGGCGTGGATGGCCGACCGGGGCCAGTTCACCAAGGAGTTCGTGCCCTTCCTGTCGATGGCGAAGTACTACGCCACCGAGGTCGGGGTGAAGGCATCCAACATCGCCCTCCAGTTGCTCGGCGCCGCCGGCTACATGAAGGACCACATGACCGAGCTCTACTACCGCGACGCCAAGCAGCTCACGATCGTGGAGGGCACCTCGCAGGTCCAGCTCGGCCTCATCGCCCGAGGCGTGCTCGCCCACGATCTCTGGTGGGACTGACCCAGACGATGAGGCGCGGTCGGCGATGAGCGGGGAGGTCGCGGCTGGCGACCGCGTGGTCGCCACCGTCCCCGTCCGGCTCGCCGACGTGGGTGGGTGGACCGACACCTGGTTCGGGTCGCCCGGGCGCGTGTGCCACGTCGCCGTCGGCCCGGCGATCGAGGTGGCGGCTCGGACCGTCCCGAGAGCGGACCTCGGCCACGAGTCGGTCCGGGCTCGGTTGCTGGCGCCGTCGCTTCCGTCGACGGCGCCGGTGGAGGTGCTCGTCGGGCAGACCGTCCGGCCATCCGAGTCGCACCCGCTGCTGGCCCACGCCGTCGTGGCGGTGCTCGACGGCATCGACCTCGACGGTCTCGGGGTGGAGCTGGTCGTGACCTCGTCGGTGCCCGCGGGCGCGTCGCTCGGCACCTCGGCCTCGGTGGTGGTGGGGATCCTCGCCGCGCTCGACTCGCTCGTGGCCGGTGGCGAGCGCACCCCCGAGCAGATCGCGGTCCTCGCCCACGACGTCGAGACCGAACGGGCCGGTCGTCAGGCCGGTGTGCAGGACCAGTGGGCGGCGGCCATGGGCGGGGTTGGCCTGCTCGCCATCGGTCCGTACCCGCAGGTGCGCCACGAAGCCGTCGACGTGGCCCCGGGCGTGTTCGACGAGATGGGGAACCGGCTGGTGACCGTGGCGTTCGGCCCCCACGACTCCTCCCAGGTGCACGCCCAGGTGATCCAGGACGTCGTCACGTGCTCGGGAGCCGAGCACGACCGGGCCCGCCAGGCGCTCCAGCGCCTCTCGGTGCTGGCTGGCGAGGCCGCCGATGCCTTGCGATCGGGTGACCTCGAGCGGTGGGGGGAGGTGTTGGCTGAGTCCACGAGCGCGCAGGCGGCGCTGCACCCCGACCTCGTGGGCCGACCCCACCGCGCCGCGATCGACGCGGCTCGCGCGCTGGGTGCGGTGGGGTGGAAGGTCAACGGTGCCGGCGGCGACGGGGGCTCGCTGACCGTGCTGGCCTCCGCCTCCGGCCCTTCGGGGCGCGAGCTCGCCACCGCCCTCGTCGAGCTGGATCGGGCGTGGACGGTCGTGGCACTTCGGCCCGGGGTCAGGGGCGTGCGGGTCGATCGCTGACCGCTCGGCGGCCTCCCGTCAGCCTTCGCCGTCGTGGCGATCAGCCGTCGAGCGCCGACGCTTCCTTGCCCTCACTGATCGCTCGGACGAGGGCGAGGACCTCCGGGTCGGCCTTGCTGGGCGCGCCCGCGTCGAACGGGGGCTGGGGGTCGTACTCGATGCCGAGCTGGATCGCCTGGCTCACCATCGGTCCCCACTGCTCGGCCACCAGCGTCAGCGCCAGGTCGATGCCTGCGCTCACCCCGGCCGCTGTCCACACCTTCCCCTGGCGCACGACCCGCTGCTCGGTGGGGTGCGCGCCGTAGCGGGCGAGCTCGTCGTACGCGAACCAGTGGGTGGTGGCGTCGAGGCCGTCGAGGATCCCGGCGGCCCCGAGGAGCAGTGCCCCCGTGCAGACCGAGGTCGTGCACGTCGTCGTCTCGTGCGCGGCGGCGAGCCAGTCGACGATGGGATGGCGGTCCCGTGCGAGGCGGCGGGTCACGAACCCGCCGGGCACCAGGGTGATGTCGGGCGTCGGCACGTCGGCGAAGGTCCGCTCGACCTCGAGGTGCAGCAGGCCGTTGTCGTCGGACACGCGCCCGGCCTCGGCGGCGCACAGCACCACCTCGGCGTCGGGGACCTGGCTCAGGACTTGGTACGGCCCGATGGCGTCGAGCGCGGTGAACTCGGGATAGAGGCCGATGGCGATCTGCACGGCGGTGCTCCTCGGGTGGTTGGTGGTTGGTGGTTGGTGGGTGGTCAGGCGGAGACGGGCGCGGGGGAGGGGCGATGCGCGAAGTGCTGCCGGTAGCGATCGGGCGTCGTGGCGACGCGGCGCACGAACGCCCGGTGGAGCGTCTCGGCGTGGCGGAAGCCGACGTGGCTCGCCACTGCCCCCACGGTGAGGTCGGTGGTCTCGAGGAGTCGGCGTGCCGCTTCGACGCGGAGCTCCTCGACGTGGGCGGCGGGCGTGGTGCCGGTCTCGGCCTTGAACGTCCGGGCGAAGCTGCGCGGGCTCATGGCGGCACGGCGGGCGAGCGCGTCGACCGTCAGGTCTTCGGCGAGGTGGTCGGGGAGCCACCGCTGCAGCTCGGCGATCGCTGGCTCCCGGGCCGCTTGCGCCCGCAGCTGGGCGCTGAACTGGGACTGGCCACCGGGCCGACGGGCGAACACCACGAGCCAGCCGGCGATCTGGTGGGCGAGCTCCACCCCGAGGTCGTCCTCCACGAGGGCGAGGGCCAGGTCGATGCCCGCGGTCACGCCGGCGGAGGTCCAGCGGTCGCGGTCGTGGACGAAGATCTGATCGGCCTCCACCTCGATGCTCTCGCCGAGCCGCCCGAGCAGGTCGCAGGTGGACCAGTGGCTGGTGGCCCGGTGCCCGTCGAGCAGGCCGGCCGCGGCGAGCAGCAGCGACCCGGAGCAGACCGACGTGACGCGGCGGGCCCGGGCGGCGAGGCGGCGGAGCTCGGCGAGGAAGGGCTCGTCGGCGAGGAGGCCCCTCGTGCCGCTGCCGCCCACGACCACCAGCGTGTCGAAGGCTGCGGGTGCATCGCGGAGGGCGAGGTCGGCGCCGATCTCGACGCCGCTGGTGGATCGGACCCGGCGGCCGTCTCGGGTGGCGACGCGCACGTTGTAGTGGGCTGCGTCGTCGCGACGGTTCGCGCCGTCGAACACCTCGACCGGACCGGCGAGGTCGAGCAGCTGCAGCCCGTCGAAGGCGACCACGAGGACGGTGCGAGGCGTGCGGGTCGGTCGGGCAGGTGCCATGGCCCCGAGTGTGCGCCACCCTAGGCATGGCTGCAATGCCCCCGGCCTGACGATCCCTGCCACCATCCCGAGTGGTCGCCAGCCGACCGCCGCCCCAGGATTGGAGCGGTACTCGGTGGGGAGGGGTCGGCGCGGCTGCCAAGCTGTCGGCCATGGCTTCCGACATCCCCGCTGCTCCGACGCCGACCGCCTGGGACGACCTGGGCGGCTGGCCGGCGGTCCTCGGTTCGCTGACCCGCCGAACCGACCTCGACCGGGCCACTGCTGCCGCCGCGATGGGTCAGATCCTCGACGGCGAGGCGACGCCCGCGCAGATCGCCGGCTACATCGTCGCCCTGCGGATGAAGGGCGAGACCACCGGTGAGCTGCTCGGGATGGTGTCCGCGATGCTCGATCGGGCGGTGCCGGTCGAGCTCGCCGATGCCTCCGGGGTCATCGACCTGGTGGGGACGGGCGGTGACGGCAGCGGCTCGATCAACGTGTCCACCCTCGCCGCGCTCACGGTGGCCGGCGCCGGCGGCAGGGTGTGCAAGCACGGCAACCGGGCGGCGTCGTCGCTGTGCGGCACGGCCGATCTGCTCGAGGCGCTGGGCGTGGCGGTCGATCTCGGCCCCGAGGGCGTGGCCCGGTGCGTGTCCGAGGCGGGGATGGGGTTCTGCCTGGCACCCCGCTACCACGCCGCCATGCGCTTCGCCGGCCCGCCGCGCCGCGAGATGGGGATCCCCACCGTGTTCAACTTCATCGGCCCGCTGGCGAACCCCGCCCGGGTCCGGCGCCAGATGACCGGGGTGTCGGACCCGGCGATGGCCGACCGCATGATCGACGTGCTCGCGGAGAACGGCGCCGAGCGAGCGATGGTCGTCTTCGCCCACGACGGGCTCGACGAGCTCACCGTCACCACCAGCTCCACCATCCACGAGCTGCGCGACGGGCAGGTCCGCACCTACGACCTGCACCCCAAGGCACTCGGCCTCGCCGGTGCCGAGCCCGACGACCTCCGGGGTGGGGCGCCCGAGGTGAACGCCCGCCTCGCCCGGGAGATCCTCGGCGGGCAGCCCGGCCCCAAGGCCGACATCGTGGTGCTGAACGCCGCCGCGGGCCTCATCGTCGGCGGCGTGGTGGACGACTTCCCGGCGGGCATCGACCTGGCTCGTTCCGCCCTCGAGGAGGGCAGGGCCGCCGCGGTGCTCGAGACGCTGGCGGCGGTGTCGCAGGAGGCGAAGGCCGCGGAGTCGTCGCCCGAGGCCTGAGTCGCCCGCTCGGGGTGAGCGGGCCCCCTGGCCGAAGGGGGCGCAAGGACGCGCCCCTTGCTCGCCTCAGTTCGCCCGCGCGGCCCGCTGGGTCTGGGGCGAGCGGGCGACGGGTGTCACCAACCCGTTCCGCTCGTCGATCTCGACGAGGAGGCGGTGGGCTTCGGCGAGGCGGTCGAGCTGCGCGGCGAGGTCGGTGATGTCGTGCGCCTCGGTGGCCAGCACCGGTGGCGCGAGGACCGTGGCGCTGATGGACTCGAGCCGGGCTGCGGCGCGCTCGAGGTCGCGGGTGGCCGCGGCGAGCCGATCCAGGTGGGGTCGACGGGCCGCCGGTGCCAGCATCGCCACCCGGCAGACCTGGTGGTCGAGCTGGACGGCGGCGGTCCGCAGATCCGTGGCGACGCCGACGAGCGGAGGTTGCTCCGGTGCCCGACGCCCCAGTCGCTTCGGGGCGCGATGGTCGTCGGCGACCCGTCCGGCCAGGCGGCCCACGGCGGCGAGGCGCCGGTGGATGCGGGCGGCCTGGCGGGGATCGACCATCCAGGTCGCGGGCGCGGCAGTGGCGATCGCGGGATCGACGCGGTGACGACGACGCATCCGGCTCCGAGCGAGCAGCGCCACGATGCACAGGCCCACGATCACGACACCGGTGGTGCTGAGGAACCCGAGCAGCGCCCACTTCACGGCGTCGAGGGTACCGGCTCAGCGTCGGGCGCCGACGGGCGGCTCGTAGGTCGGCAGCGGTGGCCCCAGCGGGGTGAGCGACGCATCGGCTTCGAGGATGCGGATGCGGTGGCCTTGGCGGTCGACCCACTGGGCGACGCACGCCAGCTCGTCGGCGAGGGCCTTGGGCAGCGGGGCGCCTGGCGCGGTGGGATCGTCGGGGAGGGGCGTCGGGTCGAGGCGGTCGGGTGCGGCCGGATCGAGGTCGAGGGGGAGCGGAACCTCGGCGATGCCGGCGCGGGTGACCGTCCAGGTGCGCTGCAGCCGTCCTCGCAGCAGCTCCGCTCGCGACGCGCCGTCGACCTCCAGCACCACCCGGCCGGCCCGCCGCAGCGCGTCGAACCGCTGCTGGCGGCGCAGCGCCGACGCGAGCGCCGCCGCCCGGTCGCGCACGTCGGCCGCCTCCTCGAAGCGCTCCTCGGCAGCGAGCGCGTGCATGCGGGCCTCCAGCGGTCCGAGCAGGAGGCGCGGCTCGTGCAGCAGGCCACGACGCACCCGGTCGACCACCTCCGCGTACGCGGCTTCGCCGATGGCGCCGGCGCACGGGCACGACGCCACGCCGAGCTGGGCCGGAGCGCAAGGCCCGGTGCGGGTGGCCTTCGCCGTGCTCGGTGCGACGGTGCAGCGGCGAAGGGGCACCGCGGTCTCGATGGCCTCGGCCACGCGCTTGGCCGCCTTCGACGACGGCAGCGGGCCGAGGTAGAGCGCACCGTCGTCGCGGATGGCCTTCACCACGGACAGCCGCGGGAACGCCTCGGCGGTGAGCTTGAGGTACGCGTAGCGACGCCAGGTGGTGGCCTGGCGGTTGAACCGAGGCTCGAGGCGATGGATGAGGCGCACCTCGAGCACGGCCGCCTCGAGCGGGCTCGGGCAGATGACGTGGTCGATCCGCTGCACCTCTCGCAGCAGCTGGCCGACCTTCCGCCGGTCGTCGGAGCCGAAGTACGAGCGGACTCGGGCGCGCAGGTCGGTGGCCTTGCCGACGTAGAGCGTTCGCCCGCCGCTGTCTCGGAAGAGGTACACCCCAGGTTGGCGGGGCAGGTGCTCGGTGAGGCGGAGCTTCGCGGCCTGGGGGTGCGCGGCGAGCGAGGGGAGCTGAGCGAGGTCCTCGAGGCCGCAGATGCCGAACGCGGCGGCGCGCTCGAGGAGCAGGTGGAGCAGGTCGGCCGTGGCGAGGGCGTCGTCGAGGGCTCGGTGGCTCGGCTGGTGCGGGAGGCGGAACCGGCTCGCGAGGGTGCCCAGGCGGCAGTTCGGCACCTCGTCGCGCACGAGCCGGCGCGCCAGGCGCAGCGTGTCGACCACGCGGTTCGCCAGGGTGGGGTGGCCGCATCGCTGGAGGGCGGCGTTGAGGTAGCCCAGGTCGTAGCGGACGTTGTGGCCGACGATGACCCCGCCGCCGACGAACTCGAGGAACGTGGGCAGCACCTCGGACGCGGTGGGTGCGGCCTCCACCATGGCCTGGGTGATGCCGGTGAGCATCGTGATCTGGCGGGGGATGGAGTGCCCGGGGTTCACGAAGGTGCGGAAGGTGCCGACCACGTCGCCCCCGCAGACCTTCACCGCGCCGATCTCGGTGATGCCGCCGTCGGCCGCGGTTCCCCCGGTGGTCTCGATGTCGAGGACGCAGAACGTGACCTCGTGGAGCGGCGTGCCCAGGTCGTCGAAGCTCCGCTGCACCCGCCGGAGAGTAGCGAACAGATGTACGGCGAACAAGTGTTCGCGCTCGAAGGGTCGGTACGATGCCTGACGTGACCGAGCCCGTTCGCTACCGCTGCACCTCGTGCGGCAACCTCACCCGCTTCGACGTGACAACCTCCCGCCGCACCCGGGCGTACCACCACTTCACGGTCGGCGGGGAGCTGTCGGTGGAGGACGAGACCGTGCTCGACGAGCAGGTCGAGTCGGTCGAGTGCCGCTGGTGCGGTGCCGCCGGGCGCGTCGAGGTCCTCGACGGTGCCGCCGAGCACGCCGCCGAGAGCTGACGCCGGCCCGGCCGCGCCCGGGTCCGAGGACCGGCGCCTGCGACCCGCCGCGCGCCTCGCGCTGTCGGTCGCGGCCGAAGGCGAGGTCGCCGAGGAGCGGATCGCTGCACCCGCGGCGCTTCGGCCGCTTCTCGGGTTCTCTCGGCTGAGCACGACGTCGTACCGCACGATCGCGCGCGTCGTCGATGACGACGGGATCTTCCGCGCCCGGGTCGCGGAAGCCGCGCCGGACGAGGCGGCGGTCGGGCGAGTCGGCTGGCTGTGGCTGCACCGGCCGGTGGGCTGGCGCGACGAGCTGGTCGGCAGCGAGGCGCCGCCGACGCCAGAAGGTGGGCTGGGGGAGAGCGCGGCGCCGGCACGCGACGACAAGTGGCGCCGAGCCGCCAAGGACGCGGATGCCGCCCGCCGCGGTGCCGAGGCGGAGGCGAAGGAGCTTCGCCGGCAGGTCCGGGACCTGGAACGGGAGCTGGCCGAGCAGCGAGCGGTCGGTGCCGAGCTCGAGGCCCAACGTGCTGCCGCTCGACGAGATGCCAAGGAGGCGGAGGCCGCGCTGGTCGAGGTTCGCCGCGATCGCAACGCGGCCCGTTCGGCCAACCGCGATGTCGAGCTCGAGCTCCAACGCCTCCGCGGCCTCGCCGCCGAGGGCGGTGGGGCGGCCACCGCGGCGCGCACCGGAGGCGACGAGCGAGGCGACGAGGTGGCTCGGGCGCTCGTCGACCGGGCGCGGGAGGCCGCAGCGCTCGCTCGATCGCTCGAGCAGCTCGCCGGCGGGCTCTCGCCCGGCGCCGAAGCGACGTCGCCCTCGGCCCGGGGGCGTCGCCAGTCTGCCGGCGAGATCGGTCGGGGCGGTGGCGTGCGGCGCGGCCGGGGCCGGCAGCGCTCGATGCCGTCGCTGCCTCCCGGGGTGTTCGACGGGACGGTCGAGGCCCATCGGCACCTGCTTGCCGATGGGGCGAACCTCGTGCTGGTCGATGGCTACAACGTCGCCCGCACCGGTTGGAGCGAGCTGGCGCTGGAGGAGGAGCGGCGACGCGTGGTGGGGTTGCTCGAAGGGGTGCAGGCCCGGTCGGGTGCGACCGTCGTGGTGGTGTTCGACGGCGACCACGACGTCGTCTCGCCCGCGGCCAGCCGAACCGTTCGGGTGCGGTACTCGCCCGCGGGCACCACCGCCGACGAGGTGATCGCGGACCTCGTCGACGGCGCCCCGTCGACCCGACCGATCGTCGTGGTGTCGTCGGACCGGGCGGTGGCATCGCACGCCCGCTCGAGGGGTGCGGCCACCATCGGGGCGGCGGCGTTCCTCACCGCCGCCCGCCGCTGAGCCCCGCCGCTGGGTGGCGCCTTCGGCTGAGGTGCGTGGGCCGCTGGTCGGGGAGCGAGGTGCGCACGGACGGCGGGGCGGGGCCGCCTCGTTGTCACACCCCCTGGGGAGGATGGTCCCGTCATCGAGGCCGCTCGCGGAGCGGCACGCCGTTGTCGCTGCACTGGAGGTCACCGTGCCCCTGAACCCCGAACCATCGCTTCCCCCGGCCGACCCGGTGCTGAGGATCGATTGCGACGAGTGCGCCCTGCAGGGCACGCCCACGTGCGGCGATTGCGTGGTCACCTTCTTGCTGGGCGAGCCGTCGTCGGTGGTGGTCGACCTGGCCGAGGTTCGGGCGGTGCGGCTGCTGGCGGAGGGTGGGCTGGCGCCGCCGCTGCGCCACGTCCGCTCCACGGGCTGAGGTGCGGCGTGCGGTCGATGCGACGATGGTGCCGTGACGAGGCCGTGGACGGAGTTGGAGGCGATCGGCCTCGAGGCGGGCCTCGATGTCGTCGGTGCCGCCTCCGCGGAGCCGTTCGCCGAGGTGGAGGCAACGCTGGTCGATCGGGCGGCGCAGGGGCTCCAGGGCTCGATGCAGTTCACCTACCGGAACCCGGCCCGTTCCACCGACCCCAGCCGGACGTTGCCCGGGGTGCGCACGCTGATCGCGGGGGCCACGTCGTACCACCGCGATCCGCCGCCTCGACCCGACGGTCCGGTCGGACGCGTGGCGCGCTACGTGTGGGCCGACGACCACGATCGCCTCCTCGCCGGCCTCGATGCGGTGCGCGCCGCGCTCGTCGCCGACGGGCACCGGGCGTGCGTGGTGGCCGACCAGAACCACCTCGTCGATCGGGCGGTGGCCGAGCGGGCCGGGTTGGGCTGGTTCGGGAAGAACGCGAACCTGCTGCTCCCCGGGCGGGGCAGCTGGTACGTGCTGGGCACGGTGCTCACCGACGCGGGGCTGGCGGACGCTCCTCGACTGGGCCCGGCGGAGGAGGGGTGCGGCACCTGCGATCGGTGCGCGCCGGCCTGCCCGACCGGGGCCATCGTCGCCCCTGGCGTGGTCGACGCTCGTCGCTGCCTGTCGTGGTCGCTCCAGGTGCGCGGCTCGTTCCCCCGCGACCAGCGGGTCGCGCTCGGCGATCGGATCTACGGCTGCGACGAGTGCCAGGAGGTGTGCCCACCGAACCGCCTCGAGGTCCGGCGAGCCGCGCCGGGCGGCCGCGGCGAACCGGTTCCGCTCGGCGATCCCGGGCGAGCATGGGCACCCCTCCTCGACCTGTTGGGTGCCGACGACGACGCTCTGCTCGAGCGCCATGGGCGCTGGTACGTGCCCGATCGCGATCCCCGGTACCTCCGTCGCAACGCGCTGGTCGTGCTGGGCAACGTGGGCGACGGCGCCGACCCCGAGGTGCGGCGGGCGTTGGAGGCCGCGCTGTCGTCGGCGGATCCGCTCCTTCGAGCGACCGCCGTGTGGTCGGCTCGTCGCCTCGGATGCGACGATCTGCTCGTGGCCGTGACCGACGACGACGATCCCGAGGTGCGCAGCGAGCTCTCCCTGCCCGTCCCCGAGCGAGGGCGAGCCGGGTGAAGCACCTGTTGGTCACCAACGACTTCCCACCGAAGATCGGCGGGATCCAGTCGTACCTGTGGGAGCTGTGGCGTCGCCTCCCGGCGAGCGAGGCCGCGGTCCTCACCACGCCCCACGACGGCGATGCGGCGTTCGATGCCGCCGCGCCCATCGAGATCGAGCGCATCGACCAGCCGGTCATGGTCCCGGTCGCCTCGCTCGCTCGACGCATCGACGAGACCGCGGCCCGCCTCGGGGCGGACCTGGTGCTGCTCGACCCGGCGCTTCCGCTCGGCCACCTCGGGCCACGGCTCGCCTTGCCCTACGGGGTGGTGCTCCACGGCGCCGAGATCACGGTGCCGGGGCGCGTGCCGGGGCCTCGCCACGCGCTCGCACGGGTCCTGCGCGGCGCAGAGGTGGTCATCGCCGCCGGCGGCTACCCCGCGGCCGAGGGCGAACGGGCGGCCGGACGGCCGCTGCCCACCACGATCGTGCCCCCCGGGGTCGACACCGAGCGGTTCCGGGTCCCCGACGAGGCCGAGCGCGCCGCCGCCCGGGCCCGCTGGGGCGTGGCTCCGGAATCGGTCCTCGTCGCGTCGGTCAGCCGCCTCGTGCCCCGCAAGGGGATGGACGTGCTGATCCGGGCGGCGGCTCGGCTGGCGCCGGTCCACCCGGAGCTGGAGGTGCTGATCGGTGGCACCGGCCGCGACGAGGCGCGCCTGCGTGGCTTGGTCGCGGAGCTGGGGGCTCCGGTCCGCCTGGTGGGTCGGGTCGACGACGACGAGCTCCCGGCGTTCTACGGCGCCGCCGACGTGTTCGCCATGGATTGCCGCAACCGATGGCTCGGCCTGGAGCAGGAGGGGTTCGGCATCGTGTTCCTCGAGGCGGCGGCGTGCGGGGTTCCGCAGGTGGCCGGCCGTTCGGGCGGCGCCCACGAGGCGGTGGCCGACGGCGAGACCGGTCTGGTCGTCGACGACCCGACATCGGTGGCGCAGCTCGCGGACGCGCTCCGAACGTTGGTGATCGACCCCGATCTGCGCCGCTCCATGGGGCGGGCCGCACGTCGACGCGCTGCCGACGAGTTCTCCTACGACCTCCTCGCCGAACGGCTCCGCAAGGCGCTCGTCCTCCCGAGCGTGGCGGCCCGATGAGCGCGTCCGGAGGGGCTGGATCACGCCTCGCGCTGCCCGCCATCGAAGGCCGTGGGCTGCTCGTGGCCGACCTCGTGGGGACGGCGGCCCTGCTGGCGGTCTCCCTCCTGCTCGCGCTGAGCGAGGCCGACGTGGTGGTGATCCTGGGCCTGGTCGTCGCCGGGATCTTGTTCGTCGGAGGCACGGTCGCCTGGTCGATCGGCTTCGTGCGCGCCGCGGGGCGCAGCCGCGAGGAGCAGATCGACCTCGCCGGCCTCTTCTACCTCACCGGTTCGGCGCCAAAGGAGGCCCGGCGCTGGTTCCTCGGCTGCTGGTACGCGCAGATCGCCATCGCGCTCGGGGCCATCGCGGTCAGCCGCCCGCCGTTCGGCGTCATGGCACCGGTGTGGGGCATCGGCCTCATCACGTGGTGGGCGTCACGCCACGCGACCTTCCCCCCTCGGTCCGACCACGGCGACAGGTAGCCTGGCCCGCGGGCTGCGCCGACCGGCGCGGTCGAATCCCACCGCTGGAGCGCCCTGGACCATGGCCGACCGAGTCACCGAGCAGACCACCATCGCCGCGTCTCCGAAGGTGGTGATGGAGATCCTCCTCGACTTCCCGCGCTACCCCGAGTGGGCGCGGGACCTGAAGTCGGTGGAGGTGCTGGACACCGACAGCGACGGTCGAGCCACCGAGGTGCGCTTCCGCGCCGCGGGCATGGGGCGATCCACCCAGTACACGCTGGCCTACGACCACGCCGAGCCGGGCGTGCTGTCGTGGGTGCTCTCCGAGGGGGACATCACCCGCAAGCTCGATGGCCGCTACGTGCTCGAGCCGGCGGGCGTCGATGCCACCCTGGTCACCTACGAGCTCGAGGTCGACCTCATCATCCCGCTCCCGGGCTTCGTGAAGCGCCGGACCCAGGGCAAGATCATGCACGCGGCCCTCGATGAGCTGAAGACCGTCGCGGAGCGGGCGGCCGCCTAGTGCGGATCCTCCTGTTCACTGGCAAGGGGGGCGTCGGCAAGACCACGACCGCCGCGGCCAGCGCGCTGCGCTGCGCCGACCAGGGTCTGCGCACCATCGTGCTCAGCACCGATCCGGCCCACTCGCTGTCCGACGCGTTCGCGCGCGACCTCGGCGACCATCCCGTCGAGCTGGCCCCGAACCTGTGGGCGCAGCAGCTCGACCCCCAGGCCCGCATGGAGGACAGCTGGGACGAGATCCGGTCGTGGCTCCTCGAGGTGTTCGAGTGGGCGGGGGTCGCGGCCATCGAGGCCGAGGAGCTCGCCGTGGTGCCCGGCCTCGACGAGATCTTCGCCCTGGCCGACATCAAGTCGTACGCCGATTCGGGCGACTGGGACGTCGTGGTGGTCGACTGCGCCCCCACGGCGGAGACGCTCCGGCTCCTGAGCCTCCCCGAGATCCTGCGGTGGTACATGGGCCGGGTGTTCCCGGCGAGCCGCAAGGTGAACAAGGTCGTCTCCCCGATCCTCGGTCGCCTCGCCGGGCTCCCCGTGCCCGGCGACGAGGTGTTCGGCACCGCCTCGCGCTTCTACGACCAGCTCGACGGGGTGCGCGAGCTGCTCACCGACACGGCTCGCACGAGCGTTCGCCTGGTGGTGAACCCCGAGCGCCTGGTGGTGGCCGAAGCCCGCCGCACCCATACCTACCTGTCGCTGTTCGGCTACCGGGTCGATGCCGTGGTCGCCAACCGGCTGCTCCCCGATGCCATCAGCGACCCGTGGTTCGATCGTTGGAAGGAGCTCCACGCCGAGCACCTGCGCACGATCGAGGAGGGCTTCGCTCCGCTGCCGATACTCCGAGCGGAGCTGGCCCCCGACGAGCTGGTCGGCATCGATGCGCTCCGCGCCTTCGCCGCGACCCTCTACGCCGATGCCGAGCCGGCCGCGGTGCTCCACGAGGGCGAGCCGCTCACCATCTCACGGCGGGGGGGCACCACCGAGCTCCAGGTCGAGCTGCCCTTCGCCGAGCGCGACGACCTGGAGATCGGCCGTCGTGAAGACGAGCTGCTCGTCCGCGTCGGTCCCTACCGGCGGGCCATCGTGCTGCCCGACTCCCTCCGTCGACGCCCGGTGGGCGCGGCGTCGCTGCGCGACGGGATCCTGCGGGTCACCTTCGCCGGCGAGCCCGAGGCCGCGGATCGGGTCGGTCGCTCCGGCCGCGAGGCTGGCGCATCGTGATCGCCGACGACGCCCCCACGTCGGGCGGTCCCGAGGACGGGGCGACGGCCCCGGAGCCAGATGGGGCCGCTGCTGCGGGCGGTGCGGGGTGGGACGCCGGCGACGACCCCCGGGTCCGCGACGGGCTCGACCACCTCCAGCGGGCGGCGCGCGAGGTGATCTCGGCTTCGCGAGCGCTCCTCGATCTCGCCGAGGAGCTCGTGGAAGATCCCCGAACCGCCGCGGGCGTGGTCGACCTGCTCGGCTCGGTGGCCACCCGCGCTCGGGCCGCGGGCGAGGCGGCGGGGCGAGCCGCCGGTCGGGCGGGGCCGAGCGGCCGCACGAGCGCCCAGGGACCAGGCGATGACGGGGACGACGATCCTCCCGTGCAGCGCATCCCCGTGTCCTGAGGCCGCAGCAGCACCAGGGGTCCCTGCTGGGGGCACGTGCCACGGCACGGCGCGGGCAGGCGCGTCAGGTACCGTCGCGCGTCCGGTGACGCTTGGAGGGCGACGGTGAAGGTCTTGCGGGTGCGAGAGGCGGTTGGCGATCGCCCCGCGATCGAGCTGCACCGTCAGGTCACCGTCGTCCGAGGTCTCGGTCCGCTTCGCCGCGCCTGGCTGGTCGAGGCGCTCGGTCACCTCGCGGCCACGAGCGCACCGGCGGCGACCGGTGCGTTGCTCGCCCACGGCATCGAGCTCCCGCTCGATCGCGATTCGCTGGCCTTGCTCGATCTCGAGGATCCGGTGGGCTCGGTGGTGCGCGCTGCGGACCTGCCCGGCCACGACCCGCGCATCGCCGATGCGGTCGCGACGCGCGACCGGGCGCTCGTTCGGCGCCGAGAGCTCACCGAGACCATCACCGCGCAGCGTGAGTCGCTGGGCGCCGCCTTGGCCGAGCGCACCGCTGCCGAAGACGAGCTCGAGCGGTTGCGTCGGGGCGATGGCGCGGCGCGCGATGCCGCGGCCGCCGCGCAAGCGGCTCAGGCCCGGTTGGAGGCGGAGCTCGCGTCGGCGGGGGAGGAGCGCACGCGCAACCACCGCGCGCTGACCGAGGCCGTCCTCGCCCGCGACGTGGCCAGCGAGGCCCGCGCCTCCGCCGCGGAGCGCCTCGAGCGGGCTCGCACCCGACGGCGCGACGCCATGGAGCACGCCACCCACGCGGCAGCGGCCCTCGAGGAGGCCCGCCCGCTCGTTGCTGACGACCCGACCGACGACCTCGTGGCGCGCCGGGCAGAGCTCGCCGCGGCCGAGGCCGCTGCTGCCGAAGCCGACCCGGATGGCGACAGCTCGCCGGTCGCGCGGCGCCTCGCCGCGCTCGAGCGCCGACGGCTCGAGCTGATCCGGCTGCGCGAGGCCGTGGGCGACGACGACCCGGATCCGGTCGCGGTTGCCCTCGAGGCGCTCGATCAGGCCGGTTCGGAGGCGCCACCGATCGTGGCGGCGCTCGCCCTGGCCGACACCTGGCGCGATCTCCACCAGCAGATCGGTGCGCTCGACGCGGGGGTGTCCGACGACGAGATCGCCGCGGAGGGGCGCGTCGCCGAGGCGCGCCAGGCGGTCATCGAGGCCGAGGTCGAGTACAACCAGCCGGTCCTGACGCCCGAGCAGATCACCAAGGTCGAGGCCGCCCACGCGGCGGTGCTGGAGGCGCAGGACCGGTCCGAGGCGCGCTTCGGCGGCAATCGCACGCGCAAGAAGCTCGAGGAGGCGCGCAACGAGGAGCGGCGGGTCCTCGAGCGGCTCGGCTTCTCCACCTACGCCGACTACATGATGAGCTCGTCGAGTCGAGGGGTCGGTCCTGCCAACCGCGCCATGCTCGACAGCGCCCGCACCCGCCTGGCCGCTGCCGAGGAGGAGCTCGCCGCGCTCCCGGGTGCGGCCGACCGGTCTCGTCGCCGTTCGGAGCTGCTCGGTCGCCGCGACGCCGTGTCGCCCAAGGTCGCGGCCCTGCTCGGTCACGAGCCCACCGGACCGGAGGCCGAGGACGAGCTGCGGGAGCTGCGCGAGCCGGTGGCCCCCGACGAGGCGGCGATGGTCGCCCTCGCCGAGGCGCTCGAAGGGGCTGGCGTGTCGGTGGGGTCAGCTCCTCACGAGCGCGAAGACCTCGTGCTCCTGGGGCGCTTCTACCTGACCGAGCACCAGGCGGCCACGGTCGACCGGGCCGAGATCGGCGCCGGCATCGACGCGCTCGACGAGGTGATCGCGGTGGTGCGCGGGGCGCACGAACGAGGCCAGGAGGAGCTTCCCCCGCTGGCGCCGCTGCCCACCATCGCGGAGCCGGTCGCGTCGACCGAGGGCGACGACGTCGATCGCGAGCAGGCCCGCACCTTGCGCGAGGCACGCTGGGCCGAGGTCGAGGTGGCTCGCGCCGCGGTGGCGGAGGCCGAGGCCGCGGTGGCACGCCATCGCGGGGCCTCGGAGTCGATCGCTGGTCTCGAAGCGCAGCTGGCCACCGCGGGGATCGAGGAGCAGCAGGCGGCGGCGGCGGTCGCGAGCGCGGAAGCCGACGTGACGCTCGCCGACGGCACGGCCTTCGACGATGCGGTCGCGGCGGTGGCCGAGGCGGAGGCGGCGGTCGCTCGCTCCAGCGCTCGCGAGGACGAGGCGCGCGAGGCGCTGGCCACCTTCGACCAGGAGCACCAGATCACCTCGCTGCTGCAAGCCGCCGAGGCGCGCGTCGCCAACGGGGAGCGCCTGGTCACCGAGGCGGCCGCGGCGGAGCAGACCACCGCAGCTTCGCTCGCCGAGGTCGACGCCACGTTCGCGGCGGCTGCCGCCACCGAGCAGCAGGCCCTCGCCGAGATGGAGGCGGTCGACCGCGCCTCGCTGGTCGACGACATGGATTGGCAGCTCCTCGCCCGGCTTGCGTCGCTGCGCTCGGTCGGGCTCGCCGGCTCGGTGCCCCTCGTGCTCGACGACCCGTTCTCGGTGCTCGACGACGACGAGCTGATGGGGGTGCTCGATCGCCTCGCCCGCCTCGCGGACGCGGTGCAGATCGTGCTCGTCACCGACCGGGAGGCTGCCGTGGCGTGGGCCGCCCAGGCTGGCTCCGATCGGGCCCTCGTCATCTCCAGCTGACGGTCGCCGGCCGGGGCGGGTGCTCAGGCGAAGTCGGTGCCTCGCGCCCGATCGAGCGATTCGGCGATCTCGACCTCGGCCTGAGCTCGGCCTTCGAAGCCCTTGGTGTTGGCGAACTTCCCCGGTTCGAGCTGCTTGTACACCTCGAAGAAGTGCTCGATCTCGTCGGTGAGGTGGTCGGGGAGCTGGTCGATGTCTTGCACGTGGTCCCAGCGAGGGTCGCCGTAGGGGACGCAGATCACCTTCGCGTCGGGCCCGGCGTCGTCCTCCATCCAGAACACGCCGACGGGGCGGGCTCGAACCCGGCACCCGGGGAAGGTCGGCTCCTCCAGGATCACGAGCGCGTCGAGGGGGTCGCCGTCCTCGCCGAGGGTGTGGTCGATGTAGCCGTAGTCCGCGGGGTACACGGTGGCCGAGAACAGGCGGCGATCGAGCCAGATCTCGCCGGTCTCGTGGTCGATCTCGTACTTGTTGCGGCTGCCGCGGGGGATCTCGACGACCACGGGAACGTAGGCAGGGGGCTGGTCCACCACCCCAGCTTGCCAGGTGCCCGGAGGGCGCCCGAACGGCCCGAACGGCCCGAACGGTTCCGTGGGCGCCCAGGCCGCGCAACTAGTGTCGCCCCATGGAGTTCCGCCGGATCACGAACCTGCCGCCGTACGTCTTCACCATCATCGATGGCCTGAAGATCGAGGCTCGACGCGCAGGCGTCGACGTGGTCGACCTGGGCTTCGGCAACCCCGACCTGCCCTCGCCCGACGTGGCCGTCGAGAAGCTCTGCGAGGCCGCGCACAACGCCCGCAACCACCGCTACTCCTCCAGCCGGGGCATCCCGAAGCTGCGCGAGGCGGTGGCCGACCTCTACCTGCGTCGCTTCGGCGTCAGCCTCGACCCCGACCGCGAGATCATCTCCACCATCGGCGCCAAGGAGGGGTTCAGCCACCTCATGTGGGTGCTGCTGCAACCTGGCGACGCCGCGCTCGTCCCCTCGCCGAGCTACCCGATCCACATCTGGGGGCCGCTCTTCGCCGGCGCCGACGTGCGTGAGATCCCCATGTCCACCGACACGGACTTCTTCGAGAACATCCAGGAGGCCTACGAGTACTCCTGGCCCAAGCCCCGGGTCATCGTGCTCTCGTTCCCCCACAACCCGACCACGGCCTGCGTCGACCTCGACTTCTTCCAGCGGGTGGTCGACTTCGCCCGAGAGAAGAACGTGCTCATCGTGCACGACAACGCCTACGCCGAGCTGGGCTTCGACGGCTACGAGCCGCCGTCGATCCTCCAGGCCGAGGGGGCGAAGGAGTGCGCGGTCGAGATCTACTCGATGACGAAGTCGTTCTCGATGGCCGGTTGGCGCGTCGCCTACCTGGTGGGCAACAGCGAGGTCGTGCAGGCGCTGGCCAAGCTCAAGAGCTACCTGGACTACGGCACCTTCCAGCCGATCCAGATCGCGGCCACCGTCACGCTCAACGAGGACCAGGACCACCCCAAGGAGGTCCAGCCGATCTACCAGGCCCGGCGCGATGCGCTGTGCGACGGCCTGGCTCGGATCGGTTGGGAGATGGAGCCCCCGATGGGGACGATGTTCGCCTGGGCGCCCATCCCCGAGCCCTACCGCGACATGGGCTCGGTCGAGTTCGCGTCGTTCCTCGTGCAGGAGGCCCAGGTCGCCACCTCGCCCGGTGTCGGGTTCGGGCCCGGCGGCGACGGCCACGTGCGGTTCGCGCTCATCGAGAACGAGCAGCGCATCGGTCAGGCCATCCGCGGGCTCAAGAAGGCCCTCACCAAGCTCGGCTGAGCGCGCTCAGCGGCGGCCGAGCAGGCCGTGGAGGCAGAACCCGACGGCGGTGTCGATGACCTCGTCGCTGGGCTCCAGCACGCCGCGGTGCACGAGGTGCACCAGGTGCGTGTGGACGCCCAGCAGGGCGTGGGCGAGCAGCACGGGGTCGCCCGGTGCGATCTCGCCGGCATCGATCGCGGCCTGGACGTGGGCGGCGGCGTCCTTCACCGCCACGGCCTCGCCCTTGCGGAGCCCGCCGCTGAAGCGCTCGTCGGTCGCCGCGAACTGGAACAGTCGGAAGTAGTCGGGATGCTCGATCGACCACTGCATCGAGGCTCGGATCCCTCGCTCGATGCGCTCGGAGGGGGTGGCGGCGTCGGCGAGCGCGGCGCGCTGACGGCGGCGGAGGTCGAGCTGGGCATCCGCGAGGATCGCCCGGAGCAGGGCTTCCTTCGAGTCGAAGTACCAGTAGAAGACGCCCTTGCCGACGCCGAGGCCTTCGGTGATCTCCGCCACCGACGTGGGGTGGAAGCCGTTCTCGGCGAAGCGCTGGGTGGCGAACGCCATGAGCTGGCGACGTCGCTCCTCGCCGCGCTGGGTCAGCCTCCGGTCCATCGGCGGGGCACGGTAGGGGCGCTTGACCGACCGGTCAACTACGGGCGGTGCTCCAGCCGGCGCCCGGTCGGTCGCGCCTGTTGCGCGTCTCACCGCAGAGGAGAAACGTTGCGTTCACATGCTGGCTCTAGGGTCCTCGGCATGGAGACCTACGTCCTGCGCGTCTGGCTGCCCGATCGCCCTGGTGCTCTCGGCGCGGTCGCGAGTCGAATCGGCGCGGTGAAGGGCGACGTCGTCGGGATCGAGATCCTCGAGACGGGCGAGGGCCAGGCCGTCGATGAGCTCGTCGTCCAGCTTCCCGACGCCACGCTCGTGGACCTGCTGGTGAGCGAGGTGCGCCAGGTCGACGGGGTGAAGGTCGAGGAGGTCCGCACGGTGGGGCCCGAGGGCCACGACCCACGGTCGGCCACGCTGGAGACCGCGGCGCGCTTGGTGGGCGCCCGCACCCGGTCGGACCTGCTGGTGGTGGCGCGTGACGTGGCCCCGCGATCGCTGTCTGCCGCGTGGGTGGCGGTGGTGGACCTGGAAGCGTCCGAGGTGCTCGCCGCGGGTGATCGGGCCCCGGGCTCGTCGTGGCTGGTGGCGTTCGTGCACGGCGCTCGGACCGCCGAGGAGCTCGGAGGTGCGACCGGTCAGGTGGAGCCGACCGGGAGCGATGTGATCTGGTCGAAGCTTCCCGAGGTCGACCTCGCGGTGGTGGCCGGTCGCGACAAGATCGCGTGGCGCGAGCGCGAACGGCGCGAGCTCGACGCGCTGGCGCACATCGTCTCGCTCCGCTGGTCCGAGCTGCCCGCCTGAGCCCGAGCCACCCCGGTGTCGGGGATGGGCGAGCTCAGGAGGCGGTGGTGGCCCAGCCGCGGCTGCGGGCGACCGCCTCGAGCCATCGGGCGTGGAGCGCATCCGCCGCGGCGCGGTCGGGGGCAGGGGCGAACTCGGCATCGAGGGCCCAGTTGGCCTCGATGTCGTCGACGGACGACCACACCCCTTCGGCGAGCCCGGCGAGGTAGGCCGCACCCAGCGCCGTGGTCTCCTGCACGACGGGTCGGCGCACCGGCACCCCGAGCTGGTCGGCCTGCATCTGGAGCAGCAGGTCCATGACCGCGGCCCCGCCATCCACCTGGAGGCTCGCCACCGGGCGACCGGAGTGCGCGGACATGGCATCGACCACGTCTCGCGTCTGCAGCGCCATCGACTCCACGACGGCGCGCACGAGGTGGGCCTTGGTGGTGCCGCGGGTGACGCCGACGAGCGTGCCGCGCGCGTACGGGTCCCACCACGGCGAGCCGAGCCCGGTGAACGCGGGGACGAAGAACACGTCGTCGGTGGTGTCGACCGATTCGGCTAGCGGCCCCGCCTCCGACGCGGAGGAGATGACGCCGAGGCCGTCGCGGAGCCACTGGATGGCCGAGCCGGTGGAGAAGATGGCGCCCTCGTAGGCGTAGCTGGTGCGGGGCGCTCCGGTCGCGTCGGGAACGGTCCACGCAACCGTGGTCAGGAGGCCTTCAGCCGGTTCCGGGCACTCCTCGCCGACGTTCATCAGCACGAACGAGCCGGTGCCGTAGGTGTTCTTGGTGGCCCCGGGCGCGAAGCAGGCTTGGCCGAACAGCGCGGCCTGCTGGTCGCCGGCGATCCCGCTGATCGGGATGCCCGGCGGGAGGCCCGACGACTCGGCGGTCACGCCGAAGCGGCCGCTCGAGGGGAGGACCTCGGGGAGGACGCTGCGGGGCACGCCGAACAGGTCGCACAGCTCGTCGGACCAGGCCATCTGCCGGATGTCGAAGAGCATCGTGCGGCTGGCGTTCGATGGCTCGGTGGCGTGGACCTCGCCGCCGGTGAGGTTCCACAGCAGCCACGAGTCGATCGTGCCCACGGCGAGGTGCTCGTCGACTTCGACGCCGCCGTGGGTGAGGAGCCATTCGACCTTCGAGCCGCTGAAGTAGGGGTCGAGCACGAGCCCCGACCGCTCGCGCACCAGCGCGAGATGGCCCTGGGCGGCGAGCTCGTCGCAGCGGGCGGCGGTGCGGCGGTCCTGCCACACGATCGCCCGGTGGCGGGGCTGGCCGGTGCGGCGGTCCCACGCCACGATCGTCTCGCGCTGGTTGGTGATGCCGATCGCGGCGACGGGCTCGTCCAGCGACGACAGCAGGTCGACGGTGGTGGCCACGATGGCGTGCCAGATCTCGAGCGCGTCGTGCTCGACCCAGCCGGGCTGGGGGAAGTGCTGGGTGAACTCCCGATACCGGTAGCCCACCGCTCGGCCCGAGCGATCGACGGCGAACGCGCGGACACCCGTGGTGCCCGCGTCGAGGGCGATGACGACAGCCATGGGCGGCGACGCTACCGCTCCGGATCTGCACTCGTCCGAGGCCCGTCCGAGGGCCCTGCGCGGCGCCAGTAGCGTGCACCCATGCGGATCGGGATGCTGACCGGTGGTGGCGACTGCCCGGGGCTCAACGCCGTCTTGCGCGGCGCGGTGCGGGCGATGGAGGTCGAGCACGGCGGCGAGGTGATCGGCTTCGAGGACGGCTGGCGCGGCGTGCTCGAAGATCGATGGGAGCGCCTCGACGTGAACCGGTGCCGGGGGATCTTGCCCCGAGGCGGCACGATCCTCGGCACCTCGCGCGATCAGCCCTACACGCTGGCCGATGGGCCCCAGCGGGTGGCGCAGGTGGTGGAGGCGCACGGCCTCGATGCCATCGTGGCCATCGGCGGCGACGGGACGATGGGCGTCACGAAGGACCTGCACCGCGACGGGATCCCGGTGGTGGGCGTGCCGAAGACCATCGACAACGACATCGCGCTCACCGAGATGACCTTCGGGTTCCAGACAGCCGTGCAGATCTGCACGTTCTCCATCGACCGGCTCCACACGACCGCCGAGAGCCACGATCGGGTCTTGGTGGTGGAGGTCATGGGGCGCCACGTCGGCCACATCGCGACGTGGGCCGGGATCGCCGGAGGGGCCACCATCGCGCTGGTCCCCGAGGAGCCGTTCGACATCGACGACGTGTGCCGCCGGATCGTCAGCCGCCACCGCCACGGCAGCTGGGCCACGATCGTCGTCGTCGCCGAGGGAGCTCGACCGGTTGCGGGCACCTTGGAGGTGGCGGAGCCGCCGGTCGATGCCTACGGCCACCAGCGGCTGGGCGGCATCGCGAACGTGGTGGCGTCGGAGATCCAGGGGCGCACTGGCATCGAGACCCGCACCACGATCCTCGGCCACGTCCAGCGAGGCGGCACGCCGGTCGCGTTCGACCGCGTCCTCGCCACCCGGTTCGGGGTGGCCGCCGTCGACGCCGTCGCCGATCGTGGCTTCGGCCAGATGGTCGCGCTCCAGCAGGGCGAGATGCGCCGGGTGCCGGTGGCCGAGGCCGTCGGCCACCAGAAGGAGGTCGGCGACGACCTCCTCCGGGTGTCGAGGCTCTTCCGCCCCCCGCTCGACCCGGCCTGACGCTCCGGCCCGCTCGGTGCCGCCTGCGGCCTGTTGGCGGTCGTCACGGTCGGTACGGCACGGGGGTCGGGGCGGGGTGGTGCTCGGGTGGTCGTGTGGCGTGCACCCAGGCACCAACCCGGCAGGGTCGGGCGGGGTGGTGCTCGGGTGGTCGTGTGGCGTGCACCCAGGCACCAACCCGGCGGGGAAGGTGGCGGGGGAGCGGGTGCACCCAGGCGGCGGCCGGGGTGGGGTGCTCAGCGGGGGTTGAGGGGCTCGTCGTAGTTGTCGGCGGTGACGATCGATCGGTTGCCGTCGTCGGTGGGGGCATCGATGGCCTTCCCGTCGACCAGGAACCGGACCGACGCGATCTCGGGGAACGCGAGCGTGGTGAACACGATCTGGGCGAAGGCCTCCTTCTGGGCCTCGCCGCTGACGTCGTTGATCTCGCTGGTGAGATCGATCACGGCGACCCCGTCGGACACTTCGACGCTGTTCAGCCCGGTGTCGGGCGGGACCGAGCTGCGCAGCTCGTCGCTCAAACCTTCGGCTGGCGGATCGAGCACGAAGTCGAGCGCGGCGCGCAGGGTGGGCTCGCCCTCCACCGGGTAGCCCTGGCGCTCGAGGCTGTCGCCGTGGAGGAAGTAGACCGACACCTCGGCGCCGTCGGTGCCGGCGATGGTGGTGGGGGCGTCGTCGGTGGGGGCGATCGTGGTCTGGGCGATGGGCCGAGGCTCGTCGTCGATCGGCACCCCGCACGCGGCGACGCCGATGCCGACGAGCGCGGCGATGGCGACGACCGCCGCGGCCACTCCCGCCCGAGCCCGTCGCCCCGGTGGCGACGTCGGTCCCAGCGAGCCGGTCATGGCACGTCCTCCTCGGGTCCGGGCTCCAGCGGCTCGCCCCACGCCACGGGGAGCTCCACCACGAAGCGGGCGCCTGGTTGGTCGTCGATTCGGTCCTCCACCCACACGCGCCCCTTGTGGAGGGCGACGTGCTCGGCCACGAGCGACAGGCCGAGGCCGACGCCCTCGGAGCCGGCGCGGCGGTTGGAGCCGGCGCCGCGGGAGAAGCGGTCGAAGATGAGCTCACGCTCCTCGCTGGGCACGCCAGCACCGCCGTCCTCCACCGCGAACTGGATGCCCGAGGGCACCCGTCGGACCTCTACCCGGGTGGCGCCGCCGCCGTACTTGCGAGCGTTGTCGAGGAGGTTGGCAAGGACGCGCACGAGGCGGCGCTTGTCGGCGCGGATCACCACGCCGGCGAGATCGGGATCGAGCTCGACCGGAACCTCGGGGGATTGCGACCAGGCGACGGCCTGGGAGGTGAGCTCGCCGGGACGCAGCTCGCTCAGCTCGAGGCGAGCCGCGCCAGCGTCGAAGCGTGAGATCTCGAGGAGATCCTCCACGAGCTGCTTGAACCGGGCCACATCGGCCACCATCAGGTCCACCGCGGCTTGCGCGGACGCATCGGGCATCTCCTCGCGTCGCGACGACAGCACCTCGATCGACGCGGAGAGGGTCATGAGCGGCGAGCGCAGCTCGTGGCTGACGTCGGACGCGAAGCGGTTGTCCTGCTCGATGCGCTGCTCGAGGACCTGCGCCATGTGGTTGAAGGACGACACGAGCACACCGAGGTCGGGGTCCTCGATCGCTCCGAGGCGCGTGTCGAGGCGCCCGCCGGCGATCGCCTCCGCCGCCACCGAGACGTCGGCCAGCGGCCGCAGGGTGCGCCGGCTGACCCACCACCCGAGTGCGGCGCCGGCGATGGTGGTGACGAGGGTGGCGCCGAACAGCGAGGTCGACAGCGACTCGAGGGTGGACTGGGTGTCGGCGAGGGAAGCGAACTCGAAGTAGAGGCCTCCGACCTCGGGCATCGGCACCGCGATGAGCAGCGTCACCTCGCCGTCCACCGCGACGCGCATCCGCGACGCGGTGCCGTCCTCGGCGAGGTCGAGCTGCGCCGCGGGCACCTTCGACTCGTCGTAGTCGAGGCTCTGGTTGGTCCATCGCCCGGCCGAGTCGCGCACGAGCGATCTCGACGGCGACGCGCCGTTGAGGGAGCTCATCACCTTGCGCAGGTCCGTGTCCTCGCCGCCGTTGGCGAGCTGCGCGGCGATCACCTCGGAGTTGCGGACGGCTTGGCGCGTGGCGGAGCTCTCGCGCTGGTTGAGGATGTTCTCGCGCGTCAGCGCCCAGGTGGTGGTGGCGAGCAGCGTCGAGAGCAGCGCTGCGCTGAGCGCGAACGCGAGGGTGATGCGCGCCCGCAGGCCGGGGCGAGGCCGACGCAGGCCCTGCCACCAGCGGTGGCGGGGCGGATCGACCTCCGTCGGCAGCGGGTCCGCGGCGGTGCTCACCGGCTAGGTCTGGAGCTTGTAGCCGAGGCCGCGCACGGTGACGACGTGGCGGGGGTTCGCCGGGTCGACCTCGACCTTGGTGCGAAGGCGCCGGACGTGGACGTCGACCAGGCGACCGTCGGCGAAGTAGTCGTGGCCCCACACCTCGTGGAGGAGCTTCTCGCGGCTGAACACCTTCCCGGGGCTGGAGGCCAGCTCGACGAGCAGCTTGAACTCTGTCTTGGTGAGGTGGACCTCCTGGCCGCCACGCCGCACCAGGCCCTGGTCTGGGATGACCTCGAGGTCGCCGAACCGGAGCTGCGGGCTGGTGGGGTCGGAGCTGCGCGCCCGCCGGAGCAGGGCGCGGATCCGCGCCGAGAGCTCCTTGGGGGCCACCGGCTTGCGGAGGTAGTCGTCGGCTCCGGCCTCGAGCCCGGCGACCACGTCGTGGGTGTCGTCGCGGGCGGTGACCATCACGATCGGCACGTCGCTCTGGCGGCGGATGGCCCGGCACACCTCGAACCCGTCGGTGTCGGGGAGCATGATGTCGAGCAGCACCACGTCGGCCGGGGTCTCGGCGAAGCGCACGAGCGCCTCTTCGCCGTTCTCCGCCTCGATCACCGTCCAGCCCTCGTCCTCGAGGGCCAGCTTCACGGCGGTGCGGATGCGCTCGTCATCCTCGACGGTCAAGATCCGGGTGCCCACGGCGTCCGATCGTAGGGGACTCGCGCCGAACGGCCCACGCACCCCGTTCTCGGCACGGAAGGTGGACGTCGGCGTCCACCTTCCGTGCCGAGAACGGGCAGGGTGATGCGCGGACCTGGTGGGGGTGTGGCTCAGACGTCGGCAGCGCCGTTGGTGAGCAGGAGCGCGCCCAGCTCGTCCCAGATCTCCGGCGCGGCGGCGAGCATCGAAGCGCTCGAGGGCGCTCCGCCGTCGAGCGACCCGACCCGGGCGCCGGCCTCGGACGCGATGAGCCCTCCCGCCGCGTGGTCCCAGCGGTTGAGCCCCACCTCCCAGTACGCGTCGACCCGGCCGGCCGCTACCAGGCACAGGTCGGTGGCGGCGGCACCGAAGCGCCGGATGTCGGCCAGGTGGCCGATCGTGCGGGCGAGCACCTCTGCCTGGCGGGTGCGACGCCCGGGGTCGTAGGCGAACCCGGTGGCCACCAGGCTGCGGGCCAGCGACGGCGGCGTGGCGCAGCGCAACGGGGTTGGGCCGAGCCCTTCGGTGCCGTCGAGGTGCGCACCCCCGCCGAGGGTGGCGGTGAACACCTCGCGGGTGAGCGGCGAGACGACGACTCCGGCGATGGGCTGATCGCCGACGAGCGCGGCGATCGACACGTTGAAGCCGGGGAGGTGGTGGATGAAGTTGATGGTGCCGTCGATGGGGTCCACCGACCACGACACCCCCGAGCCGCCGGTGACCGCCGCGCCCTCCTCGCCCTCGATCGAGTCGTCCGGGCGCGCCGCGTGGATCCGCTCCGCGATGGTGGCCTCCGCCCAGATGTCGAGCTCGGTGACGAGGTCGGTGGGGGTGGACTTCGCCGAGATCGACGGGCCGTCGCCGTCGAGGGACGCGAGGAGCGCGCTGGCGACCTCGCGGGCGATCGGCTCGGCGAGCGCGAGGAGCGCCCTCGGGTCCGCCGGGAGGTCGGACCGCACGGGCGGATCGCTCACGACCGGCGCGGCTCGCGTCGCGCCGCCGCCGGATCGCCGGACTCGACGATGGTCTGCCACTCGCCCATGGCCCGCATGACCAGCACCGACACCGTCGCGACCCCGCCCGCGGCGAAGGCCGCGCCGGCGAGCCCGACGATGCCTGGCCACAGCTGGCTGTCGCCGGCGACCTGGAGGTCGGTGACCTTCCACCCGATGAGCCCGCCGCAGACGCCGGCCACGACGATCGCCGCCATCGCGAGGATGCGAGCGGTGGCCGGTGGCAGGGCGGAGGGCAGGGGCGTGCCGTCGGGAGCGGTGGCGGCCGAGCGAGCCGTTGAGCCGTCGGGGTCGGGCATGGTCCCAACCTATCGAAGGCGCCTCGCGGGCTCCCACGCCGCGGTGGACCGGACCCCGATCGCGGTGTCCGGTTCGGGCCTGGGATTCGCCCCTCTCCTAGAGTGCCGCCGATGCCCGCGCTCGTCGTCATCCCCACGTACCAGGAAGCGGAGAACGTGGTCGAGGTCATCGAGCGCGTCCGGGCGTCCGTGCCCGAGGCTCACGTGCTGATCGTCGACGATGGCAGCCCGGACGGCACCGCGGACCTCGCCGTGGCGGCGGGCGAGCGGCTCGGACAGGTCGACGTGCTGCGGCGCAGCGGCAAGGCCGGTCTGGGCCCCGCGTACCGCGCCGGCTTCGCCTGGGGGATCGAGCGCGGCCACGACGTGCTGGTGGAGATGGACGCGGATCTCCAGCACGATCCCGCCGTGCTCCCCGACCTGATCGGAGCGGTGGCCGACGGTGCGGACCTCGCGATCGGGTCTCGCTACATCTCCGGCGGCTCGGTCCCGGGTTGGCCAGCGCACCGCCGACTGCTGTCGCGCTGGGGCAACCGCTACATCGGCGCCATGCTTGCGATGCCGGTCCGTGACGCGACCGCCGGGTTCCGGGCGTATCGCACCGAGATCGTGGAGCGGGTGGGCCTCGACCTCGTCCGGGCCGACGGCTACGGCTTCCAGATCGAGATGGCCTACGAGGTCGACAAGGCCGGCGGGCAGATCGTCGAGCTGCCGATCTGCTTCCGCGACCGCAAGCTCGGCGTGTCGAAGATGTCGCCGGCCATCGTCACCGAGGCGTTGTGGCTCGTGACGCGGTGGGGGATGCGAGACCGCTACCGGCGGGTCCGCTCGGCCTTGAGGTAGGCCGGAGCCCAGCGGTCCGTCCGAGGCCGTCCGCGGGGCAGACTTGGGCGGTGAAGTCGTGGCTGGTGGCCGGTGCGCTGATCGAGGGGCCCGACGGGCTGCTCCTCGTCGCCAACCGTCGTCGCGATGGCGCCGTCGACTGGTCCACGCCCGGTGGGGTGATCGACGCGGGCGAAGGGGTGCACGAGGGCCTCGCCCGGGAGGTGCTCGAGGAGACCGGCCTCGAGGTGCTCCGGTGGGGCGAGCTCGCCTACGGCATCGAGGTCGCGGCCCCCGACCTGGGTTGGGATCTGCGGGTGGAGGTGCACCGCGTCGACGCGGTGGGTGGCGAGCTCCGGATCGACGACCCGGATGGCATCGTGACCGACGCGTGCTACGTGCACCGCGCCGAGTGCGCGGACCGGCTCACCGCATCGCACCCCTGGGTGCGAGAGCCGCTCTCCGCCTGGATCGCCGAACGGTGGCCGCAGCCTCGAGACTTCCGCTACCGGGTCAGCGGCTCCGATCCTCGCTCCCTCCAGGTGGACCTCCTGCCGTGAGGTCGCATCGGTGACCTCGTCGGGGGCGGCGCCGCAGGGGGCGGCTGCCGCCGTCCTGCACGTCGACATGGACGCGTTCTTCGTGTCGGTCGAGCTGCTGCGCCGCCCGGAGCTGCGCGGCCGTCCGGTGGTGGTCGGAGGGGCCGGGCCTCGGGGTGTGGTGGCTGCGGCGTCCTACGAGGCTCGGGCGTTCGGCGTCCACTCCGCGATGCCATCGGTGCGCGCTCGGCGGCTCTGCCCGCAGGCGACCTTCCTACCGGGCGACCACGCCCACTACCGCGCCGCGAGCGAGCGGGTGATGGCGATCTTCCGATCGTTCACCCCGCTGGTGGAGCCGATCTCGCTCGACGAGGCCTTCCTCGACGTCGCTGGTGCGCGCCGGCTCTTCGGTGCACCCAGCGACATCGCCGCGTCGCTTCGCGCCCAGGTCCTCGATCAGGAGGGCCTCACCTGCTCGGTGGGCATCGCCCGGGTGAAGTTCCTGGCCAAGCTGGCATCGGAGGCAGCGAAGCCGGTGGCCGCACCGACCGGCCCGCGACCGGGCCGGGGGATCGTGGAGGTCGAGCCCGAGCGTGAGCTCGAGTTCCTCCATCCCATGCCCGTGCGCGCCCTGTGGGGCGTCGGACCGGCGACCCTGCGACGGCTGGAGCGCCTCGGTGTCCGCACCATCGGCGACCTCGCCGCACTCCCGCTCGACGCGGTGGTCGGAGCGCTCGGGCCCGCCGCCGGCGGGCACCTCCACGCGCTCGCCCATGCTCGCGACGGCCGATCGGTCGAGCCCGACCAGCGTGCCCGCTCGATCAGCCACGAGGAGACCTATCCGCGGGACCTCCGAGACGAGACGGTGGCATCGACCGAGGTCACCCGCCTCGCGGACGCCGTCGGATCCCGCCTGCGCGAGGCCGGGGAGTCGGGACGGACCGTCACCCTCAAGGTGCGGTTCGGCGACTTCTCGACCATCACCCGCTCCAGCACCGTCGCCGAGCCGCTCGACTCGGGTCGGCGGATCGCCCGGATCGCGCGTGACCTGCTGGCTGCGGTGGACATCTCGGCCGGGGTTCGGCTGCTGGGGGTGGCCGTGTCGCACTTCGACGGTGGCGGGGCGCGCCAGCTGACGCTGGACGTGCTCGGCGAGCCGTCGGGCGCGCCGGGGGCACCGGACGGGCCCGCCGGGTGGGACGACGCCGAGGACGCCATCTCCGCGGTGCGAGCTCGCTTCGGGCCCGGCTCGCTCGGCCCGGCGAGCATCGCGGGCCCCTCGGGGCTGCGCACCGTGGAGCGGGGCGGCCAGCAGTGGGGGCCCGATGCCGCCCCGCCCAGCGACGGCTGACGTCGTCGGTTCTGCGCGTTGTGACCGGTGCGCACCTGTGCGAGACTGACGCCCGCGAGCCGGTCCCGGGCCTCCGTCTCGCAGCGCTGAAAGGGATGGCACCGTGCCGCTTTCCGAGGACGAGCAGCGAATCCTCCAGCAGATCGAGCAGCAGTTCTACGCGAGCGACCCGGACCTCGCGGGCGAGATCGGCACCCACTCGCTCTACACCCACTGCCTCCGCCAGCTGCGCTGGGCCATCGGTGGCTTCGTGGTCGGGCTGGTGGTCCTCACCGGTGCGCTCTTCTTCGCGGCGTCGTTCCTCGTCGCGTTCGCCGGCTTCGTCGTGATGCTGGCCACGGCCCTCCTCGCCGAGCGGGCCATCCGCCGGATGGGCCGAGCGGGGATCGACCAGCTCACCGCGCGGTTCCGCGAGGGCTCCCTCGGGGCCTACCTGGGCGAGAGCACCGGGCGGGTGCGGGGACGCCTGCATCGCGTCGACGACGCGGATGACGACGTCGACGACGAGGCCTGATCACCCCGTATCGCCGCTGGCGGACGCACCTGCCAGCGCGGCGTCGCCAGGGCGTCCGATGGCCTGACGCAGCTCGCCGAGGCATCGGTCGACCGCCGTCTGGACCACGTTCCCGTCGGCCGCTCCACGCTCCGCCGGGCTTGACCACCGTTCCTCGCCGACGAGGTCGGCCAGGTCGGCGAGCGCTGCCGTGGCGCCGCGCACGTCCCTGATCGTTCCCGTGGACGCTTCGGCATCGGCCGCCTGGAGCCGAGCGAGGAGCTCGCTCGGGGTCTCCGTGGCCGGGCCGGCCGCGAAGCCGGCGCCGGCGAGCAGCGCGAGCGCCTCGCGCCAGCCGCGCTCGGCGGGGCCCGTCAGCACCGGGCCGCGATGCCGGCGCCGTCGACGCCGCGCGGCCGCGACGGCGAGGGCGA
>JBDIAX010000018.1:0-64980 GCA_039812605.1 Acidimicrobiia bacterium | reverse complement strand
GGCCACTCGTCGATGGTGCCGGGCATGTTCGGTCGGAGCGGGGTGGCGGCCAGGTCGTCGAGCGTGACGCAGGCGAGGTCGGCCGGCGACGCGGAGACCATCTCGTGGATGCGGAGCACCTCCGCGTCGCGGTCGGAGCCGTCCGAGCCCACCCAGTGGCGCAGGCGACCGACCGCCTCCCAGGTGCCGTCGACGTTGGGCGACAGGTCGAGGCGCTGCTGGTCCTCGAGGTCGCTGCCGGTGAGCAGCCCGACCATCGTGGGCAGGTCGTGGGTGGTGACCGCGGCCATGGTGCGGGTCGGGAACGAAGAGGGGTGGTTCGAGTCGAGCGACACCACCCGGTAGGAGAGGATGCCCCGGGCTTCGAGCGCCACGGGGATGGACGGCGGCACCGTGCCCAGGTCCTCGCCCACCACGAAGGTGCCGGCGCGGTGGGCCTCGATGGCGATCACGTCGAGCATCTCGTCGAGCGGGTACCGCACGTACACGCCGTCGGCGGGCGACGCCCCCTCCGGGATCCAGAAGGTGCGGTCGAGGGCCATCACGTGGTCGAGGCGGATGCCCGCGGCGCCGTGGGTGGCCGCGCGCACGGCGCGGACGAACGGCTCGTACCCCCGTGCCCGAAGGTTGACCGGGTGCAGCGGCGGCAGGCCCCAGTCTTGGCCCAAGGTGTTGAACTGGTCGGGCGGACAGCCGATGCGCGTGCCTTCGTCCACGAAGCAGTCGGGCCACATGGCCACATCGGCGCCAGCGCGGTCGACGCCGACCGCCACGTCGTTGACCAGGTTGCCGCCCACCGCCAGGACCTGCTCGTCGACGAGCAGCTGGAGCCATGCGTGGAACCGCGGGTCGGCGCCGACGTCGCGCGGGTCGCGCTCGACGCAGAACGCGGCGTAGCGAGCGTTCACCTCGTCGGCGAGCCACCGATCGATCGCGTTCGCGGTGGACGGATCGGCGCTCGCCTTGGGCCAGCGGGCGATGAGCGCGCTTCGCTTGGCGCTCCAGGCGCGTCGGCGGTCGATCCGGTCGGTGACGTCGAGCGCCTCGCGCCGCGCGCTCCTCAGATCACGGCGCTTGGGTCCGGCAACCTCGTCCACCGCGAGGTACAGCGGCTCCCGGAAGACGCGGCTGGATGCGAAGTAGGGGCTCGGCTGCGGGTCGGTGCCGGGGATGGCCGCGTGCAGGGGGTTGATCATGAGGAGGCCGTCGCCCGCCTCGCGAGCCCACCGGGCGAGCGTGCGAGCGTCGCGCAGGTCGCCGAGGCCCCAGCTGCGCTCCGAGCGCGCCGCGTACAGCTGCGCGGCGAGCACCCAGCCGCGGCGCGCAGCAGGGACGCGGCGGGGAGCGTGGAGCACCAGCCCGGTGCCGCCCTCGGCGTCGACGGCGTGGTAGCCGATGGGCAGGTCGTCGGGGACGACGTCGCCGAGCAGCACCGTGGCGCCGTCCTCCAGCGTGAGCGTCCGCCCCGCGAGGGGGCCGGTGGGCTGGCCCGGCGAGAGGCGATGCACCTCCACGACGTCGCCGGTGGCCTCCACCGAGGCGAGCAGCTCCTCCACGCGCGTCACCGCCCAGGCGGGCGCTTCGCGCTCTGCCCCCAACGCATCGGTGTAACGGGTGATCAGCTCCGGCTGCACCGTCCCATGCTGCACGATCGGCGACCGGGCTCGGACCGTGGCGAGGCAACCTACGATCCGGGCCATGGACGGCGAACCCGACGACGCTGCGGCCGGCGTCGCTCCCGGTGCTCCGCTGCCCGTGCTGGACGAGGTCGACCAGCGCGTGGTCGGGAGCCTGCTCGAGAAGGAGGTCACGGTCCCGCAGACCTACCCGCTCACCCTCAACGCCCTGCGCACGGCGTGCAACCAGAGCTCGAGCCGAGAGCCGGTGATGGACCTCGACGAAGCCACGATCACGGACTCGATCGACCGCCTCAAGGCACGAGGCCTCGCCCGGATCGTGCACGCCTCGTCAGGTGCCCGGGCGGTGAAGTACCGCCAGGTGCTCGACGAGCTCCTCCACCTCGAGCCCGACGAGCGGGCGCTGCTCACGGTGCTGCTGCTGCGAGGCCCGCAGGCTCCGGGCGAGCTGAAGGCGCGCACCGATCGCTTGCACCCCTTCGCCGACCGCGGCGAGGTCGAGCGGGTGCTCGAAGCGATGGCGCAGCGCCGCGGCGGCGCGCTCGTCCGCGAGCTCGAGCGCCAGCCCGGCCACCACGACGCTCGCTGGATCCACCTCCTCGGCACCGTCGCTGTCCCCGGGCGACCTGGTGGGGCGTCGGGCACGGCGATCGATCGCGGCGACCACGAGACCCACGCGGCTGCTGACTCGTCGCGGGAGTCGGTCCTGGACGAGGGAGCGGACGCTCGTGATGGCAAGGTCCGCGCCGCGTACGACGCCCTCGCGAGCAGCTACGCCGAGGCGCTCGGCGACGAGCTCGACGCCAAGCCGTTCGATCGGTGGCTGCTCGACCGGGTCGCGGCCCTGGCGGAGGGCGGTCCGGTGGCCGATGCGGGGTGCGGGCCCGGCCACGTCGCCTTCCACCTGGCGCTCGCGGGGGCCGATGCGCTCGGCTTCGACGTCTCGTCGCAGATGGTGGCCGAGGCTCGAGCACGCTTCGGTCCCGAGCTCGCGTTCGAGGTTGCCGACCTCCGCTCCCTTCCGGCGCCACCGAGCGCCCCCGCGTGGTCGGCGATCGTGGCCTGGTACTCGCTCGTCCACCTTGCCGGCTCCGAGCTGGCGGGCGCGGTCGAAGCGCTTGCGTCCTCGCTCGCCCCGGGGGGATGGCTGGCGCTGGCCGTGCACGTCGGCGAGGAGGTCCGCGACCCCGGGGAGCTGTTCGGGGTCCGGGTCGATCTCACCTTCGTGCTGCGCGACCAGGCCCAGGTGCTGGCCGCGGTCGCCGGCGCCGGGCTCGAGGAGCTCGAGTGGTACCGCCGCAGCGCGCTGCCGGCGTCGGGTGAGGCCGACACCGAGCGGCTGTACGTCCTCGCTCGTCGGCCGGTTGTGGGGGCCGTGGGCTCGTGACCGGCGACGACCAGCTCTCGTTCCCCACCGACGAGCCGCCGTCGGCCTCGGAGCCCACCGCTTCGGACGCCGCGTCGCCTCGGGCGAGCTTCCAGGCGTCGGCGGGCATCCAGGGTCGCCAGTTCGCCGAGCAGTGCGACACCCTCCTTCGCCACCTCGGCTTCGAGCTGCACGGCCGACGCGTCCTGAGCGAGGTCGGCGTCGAGATCGACCAGGAGGCCACCAGCCCGTCGGGCACCACGGTCTGGTTCGAGTACAAGGGCAGCGTCCAGGGCAACCGTCCGGGGCTCATCCGCACCGACACGCTCAAGAAGGCGGTCGCGAACGGTGCCCTGCTGCGCTCGCTCGCCGACCCCGCGCCGTACGTGGTCATCACGTCGCACGTCCCGGAGGCCGGCGCCGGCAAGGCGATGCTGCAGGCTGCGCTCGACCTCCGGTACTTCGCCGACGTGGTCTGCCTCTACGACCCGAAGGCCACGGCCCGCCTCGGCCGCTGGTAGGTCAGCTGGCGGTCGGGTCGGTGATCCGTCCCAGGAGGATCGGCGTGCCGTTCACGGCGTCGTGGACCACGAACACGAAGGTGCGGTCGAAGCGGATCGCACCGGCTGGTGCCGCCTCGGCGTCGTCGGGCGACGTGGGCACCTCACCGGCGAGGTGGACGCCCTCGGCGTCGAGCCCGAGCGTGGCCCGGTGCACGAACGCGTCGAGCCCCTGTCCGCTCGCCATCCCCATGGGCGCGAGGTCGTCGCCGGGGTCGTCGAAGGGTGCGGTGACGCCGGCGGCCTCCAGGGCATCGACGATCGGCACCTGCTCGTCGAGCGCGAACGCCGGGAAGGTGAGGGCGGTGCTCACCTTCTGGGAGCCGGCGAGCGCTTGCTCGAGGACCTCGTCGAGGTCGCCTTCGACGGCGCTGAGCTTGCCGGGAGCGGGGAGCACGAAGGTGACGGCCAGGTCCTGGCCGCCGAGCGAGAGCGTGACGGCCTGCCAGGTGGCGGCCTCCTGGTGGCGTGCGGCGAGGGTGGCGCCGAGCATCGGCGCGTCGACCGTCGAGCCGTCGGGCCGGGTGAAGGGTGCCGCGGCCTGCACGGTCATCGAGTCGTACCACGGCACCTCGACGGTGGTGAGCGACGTGAGCAGCAGCCGGGTGGTGTCGTCGATCGCGTCGTCGGGGAGGAGGTCCTCCACTCGCTCGGCGGTGTACTCGCCAGCCCAGTCGTCGATCTCGACCCGGGCGCGGGGCGCGTCTCGGGCGAAGTCGACCTGGAACGCCTCGGCGCCGTAGTCGCTCGCCAGCGCGTCGAGGTACTCGTCGCTCCACGTGGTGCTGGCATCGCCCCAGATCGCGTCGGCCCAGTGCAGGAGCAGGTTCGCTTCGGGGTCCTCGGCGGTGGAGGCGGGACCGGCGAAGTCCTCGGTGGCCTCGGCGGAGGCGCGAACCGCGCGGTCGATGTCGACGCCGTCGACGGGGCCGAACACCGCCTCGATCTGGTCGGCGATCGTGCCGGCGGCGCCGGCGTGCAGGTACCCGAGCGACGTGGCCACGCTCGACGGCGAGAAGACGACGTTGCCGTTGGCGGACCCGCGGGCGAGCTCGGGGTAGAGGGTGGCCGCGAGGTGGCGGACCACCGCGGCGCCGGCGGCGGTCTCCTCCGCCGTCGCGTGGGTGTGCACCTCGTCGGAGCGGTGCACGCTCAGGCCCGATGAGGGCGGGTCGTCGCCGCAGGAGGCCAGGCACAGCGTGAGCGCGGCCGCGACGGAAGCGAGGGCGACACGGCGTGGCGGGCGCGTCGGTGGTCGGCGCTTCACGACTCGGGCTCGGCGTCGGGATGCAGCGAGCGGGCGATGCCCGGTCCGGTGAGCTCGGTGATGGGGTCGTCCACATCGTCGAGCTCGAGCCGCAGCGCCCGGCTCATCACCGCGTGCAGGTCGTACCAGCAGGTGATGTAGGTCAGCTCCAAGATGGCGAGCTCCGAGAGGTGGCTCCGCAGCGCGGCGAACGTGGCGTCGTCGGCCCGGCCTCCCTGCAGCACGAGGGCATCGGTCCACGCGAGCACGGCGCGCTCCGCGGGCGTGTAGGCGTCGCTGACCTGCCAGGCCTCGATCGAGGCGATCTTCTCCTCATCGACGCCGTTGTCGCGCGCCGCCTTGCAGTGCTGGCTGAACACGAAGCGGCTCGCCCTCGCCCAGCCGGTCCGGAGCTGCGCGAGCTCTCGGAGGTCCGCGGGCACCTCGCGGGCCTCGGACCGGTAGAAGGCGAAGCCGGAGACGCAGTGCTCCATGAGCTCGGGGCTCTGGGCGACGACCGTCCACCAGTTGCCCGGGGTGCCGTTGCGGAGGCCGGGCTCGGCGACCGGGTCGCGGTCACCGAAGATGAAGTCGTACATCATCGGGACGATCCCCGGAGGGGCGTCGCCCCGCGCGACCTGCTGGAGTCGTGGCATGGCGCGACCGTACGCCCACGCAGGGTGCGCGTCACGAGATCGCGCGTCATTCGCAACCGAACCCGCCTTCCATTCTTCGGATGCGTGGGTAGGTTCCACGGACCTGGACCAGGGAGGCGTGTGTGGACAAGCGAGGCGCGTGGATCGGCGCGGCCATCGTGGCCCTGCTGGCGATCGTGGGTGGCGTCGCGTGGTTCGGTCCCTTTCGGGACCAGGGGGACGACCCTCGGCCGGGCATGTCCGCCGACGATCCCGCAGCGCGAGCGGCCGATGCCTTCGCCGCGGCCTGGCAGGGCGGGAACCTCGCGACCGTCGCGGCCACCGAGGACAGCGGCGATGTTGCTGCTCGCACCCTCGCGGCGACGTCGTCGCTGACCGCCGCCGGCGACGGCCGGCCGACGCGGGTGGTCGTCACCGGGCTCGCCGCCGTGCCCGCCGACGATCCCGACGGCGCCGACGGGGCCCCCGCTCGCCGCCAGGCCTCCCTGCAGGTGTCCTGGCACCTGGCGGGCGACCGGACGTGGACGTACCCCACGACGGTGGACCTGGTGGAGCAGGCCTCGGAGGGAGGCGACGACCCGGTCTGGCAGGTGGCGTGGACGCCGGCGGTCGTGCACCCGAAGCTCACCGAGGGTGCGACGCTCGCCACCACCCGCACCACCGCCGAGCGGGGCGAGCTCCTCGCGCTCGATGGGACTCCGTTGGTGGGGCTGCGGCCGGTCGTCCTGGTGGGGATCCAACCGGGGGCCACCACCGATCGGGTGTCGGCGGCGCAGCAGGTGGCCGGCATCGTCGGCGCCGATGCGGCATCGCTCGTCGAGCGCGTGCAGGCCGCTGGTGCCGACCAGGTCGTGTCGGTGATCACCTTGCGCCAGGAGGCGTTCGAGCCGCTCGACGCCTCGCTTCGGTCGATCCCCGGCGTGGTGCTGACCGAGGACGAGATCCCGCTGGCTCCCACGCGCGACTTCGCACGCGCCCTGCTCGGCAGCGTCGGGCCGGCCACCGCGGAGGTCGCCGCCGCGTCCGACGGGCGCGTGCAGGAGGGCGACATGGTCGGGCTCTCCGGTCTGCAGGCCGCGCAGGACGAGGTGCTCGGGGGCAAGCCGGGGCTCACGGTGTCGGTCCAGCCGGCAGACGGGTCCGACTCGGTGGAGCTCGAGTCGTGGCCTGCCGAGGGTGGCACCGATCTGACGATCACCCTGGACGCCCACGTCCAGGAGGTCGCCGACGAGGTGATGTCGTCCGCATCGAACCCGGCGGCGCTGGTCGTGATCCGTCCCAGCACCGGTGACGTGCTCGCCGTGTCGAACGGACCCGCTGGTGCCGACGGCTACAACCGGGCGATGGTCGGTCGGTACCCCCCAGGGTCCACCTTCAAGGTCGCGTCGAGCCTGACCCTGCTCCAGAACGGCTTGACGCCCGACACGATCGTTCCCTGCCCGGCGACCATCGTGGTCGGCAAGGAGTTCCGCAACGCCGAGGGCGAGGTCTTGGGCGACGTCGCGTTCCGAGAGGACTTCGTGCATTCGTGCAACACCGCCTTCGTCGGGCAGTCCCGTGAGATCACGGCGGCCCAGCTCGCCGAGGTGGCCGGGAAGCTCGGGTACCGCGACCTCGACCTCGGGGTGCCCATCTTCGGCGGCGACGTCCCCGATGCGGGCGACGAGACCGAGCACGCCGCCAACATGATCGGCCAGGGCAAGGTCCAGGCCAGTCCCTTCGCCGTGGCGCTCGCGTCGGCGTCGGTGGCCTCGGGGCGCAGCGTCGCGCCGCGCCTGATCGTCGACCCCGACGACCCGAGCCCGGCGCAGGGCGAGGCGTTCGACGAGGCAGCGATCGCGTCGCTCAAGGAGATGATGCGGGGCGTGGTCACGAGCGGCACCGGCTCCGCGCTCGCGGGCGTGCCGGGCGGCGACGTCTACGGCAAGACCGGGACCGCCGAGTACGGAACCGATGACCCACCCCGGACCCATGCCTGGTTCACCGGGTTCCAGGGCGATCTCGCGTTCGCGGTGGTCGTCGAAGACGGGGGGTTCGGCGGGCAGGTGGCCGCACCCCTCGCGGCCCAGCTCCTCACGAGGCTTTCCTCGTAGCGCACGTCTAAGATCGGACGGGTTCGATCGCGCAGTCCGCGCGCTCGACTCGTGCGGGGAGGGATCCAAGTGCAGGGAACCAAGCGAACCTGGCGGCGCGTCGCCTCGATCTCGGCCGTCGGGCTGCTGGCATCGCTGGCGCCCGTCGCGGCGGCATCGGGTCAGGACTCGGGGCCTGCCCCGCGGTCGACCCGCTACGACACCACCCTCTCCCCGCGCCTCGCCGCGCTCGCCGAGCAGGCCACCGCTCGCACCACGTCGTCGGCTGAGGCGGCGATCGTCGGGTTGCCTGCCGACGGTCCTGGAGCACTCCTCCACGACGCGAGCGGCGCGCTGCTCGTCAACCTGGTGCTCGACGGCTCGCACGTTCCCACCGACGCCGAGATCGCCGCCGCTGGCGGCCGGGCCACCGCTCGCAGCGACGACGCGACCCTCATCACGGTCTCGGCCGAGCCTGCGGCGCTCCCGGCGCTGTCCGCGCTGCCCGGCGTCATGGGCGTCGTCGAGCAGCAGGTGCCCGAGGTGCACGGCGATGGTGTCGACACGCCCGGGCTCGCGAAGGCCCTGCAGGACGTGGGGGCCACCACCAACGCGGTGTGCGGCGACCGCAAGGTCTCTGAGGCCGACACCCAGCTCGGCGCCGCCAGCGCGCGCTCCGCCCGTGGCGTCGACGGCACCGGGATCACGGTCGGGGTCCTCTCGGACTCGTACAACTACCTCAACGGCGCGGCCACCGACGTGGCCAACGGCGAGCTTCCCGGTCCCGGCAACCCGTGCGGGCGCACGACCCCGGTCCAGGTCCAGTCCGACTACTCGTCGAACAGCCCGAGCGACGAAGGCCGCGCGATGGCCCAGGCGGTCCACGACCTCGCCCCGGGGGCCACCATCCGGATGGCCACCGCGTTCAACGGCGACGTGGACTTCGCCAACCAGATCCGAGCCCTCGCCAACGCCGGTGCCGACGTGATCGTCGACGACATCACCTACTTCAACGAGCCGATGTACCAGGACGGCGTGATCGCCAAGGCCGTCAACGACGTCACGGCCCAGGGGGTCGTGTACTTCTCGTCGGCGCAGAACTCGAACATGCGCATCGGCAGCAACGACGTCGGCTCCTACGAGGCGGCGAGCTACCGGCCCACCACCTGCCCGTCCAACATCGCCACCACCTACGGCGCGTTGGACTGCCACGACTTCAACCCGGGCACGGGGGTCGACAACGGCAACGGCTTCACGGTCGCCAACGGCGGCTACCTCCGCTTCCTGCTGGGCTACAGCGAGCCTCGCTACGGCGTGAAGACCGACCTCGACCTGTTCCTCGTCGACAAGACCACGAACTCGGTCGTGGCGGCGAGCACGGCCGACAACCCGGGCTCCACCCAGCTCGCCTACGAGTCGGTGGCCTACACGAACAGCTCGGGCTCGACGCGCACCTACGACGTGGTGGTCGCCCGCTACGACGGGACCGGGACCCCGCGGTTCCGCACGGTCTCGTCGCGCAGCGGCAGCGTGACCGCCACCGAGCGGACCGCGACGTCGGGCACCGACGTGGTAGGCCCCACCTCGTTCGGTCACAACATGACGCCGCGCGCCGCGTCGATCGCCGCGATCCCGTACAGCTCCAACACGGCTCCGGAGACCTTCAGCTCGCGCGGCCCGGTCAACTACTGCTGGGGGCCGGTCGTGGGGACGACCGTGGCGGCGTCGAAGTCGTGCGTGTCCGACACGATCGACATCACCGCCACCGACGGCGGGGCGAACTCGTTCTTCGGTTCGCTCGTCAGCGGCACCTACCGCTTCTACGGGACGTCGCAGGCGGCTCCCCACGCGGCAGCGGTCGCGGCGCTGATGCGCCAGGCCCGTCCCTGTCGCACGCCCGCCCAGATCATCCAGGCGCAGCGATCCACCGGCGCCGCCATCGGTTCGTACGGCGTGAACACGATCGGCGGTGGCCTCCTGCGGGCGACGCAGGCGATCGACGCCCTCGCCGCGTGCCCGGCGAACCTCTACTCGCCGTTCGCGTCGTGGAGCGCGTTCGTCACCCGCGTCTACACAGACATGATCGGCGCCGCGCCGTCGAGCGTGGTCCGCGACGGCTACGTGAGCCGGCTGAGCAACGGCACCCTGTCGCCCGGCGGGTTCGTGGGCGAGCTTCGCAACTCCACGGACAACCTCGTGAACGTCGACCCGGCCACCCGCCTCTACAGCGCGTACTTCCTGCGCATCCCCGATGCGGGCGGCCTCAAGTACTGGATCCGCCAGCGCCGGGTGAACGGCAAGACCCTCAACCGGATCTCCGACGTGTTCGCGGCCTCCAGCGAGTTCAAGAACAAGTACGGCTCGCTGAGCAACCGGGCGTTCGTCGAGCTGGTGTACCAGAACGTGCTCGGGCGAGCGGGGGAGACGTCGGGCGTCAACTACTGGACGTCGCGCCTCGACCGGAAGGTCAGCTCCCGTGGCACCGTGATGACCGGCTTCTCGGAGTCGAGCGAGTACACCCGCAAGCAGACGGCCAAGGTGAACGTCTCGGCCACCTACATCCTGCTGCTCGGCCAGGCGCCGGGCACCTCGGCGTTCAACTCGTACGTGGCCGGCCTCGAGTCGGAGCTGATCGGCACCGACGACCTTGCTTCGGACATCCTCTGGAGCGCCGCCTACGCCGCGCACGTGGGCTGATCTGACGGTCGGGTCCTCGTCGGCCAGCTTCGGCCGGCGGGGACCTGGTCGGTCATCATGGGCGCCATGACCGAGCTGGCCGACACCGATCTCTCCAAGGCCGACTTCGGCGACGGGTTCACCTGGGGCGTCGCCCACGCGAGCTACCAGGTCGAGGGCGCCTGGGACCAGGACGGCAAGGGCCCGTCGGTGTGGGACACCTTCACCCATGGGAAGGGTCGCATCCGAGGCGGCGCGAACGGCGACGTCGCGTGCGACTTCTACCACCGCTACGAGGACGACACCGACCTCGTCCGCGAGCTCGGGTTCGACGCCCAGCGGCTGTCGATCTCGTGGCCGCGCGTCCTCCCCGAAGGCACCGGCCGGGTGGAGCAGCGCGGCCTCGACTTCTACGACCGGGTGGTCGACGCCTGCCTCGAGCGTGGCGTCGAGCCGTGGGTCACCCTCTTCCACTGGGACCTGCCCCAGGCGCTGCAGGACCGCGGCGGCTGGGCGAACCGGTCGATCGTGGGGTGGTTCGAGGAGTACGTCGGGGTGGTGGCCGATCGCCTGGGCGACCGGGTGAAGGACTGGATGGTCTTCAACGAGCCGTGCTCGTTCCTGGTGGTGGGGCACCTGCTCGGCGTGCACGCGCCGGGGGTGCGCTCGCTGCGCAGGTACCTCGCTGGCACCCACCACGTGAACCTGTCGCAGGCTGCCGGCGCGCGCGTCCTGCGCTCGAGCGTCGCGGACGCCAACGTGGGCACCACGCACATCGTCACCCCGATGCGCTCGGTGGGCGACAGCGAGCGGGATCGGCGCGCCAAGGCAAGCATCGACGTCCTCGCCAACCGGATCTTCTGGGAAGCGAACATGGGGCTCGGCTACCCGGTGGACGACTGCCCCCTCATCGCCGGCATCGAGCGGTACCGCAAGGCGGGTGACGACGAGGACGTGCGGGTCGACTGGGACTTCGTGGGCGTGCAGTACTACCAGCGCCAGCTGGTGAAGCCGTGGCCGGTCCCGAAGCTGCGTGGCGTGCCGTGGATGAGCCGCGACCACCGTCGCTACGAGATCACCGCGATGGGGTGGGAGGTGCAGCCCGACGGGCTCTACGAGTCGTTGCAGCGCTGGCACGCGTACGACCCCGCGCAGCGCCTCATCGTCACCGAGAACGGCGCCGCGTTCCCCGATCGCGTGGTCGACGGGCGCGTGCACGACCCTCGGCGCGTCGCGTTCTACGAGGCGCACCTCGCCGAGGTCCGTCGGGCGATGGCCGACGGCGTGCCCGTCGATGGCTACTTCTGCTGGTCCCTGATGGACAACTTCGAGTGGGCCGAGGGCTACGACCCCCGCTTCGGCCTGGTCCGAGTCGACTTCGACACCCAGCAGCGAACCATCAAGGACAGCGGCTACTGGTTCCAGCGCCTCCTCGCCGAGCCTTCCTGAGCCCCTCAGGCAGGGAGGTCGAGCAGCACGGCGAGTCGGTCGCGGATCTGAGCGAGGACAACCGGGCCCACGTTGCCCCTGACCCCTGCGATCCTGGACGATGCCACGCTCCGCACGTGCTGGCACTGCGCCGCCGATGGGCGATCGAGCCCGTTGTGGGGATCAGGCCCGATCACGACTTCGGCGTGCTCGTGGCGCAGGGTCGACGTGGCGGGGACGATCTGGATGACGGACGGGTCGAAGTCGAGGGTCGGCTGAGCGGTCACGACGACCGCGGGGTGGAGGAAGCCTGCTTCGGATCCCTCCGGGACGCCCAGGTCCAGGTCGATCACGTCACCCGAGGTCAGCATCGAGCCACGCGGTCTCGTCGTCGCCCAACGGTCGAGCGAGCTGACGCCCCACGAGCTCCTGACGGAGACGACGGACCGCGATCGTCACCGTGTTGCCGACCGTGGTCCCCAGCTCCTCGGCCAGACCCTTGAGGTCCTCGTGCGTCTTGCCGTCGATCCGGACGCTCGTCGAGTGCATGCAGATCAGCATACGGATCCCGTGCTCGGGTCGCGATGACGGTGGCAGCGCCATCCCGACAGCCTGGCGGGATCTCTGGCGAACGAGACGAGGTGCGACCCATCTGGGGCACGCCCGTCGGGCGGGTCTCGGCGCAGCTTCCGGTCAGCGGTGGTCGGGCAGCGTGCAGGCGGCGTCGAGGCCCAACACGTGGTTGAGGCGGCCGAACGCCATCCAGCTGCCGAGGCACATCGACAGCTCGACGATCTCGGTGTTGGAGAACTGCGCGTGCATCCGCTGCCAGAGCTCCCCGTCGATGCCGTGGTGGTCGAGGGCGAAGCGCTCCGCATACTCGGCCGCGAGGCGGGCGCGGGGACCGAGGGCCTCGGTGGTTCGCCAGCGCTCGACCTCGATGTCGAAGCCGTCCTCGACCTCCTCTCCGGCTCGCTCGGTGCGCCAGTCCTGGCAGAACAGGCAGCCGTTGATCTGCGCGATGCGAAGGCGCGCCGCCTCGAACTCGCGGAGCCCGAGGGTCGAGTGCTCGTACACGCTCTGGGCGAACGCGGACGCCGCCGGGCCGATGCCGGCCACCATCGCGCCCCACACGTGGAAGATCGGGTGCTCGCCATCGGGGACCTCGATGCCCGAGGGTTCGATCCTCACGAGCCAGCCCCTTCGCCGTGGTCGCTCCGGCCGAGCTTGGCGACCCCTGGAGCGAGCGGCACGTCGAGCGCGTCGTAGATCCCCGGCCCCTGGTCGCGGAGCCACGGGATGGCGTTCACCAGTCGGTTCGCCGCGGTCGCGTTGCCGCCTGCGGCTCGGTTTCCGCCCTCTGCGGTCGCCTCCACGTTCACCTCGATGCGCGGGGTGCCCTCGATGACGACCTTGTGCGCCCCGGCGCCACCATCGGGTGGCGAGGGCCAGTCGGGCGCGACCGAGGGGTGGATCCGGGTGACGTGCTCGACGACGATGCGGGGCTCGCCGCCGACGATGCCCTGGACCTCGAAGCGGAGGCCGCCCTGGGTGCCGGCCTCGAACGTGCCCATCGTGGTCTCGACCGTCGACTCCAGCTCGCGTCGGGCGACGGTCTCGCGGATCTCATCGAGCTCGACGCCGAGCGCGCGGGCGATCAGCCGGACCTGACCGCCCCACACCATGGTCGGGACGGTGGCGGCGACCATCGGAGGAACGTCGTCCATCGGCTGGCCCATGCCGACGAGGAAGCGCACGGCGTCGGGCTGGTCGTAGGTCGAGTAGTCGAACAGCTCTTGGCAGCGGACCTCCTCGATGGTGCCGGCGATCCCGGTGAGCAGGACCGGGAGGACGTCGTTGCCCCAGCCCGGGTCGATGCCCGACGCGAACAGGCTGCCGCCGCCTTCGGCGATGGCCTCGTCGATCGGCCGACGGTCGTCCTCCGGGGCGTTGCTCGGGTCGTAGAGCGCGAACAGCGCGGGGGTCACCACCACGGCGCCGGCCCGCAGGGCGCGGCAGATGTCGAGCGTCGCATCCTCCGGTCGCAGGTCGCCCGACGCCATGTAGGCGACGGCGTCGGGCCTGGTGGCGAGCACCGCCTCGGCATCGTCGGTGGCAGCGACGCCGAGCGGGCGGTCGATCCCGGCGAGGTCACCGGCGTCGCGGCCGACCTTGTCGGGGTTCGACACGATGACCGCAGCGAGGTCGAGCGCTGGGTGCCCCTCGACCGAGCGGATCGCCGCGCGCCCCATGTTCCCGGTGCCCCACACCACGGTGCGGAGCCTGGCGCTGGTCTCGTCGTCCATCCCGATCCCCTCGTCCCGCTCGGCGTCGAACGCGGCGGACCCTACCGAGCGCCCCGGGGGTCTGCCCGAGCTGCGGCGATGGGGACGCGCGCGATCGCTGCGGGGATCCGGGTCGGGTCGGGTCGGGTGATGGCGCACCGGTAGCGTCGCCCCTCGTGCCCGCCACCAAGCTCGCCACGTTGCTCCGCCGACTCGGGCTCGCGTACGTCCTCACCTTGCTCCTGCAGGTGCGGATCGACGGACGGCCCGTGCTCCTGGGCCTCCAGGCGCTGGTGTTCGTGGCGCTCCTGTGGCCGCTCCGCCAGGTCGCTGGCTCGCCGGAGGCGCAGCGCGCGTGGACGGCCGCGTTCGGGAGCGCCGTGGTGGGGGTGGCGGTGGGTGCTGCCGCGCTGATCCCGGCCGTGGAGCCCGGTGTCGCGTCGCTCGTGGGCTCCATCCTCCTCGTGTCCGGCACCATCTCCTACACGTCGCTGCTCTCGCACTGGGCGCACCGCAGCGGGTGGGATGACCTGCGAGCAGCGTTCGATCGTGCTCGCGCATGGCTGGCGGGGAGCCTCGTCGGCATCGGTGCGGCCGTCGCCCTCTTGATCGTGCTCGTCGACCGCCGGCAACCGGGCGAACCGGCGGACCCGACGCAGGTGTTGCTGGGCCGGGTGGTCGATGGGTGGGGCGCCTTCGTCGTGGTGATCGCGGTCTCGCTCGTCTGGGTGGCGGGAGCGATCCTGCTGCAGGTGGCGAACCGCAGAGCGCGCAAGGGGCTCGTCGACCAGGGCGATCGCACGGTCGTGCTGGCCTGACGGCCGCGGCCTTGGTCTCGCCGCCTCAGGACCGCATCAGCACCCACCGAGCACGGACACGAGCGTGGCCTTCTCCGCAGGGGTGACCTCCAGCGCCCAGCGGACCTTCACCCGCACCCAGGCCGACGCGTACTCGCACCAGCCCGATCGTGCCGGTGGCAGCCACTGGTCCGGCGTGGAGTCGCCCTTCGACCGGTTCGACGACGCGCTCACCGCCACGAGGGTGTCGGGGCTGGTCAGGTCGTTGGCGAAGGCGAGGCGCAGATCGCTGCTCCACCGCCACGCGCCGGCCCGCCATGCATCGGCGAGCGGCACCAGGTGGTCGATCTCGAGGTCGGCGGGATCGCTGGTCTCGAGCCCGTCGTAGGGGGAGCGCCATCGCCCGCCCGTCGAGCGGCACCGGTCGTCCACCGTCGGCGGCACCGACGACTCCTCGATCAGCACCCGTTCGCGCGTGTTGCAGCCGGTGGTGGGGTCGTACGCCCAGCCCCCGCCATCGAAGAGGTCACGGACGTACGGCGGGGCCGCTGGGTCCGGTTCGGCGACGACGAGTCGCTCCACGAGCGCGGTGGCCGCCACGTCCGGCAACGTGATCGGCAGGTCGGTGCGCGTGGTGTCCGTCGATGCTGGCGCGGTGGTGGCCGTGGTCGCCTGCGTGGTGGTCGACGGCGGCGCGGCGGTGGCGGGTGGCTCAAGGGTGGTGGTCGCGGGCGTGGTGGTCGTGGGTCCGACCGCCTCCGTGGTCTGCTCGCCGGTCCCGTCTCGGCGGCCGTTGGCGATGAGGACAGCCGCAGCCAAGAGGACGACGAGGGCGGCCGTGGCGGCGGTCGCGCTGGTCGGCCAGCGGTTCCTCGCTCGTCGCCGGATCACTCGCAGGCGATGCCGTCGTCGTCCCGGTCGAGGCCGGAGCGATACCCCGGATCCCCGCGGTGGAGCGGTGCAGCACCGGCCGCGCGAGCGGCGTCGCAGTTCGCGTAGTACACGTCGGCCACCGGCGGTGCCGTGGTCTGCGGAACGAGTGGCTGGATCGCCACGGTGGTCGGCGGTGCGGTCGTGGTCGGCGGTGCGGTGGTGGTCGGCGGCGGCGTGGTGGTGGTCGTCGTCGCCACGGTGGTCGGCGGTGCCGTGGTGGTCGGCGGTGCGCTCGTCGTCTCTGCGAGCGCCGCGGTCGTGGTGGACGGGAGCGAGGTCAGCGGGCGTGCCGGCTCGTCGCTGTCACCGTCGCCCGCGGCAGCGCAGCCCCCGACGAAGCCGAGGAGCAGCATGGCGAGCCCGACGACCGTGACCTTGGCGCTCGTGGGCCAGCGCGTCGAGCGCTCCGTTCGTTCCGGGAGCGGTGACCCGCACCGTCCGCAGCCGACCGCTTCCAGCGACGCGTCCGCGCCGCAGCTCCCGCACCTCATCGCCGCTCCCCCTCCATCGGCCTGCACCGCGAGCGAGGCCCTGGGGCGAGCGTAGGTCTTCGGGGTGCGCCCCGCTGGGACGCGCCGCGGTCGGGACCGGTCCCGACCGACCTGCCGGTCCGACGCCGGTACCGTGGCCCCATGGGCAGCGATGGGTTCGTGTTGGCCGGAACCGACGTCCGGGTGCCGGCGGTGGGCGTCGGCACGTGGGCTTGGGGCGACGCCAAGACGTGGGGCATGGGCACCTACGACGAGGCGACCACCGAGGCGACGATCCGCGACGCGTGGGACGCGTCGATCGACGCCGGGGCGACCTTCTTCGACACCGCAGAGGTGTACGGCGACGGCGAGAGCGAACGGATCATCGGGAGGTTGCTCGCCCAGGACCCCGACCGGGCCGCGAAGGTGCAGCTCGCCACCAAGTTCATGCCGTACCCCTGGAAGCTCAACGTGCGGGGATCGCTCCTGACCTCGCTGCGGGCTTCGCTCGAACGGCTGGGACGCGAGCGCGTCGACCTCTACCAGGTGCACGGACCGATCTCGCTGCGGGGGCACGCCGCGCTCGCCGAAGCCATGGCCGTCGCTCACCAGCAAGGTCTGGTCCGTGCCATCGGCGTGTCGAACTACTCGGTGCGCGAGACCCGGTCCTTCGCCGCCCAGCTCGCCAAGCGAGGCCTGCCGCTCGCCTCCAACCAGATCGAGCTGTCGCTGCTGCGCCGAGCACCCGAGACCACCGGTCTGCTCGCCACGTGCGCGGAGCTCGGGGTCGTTCCCCTCGCCTACTCGCCGCTCGGCCAGGGCCGCCTCACCGGCAAGTACTCCGCGTCGAACCCGCCGCCGCCGTCCCGGAACTTCGCGAACCACCCGATGGAGGTCGTGGACCAGGTCGTCGCCGAGCTTCGACGGATCGGCGAACCGCAGGGCCGCTCCCCCGGACAGGTGGCGTTGGCGTGGATCGTCGCGAAGGGCGCGATCCCCATCCCGGGGGCCAAGAACCGCGAGCAGGCCCTCGAGAACGCGGGCGCGCTGGAGGTCGAGCTGGGCGCCGAGGAGGTCGAGGCGCTCGACGCGGCCGCGCTCACCAAGGCGGGCGGCCTCGGCAACCGGGTCTGGCAGCACGGCTGATCTTCGCCCACGGTGTCGCGTGGGTCGATGCGGAGCGGGCGGGGGTCGAGGTCCTAGCGTGCCTTCCTGGGGCAAGGGGTGCCCGCGAAGGGGTAGGTGCTGTGCAGGTTCGACGGGCGTGGACGATCGCGGCGTTGTCGCTGGCGCTGGTGGCGTCGGCGTGCACCTCGGACTCGGGCTCGGAGGACGGCACGGGGGCCGACGCCAGCGACGCTCCCGAGACGCTCGAGGTCCACGGCGGCACGAACCAGCTCTGGCTCCTCGACGAGCCGAACGCCACCTACCGGCTGGTGGACGGGGACGGGAAGGTGGTGGAGACCCAGCACCTCCAAGCCGACGGCAGCGTGAAGATGCTCGCCGAGCGCACGGCCGATGCGCGGGGCGCGATGGTGATGCGGTACATCGCAGCCGGTGAGGGGTACCGGGTGCAGCGCACCGACGGCTCCGAGCAGTCGAAGGCGATCACCGTCACGTCGGTCGACCAGCACCCCGAGCAGGCGTTCTACGACGACCAGGAGCTCGTCGAGGGCTACCAGTACCTCACGACCCGCGACGGCACGAAGCTGGCCGCGAACGTGACCCTCCCGGGGCCGATCGAGGACGGTCCGTACCCGACGGTGATCGAGTACTCGGGCTACGACCCGGCGAGCCCGAGCGCTTCGCTGGTCACGATCTCCAAGCAGCTCGCTGCGCAGCTCGGCTACGCGACGGTGGGCGTGAACATCCGTGGCTCGGGCTGCTCGGGTGGCTCGATGCAGCTGTGGGAGGACGCCCAGGCCATCGACGGGTACGACGTCGTCGAGACCGTGGCCGCCCAGGACTGGGTGCAGGACCACGAGGTCGGCATGGTGGGGATCTCCTACCCGGCCTCGGCGATGCTCTACACCGCCGCCACCGAGCCGCCCCACCTGGAAGCGATCGCGCCGATGGCCGCCTACGACGACGGCTTCCGGGCGCTCCTGTGGCCGGGCGGCATCCAGAACAAGGGGTTCGCCAAGGCGTGGGTGAACGAGCGCTACGAGCAGGCGCAGAACCCGAGCCCCGCGGACTGGGTCAACAAGCAGATCGAGGACGGCGACGAGACCTGCGTGCAGAACCTCGAGATGCGTGGCCAGAACGTGGACCTCGCGGCGCTCATCGACGAGATGCCGTACTTCCCGACGATCAACGACCTGGGAGCGTCCTTCGCGCCGGAGACGTTCGTCGATCGAGTCGACGTCCCGACGTACCTGGTGGCCTCGTGGCAGGACGAGCAGGTCGGCGGTCACGCTCCCACGTTCATCCCGAAGTTCGATGGCAACGACGACGCGTGGTTCACCCTCACGAACGGCTACCACACCGAGGGCTTGGCGGAGCCGAGCGTGCTGCAGGGCTGGGTGGAGTTCCTCTCCCTCTTCGTGGCCAAGGAGGTGCCCGACACGTCGACGCTCGGACCCCTCTACGCCACCGTCGCCGGCCAGGTGATCCACGACAGCGAAGCGGCTTCCAAGATGCCGGTGCCGCCGGAGAACTTCACCGGTCTGACCTACGACGAGGCGCTCGCCAAGTGGCGGGAGCGCTCCCGGGTGCGAGTCCTCTTCGACGAGGGCGGTGCTGCGTCGGTGCCGCCGGGAACGCCGACGGCCGCGTTCGAGCACGGGTTCGAGTCGTACCCGGTCGAGGGCACCGAGGCGGTCCGGTGGTACCTCGGTCCCGACGGCACGCTGGTGACCTCGGCGCCGTCCATCGCCGATGACGCCGACGGCTCGATCGACGCCTACACCTCCGACCCGGCGGCTCGCCCAGAGGTCAGCTTGGTGAAGGGCGAGGACTCGTGGTCTCGGCTGCCGAAGTACGACTGGGCCTACCCGGTCGACGGCAAGGCCCTGGTGTACACCTCGCCGGAGCTGACCGAGGACTCGGTCATGCTCGGGTCCGCGTCGGCGGACCTCTGGGTGCGCTCGTCGGAGGCCGACACCGATCTCCAGGTCACCATCACCGAGGTGCGTCCCGACGGGCAGGAGCTCAACGTGCAGTCGGGGTGGCTGCGTGCGTCGAAGCGCAAGCTCGACGAGGACCGCTCCACCGAGCTGCAGCCGCTGATCACCCAACTCGAAGATGATGCTGCGCCCTTGCCCGAAGGGGAGTTCACGCCGGTGCGGGTCGAGGTGTACCCGTTCGGCCACGCCTTCCGGAAGGGCTCGAAGGTGCGGGTGACGATCTCGGCTCCCGGCGGCGATCGTCCGGTGTGGAGCTTCGTGCAGCTCGACGGCACCCAGGACAACGAGATCGCTCGGTCGAGCGGTCGGCCGTCGTCGATCGTGCTGCCGTTCGTGTCGGGCGTCGAGGTGCCCACCGGCTATCCGGCGTGCCCGGCGCTTCGTGGCAACCCGTGCCGTCTCGCGAAGGACTTCACGAACGCTGCGGGTGGCTGACGCCACCCGCGCCTCCACGTCCGCTCGCTGCGGTCACGGGCCAAGGCTCGTGGACCCGTGACCGCAGCGGTCCTTCGACCCGACGCCCCTGGCTCGCGAGCGTCGGGTCAGGCGGTCACCAGAACTCGTAGTCGCGTCGACGGCGACGTCGGATCGCCAAGGCGGCGATGCCGACCCCCAAGGCGGCGATCGCGATGCCGACGAGCAGCGAGACGTCGATGCCGGTGCGCACGATCGTCCCCGGGTCCGGCTGGGGTGCGTCGGCGCTCGGGTGCGTGGGCGCGGCCGTCGTCGGCGTCGCGGTCGTGGTGGTGACGGCAGGATCCTCGGCTCGCGGCGTGTCCTCGTCGTCGGCGTTGCACAGGGCCTCGGGGTGGCCGTCGTCGCAGTCGGGGTCGGACTCGGCCGCGGCCACGGTGGCGACGTTGGGGATGGCGGTGCCTGCCTCGGGGAGCTCGGTCACCTCGACCTCGAGCTCGACCGCGGTGGCTTCGCCGGCGGCGAGGTCGCCCAGCTGGCAGGTCACGTGCTGTCCCTCGGCCGTGCAGCGCTCGTCGCCCGTGAGGTACCGGATCCGATCGTCGAGGTCGTCGTCGATCGCGACCTCGGTCGCGTCGTCGGGCCCGGCGTTGGTGACCTCCAGCCGGTAGCGGTACCGGTCGCCGACCGCGTGGATCACCGCGTCGCCGTCGGTCTTCACGATGCCGAGGTCGATCGCGGGCTGCGGGGTGTCCTCGTCGTCGTGGTTGCACAGGGCGTCGGGGTGGTCGTCGTCGCAGTCCGGGTTCGGTTCGTTGCCCGTGATCGATGCCACGTTCGGGATCGTCGAGCCCGGCCCGGGAAGCTCGGCCACCTCCACGGTCAGGTGCCGCGTCACTGCCTCGCCCGCACCGAGGTCGCCGACGTCGCACCGCACGACCTGGCCGTCGGCGGTGCAACCGTCGGGCGAGGACACGAATCGCAGTCGAGCGTCGAGCTCGTCGTCGATGAGGACGCCGGTGGCTGCCGACGGACCGGCGTTGGTGGCGACGAGCTCGTAGTCGAATAGGTCGCCCACCGCGCGCACCGTGGCGTCGCCGTCGGACTTGGTGATCCCGAGGTCCGCCAAGGGCGCCAGCGCGATCTCGGCGGGGTCGTCGTCGTCGGTGGTGAGCGGGCCGAACGGATCGTCGAGCTCGCGTCCGAGGCCTGCCGCATCCGCGGTGTTGGTGACGAGGGCCTCGGCGGGCGCGGTGACCCTCGTGCGGAACAAGATCACCACCCGGTCCGAGCCGTCGTCGCTCGGTGCCACGGCCATCGTCCCGCCGTCGGTCTCGTTGGCGCCGGCCCCGACCCGGACGGTGAGGGTTCGGTCTTCGGGGCTCCAGTCCACCTCGTCGTCGCCGATCGTCGCCGTCCGGGGCCCGACCTCGTCGGCCGGTCCCTCGGTCACCGCGATCGAGTCCTCGACGAGCTCGATCCCGTCGGGCAGGGGGTCGGTGACCACGGCGTCGCGGATCGGATCGATGCCCACGTTGCGAGCCTCGATCGTCCACGTCACCTCGTCTCCGGTGGCGACCGGCCCCGCGGGGTCGACGGTCTTGTCGACCTGGATCTCCGGCGCGTACAGCTCGACCGCGCTATGGACTACCTGGCTGTAGAGGCTCTCGGTGCTCGCCGTCTGGATGCGGAAGGAGAACGCGTCGTCGTCGTTGCCGATGACCTCGTCGTCCTCCACCAAAGCGATGTCCTGGTTGAGGTTGGCGAGCAGGTTGGGGTTCGCCGCCGCGTTCGAGCGTCGCTGGCCGAAGGCGTTCACCGTCGAGTTGAACCAGTCGCCTTCGCCGGGGTTGAGCGGTCGGTCGATCGTCTCGAAGGTCTTCCACGCGGGGTGGGAGGGCGAGGAGATGTCGAGCGAGTCGGGGCCGAGCCCTCGGTCGCCGTCGGCTTGGACGACGCCGATGCGAGCGTTCACGGGCCCGTGCGGCGGGGGCGTGATCCCATGGACCGTGAACTCCTGGGTGCCGCCGTCGACCGATGGTGTCGTGAGCTGCCATCCGTGCCAGACGTTGAGGTTGCGCGGCGGCAGGTCGGCGGCGGCGTAGGCGACGGTGAGCGACCACGATCCGAAGCAGCCACCGAAGCCGGTGCAGGACTGCACGTCGGCGACGCCGTAGGTGCCGGACCCTCCCGCGCTCACGAGGTCGGTCACGTCGACGAAACCGCCGTAGGAGACCGTGCCGCCGGGGTTCACGTCGTCCCACGTGTCGCGGTTCGTGCCGTCGGCCGGAGCAGCGTCGAGCGCCACGTAGCCACCGCTCGCGGGCGTGGAGAACCGCACCTGGAAGCGCTGCGCGGGCGCTGCGGCGGGGGTGAGGTCGTCCGATCCGTAGAGCAGGTCTGCCGGGTTCACCTGGGTCGCGGCGTTCCAGTGCAGCCCGGCCCACAGCACCGTCGCGCCCGCGGGCACGTCGAGGCGGGCGGTCGACGAGGCGAAGGTGGTCGGGTCGGCATCGACGTCGACGTAGCGCATCGACAGCCGGTTGTTGATGGGGGGCATCGGCTTGCCCTCGAAGTTCACGAGCCCGGTCGCGCCCGAGGTCGCTCCGCCGCAGGCGGCGGCGGACTCGGACGACGACCAGTGCTCGTTGGTGTAGGTGGGATCGCAGGTGGTGGTGACGTTGCCGATGGTGGCGATGTCGCCCCGGGCATCGGCGGAGAAGATCGGATCGGCGAAGGCGTGGGGATCGGACGCCGCGGCGGCGCGTCCCGCGCCGAGCGCGGTGGCGGCCAGCGAGGCTGACAGGACGAGCGTCGCGACGATCGATCGACGCGCGCCGCGCCAGCGGGGCGCGAGCGAGGACGGGTGCATGGGTGCTCCTGGAGGTTCCCGCGCCGAGCGCGGGTCGAGGTTCCGACGGCCGTGCACCACGGCGAAGCCACGAGGGGCGGCCCGAGCAGCGGGCGAACCTCGCATCGAGCGGCCAGGCACCCGATGCGAGGTACCTACACCTATCGCGTCGTTCGCTGGAGCGGAACCCCTTCAGCCCGATTGCCACGGATCTGGCGCATCGGCCCGACCGAGGCCCCCGCCGCGCGTGGGTCCCCGATCGGTCCTCGACCGATCCGGCTACCAGGCGATCTCGTCGCAGCCGTGGTGGTCCTCGGGCTCGACCTGGAGCGTCGCGTGCCCGATGCCGTACTCCCGGGAGAGCAGGTCCCGGGCAGCGTCGAGCACCTGGTGGTGGTCGGTGCCGGTTCCCACCATGAGGTGCGCGCTGGCCACCTCCATGTCCGAGGTCAGGGTCCACACGTGCAGGTCGTGCACATCGATCACCCCGTCGAGCCCGCCGAGGTCGCGGTGCACGGCGTCGAGGTCGAGCCCGGGCGGCGCGGCCTGTACGAGGATGCGCAGGGCCTGCCCGCCCAACCGGTAGGTGCGCGGGAGGATCCACAGCCCGATCGCGACGCCCACCAGCGGGTCGACCCACGTCCAGCCGGTGATCGAGATGGCGATCGCGCCCACGATCACGCCGACCGAGCCGATCGTGTCGGAGAGGACCTCGAGGTAGGCGCCCTCCACGTTCAGGCTCTCCTTGGCCCCCTCCCGGAGCAGCGCGAACGCGACGAGGTTCGCGGCGAGCCCGAGCACCGCAACCACCAGCACGGCGCCGCCGGGCACCTCCACCGGATCGCCGAGCCGCCGGATGGCCTCCACCAGCACGTACACCGCCACCCCGAACAGCAGCACCGAGTTGGCGAGGGCGGCGAGGATCTCGAGGCGGTAGAGCCCGAACGTGCGGTCGCGTCGCTGGGATCCCCTCGACGCGAGCTGGATGGCGGCGAGCGCCATCCCGAGGCCGATGACGTCGGTGAGCATGTGCCCGGCGTCGGAGAGCAGGGCCAGGGACCCGGTGACGATGCCCCCGACGATCTCGACCACCATGAGCGCGAACAGCACGCCGAACGCGAGGGCGAGCCGCCCCTTGTGGCGTTCGCCAGCCCTCCGGGCCGCCGCGCCGTGGTCGTGGGCGTGGGCGTGGCCCGGCCCCTTGCTGTGGCCGTCGTGGTCATCGTGCGAGTGGTCGTGGCCAGCGCCCATCGACGCGACGGTAACCCCGACGTGCTGAACGCTGCGTGGGACTGGTTCCGACTCCTTCTTGGTGCGACGGTGGTCGCTCCACGACCACGACGGTTCCAAGAACCGGACCGCGAGCCGCCACCGGTGAAGCGGGGCTACCCGACCGGGGCGAGCTCGGCGGCGTCGGCCAGCAGATCGAGCGAGCGGAGGCGGGCATCGATGCCCGGCGACGCGTGCACGACCATCAGCTCGTCGGCGCCCGCGTGCTCGGCGAACGAGGTGAGGTAGTCGCCCACCACCTTCGGCGTGCCCACGGCGGTGTAGCGCATCATTCCGAGGAAGTACTGGCCTTGCGGCGAGGCGAGGAGGGCGTCGATCTCCGGTTCGCTCAGGTCACGCCCACGGGCCAGCATCCGCGCCGCCCGCATGCGTCGCACGGCGACGAGCTGCGCCTGGGCCTCGTCGTCGGTGTCGGCGGCGATCACGTTGAGCGCAGCGATGAGGTGCGGCGATGAGCACTGCTCCGAGGGCGAGAACCGCTCGCGGTAGAGCGCTGCGGCCTGCTCCAGCGCCTCGGGGGCGAAGTGCGATGCGAAGGCGTAGGGGAGGCCGAGCGCGGCGGCGAGCGACGCGCCGAACAGCGAGGAGCCGAGGATGTAGAGCGGCACGTGCGTGCCTCGCCCGGGGGTGGCGTTCACACCGGAGACGCGGGTGTCGTCGTTCAGGTAGCCCTGCAGCTCCTGCACGTCTTGGGGGAAGTGGTCGGCCTCTTGGCCGTTGCGGCGCAGGGCTCGCATCGTGATCTGGTCGGTGCCGGGAGCGCGCCCGAGCCCGAGGTCGATCCGGCCGGGGTGCAGCTCGGCGAGGGTGCCGAACTGCTCGGCGATGGTGAGCGGCGAGTGGTTGGGCAGCATGACGCCGCCCGAGCCGAGGCGGATGGTGGAGGTCTGGGTGGCGACGTGGGCGATGAGCACCGACGTGGCCGACGAGCCGATCGACGACATGTTGTGGTGCTCGGCGTACCAGACCCGTCGGTAGCCGCGAGCCTCGGCCTGCTGGGCCATCCGCACGCTGTTGCGCAGCGCTTCTCCCACGGACTGCCCCTTGCCGATGAGCGCGAGGTCGAGGATGGACAGCGGGGGGATCGGCGAGGTCACGGGAGGTCCAACGGTGGTCGGCTCCCCACTATGCCCGCCCGGGCCGATCGGATCTCCGGGCCACCCGGGCTGCTCGGTTCGCCGGGGCCGCTCGGTTCGTCGGGGCCGCCCGGTTCGCTGGGCCGCTGGTGCCTGGGTGTACGCCGGACGTGCATCCAAGCACCGAGCCGGGCACCTGGCCGGGGAAGCGGTCCTGGGATGGTGCTCGGGTGCATGGCTCGCGTGCACCCAAGCACCAGCGGCAGGCAGCAGGCAGCAGGCAGCAGGCAGCAGGCAGCAGGCACCAGGCGCCAGCGCCGCGCTCGCTCAGCGGCGCGCGTCTTGCACGAGCGCGACGACCTCCGCCTCCCGCACCGGGGCGAGGTCCCACACGTCGACCCCGACGTTGATCATCTGTCCCTCGGTCCGCCACCGGGAGTGCACGTGGCCGTGGAGCAGCACGCGACCTCGGTCGAGCGGTCGCCACGAGTGGAACCGCTCCTCGTCGCGGGAGTCGCCGACGTAGGGGAAGTGGTCGAGGTCGACCACGGTGGTGTCGGAGAGCTCGAGCTCGGTGGGCCCGTCCACGATCTCGTCGACCCCGGCGTCGTGGTAGGCGTCCAGCCATCGCTCCCGCCGCTCGTCACCAGCCCACACCCGGTCGTGGTTGCCGGGCACGAGGACGATGCGACCGGCCAGCTGCGTGACCAGCGACAGGGTGTGGTCGAGCTGGCCGAGGCACAGGTCGCCGAGCACCCAGACCTCGTCATCGGGCTGGACCACCGCGTTCCACCGGTCGATCAGCAGCGCGTCGAGCCGGGCCTGGGTCGCGTCATCTGCGGGTCCGAGGAGCGGCGGGATCCCGGCTGCCACCGCGCGCCCCGGCTCGTACCGAGCGATGTTTCGGTGCCCCAGGTGGAGGTCGGAGGTGAAGAGCCGAGCCATCGCCCCACATGGTGGCGCGCCCACTGGCGCGAAGAAGGTCCCGCCAGCGTCGGGGTCGTCGCTTCGGTCGCCTTACGAGGACAGTGCGCGCGGATCGCTCCTCAGAGGGAGATTCTGTGGATCCACGCGGAATGGCGCAAGGGCCTCACGTACCGCGGGTGCGCCGTCATCTGTGGCGTGCCTGGTCCATCGGCTTCTCGACGTGTGCCATTGGCATCGAGGACGTGCTCAAGGCCCACCGCAAGGCGATGCTCGAGGAGCGGATGAAGCTCGGCGGAGCGTTCAAGGACGAGGGACTCGTGTTCCACCGCGTCGACGGCCGGTGCCTCCGCCCCGAGGGCGCGAGCGACAGGTTCAAGCGGACGGTGATCCGTCTCGGCCTCACCCCGCTGACGCTCAAGGGACTCCGCCACACCTGGGCCACGCTGGCCCTAGAGCGAGGCATCCACCCGCGGGTCGTCCAAGAGCGCCTCGGCCACAGCACCATCGCCATCACGCTCGGCATCTACAGCCACGTGGCCCCCACCCTCCACGACGAAGCTGCCGAGTTGGTCGCCGACCTCATCCTGTAGGCGATCTCGGCCCTCACGAGCGTCGGCCAGGATGGGGCGCTGACTTCGGCCCTCGGAGGTTGCATGCCCGCGCTTACTCACATCCTCGAGATCCTCGACCGAGACGATGCCCTCGAGCTCGTCGACCCGCCGACCGTCTGGCCGAGCCTCGACTCGGAGGACGAGGTCTACGAGCTCGACTGGACAAGGCTGTTTCCGCGTCGGGTCACTGATCGCGGAGCCGAGGAGTGGGACCTGTACGGCGACGACGGCTGGGCGCTACCCGACGACGTCCTCGAACGGATCAGCGGCGGCGGCCGTGGCCAGCTTGATGTTTCCGCTGACGGTCGTACTCCACCGGGATGGGATCGGTGCGCCTGGTACCAGCCGATCCACTTCTACGGACCCGCGTGGGGGATCTTCGTTTATGACCAATGCTTGATCGACGTCGCCGCTGCGCTCTACCTCGTGCTCGGTGCACCACCGATGAGCGACAGACTCGGCCGTACGCTGCTGCGGAGCGCTTTCGCCATCCTGTTCCTCCACGAGCAGTACCACCACAAGACCGAATCGCTGGCGATCAGGCTGCACGTCATCGAGCAGACCCGTCGTTACGTGCCGTACTTCAAGAACGTCTACATGCCGTCCGCTGGCACGGACGATCAGATCGAGGAGGGTCTGGCCAACGCTGACTCGTACCACCGACTCGCCGACGATCCTTACCGTTCGTGGCTGCCCGGAAGGATCCGTGAGGCGACGAAGGAGTACCTGTCGCTGAGCTTCCGTGTCGCACCCCCCGGCTACCGGATCGCGAGCACTCTTCTTGATCGAGCTGACTTCGATGCTCTTGAGAACGTGCTGGAGGCACAGGTGCAGGAGGCGAGCCTGACGCCAACTCGGACGGCAACGGAGGACTTCGGCGTCGCCACGCACCTCAACCAGTCGCTGTTTCAGATCAGACAGAACATCTGGACCATTGCCGCGAAGGGCCGTTCACCGCTCCTGCCGGCGAAGCCCACATGGATCGCCCCGCTCAGCCGCCACGCCATCGAACGATTTCTGGCGACCGAGGGGTACGAGCCAGCGAAGGGGCGTGGGAAGGGGTCCCATCGCGTCTACAAGAAGACAGGGACGGCCAACATCGTGCTGCCAGACCAGAAGGATCTCTCACCGGTCGTGCTCCGGAACACCGCCCACGCGCTCGGGTTGCGCAACGCTCGCGAGCTCGCCGAAGCCATACGAAAGTAGTGCCGGCGGACGAACCCTTGGAATGTATCGTCTCTAGAGATACAATCTCAGCGTGAAGTCGTCTGAAGCCCTCCAAGTGCTCACTGAGCTGACAGCATCCCAATGGGGGATGGTGACCACAGCTCAGGCCGCCACGCACGGCGTCGAGCGGCTCGACCTCTCCCGTCTGGCCAAGGCCGGACACCTCGAGCGGCTCGCCCATGGGGTGTACCGCGACGCCGGCGCCCCCGCTGACGAGTTCGAGGGCCTGCGCGCCGCGTGGCTGGCTGCTGATCTTTCGAGCACCGCCGAAGCACGGCTTCGTGACCTCGTCAACGGAGTCGTGGTGATGGGTGCGTCGGCGGCGTCGCTGCACGGCGTCGGCGATCTGCCTGCCGACCGGCACGAACTCAACTCGCCTACCCGCCGCCAGACCCAACGCTCCGAGATCAACTACCGCCAACGGCAGCTCGAACGCGACGACGTGACCATCGCCCACGGCCTGCCTGTGACCACGATCGAGCGGACAATCGCCGACCTGGTCGAAGCCCGAACCGACCTGAGCCTCGTCGCCGACGTGCTGCGCGACGCCGCCCGTGTTCGCAACCTCGACACCGACCGCCTGGCAGATCTGCTCAGCCCGCTCGCTGCCCGCAACGGCCACCGCAAGGACGACGGCACCGCGCTGCTCGACCGTCTGACTGCGCTCGCCGGCCTCGACGAGGCTTCCCTAGCCGAAGCGATCGGGGCATCGGAGACGCTGAGCGCGCTCGTCGCCGCCAACAGCCTGGCGCGCTTTGACACCTCTGAGATCTCGAAGCTCCTCATAGGACCGGCCTCGGAGCGGGCGCTTCGAGATCTGAACGAATCGATCGCACGCTCGCTCCAACAGTCCATGGCTCCAGCGCTGGAGGCGATCTCGGCCTCGATCGCCGAATCGCCGGCCATGATCGAGCTTCTGGAAAAGCTGACAGAGATCTCGGTGCAGGTCACGCAAGACCTTCCGACGGAGGAACTCCTTGCCACCTTCGGCAAGGAGTGGGCCACAGCACTCGTGGCAACGACCGCCACTTCCCGAACCGACGCGCTGTGGACGCTCCAGTCACCGACCGCTGTCGAGATCGCAGAACTGGCGAGCATCGGTGGCTGAGCCTGAGCCGTACCCGACCGCAAAGGGCGTCGAGGACGCCATCAAGGCAGCGGCACGACGGGCATCTGCTGCGGATCCCTCGCTGACGACGGACCAGCGAATCCGTCTGGAGCACTTCAATCGGTTCCTCAGCCGCGTCTTCTCCGAGGGCCCGGACTCCGAGTGGCTGCTCAAAGGCGGCACCGGCATGCTCGCCCGAGTGCCGTCGACCCGGCACACGCGAGACATCGACCTGTACCGCGAGGGCTACGGGCCCGACGAGGCAGTCGCCGACCTACGGCGACTGGCCGAGAGCGACCTCGGTGACCACTTCCGATTCGTCTACACCGGGCATCGAGCGATCGTCGGCGGGGAGGAGCAGCCCTACACCGAGGGCTACCGCGTCGACTTCGACACCTACATCGGAGTGCAGAAGAAGGGTGGAATCGGAGTCGACCTCGCCACCGGCGCCGGCCTTACCGCCGAGCCCACCGTCACAACTCCCGCCAACGCTCTCGACCTGCCCCGTCTGATCGGGTTCGACTACCGGCTGTACCCGGTGGTCGACCAGATCGCCGACAAGGTCTGCGCCACCATGCACCGCTACGGCGACCGCCCGTCGAGTCGCGAGAAGGATCTCGTCGACCTGGTCGTGCTGGCCGTCACCCACGACATCGACGGGACAGCTCTCGCCACGGCGATCGCGACGGAGATCCGCCGTCGACGCATGGATCCCATCGAGCGCTTCACCGTTCCCGTCGAGTGGGGAGCGGCCTACTCGAAGATGGCCCGGGCCGTGCCCTACTGCGCCGGGGTGGAGAACATTGACGCCGCCAGCGACCTGGTCGCGGCCCTGATCGATCTTGCTCTCGATGGCACGGCAACCGGCCAGACGTGGAGCTTCCACACACGGGCGTGGCAAGACTGACCTCTTGGTCGTGCGGGCGAGCCACGGACTACCTCAGCTCGATGTCGAGCTCTGCCGCAGAAGAGCGAACCAACTCGATCACGTCGTGGAGGAACTGGTTCTGCTGCGGAGCCGGGGTCGACTGGGGGATCGGAGCTGCCTTGGCGTAGATGTGCTCTGCGATGATCCTGGCCCGCTCGACGGTGGAGCCCTTGCCCGAACGACCGAACGCCTCGATCCAGTCCTGATTCCTCAGCTCGAAGATGCGCTCGTGGGCAAGATTCATCATCCGCTCGCTGAGCCGATTAGCTAAGTTCTCGAAGAGAGCCTGCTTCTCGTCGTCACTTGGCTCACCGGCTGTCCAATCCAACGGTGACTGGATCATGAGCCATGCTTCGTCCTGGAGCCACGCCTGGAGGTCAGCGACGGGGTGATAGTCCCGGTACTCGTCCTTCCCCATTACAGCGAAGCGACGGCTGAGCGCCTTGACTGTCGCCCAGTGGGCCTTCTGGACCTCGACGGAAGTGGTACGGCCGAGAACTGCGGACCAGAAGCCATGGAAGCCCTCGACGGCGTCACGTACCGCTACCACCAGATTGGTCCGGTCGTAGATAGGCCGGGTGTCGGCGAGGGTAGGCCGCTCGCCGCTGGAGAGGAGACCGGCGAGGAGGCGGCGGAACTCTGCCGCCGAGAGGTCCGTGTCGGCATCCAGCTTCCGATGGCAGTCAGCGAGGAAGAAGGCGGCGTCTCGGACCCGAGCCCGCAGGGGCCGCTCGGCGTAGACGCCCTGGTCCTTGCCGATCGTGGCGAGAACCGAGTCGCAGGAGTTGACGACATGCATCGCCCGGTCGAACGGCGTCGGGAGGTTGTCACCCGAGACAGCGTCGAAATGGGTGAAGCAGATGAAGAGCTTGGCGCCGTGTCCGGTCCGAGCCATGGCCCGCAACAAGGCTGCTGGCGCCGCCTGCATTGGCTGCTCCGCGTTGTCAACGAGGGCAACAGCGTCTACCTCAGCAATTAGGCGCGTGAGCTTGGTCGAGATGCTGGTCGAGGAGTCAGCGGTGTGGCCGAGGCCTTCGGTGTCGAGGATCACAAGCCTCGGGTCAATCGCGTCGGCCCATGTCGGGGTGAAGGGTCCGCGGATACGGACGCCGTCGACAAGGGGGGTGAGAAGTCGTCCGAAGCCGAGCTTCGAGTTGCTCGTGAATCGCCGGAGGTGGCGAATGAAGGCGGCGCGGTCGCTGGTGGTCCAGGTCCACGACACCGGCCAGCCCTGCTGGTTTCGGCGCAATTCGCCGGTGTCTCCCGCGAGGTCGAATCGGCGCCGGATCTCGTCCACGAGTGCGTCGATGAGCTCGTGCACCTGTTCGTCGTCTCGAAGACGTTCATCCAGTGCCTCCTCCAGGAGTTCAGCCAGGACTCGCTGGTCTTCCTCACTTGACGGAGCGAGGTCCTGTTCGATCTCGGTGGCTTCCGAGCTGGCTAGCTCGTAGACACGATCGACCATGCGCTCGATAAGGGCGTTGGTGTCGTCGAGCGCAATCTCGCCGAGTTCCGGCATCGCCTTGTCCGGCTTTGACTGGCCTGCACCGAAGGATGTCGCTGCGAGGATCGAGGATGGCTCGCTGGACGTCCCAGTTTCGGCCGGCCCGTCGCCGAGCACGTAGTTGAAACGAAATCTCTCATCGCGGTGACGTAGCAGCGCCCGCCGAACCTCGGCGCGCGGTTCGTTCCGGTACGCCGCGAGCACTGCCTGCAATACGCAGTCCTCAAGGTGCTGGTTGATCTCGTCGAGCGGAAAGAAGGTGATGACGGCCGAATACTCGTCACCACCAAGGATGAACTCGGTGTCGGCAATGGTGGTCCGGCCCGTCGCCGTCGTCGGGAAGCGCTCTTCATCGGGGTCGGTGCCGATGAGCTGGCGAAGGACGGTGGTCTTTCCAGCGCCGGTCGTGCCGACGAGAAGGACGCTCCGGTATCCCTCGTCGCGCCCTGGCAGCGGCAGCAGGGATTCCCGGATAGCCCTCGTGTCACCCGTCGCTGGGTCCATGCCGGCGTAGAAGACCTCGACCGCCCGCTCTCTAAAACGGTCGGAGGCCGTTGCCTTCGCCGCCAACGACCACCAGCGCTCGTCGTCGAGCATCTCGTTGATGTCGGCGACGATGGCATCGGCGGTGGCGTCGTCCTGAGTTCCGAGGCCGTACCGGACCCGCTTGCCCGGCTTTCCCGTGTCCGGGTTGGCCAGCGCCGGGTGGCGGAAGATCACTGACCATCCCGCTCGGTTCTGGCTCTTCGTCCTGCTCGCCACGTACTTGCCCATGACCCTCGCTCCGTTGTTCCAGTGTTGTACCGTTCCGGAGTATGAGCCTCGACGGGCCCGACGTCAACCCGAAACGGTACAACACGAGTACAACGATTGCCGCTCGGGTTGGCTGGCTCGGTCACGGTCTCCTCCCGGCGCAGCGAGGCGAACCGAGCAATGTCGGCAAGCCAGGTACGCTCGCCCGCCTCCGCGTTGCCTGATCACCGCACCAGCTACGTCGGTGCTTCGAACCGAGCGCCGGCTGTCGACAACACATCACGTACTACCGGTGGCAGTTCATCGTGGTCGGACTCTCGCAGGGCCCGGGCGATGTCTTGCCGCTCGGATGGGCCGTTCGCATAGGACACGTCGGACTGGATCTGTGCCTTCAGTTCTTCAAACCGAGCGTTGCCAGCGTCATCGAGATCGACAACCAGCGAAGCCAGGAAGCGAACCGCGTGAGCGTCGGAGCGCAGGAACCCGTCCTCGGTGAGTAGGAGTCCTTCCGCGACTCCGACCCGATACGGCAGGGGCCAGTTCGGACCTCTTGCTGCGGCGGCTTCGACGCCCTCCTCTCGAACGGTGAACGTTCCCGTCGCTGCCCTGCGGCCCACAGCGACACCGATAGCGTGCTGCTCGTCGGCGGAGCACTCGTTCAGGTTGACGGCGAGCAGGCGGTCTCGAAGGTCGTGCTTGTAGAAGGACCTACGACGAAGGTCGTCGATCAGTTCGGAATGGCGCCCGTCCTTCACCGCAGCAAGCCGTCGGAGGGCCCAGCGGCACCACGTGATCGACGCATCCATCGCCACATCGGCGTGCTCCTCCAGGGTCGCCTTGCGCGTTGCCGAGCCATGGCCGGTCCCGAGAGCGTTCGAAGCTCGGCCAGCTCGCAGACCGCATGCTTGACCTGCTTGATGATCCTCGCAGTAGGGAGGTCCGAGGCGAACTCTTCGTTGTCCGGCCGCTCGAGGACTCCGTGCGCCGCCTCCACCAGACCACGCAGGTCGACCCGGTTGCCTACCGAGATCCCTCCATGATCCACCGCGAATCGAGCGACGGACTCCACCAACTCTTTGGCGCTGCCGACCACGAGCGGCCAGTCCTGGGCCAAGCAAGCCCTCTCGATCCGGTCGAGGTGCTCGGAGACAACCGCCCACTGTTGGTCGGTCAGCGAGGTACCTCGTCGAAGTTCAATCACGGCTCCAGCGTCGCACAGTGCCTGCCATTGGCTTCGCTGCCACCGCAGCGAGGGAGCCGTAGCGTTAGTTGACGGCGCAAGGGTAGAGATCCGGTAGAGAGGGCCTCTCCAGACAGCACAGAACCCCCTGCTGAGCAGGGGGTTCTTGGTGGGCGAGGGGGGACTTGAACCCCCACGTCCTTTCGGACACTGGAACCTGAATCCAGCGCGTCTGCCAATTCCGCCACTCGCCCGAGTAGCCGGATCACCGTAGCGCACGCCGTGTCGGGACCTCGCACCGGTAACCTGCCCCGCCGTGGCGTTGAAGGGCTTCGAACGACGGCTGGAGCGGATGGTCGAGGGCACGTTCGCGCGCCTGTTCCGATCGGGCATCCGGCCCGTCGAGCTCGGTCGCCGGCTGGTGCGCGAGATGGACGACAACCGCTCGGTCGACGTCCGTGGTCGAACCCTCGTCCCCAACCAGTTCACGATCGAGCTGTCCGAGCTCGACCACGAGCAGTTCGTCGAGGTGGCCGAGAGCCTGGAGCGTGAGCTGGCCGAGGCGGCGCGTGAGCATGCCCGTGACGAGGGCTACGTGTTCATGGGCCCGGTGTCGGTGCACCTCGAGGTCGACCCCGACCAGCACGCCGGTGCGTTCCAGATCGTCGCCCGGATGCGCGAGGGCAAGGGCGGCGCGGGCGCCGGTTCGCTGATGCTCCCCACTGGCGAGCGGCTCCAGCTCGGGGAGTCCGTGGTCACCATCGGCCGCAAGCCCGAGTCCACGCTCCAGCTCGGCGACCCGAACGTCAGCCGGGCCCACGCCGAGATCCGCCCCCACGGCAACGGCTGGGTGCTCGTCGACCTGGGATCCACCAACGGCAGCCGCGTCAACGGCTCCCGGGTGAGCAGCCACGAGCTGCGCGAGGGCGACGAGATCGCCTTCGGCAACACCGTCTTGCGCTTCGAAGCCTCCTGACCCGGGCCATCGTGAGGCCGGCGACGGCGATCGGCGCGCCGGTGCGAGCGGTGAGCTTCGCGCTCGGATTCGGTGCTGCCGGTGCGGGTGGGCAGCGCAACGCCGGGCTGGCGGCCCGGAGCGCGATGCGCGTCGCGCCGGACCGGTGCTGGACCGGCCGGTAGGCTCCCACGGGACATGGACGAGCAGCTGCTCACGATCCTGAAGCTGTGCTTGCTGGCGCTGCTCTACCTGTTCTTCTTCCGCGTGCTGCGGGCGGTCTGGGCGGAGATCAAGGCGCCCAAGCCGGCCCTCGCCACGGTCGCGCCCGCGCCCCGGCAGGCCGCTCGCCAGGCTCGCAAGGTCGACCGCAAGGCGCCGCCGATCCATCTCGCCGTGGTCGCGCCGCCGGAGCTTCGAGGACGCACCTACCCGTTGGCCGACGAGCTGACGGTGGGTCGTGCGGCCGGCTGCGGGGTCACGCTCGACGACACCTACGCCTCGCAGCTGCACGCCCGGGTGTTCGCTCGCGACGGCCAGCTGTTCGTCGAGGACCTCGGGTCCACGAACGGCACCTACCTCAACCGCCAGAAGGTCCACGGCCCCCAGGTGATGCGCCGCGGCGATCGCCTCCAGGTCGGCAACACCGTGTTGGAGCTCGCATGACCACCCTCCGCTCTGGGAGCGCCTCCCACGTCGGCCAGGTCCGATCGAACAACCAGGACTCGTTCCTGGTGAAGCCCGATGCTGAGCTGTACGGCGTCGCCGATGGCATGGGCGGTCATGCCGGCGGGGAGATCGCCTCGCAGATGGCGGTCGAGGTGCTCGCGGCGAACGCCGGCGAGCCCAGCCTGGAGGATCTCAAGGAGGCGGCGCGCCTCGGCAACCGGGCGATCTTCGAGCGGGCGGGGGGCGACTCGGAGCTCCACGGCATGGGCACCACCCTGTGCGCGGTGCGGGTCGTGCCCGGGGCCGATGGCGAGGGCGACGAGATCGCGTGGATCAACGTGGGCGACTCGCGCGTCTACCTGTTCCGCGACGACCGCCTCCTCCAGCTCAGCCGCGACCACAGCCTGGTGGAGGACCTCAAGCGAGACGGCCAGCTCACCGAGGAGGAGGCGGCCGTCCACCCCAAGCGCAACATCATCACGAGGGCGCTGGGCATCGACGTCGACGTCGATGTCGATGGCTCCACGGTCATCCCGTTCAACGGCGACCGCTTCCTGCTCTGCTCCGACGGCCTGTTCGGCGAGGTGTCCGAGGACCAGATCTCCTCGGTGCTGCGCCGCCTCGCCGAGCCGAGCGACGCCGCCGACGAGCTCGTGCGCCTGGCGAACGAGGCCGGCGGCCGCGACAACATCACCGTCGTCATCGTCGAGGTGGTCGATGACGACGGGCGCTCGCTGAGGGCCGCGGAGGCGCTGGCGGCCGAGCAGGCGCGCGTCGAGGCCCGCGACGTGGACCCGGCCGCCGAACCGGTCACCGAGGTGGTGGAGGACGACGACCCCTTCGCTGGCCGTCGCAGCTCGTTGCCCGCCGCCGACGAGTCCTACGGCAACGATGCCGCCGACCCGTTCGCCGACATCGACAAGGCTGCGAGCAAGCGGGTCACCTGGCGGGTCGTGGTCTTCCTGCTGGCCCTCCTCGCGGTCGTCGCGGCGGTCATGGGAGCCACCGTGGTCTCTGCCCGTGGCACGTACTTCGTCGGCTTCGAGGGCAACGCGGTGGCCGTCTACCGAGGCAAGCCGGGCGGCGTGCTGTGGATGGACCCTGAACTGGTCCAGACCACGAAGCTGCAGCGGAGCGACCTCAGCGCGAGCCAGCAGGAGGCCTTGGGGCAAGAGCCGCAGTTCAGCTCGCAGGGCGCGGCCCAGCGCTACGTGGCGACCCTCCAGCAGGAGGTGCGCGACCGGGAGGCCGAGGCCACGACCACCACCACCGAGGCCACGACGACCACGGAAGCCACGACCACCACCACGGCTCCCCCGACCTCCACCACGACGCCGCCCACCACGACGCCGGCAACCAACGGGAACTGATGACGGCGATCGCCCAGGCTCGCCGGCGGGCCGAGCTCGGCCTCCTCGTGCTGGCCGTGGCCGTCACCGGCGGTGCGTACACGCTCGCGTCGCTGGGCCAGACGTCGTCGGTGCCCGCGAACATCCTCCCGTTCCTCGGCATCGTCACCGCCCTCTTCTTCAGCGCGCACCTCGCGATCCGCAAGCTCGCCCCCGAGGCCGACGGCCTGCTGTTCCCGCTGGTGGCCCTGCTCAACGGCATCGGGTACGTGTTCATCGCCCGGGTGAAGCCGTCGCTGGCCGCGAACCAGGCCACCTGGACGTTCGTCGGCATCGCTGCCTTCATCCTCACGCTCGCGTTCGTCCGGCGGGCCCGCGACCTCGAGCGCTACCGCTACACGTTCCTCGTCGGCGGCCTGGTGCTGCTCGTGCTCCCGATGGTCCCCGGCCTGGGCGTCACCATCAACGGCGCCCGCATCTGGGTGGCGCTCGGTCCCGTCAGCTTCCAGCCCGGCGAGTTCGCCAAGCTCTTCTTCGCCCTGTTCTTCGCGAGCTACCTGGTGGAGAAGCGCGAGCTGCTGTCGATGGCCACGTGGCCCAAGTTCCGCCCGGTGCTCCCCGACCTCAAGCACCTCGGGCCGGTGCTGCTCGCGTGGGGCATGGCCATCCTCGTGATGACCGCGCAGAAGGACCTGGGCTCCTCGCTGCTGCTGTTCTTCCTCTTCATGGCGATGCTGTGGGTCGCCACGGGCCGGGTCGCGTACCCGGTCGGCGGCACCGCGCTGTTCGGCGTGGGCGCGTACCTGGCGTGGACCCAGTTCTCCCACGTGCAGGCGCGCGTGAACGCGTGGCTCGACCCGTGGATCTACCCGCGGGAGGGCTACCAGGTGGTGCAGGGCTGGTACGCCCTGGCCTGGGGCGGCGTCGCCGGCACCGGGATCGGCCTCGGGCGACCCGAGAAGGTGCCCTACGTCGAGAGCGACTTCATCTTCGTGGCGATCGGCGAGGAGCTCGGGCTCCTCGGGGCCACGGCGATCCTCGTCGCCTACCTCCTCATCGTGGGATCGGGGCTGCGCACCGCCACCCAGGCCGAGCACCCGTTCGACAAGCTGCTTTCGGCCGGCCTCACCGCGCTCATCGGGTTCCAGGCGTTCGTGATCTTGGCGGGCATCACCCGGCTGCTGCCGCTCACGGGCGTCGTGCTGCCGTTCGTGGCCTACGGCGGCTCCGCGCTCGTGGCCAACTACGTCCTGCTGGCGTTGCTCATCCGCATCTCCGACGACACGTCGCGTCGCACCCGAGCCCGCATCCGGGCCGAGGCCAAGGCGAAGGCGCAGGCCGCGCCGTGAGCGGGGGACGACGCTGATGGACCGGTCGATCCGCCGCCTCGGAGCGTTCCTGCTCGCGATCTTCTGCGCGCTCTTCGCGCAGCTCAACTACATCCAGGTGTTCCGCGCCAGCGACCTCAACGAGAAGACCGCGGCCAGCACCGTGATCCCCAACGACCGCCCGATCGTGGCGTCGTTCTCCCGGGCGCGGGGAAGCATCGCCACCGCCGACGGCGTCGTGCTGGCACGGTCCGTGGAGACCAGCGACCGCTTCCAGTTCCAGCGCGAGTACCCCGAGGGCGACCTGTACGCGGCGCTCACCGGGTACTTCAGCTACGTCCGGGGGGCCACCGGGCTCGAGCGGGCCTACAACGAGGAGCTCTCGGGGCGCACCGCCAAGCAGCAGGTCCGCTCCGTGGGCGACCTGTTCGTCGACACCGACCGCACCGGCAACCTCGAGCTCACGGTGCGGTCCGACGTGCAGCAGGCGGCGCGCGACGCGCTGGGCGATCAGAAGGGCTCGGTCGTGGTGCTCGATCCGCGCAGCGGCGCGGTCCTCGCGCTGTGGAGCAACCCGAGCTTCGACCCCAACCTGCTCGCCTCCCACGACCTGGACGCGGCGGAGTCGGCCTACAAGATCCTGGAGGCGGTGGACGGCAAGCCCCTGCTCCCGAAGGCGTACCAGGAGATCTACCCGCCCGGTTCCACCTTCAAGGTCGTCACCGGCTCGACCGGGGTGGAGGACGGTTCGGTCACCCCCGACTCGCCGGTGTACCCGACGATCACGGCCCTCGATGTCCCCGGCACCACGAAGGACCTCCCCAACTTCGGCGGCTCGGCGTGCGGCGGCACCCTGTTCCAGATCCTGGCCAAGTCCTGCAACACGTCGTTCGCCCAGATGGGCCTCGACCTGGGTGGCGAGAAGATGACCGCTGGCGCCGAAGCGTTCGGCTTCAACGAGACCATCCCGTTCGACCTCGCCACCGCCACCTCGAACTTCCCGACCGACTTCACCCAGGACCAGCCCAAGCTGGCCCAGTCGTCGATCGGGCAGAACGACGTGGCCGCGACCCCTCTCCAGATGGCGCTCGTCGCAGCGGGCATCGCGAACGACGGCGAGATCCTCGAGCCCTACCTGGTGCAGACGATCCGCGACGGCGAGGGCGATCTGGTGATGCAGGCCGAGCGGACGCAGTGGAAGCGGGCCGTGTCGCCCCAGACCGCGGCGACCATGCGCGACGCCATGCGCGAGGTGGTCGCCAACGGCAGCGCCACCCGCCTGCAGATCGACGGCGTCGATGTCGGAGCCAAGACCGGTACCGCCCAGTTCGGCCCGTCGGCCCCGTTGCGATCGCACGCGTGGACGATCGCCTGGGCTGGCCTGCCCGGGCAGGCCCCCACCCTGGCGGTCGCGGTGATCGTCGAGGGCCAAGACGGCGCCAGCGAGCAGACGGGCGGCCGCGTCGCGGCGCCCATCGCCAAGCTGGTGATCGAGCAGGCGCTCCAGCCGATGCCCGAGCCGCCGGCCACCACCACCGGCACCACCACGACGACGGCGGGGAACTGATGGGGTCCGGGTCCCCACGACCTCGTCTCGTAGGCTGGGCGCAGCCATGACCGAGCGCGAACAGGTCGTCCTCAACGGACGCTACGAACTGCACCGTCGTGTTGGGCGCGGCGGGATGGCCGAGGTCTACCTGGCGCGCGACCGACTCCTCGATCGCCTCGTCGCGATCAAGATCCTGTTCCCCGAGTTCGCCACCGATCCGGCCTTCGTCGCTCGCTTCCGACGCGAGGCGCAGGCGGCCGCGAACCTCAACCACCCCAACATCGTGGGCGTCTACGACTGGGGCAAGGAGCGGGGCACCTACTACATCGTCATGGAGTACGTCGACGGGCGCTCCGTGTCGGAGATCATCCGCAACGACGGCCCGATCGAGCCGAAGCGGGCCGCGGGCATCGCCGCCGACGTGGCCGCCGCGCTGGGCTTCGCCCACCGCAAGGGGGTCGTGCACCGCGACGTGAAGCCCGGCAACGTGCTGATCACCGCGGCCGGCGAGGTGAAGGTGGCCGACTTCGGCATCGCTCGAGCCATGACCGCGACCAGCGAGGACAACCTGACCCAGACCGGCTCGGTCATGGGCACCGCCACCTACTTCTCGCCGGAGCAGGCCCAAGGCAAGGTCGTCGACGCCCGCAGCGACCTGTACTCGCTCGGCGTCGTGCTCTACGAGATGGCGTGCGGGAAGCCGCCGTTCAGCGGCGACAGCCCGGTGGCCATCGCGTACCAGCACGTCCAGGAGCCGATCCCGCCGCTGGTCGGGCGGGCCCCCGACGTGCCGGCCGACTACCAGCGCATCGTCGAGCGGGCCCTGGCGAAGGACCCCGACGATCGGTACCCCGACGGCGGCGCGATGCGCGCCGACCTGCTCCGGTTCTGCGAAGGACGGCCCCTCGCCGCGGCCAACCCGGTGCCCACCGGACCGGCCCGGCCGCCCACGCCGGCTCCGGTGCCCGTGTCGACTCCCACCCCAGCTCCGGTCGCCACCGGTGCTGTTCCGGAGGCGCCGGCGAACCGCAAGACGGGGTGGTTCTTCGTCATCATCTTCCTGTTGCTGATCGTGCTCGGCGGTCTGCTCGTGGCCTTCGGCCAGCAGCTCGGGATCTTCGACGATCAGGCGAAGCAGGTGCAGGTGCCCTCGGTGGTCGGTCTCGACGTCGGGCCCGCCACCCAGCAGCTCGAAGACGCTGGGTTCGAGGTGGAGACCGCGGAGCAGGAGAGCGACAAGCCGGCCGGCCAGGTGCTCACGCAGGACCCCACCGGTGGGGAGACGGTCGACGAGGGCTCCACGGTGGCGCTCACCGTGAGCGGAGGCATCGAGCAGGTCGTGGTCCCCGACGTCGCCGGCATGACCGAGATCGAGGCGCGCCAGGCCCTCCAAGACGCCAAGATCACGGGGATCGTCACGACGCGCGACGAGCCCACCGAGGACGAGGCGCAGTGGGGCAAGGTGCTTCGCACCGAGCCCGCGGTCGGGTCGCAGGTCGACGCCACGGCCGCGGTGGTGCTCGTGATCGGCGCGGAGCCCGAGGCCACGACCACCACGACGCCGCCCACGACCACCACCACGTCGCCGCCCACGACCACCACCACGTCGCCGCCCACGACCACCACCACGGCCGCGGCCACGACCACCACGGTCGCGGCCACGACCACCACGGTCACGACGCCAGGGAGCACCACCGTCCCCTGAGGCCGGCCTCGGCTGCCCGCTGGTCGGTGCGCTCGGGCGTGGTCGGGCTCAGGTAGCCGCGTACGCGTCGACCTGGGCGAGGAAGTTCCCCACGAGGTCGTGGCCGCCGATCGTGAGGATCGACTCGGGGTGGAACTGCACCCCTTCGGTGGGAGCGTCGCGGTGGCGCAGGCCCATCACGATGCCGTCGTCGGTCTCCGCGGTGATCTCGAGCACGTCGGGCACCGAGTCGCGATCGACCACGAGGGAGTGGTAGCGGGTGGCCTCGAGCGGCTGGGGCAGCCCGGTGAACACGCCGACGCCGGTGTGGCGGATGAGCGAGGTCTTGCCGTGCATGATCTCGGGCGCCCGCACGACGGTGCCCCCGAACACCTGCCCGAGGCACTGGTGGCCGAGGCACACGCCGAACACGGGCTTGCGTCCGGTGAAGTGGAGGATCGCCTCGTTCGACACCCCGGCCTCGTCGGGGTTGCCGGGGCCGGGGGAGATGAGCACGCCGTCGGGGTCGAGGGCGATGGCCTCTTCGAGCGTGATGGCGTCGTGGCGGTGGACGATGGGGTCGGCGCCGAGCTCACCGAGGTACTGGACGAGGTTGTAGACGAACGAGTCGTAGTTGTCGATCACCAGCACCCGGCGGCCCATGGTCGGCCACGGTAGTGCGGCGAGGCGGAGGCCCCCGCAGCCGTTCGGTAGGCTCCTGCGCCTATGGCTGACGACGAGAAGGACTCCACCGCTGAGGATCTGACGCTCGACGCGGACGACCTCGCGGACGACCTCGCGGACGAAGCGGAGGCCGACACCGAGGCGGACGAGCCTGGCGACGACGCCGGGGAGGACGAAGCGGCCCCCGAGCCGAGCGAGGCCAAGAAGAAGGCGGACGCGGTCATCGCCGCCCGGCGAGCGAAGGACCCGTCGGTGGCCAAGGAGACCGATGGCGAGGAGCGCAAGGTCGAGCGGCGAGTGGTCACGAGCCGGCGGGTGACCCCGAAGGCGGGCGCGAGCGCCGCCACGTCCAAGGACGGCGCGCCCGCCGCATCCTCGAAGGCGCGCGACGCCAAGAAGACCGAGGCCGTGCTGCGCACCACCCCGCCCACGGTCGACGCGGCGAAGATCAAGGGCCCGAGCCCTTGGTGGGTGCCGGCGCTGATGTTCGGCCTCATGATCGTGGGTGCCGCGGTCATCATGGCCAACTACATGGGCGCCTTCGGCGACCCCGACAACGTTCGCCTGGTCATCGGTCTCGTCCTGATCCTCGGTGGCATCATCACCGCGACCCAGTACCGCTGAGCGGTCAGGTCGCCCACCTTGGCGATCTGACGACGAAGGTGGCGGTCAGGGAACCTTCAGGTCACGGCGGAGTTACAGGCGTGTGACCCTCCCCAACGTTGTCCACAACCTGGGGATTCGGAGGTCGCGTCCGTGGACGCTCACCCTGCGTGACGTTCGGGCGGTCGGAAGCCGCCGACTCAGAGGTCCTCGACCGGCGTGACGAGGTCCATGTCCTCCATGCAGTGGCGTGGGGGCTCGGGGACCTCGTCGTTCGCCATGGTCATGCGGACCTCGGTGGCGCAGATGCTGCAGCGGTAGGTGAGCCGGACCTTCCGCAGCTCGCCGGCTTCGGGCGGCTCGGGGATCGGTCGCGCGAAGCCGCCGAGCACCGACATGCCGACCTTCAAGAGGATGACGGCGGCAGCGATCGCGATCAGGACCCGGACCACGTCGCCGCCGGTCACGGCCAGCACGAGGGCATCGGGCTCCGGTCGCATCGTCGCACCCTACGGCCGAGGTTCGTCCCAACACCAAGGCGCCCACCCCTGAAATCTCCGAGGTGGTGGTCGCCAGGCAACCACCACCTCCGAGATTTCGGGAGTGAGCGGGGGTGGGTGTGGACGCGACGGTGCCCCGGCCCGAAGGCCGGGGCACCGTCTGCGGTCGGGGTCGCTTCGGAGGGAGGGAGGAAGGACCCCGAGCGCTCGAAGCGCGTGACCCGGAGGTCAGTCCAGGCGCTCGATGATGGTGGCGTTCGCCATGCCCGCGCCCTCGCACATGGTCTGGAGGCCGTAGCGGCCGCCGGTGCGCTCGAGCTCGTTGAGCAGGGTGCTCATGAGCTTGGTGCCCGAGCAGCCGAGCGGGTGGCCGAGAGCGATGGCGCCGCCGTTGACGTTCACCTTGCTCATGTCGGGCGAGTACTCCTTGGCCCAGGCGAGCACCACCGAGGCGAACGCCTCGTTGATCTCGATCAGGTCCATGTCGTCGAGCGACAGGCCGGAGCGCTCGAGGATCTTGGCGGTCGCGGGGATCGGGCCCGTGAGCATCTCGATCGGGTCGACGCCGGCGAGGGCGAACGAGTGGAACTTGGCCCGGGGCTTGAGGCCGAGCTCCTTGGCCTTCTCCTCGCTCATGATGAGCACGGCTGAGGCGCCGTCGGTGATCTGCGAGGAGTTGGCCGCCGTGACCACGCCGTCCTCCTGGAAGGCGGGCTTCAGCTTGGCGAGGGTCTCGAGCGAGGAGTCGGGACGGATGCCCTCGTCCGCGGTGACGAGCTCGCCCGTCTCGATGATCTGGCCGGTCTCGCGGTCGAGTCGCTTCTCGAGCACGGGGATGATCTCGTTGTCGAACCGCCCCTCGGCCGTCGCGGCCGCGGCACGCTGGTGCGACTGCACGGCGTAGGTGTCGAGGTCCTCGCGGGTGAGGCCCCACTTGGCGGCGATGAGCTCCGCCGAGGTGCCCTGCATGACGACGCCGCCGCGCGGGGCGTAGCGCTCCATGACCTTCGGGCCCATCGGGAACGAGCCGGGGGTGACCGACGCGCCCATGGGGGTCTTCGACATCACCTCGACGCCGGCGGCGACGACGACGTCGTAGGCACCGGCGATCACGCCCTGGGCGGCGAAGTGGGCCGACTGCTGCGACGAGCCGCACTGGCGATCGATGGTGGTGGCGGGCACTTCCTCGGGCCAGCCGGCGGCGAGCACGGCCGAGCGGCCGACGTTCACCGACTGATCGCCGACCTGCATGACGCAGCCCATGATCACGTCCTCGACCAGCGCGGGGTCGAGGTTGTTGCGCTCGGCGAGCGCCTTGAGCGTCTCCGCGGCCAGGTCGGCGGCGTGCCAACCCGACAGCTTCCCGTAGCGCTTGCCTCCAGCAGTGCGGACGGCATCGACGATGACAGCGGTAGCCATGTTGGCCCCTTCCCCTTGCGGCCTCGCCCGGCGAGGTCCGTGTGGCGGTGTTCCTGACCGATCGGTCAAGTTCTAGTCAAGCGGGGCAACCGCCGGTGGCGCAACCCCGCCCGCTTCGACCACGAGCCAGACGTCACAACGTCTGCTAGTCCTATGGGGTCTCGGCCACCACGACAGGATCGCAAGACCACTGCCATGAGCTCGATCACCGACCGCATCGCCGGCAAGACCATCGCCAGCACCTTCCTCGACACCGTCGCGACCTGCGGCTCCGACGTCGCCCTGCGCTGGATGGAGGGAGACGACTGGCACGAGTGGACCTACGACCAGTACGCCGACCTCGTGGCTCGGGTCGCCGGGGGCCTGCGCGCCCAGGGCGTGCAGCGTGGCGACCGGATCGTGCTGATGATGCGGAACATCCCGCACTTCCACGTCCTCGACGTGGCCGCGCTGATGGTGGGTGCCACGCCGATCTCCATCTACAACTCCTCCGCACCCGACCAGGTCGAGTACCTCGTCGGCCACTGCGGTGCGGTGCTCGGCGTGGTCGAGGACGACAGCTTCCTCGCCCGCTTCGAGCCCGTCCGCGACGCCCTGCCCGCGCTGGGCCGACTGGGCGCCGTGCGCCCGGGCGATCTCGAGACCGACTTCACCTGGGACGACCTCGTCGCGAGCGAGCCCATCGACCTGGCCGAGGCCGCGGCTCAGGGCGACCCCACCGATCTGGCCACGGTCATCTACACCTCGGGCACCACCGGTCCGCCGAAGGGCGTGATGATCTCGAACAGCAACGTGCTGTTCATCGCCGAGGCCACTCGTGAGCTCATGCCCTTCGACGACGCTCGGGGCAAGCGGGTGGTCTCGTACCTGCCGATGGCCCACATCGCCGAGCGGGCGGTGAGCCACTACGGCCAGATCGCCATGGGCGAGCAGGTCACCTGCTGCCCCGAGCCGGGCCAGATCGCCGCGTACTGCCGTGACGTGCGCCCGAACGTGCTCTTCGGGGTGCCTCGCGTGTGGGAGAAGATCCACGCCGGCCTCCAGGGCGCCCTCGCTGCGGACCCCGACAAGGCGGCCCAGTTCGCGGACGGGGTCGAGGCGGCGAAGCCGATCGCGCTGGCCCGGTCGTGGGGCACCGCCACCGACGAGCAGCTGGCCACGTGGGAGTTCCTCGACGCCGCGGCGTTCGCGCCGGTCCGAGCGTTGCTCGGCCTCGACGAGCTCGACGTGGCCGTGACCGGCGCGGCGCCCATCCCGCCCGACCTGCTCCTGTGGTTCCGGGCCATCGGCGTGCCGATCTCGGAGGTCTACGGCATGTCGGAGAACACCGGCCTCATGACGTGGACCCCCGAGCGGATCAAGGCCGGCACCGTCGGCCCCGCCTGCCCGGGCACCGAGGTGGCGATCGCCGAGGACGGCGAGGTGATCTGCCGGGGGCCGCACGTGTTCCAGGGCTACCTCGACGACCCGGACAAGACCGCCGAGACGCTCTCGGCCGACGGCTGGCTCCACACCGGCGACATCGGCGAGCTCGACGACGACGGCTACCTCAAGATCGTCGACCGCAAGAAGGAGCTGATCATCACCGCCGGTGGCAAGAACATCAGCCCGGCCAACCTCGAGGCGGCGCTCAAGATGATCCCGCTCGTCGGGCAGGCCGCGGCCATCGGCGACCAGCGGCCGTTCGTCTCGGCGCTGGTGGTGCTCGATCCCGATGTGGCGCCGGTCTGGGCCGCGAGCAACGGCCTCGAGGGCCTCTCGCTCGTGGAACTCGCCGAGCACCCCGAGGTGATCGCGACCATCGAGGCCGCGCTGCCTGAGGTGATGGACGTGTTCAACCACGCCGAGCAGGTGAAGAAGGTGAAGGTGCTCGGCGAGGAGTGGCTCCCGGACTCCGAGATGCTCACGCCCACGTCGAAGCTCAAGCGCCGAGGCGTGAACGCCCGGTACGCCGCGGAGATCGAGGCGCTCTACACGTGAGCCGTTCGCGGTCGGCGCTTCGGGCCAGCGGCTCGTCCGACGGTCGCCTCCGACGACGTTCCGAGCGCTGACCCCCGTGGCCGGAGATTCCCCACCTTCGGTCGGTCGGCGCGCGCTGAGCTCCCTCGGCCCCGCGCTCGCGGTCGTGGGCGTGCAGCTGGTGCTCTACCCCGTGAGCACGGGGGTGTGGCTCCAAGGGTTCGTCGCCGGGCTCCTGAACAGCCTCGTGGTCTTGGGGATGTTCCTCGTCTACCGGGCCAACCGGGTCGTGAACTTCGCCCAGGCGTCCATCGGCACCTACCCGGCGGCGCTCGCCATCGGCCTCTTCCTGTTCGGCGCGCCGGCGCTGGGCGTGTCGCTCGGGATGGGCGCGGTCGCCGCCTTCGCGATGGCGGGAAGCGCCGCGACCCTCCTCGGTTGGCGGGGGCGCCGCGTCGCCGTGGCCGCGGGGCTGGTGCTCGTCGGTTCGGTCGCCGGTCTGTGGGTGAGCGCGCGCCTCGGGTACTGGGGCGCGCTGCTCACCGGGTTGGTGGTGGCGGCCGGGGTCGGCCTCGTGATCGACGGCCTCGTGGTCTCGAGGTTCCGGCGGTCGCCGCGGCTCGTGCTCACCGTGGCCACGATCGGCCTGGCCCAGCTGTTCGCGGTCGGGTCGATCCTGCTCCCTCGCCTGTGGGGCGAGCTCCAACTGGCTCGTCCCGATGGCACGCGCCTGTCGGTGCCGTGGGACCTCTCGTTCGGCATCGGCACCACGGTGTTCGGCGGCAACGAGATCGTCGCCGTCGTCGTGTCCCTCGCTGCGCTCGCGGTGGTCGGGATCGCGCTCCAGCGCTCCGATCTGGGCATCGCCACGCGCGCCGCCGCCGAACGGGCCGACCGGGCATCCATGCTCGGGATCCCGGTCCCCCAGGTGGAGGCGGGGGTCTGGGTGGTGGCCTCGGTCCTGGCCTTCCTCGGCACGTTCCTCCAGGCTGGCATCCTCGGGCTCGAGATCACCGCCGGCGTCGGCCTCCGGGTGATGGTGGCCGCGCTCGCCGCGCTTGCCATCGCCGGCTTCGAGTCGCTGCCCGTGGCGCTCACCTCGGCGGTCGCGGTCGGTGTCCTCTCCCAGGCCACCGGGCCGGCCGGCGGAGGCTCCATCACCCGCACCGACACGGTCCTCGCCGTCGTGGTCCTGGTGGGGCTCCTGGTCCGGCGCGACGCTCGGCGCCGAGCGGATCGGTCCGAGGTCTCCAGCTGGCAGACCTCTGTCGAGCCGCGCGCCGTGCCGCCGGAGCTCGCGTCGCTGCCGATCGTCCGGTACGGCCGGTGGGCGCTGGGGCTGGTCGCCGTCGCCGCGGCGGCCGCGCTGCCGCTGGTGCTCACCGACAGCCAGTCGTTCCGCGCCGCGACCGTGGCCGCGCTCGCCGTGCTGGCCCTCTCGGTGGTCGTGCTCACCGGCTGGGCGGGCGAGGTCACGCTCGGCCAGATGGCCTTCGCCGCCGCGGGTGCCTCCGTGGCGGCCTACGCCACGGCCACCTGGCGGTGGGACCTCAGCCTCGTGCTCCTGGCGGCTGGCGCGGCCGGCGCGGCGCTCGCCGTCGTCGTGGGTATCCCGTCGCTGCGCTGGAAGGGCATCTTCCTCGCGGTCACCACGTTGGCGTTCGCGCAGGCGGCTGCCGGGTACCTGTTCAACCCCACCGAGCAGGGCTGGATCCCCACCGAGGCCGTCCTCCGACGCCCCCTGTTCGGCGTGTGGCGGCTCTCGGGCGACGCGGCGATGTACGAGGTCGTGCTCGCGGTGCTCGTGCTCTCGCTCGTGGCGGTGGCCGGGGTGCGCCGGTCCCGGGCCGGTCGGGTCCTGCGGGCGGTGCGCGACAACGCTCCTGGCGCCCAGGCCTACGGGGTCCGCGTGGTCGGGGTGCGGTTGGGAGCGTTCGCCCTGTCGGGCTTCCTCGCCGGCGTCGGCGGCGCGCTGCTCATGTACGTGAGCGAGGGCTACGACGTCGCCACCTACTCGGCCGAGCAGGGCCTGAACGTGTTCATCGCCGCGGTGGTCGGTGGCGTCGGCTCCAGCGTCGGCGCGGTGCTGGGGGCGGGCGTGCTCGACGGCAGTCGCACCACCCTCTCGGGCGAGTGGGCGCTCCTGCCGTCGGCCGTGGGCGTCTTGGTGGTGCTCCTCGTGCTGCCCGGCGGCCTCGCCGAGCTCGCCTACCGGGTGCGCGACGCGATCCTGCGCCGCATCGCGGCCGCCCGCGGCATCGACGTCCCGACGCTCACCGCGGACCGCCAGGCGACCGGTGCCGAGTCCGCCCCACCGATGCCGCTCGCCGGTGTCGGCAGCGTCCCATCGGCGGAGCAGCGCGACGTCGACGGTCCTCGCGCAGCTCGTCCCGAGGCGCCGGGCTGGCTGTCGGTCCGAGACCTCGATGTCGCCTACGACCGGGTCCAGGTGCTCTTCGGGGTCGACCTCGACCTGTCCGAGGGACAGGTCACCGCGCTGCTGGGCACCAACGGCGCCGGCAAGTCCACCCTCCTGCGGGCCATCGGCGGCGTCGCGCCGATCACCGGGGGTTCGGTGGCGCTCGACGGCACCGACCTGCGTGCCATGGCGGCGCACGAGGTGCCCCGCCTGGGCATCGCGCAGATGCCCGGAGGCCAGGGGGTGTTCCCGTCGCTCACGGTGCACGAGAACCTGCGGGTGGCGGCGTGGCTCCTCCGCCACGACCGAGCGGAGGTCGATGCGCGCCTGGGCGGGGTGCTCGAGCGGTTCCCGGCCCTGGCCTCGCGGGGCGCCGATGCCGCGGGCGACCTGTCGGGCGGTCAGCAGCAGCAGCTCGCGCTGGCGATGGCCCTGCTCGCTCGGCCCAAGCTGCTGCTGGTCGACGAGCTCTCGCTCGGACTGGCCCCCGTCATCGTGGAGCAGCTCCTCGGCGAGCTGCGCGAGCTGCGCGACCAGGGCACCACGATCGTGATCGTCGAGCAGTCCGTGAACGTGGCCCTCTCGGTGGCCGACCACGCCTACTTCATGGAGAAGGGCGAGGTTCGCTTCTCCGGCCCGGCCGCGGAGCTGCTCGACCAGCCCGAGCTGCTCCGCTCGGTGTACCTGCACGGCGCGAAGGAGGCACTCGCGACCGGCGCGCCGTCCGCTCCTCGGGTTCCGGGCGACGCTGGTCCTCCCTCCGCCCACGACGGCACCGATCACGGTGCTGGCGGCGCGACCGCGGCGCTGTCGGTCTCGGGCCTCTCCGTGTCGTTCGGCGGGATCGCCGCGGTCGACCAGGTCACCTTCGAGGTGGCGGCTGGGGAGATCGTCGGGCTCATCGGTCCCAACGGTGCGGGCAAGACGACGGTCTTCGACCTCATCGGCGGGTACACCCCGGCCCACGCCGGTCGGGTGGAGATCGAGGGCATCGAGGTCGACGGCCGGCCGCCCTCCGCTCGCTCGCGCCTCGGCATGGTCCGCTCGTTCCAAGACGCCCGCTTGTTCGGCGGCCTCACCGTCAGCGAGACCATCGCCGTCTCGCTCGAGCGGTGGATCCAGGCCGGAGACCCGCTCTCCGCCGCCCTTCGCCTTCCCGCGTCGCAGCTCACCGAGGCCGCCATCGCCGCTCGGGTCGACGAGCTCATCGAGCAGTTCGGGCTGCGCGCCTTCGCGGCCAAGCGGATGTCGGAGCTCTCCACCGGCTCTCGGCGGATGGTCGACCTCGCGTGCGTCGTGGCCCACGAGCCGTCCGTGATCCTGCTCGACGAGCCCACGAGCGGGATCGCGCAGCGCGAGGCCGAGGCGCTCGGGCCGCTGCTCACCGGTCTCCGCGATCGCTCCGGGGCTGCGCTGCTCGTCATCGAGCACGACATCTCGCTCATCGCCTCCATCGCCGACCGCCTCGTCGCCCTCGATCAGGGTGCCGTGGTCACGATCGGCCGCCCATCGGAGGTGCTCGAGCACCCCCGGGTGGTCGCGTCGTACCTCGGATCCGGCGCTGACGCCCTCAACCGCTCCGACCACGACCAAGGAGCTCGCTCGTGACCGAGACCTCCGAACCCACGCCACCACCGTCGGGCAGCGCCCGGCCGTGGCCCGAGCTCTCGCCCATCCGGCGCTTCGGTCCGCTCCTGCTGGTGATGGCGCTCGTCGTCGGCGCTGGCGCGATCGCGACGGCCAAGGGCCGCGGCTCGGGATCGACCGGCGCGCCGGGCGGTTCGGAGAACGAGATCGCGAAGGACGACGCCAAGGCGTACGCGCAGCTGCCGCAGCTCGCCGTCACCTACGACGAGGCCGAGGAGGCCGGCACCCTCGACGACTACGACTGGGGCGACCACTGCGATCCGGAGACGGGACGGACGGCCTTCCCATCGGTGTACGCGCCGCCGTGCGTGCCCGCGTGGGGCGGCTCGAAGGCCTGGGTCGACCAGGGAGGGCAGACCCACGACGACAACGGCGGCGAGACCGCTCCCGGCGTCGACGCGGACACGATCACCGTCGTCTACTACCTGTCGTCGCCCCAGGACATCAGCGCGTCGCTCCAGGCGTTCGGCGTGTTGGACCCCTCCGACGTGGCGCTCGCCGGGCTGGAGAAGCTCGTCGACGCCGCCAACGAGATGTACGAGACGTACGGCCGCAAGGTCGTGGTGAAGACGTTCCAGGCGTCGGGCGACGGCAAGAGCCCGGCCACGGCGCGCGCCGATGCCCGCAAGGTCGCCCTCGACATGGGCGCCTTCGCGTCCATCGGCGGCCCCACGCAGACCGGCGCCTACCAAGACGAGCTCGCCCGCCACGGTGTGCTGTGCCTCGGGTGCGGCTACTCGACGCCGGATTCGGCCTACCAGCGAGACGCTCCGTACGCGTGGGGCCAGCTCGCCAGCCCCGACCAGCTCCTCTACGGCGTGTTCGACTTCGGGGTGAAGAACCTGTTCGGCAAGCCCGCCCGCTTCGCCGGCGACCCGAAGTACCGCACCCAGGACCGCGTCTTCGGCATCGTCCACTACGACCAGGACCCGCCCGTGTTCGGTGATCTGGAGCGCGAGGCCGTCGCGAAGTACGAAGCGCAGGGCTACGAGGCCAAGACGATCCTGACCTACCTGCTCGACCTCAACACGCTGCCGAAGCAGGCCCAGGCCATCGTCTCGGAGCTCAAGGCGAAGGGCGTCACGTCGGTGGTGTTCCTGGGCGATCCGCTCATGCCCAAGTACCTCACCGAGCAGGCCACGGCGCAGGACTACCACCCGGAGTGGATCATCACCGGCACGGTGTTCACCGACTCCACCGCTGCGGCCCGGCTCTACGACCAGGAGCAGTGGGCGCACGCGTTCGGCGCTTCGAGCCTGCCCGCGCGCACCGAGCCGGAGCTCACCGAGCCCAACCGCCTCTACGAGTGGTGGTACGGGGAGCAGCCGGAGGCGCCCAAGACGGTGCAGCTGCTCGGTCCGCTCGTGGCCCAGCTGTTCATCGGGATCCAAGGCGCTGGGCCCGAGCTCAGCGCCGAGACCTACGCCGGCGCGATGTTCCGCTACCCGGTGTCGGGTGGCGGCCCCACCGTCCCGAGGATCTCGTTCGGCTTCCACGGCCTGTTCGACAAGCCGGACTGGGTGGGCGTCGACGACTTCACCAACGTGTGGTGGGACGTCGACGCCACCGGACCCGATGAGGGCGGCAAGGTGGGCAAGGGCATGTGGCGCTACGCCGCCGGAGGCGAGCGGCTGCTGCTGGGCGAGGTCCCCGCGGTGGACGACGGCCTGCTGTTCGGCGAGGCCGGCGCGCCGGCGATCCTCGACGAGGTGCCGGCGTCGGACCTCACCACGCCCTACGACCCCTGGGACGAATCACCGGCGGGAGGTGGATGATGCGAGCGGTCGTGCTGTCCGAAGATCGTCCGAACCTGGAGCTGGTGGAGCTGCCGGACCCGTCGCCAGCTGCGGGCGAGGTGCTCGTGCGGGTCACCGGGTGTGGGATCTGCGGGTCCGATCTGCACGTGGCCTCGGCGGTGGCACCCGCCGGCATGGTGCTCGGCCACGAGATCGCCGGTGTGGTCGAAGCGCTGGGCGATGGCGCGGACGCTACGGGCGCGAAGGTCGGCGAGGTCGTGGCGGTGCGGCCGTTCTCGGGGTGCGGCTCGTGCGCCCACTGCCTGCGAGGACGTGCCGACCACTGCGATTCGTTCGCCCTCCTCGGCCTCGGTCGACCGGGTGGCTTCGCCGAGCTGACCACCGCTCGGGCCGACGAGCTGTTCCGGCTGCCCGTCGCGGTCACGCCGATCGAGCAGGCGCTGGTGGAGCCGCTCGCCATCGCCCGCCACGCCGTCGCTCGCGGTGGCGCCGCGCCGACAGACTCGGTCGCCATCCTCGGCGGCGGACCGATCGGCCAGTCGATCCTGTCGTGGGTGGTCGCCCTCGGCGTCGAGCGGATCATCGTGACGGATCCGTCGCCCTCACGGCGAGCCTTGGCCCTGCAGATGGGCGCCACCGCAGCGATCGACCCGCTCGGCGATGAGCTCGGGATGTTGGACCTCGCACTGACCGCGTCCGACGTCGTGTTCGAGTGCGCCGGGCGCACGGGGATGATCGGCCAGGCGATGGACCTCGCTGCGGTGGATGGCCGGGTGGTCGTGGTGGGCGTCTGCCTGGCTGACGACACCACCTTCCCCTACACGGGCCTGCGCAAGGAGCTCGACGTCCGCTACGCCCTCTACTACGAGCGCGACGACTTCACGGCCACGATCGACGCCCTCGCCTCCCACCGGCTGGCCCTCGACGGCTTCGTCGACGGCGCCATCGGGCTCGACGCGCTTCCGGCCCGGTTCGCCGAGCTGCTCGCCGGCGCCGAGGGCGGCAAGGTCGTCGTCGCGCCGTGACGCCGCTCGAGGTGCTCGCCGCCCAGCCCCGAGCCGAGCTCGGACACTGGCCGACGCCGCTCCAGCCGGCCGACCGCCTTCGCGAGGCCATCGGTGGTCCTCGGATCTGGCTCAAGCGCGACGACTGCACCGGCCTCGCCATCGGCGGCAGCCCCGGCCTCTTCGCCTACACCCCCGCCTTCACCTGCCGCTGACGAAGCAGCGTCGCCACCCATCAGGCGTTGCCGGGAAGCCCGTTGCCAGCGGTCCTCGATGCATGCAAACTGCAATCATGCCGAACATCACCATCCGGGACGTCCCGCCCGATGTGCACCGCAAGCTCGTGGCCCGCGCGGAGCGCAACCGCCAGAGCCTCCAGCAGTACCTGCTCGAGCTGCTCACCGAGATGACCGAGACGCTCACGATGGACGAGTGGCTCGAGCGAGTCGCGGCGCATCGTGAGGCGATGCCGCCGATCGAGGGGGTCGACACGGTGGAGCTCATCAAGGCCGGACGGGCCGAGCGCGGCGCAAAGATCGCCCGCGTGCTTGGGCTGGACCAGGACGGCGATGGTGCCTACCGCACAGGTCTTTGACGCGTCGGCGCTCGTGCCCCTCCTCACGAACTGTCCTGGGCAGCGGGCCGTCCTCGATGCTGCGATCGGCGTGGAGATCCTGGTGCCGCACCTTGCCGATGTGGAGGTGCTTCATGCCCTCCGTGGGCTGTGGCTTGCTGGCCAGATCGAGGAGGCTGAGCTCGTGATCGCTGCAGCAGACCTCGAGGCGATGCCGATGCCGCGGTTCGGCATGACTGGCCTCCACCATCGCGTGCTCCAGCTCCGTCAGAACCTGTCGGTGTACGACGCGACCTACGTTGCGCTCGCCGAAGCGCTCGAGCTCGAGCTCGTCACCTACGACCGGGCGATGGCGGCCGCGCCGGGCATCCGCTGCGACGTGATCCTCCTGGAGGGCTGACCCTCCGGCACGGACTCAGCCCTCGGAGGCGCCGAGGATCGAGATGAAGCTCACCATCTCGCCCGGGTAGCCCCCGAGGTTGTGGGTGAGCGCGAGGTTGCGATCGCCCGAGATCGAAGAGATCTGGCGGTCCTCCGGTGCTTCGTGGCGCAGCTGGAGCCACGCCTCGAACATCATCCGAAGCCCGCTCGCGCCCACGGGGTGGCCGAAGCTCTTGAGTCCGCCGTCGGGGTTCACCGGCAGCTCGCCCTCGAGGTCGAAGCGCCCCGCCTCGATGTCCTTCCATGCCTGGCCCCGCTCGGAGAACTGGAGGTCCTCCATGAGCACGAGCTCGGTGGGGGTGAAGCAGTCGTGCACCTCGGCCATGGCGATGCGGCTGGTGGGGTCGTCGATGCCGGCCTGGGCGTAGGCGTCGGTGGCGCAGGCGGCGATCTCGGGGAACCAGGTGTAGTCGTAGCCCGGGTCCACCAGGCCGGAGCCGTTGCCGGCCACGAAGCTCAGCGCCTTCACGTAGATCGGCGTGTCCGTGTACTTGTGGGCGTCCTCCGCACGCACGACGATCGCCGCCGCGGCACCGTCGGCCACGCCGGCGCAGTCGAAGACGCTCAGGTCGCCAGCGACGTTCGGCATGGCGCAGATCTGCTCGACGCTCATCTCCCGCCGGAACTGGGCGCGGGGGTTGCGGGCGCCGTTGTGGTGGTTCTTCGAGGCGATGCGCGCCAGCGTGCGCTTGAGCTGCTCCATGGGCACGCCGTACTTCTCGGCGTACGCCGGTGCCACCATCGAGAACGAGCCCGCCGCGGTGAGCGTGCGGGTGGTGCCGTCGTTGGGGATCGGGAACGCGTTCAGGCCCTGGTAGCCCGAGTCCTTGACCTTCTCGACGCCCACCGCCATGGCGATGTCGTAGGCGCCCGACGCCACGGCGTAGGCGGCCTGGCGCAGCGCCTCGGATCCGGTGGCGCAGTAGTTCTCGACGCGGGTGACCGGCTTGCCCTGCAGCTGCAGGGCCTTGGCGAGCGTGATGCCGCTCATGCCGCTCTGGGCGGTGCCGAGCCAGTACGCGTCGACGTCGTCCTTGGTCACGCCGGCGGACGCGAACGCCTCCTGGCTGGCCTCGAGGGCGAGGTCGTCGACGCCCTTGTCCCAGTGCTCGCGGAACGGGGTGCAGCCCATCCCGACGATCGCGACGCGGTCCTTGATGCCGTGGCTGGCCATGGTCAGGCCTCCTTGGTGCTGGCGTCGTCGGCGTCCGCGCCTCGCGCGGGGGCCGCGCCCGGCACCGGCCGGGCCTTCCAGAAGTAGTTGTGGATGCCGTCGGCGGTGAACAGGCGGCGGAAGGTCATCTCCACCCGGTCGCCGATGCGGACCGCCTTGGGGTCGACGTCGGTGAGCTCGATCGGGGCGCGGCCGCCGCCGTCGAAGTCGACGATCGCGAACACCACCGGCGGGCTCGGCGAGTAGACGAGCTTGTCGATGGTGTAGGTGGCGATGGTGCCGGTGACGTCGGCCATCGGGATCGGTTCCATGTCGTCGACCGCGCCCCCGTCCATCGAGACCCGCGACGGCGGGAGGTGGATGGCGCCGGTGCTGCGATCGCGGGCGCCGACGAAGCCGAACTTCCAGTCTTCGCTGCGGGCCGCGGCGGTGGCCGAGGGACGGGCGGGCTCCGGGCGGCGGGGCGGCTCGGGGGTGAGGTGGCCCCGCCACGCCAGGAACTTGCCGTAGGGGAGCGGCGCGCCCCCAGCGGCCTGGTCATCGACCGGACGGGCGGGCTCGTGCGCGGCGATGGCCTCGGTGGCCTTGAACACGAGGGCGTCGGCACCGTCGGCGAGGGTGAGCAGCACGATCACCTGGCCCGGGGCGGCGGCGTCGAGCGCGGCGGCGAGCAGCACGCCGGGCTGGGCGGCGCCGGGGTTGCCGAGGGTGGCGGAGCGGTCGTCCACGACCTTGGCGGCGTCGACGCCGGTCTTGCGGGCGACCGCCTTGCACGCCCGGCCGTGGAGGCCGGCCACGATCAGCGCGTCGACGCGGTCGGCTTCGATCCCAGCGTCCTTCAGGGCGGCGGCGAAGGCTTGGGCGCCGAGCGCCACGTAGCGGTTCTCCCCGAACTTCTCCTCCCACTGCTTCGAGCGGGAGTCGCCCGGGGTGCGCCAGCGGTCGAGGAACTCGTCGGTGGCGGTGCCGGAGCCGACCAGCTCGGCCAGCACCGGCCCGTCGGTGTCGTCGCCGACCAGGATCGCGGCCCCGGCGTCGCCGCCTGCGGCCTCGTCGGCGGAGCCCGGGAGGCCGGTGCGGATGTCGGCGGTGACCACGAGGGCGGTCGGGCCTCCGGCGAGCGCCGCTCGCAGCGCTGCCACCCCCGAGCGCACCGCACCGCCGAAGTCGGCCGCGATCACGTCGTCGGCGAGCTGGAGCGCGGCGTGGACGGTGGTGGCGTTGGTCTTGTCGATGTACGCCGGCGACACCGTGGAGAACCACAGGGCACCGGGCCGGGCGGTGGTTCCCCGCAGCGCCAGGCGCGCCGCCTCGACCCCGAGGGTGGTGGTGTCCTCGTCGTAGGACGCGACCGTGCGGGTGCCCTTGCCCCCGCCGGTGCCGGCCACCGCCGCGATCGTCGTTCGGTCGAGCCGCCGATGGGGCAGGTAGGCGGCGTAGCTGAGGATCCCACGCATAGGGGTCCGAGGCTACGGCCTAACCTGACGACCCGTCAGATCGCCGATCGGGAGCCAGCACGTGAAGCTTGGGGACATCGCCAACGCCGACGCCGCGGGGAACGGGAAGCCGCTCGACGGCGTCCGGGTCCTCGCCCTCGAGCAGATGCAGTCGCTCCCGTGGGCCACGCAGCTCCTGGGTCGCCTCGGCGCTGAGGTCGTCAAGGTGGAGCATCCCAAGGGCGGCGATTCGGGCCGGGGCTCGCTGCCGGCGATGACCGACCCCGACGGACGGCGGGTGGGGGCGACCTTCCTGCGCAACAACCTCTCGAAGCGCTCGATCTGCGTCGACCTGAAGCACCCCGAGGGCCGCCAGGTGATCCTCGACCTCGCCCCCCACTTCGACGTCGTGTGCGAGAACTTCAAGGCCGGCACGCTCGACCGCCTGGGCCTGGGCTGGGACGACATCTCCGCGGTGGCGCCACGCACCGTCTACCTGTCGGTCTCGGGCTTCGGCTCGAGCGGGTCGCCGTATGACCGCTGGCCCGCCTATGCCCCGATCGCCGAGGCGATGTCGGGCATCTACGAGTTCAAGCGCCAGGGAGACCAGCCGCCGCTCGTGGCGCCGATGGGCGGGCTGGGCGACATCGGCTCGGGGCTCTTCGCGGTGATCGGCGTGCTCGCCGCGCTCCGCAAGCGGGACGCCACCGGGCGAGGCCAGCGCGTCGACATCGCGATGCTCGACGCGCTCGTGTCGATCTGCGACATCGTCCCCAACTTCTGGTCGATGGGGCTGCGCAACGGTGACCTCGGCCCGTTGATCATGCACGGGTTCCGTGCCGCGGATGGCTGGTTCATCATCCAGGTCGGGCGGGAGAACCACTTCGCCAAGCTGGTGGAGGCCATCGGCCACCCCGAGTGGGCGCAGGACCCTCGCTTCGCTGAGCGGCAGGGCTGGATCGACCACCTCGACTCGGTGCTGCGTCCGGCCATCGAATCGTGGGCGTCGACGCGCACGAAGGTCGAGGCGTGCGACGACCTCGCCGCGCTCGGCGTGGCCGCCGGGCCCTGCTTCTCCGACGAGGAGGTCGTGGCCGACGAGCACGTCGCGGCGCGAGACATGCTCGTGGAGGTGCCGCGCACCGACGGGGTGGAGCAGCCGGTGCTCGTTCCCGGCAACCCGATCAAGCTCTCCGACATGGCCGAGGGCCCCGAGTCGCGGGTCCCGTGGCTGGGCGAGCACACCGACGCGGTCCTCGCCGCCGAGCTCGGCTTCGACGAGGCCCGCCTCGCCGCCCTCCGCGAGGCCGGCGCCATCGCCTGATCCCCGGCCGGCGGGGACGATCGGTCCCGCTGAGGGCAGCGACGAACCCACGCTGGCTGCGGGCGGTGCCGGTCGCTCGGGGCGGCGTAGCGTCGGTGGGTGGCCGTCGGACGCTTCGCCCCCAGCCCGACCGGGCCTTTGCACCTCGGGAACCTGCGCACCGCGCTGGTCGCGTGGCTGTTCGCCCGATCCGGCGGCAGCCGCTTCCTGCTGCGGATGGAGGACCTCGACCGGGTCCAGTCGAGTCGAGACCACGAACGGCTCCAAGAGCACGACCTGGCCGCGATCGGCCTCGGTTGGGACGGCGAGGTCGTGCGCCAGAGCGAGCGATTCGACCGCTACGAGGCGGCCATCGCGCGGCTCGACGCCGCCGGCCTCACCTACCGCTGCTACTGCACCCGCCGGGAGATCCAGGAGGCCGCGGCCGCACCCCACGCCGAACCGATGCCAGACGGCGCGTACCCCGGCACCTGCCGTGACCTGAGCGTGGCCGATCGGGCGCGCCGCGAGGCGTCAGGTCGTCCGGCCGCGCTGCGGCTGCGAGGCCCGAACCACCCGATGACGATCGACGACGAGCTGCTCGGACCGGTGACCGCGTTGGTCGACGACGTCGTGCTGCGGCGCAACGACGGGGTGCCCGCCTACAACCTCGCGGTGGTGGTGGACGATGCTGCCCAAGGGGTCGAGGAGGTGGTGCGCGCCGACGACCTCGCCTCGTCGGCACCCCGCCAGCGCCACCTCGCCGAGCTGCTGGGCCTGCCGCCGGTCGCCTACGCCCACGTGCCGCTGGTGCTGGGTCCCGACGGGCATCGCCTGGCCAAGCGCGACGGTGCGGTCACCCTGGCCGACCAGGAGCAGCTCGGCCGGTCGCCGCACCAGGTGGTCGCGCTGCTCGCCCGGTCGTTGGGGTTGGTGGGGGTGGACGTCGACGCGGTCGCGCCCGACGACCTGGTCGGCGCCTTCGATGCCTCTCGCCTCGATCGAGCGGCCTGGAGGCTCGAGCCCTCGGTGCTCGGTGGGCCGCCCGATCGCTGACGAGGGTCGATACGGTTCGACCATGCGTGCAGGTCGTGCGGTGGTCGTGTTGGCAGCCCACGGGAGCCGAGCGAGCGAGGCCAACGAAGCGCACGTGGCGATGGCCGCAGCGCTCCGCGACGCCCTCGACGGCGCGGCCGATGTGGTGCCGGCCTTCCTGGAGCTGGCCGAGCCGTCGATCGGCGTCGCGATCGATCAGGTGGCCGGGGCGGGTGCGGCTCGCGTGATCGTCGTGGCCCACTTCCTCTACCCGGGTCGCCACGTCGCCGAGCACGTTCCCGAGATCGTGGCGGCGGCGGTGGCGCGCCACCCCGAGATCCAGGTGGAGCTGGCTGGGGCATCCGGATCCGCCCCGGAGATGGTCGGGCTGCTGGCCGGGCTGGCTCGTTCCGCGTTGTCCGGCTGAGCTCGCGGCCGGGCCGCCGCTACTCGACGATCGTGTACGCCGGGTTGACCAGCACCATGCGGCCCCGGTCCTTGCGGCCGACGCCTTCGATCAGCACGCGCCGCCCGCAATCGACGCCGCCCAGGCGACGACGGCCGGTGAACACCGCCACCGCTCGGCCGCTGCCATCGCTGATGGTGACCTCGAGCGAGGGCGATCCGGCCCGAGGGACCACCTGGAGTCCCTGGATCTCGCCGGCGATGAGCACCGGGACGCGCGTGGGGGCTTCGGAGATCGGTTGGATGTCGAAGTCCTTCAGCCGGTCCTGGAGGCGTTCGCCCTCGAGCTCGTCGATGCTCTGGGTCAGCTTGGTGCGCAGCTTCTTCAGCACGGCCCAACTGTTCCACGGGTGGCACCGCTCGGCAACGTTGCGCACACCACGCGGCAGCGGGAGCGCTCGATGCCCTACGGTGCGGGACGGGAGGGGTGGCCCCACGATCAACGAAGGAGTCGACCCATGGGATTCTTGGACAAGGCGAAGGACGCCATCCAGGGCAAGGAGAAGCAGATCGACGACGCCATCGACAAGGCGGCGGACGTCATCGACGACAAGACGGGTGGCAAGCACTCGGACAAGATCGATCAGGCGGCCGACAAGGCCAAGGACCTGGTGGAGAAGCTCGACACGAGCGACGAGAAGTAGTCGGTCGCCGCGGCCGCTGGCCGCTGCCTTGATGTGCACGGTGCCCGCGGCTGCGCGTCGCGGGCACCGTCGCGTCGGGGGCCTCAGGGCACGATGACGACGGGCGTGCCCTGGCGGGCGAGCGGGACGAGCGTGGTGATGTCGTCGTTCGACATGCGCACGCAGCCGTGGCTGGCCGGGGTGCCGATGAGCTCGGGACGGTTGGTTCCGTGGATCGCGATCTGGCCGTTGCCGCCGCCGAACGAGTCGTACACGTTGGAGAAGCCGGTCACGCTCACCTGGAACGGGCCGTAGGGGCCGCCTGGGTTGGCCGGGCGGGTGAGGATGTCGACGTAGAACGCCCCCGTGGGCGTGGGCGACGCGGCCTTGCCGGGGGCGACGGAGGTGGAGAAGATCGACTCCTCGCCGTGGAACACGGTGAGGCGCTTCGCGGCGAGCTCGATGAGGATGTGGTTGGGCACGGTCCGCAGCGCCACGTCGGAGGTGCGGATCCACGCCGTGGCCCCGTTGGGCCGGGTGTTGATCTGCACCTGCAACCAGTTGCCTCGCTGCTCGCGCACCAGCACCACGAGCTTGTAGCCCTCCACCGTGGGGTTCGGCAGCGTGCGACCGGTGGGGACGGGGACGTCGGGCGCGGAGAAGATCGGGATGCTGGGGACGATCGCGTCGCCCACGGTGAACGAGTCGGGCCACGGCGGACCGATGGGCCCGGACACGCCGATGCCGGTGGCGGGGTCGAGACCCGGCAGCAGGGTCGTGGTGGTCGTGGTGGGCCACGACCCCGAGACCGCGGGCGCCTCGGTGGTGGTGCTGGTGGCCACGGCGGCCGCCTGGGCCTCGACGGGGGCGGCGGTGCGACGGCCCGCTGCCACCACGCCGAGGGCGCCCGCGCCGACCGCGGACGCGGTGAGCCCGGTGAGGACGCGTCGGCGGGTCAGATCCACCCGTGCAACGGTACCGAGGATGGCGCCGGTCGTCACCGGCGGCTCGCGTCAGCCGAGCAGGAGGTGGACGACGTCGTCTTCGGCTTCGGGCGTGGTGAGCACGAGCACCTCGTCGCCGGCGCGCAGCACGGTGTCGCCCCGAGGGACGATGACATGGCTGTCGCGGATGATGGCGACGACGGTGGAGTCCCGTGGGAACCCGAGCTCGGCGATGTCCTTGCCGTTCGACGGCGAGTGCGGGGCGAGCGTGGCCTCCGAGAGCCGCGCCCGTCCGCCCTCGAACGAGAGGAGCCGCACGAGCGAGCCGACCGACACGGCCTCCTCGACCAAGGCGGTGAGCAGGTGCGGGGTGGACACCGAGACGTCGACCCCCCACATCTCGTTGAACATCCACTCGTTCTTCGGGTTGTTCACGCGGGCCACCACGCGGGGCACGGCGAACTCCTGCTTGGCGAGCAGCGAGATCACGAGGTTGTCCTCGTCGTCGCCGGTGACGGCGGCGACCACGTCGGCACGGTCGACCTCGGCGCGGGCGAACTCGGTGACCTCGCAGCCGTCGGCGACGATCCAGCGGACCCCTTCGGGCTCGCCCTGGGCCTCGGCGTCGGCGACGCGGTCGGCGTCGACCTCGACGATCACGACGTCGTGGCCGGCCTTGGCCAGGTCTTCGGCGATGAACGTGCCGACGTTGCCGCCGCCGGCGATCACGACGCGCATCAGTGCGAACCTCCGGTGGGCGGGCCGGCGAGGTGCCGGTCGAAGAGCTCGAGGGCGCTGCCGTCCACGGTCACGTGGAGGACGTCGCCCTCTTGCAGGACGGTCTCGGGGCCGGCCACCGATCCCTCGCCGAGGCGGGTGATGGCCGAGGTGCGAGCGACGCCTGGGAGGTCGACGTCGATGACCTTGCGCCCGGCCCACGTGGCGGGCACCGGTCGCTCGACCAGCAGCACCTTGGCGCTCGGGTCGATCCACTCCGACGTGGGCCGACCGGGGAGGATGCGCTGCAGCACCCGCTCGGTGGCCCACTCGACCGTGGCGATGGTGGGCACGCCGAGGCGCTCGTAGATCTTCGCTCGCCGGGGGTCGTAGATCCGGGCGACGACGTTCTCGACGCCGAACGTCTCGCGGGCGACACGGGCCACGAGGATGTTCGAGTTGTCGCCGTTGGTCACCGCGGCGAGCGCGGTGGCCTCCTCGATCCCCGCGGCCTTGAGCCGGTCGCGGTCGAAGCCGACCCCGAGCACGGTCTTGCCGGAGAACCCGTCCGGCAGCCGCTCGAACGCCTTCGACCGTCGGTCGACGACGGCGACCGAGTGGCCGCTCTCCTCCAGGGTGCGGGCCAGGCCGGAACCGACCCGCCCGCAACCGACGACGACGACGTGCACGTTGCTCACCTCACTTGGTGCCCGAGAGGGCAGCAGCGACGCACCCTAGGCCCGTGCGAGCGGTCCGCGCACCCTGTCAGGAACCTGTCAGAACGGTTCCGTGACAGGGGTGGAGCGCGACGGCCTTCGGTTGACGGGCGACTCGTCGACGGTCCTACGATCGGCCGGTCGCGTCGGCTCGCAGCCCGGAAGGGGACCTGTGACCTCCATCTTCAAGCGGATCCTGGTCGGCAAGCCGATCGCGTCGAGCGAGGAGCAGCACCAGCGGATCGGCAAGCCGACGGCGCTGGCCGTGTTCGCGTCGGATGCGGTGTCCTCGACCGCGTACGCCACCGAGGAGATCCTCCTCGTCCTGCTCACCGCGGTGGTGTTCCCCACCTCGCACAGCTACCTGGTGCCGATCGCCATCGCCGCGGTGGTGCTGCTCGCCATCGTGGGCACGAGCTACATCCAGACGATCCACGCCTACCCCGACGGCGGCGGGGCCTACGTCGTGAGCCGCGAGAACATCAGCCCGCTCGCATCGCTCGTCGCGGGGGGCTCGCTGCTGGTCGACTACACGCTCACGGTCGCGGTGTCGATCTCGTCGGGCGTCATGGCCATCGGCTCCGCCTTCGGCTTCAATGACAAGGCGTTGCTGCGCATCGGCCTCGCCCTGTTCTTCGTGGGGCTGATGTGCGTCGGGAACCTGCGCGGGCTGAAGGAGTCGGGCCGGGTGTTCGCGGTGCCGACGTACTTCTACGTGGCGATGCTGGCGATCTTCCTCGGTGCCGGCTTCTACAAGATGTGGTTCGGGGACCTCGGCGAGCTCAACACCAGCGAGGAGCTCGCCCGGCACTTCGCCGAGAACCACGAGCTGATGACCTCGGTGTCGCTGTTCGTGCTCCTGCGAGCGTTCAGCTCCGGTGCGGTGGTGCTGTCGGGCGTGGAGGCGATCTCCAACGGGGTGCCGGCGTTCCGCAAGCCCGAGAGCCGCAACGCGTCGCAGACGCTGATCATGATGGCGGCGATCCTCGGCATCGGCTTCCTGGGGATCTCGACGTTGGCCCACCACATGCTCCCGGTCGTGGACGAGGGCGGCGAGACGGTGCTCTCGCAGATGGCTCGGGGCGTGTTCGGGGAGGGCAACCCGCTCTACTACGGCCTCCAGTTCGGCACGTTCGCGATCCTCGTGATGGCGGCCAACACGGCGTACGCGGACTTCCCGAGGTTGAGCTCGCTCATCGCCCGTGACGGCTACCTGCCCCGCCAGCTCGCCAACCGGGGCGATCGGTTGGTGTTCTCGAACGGGATCTTGATCCTCTCGGCGATGGCGGCGCTCCTCGTGGTCGTCTTCCGAGCGGAGGTGTCGGCGCTCATCCCGCTCTACGCGGTGGGCGTGTTCACCGGCTTCTCGCTCAGCCAGTTCGGGATGATCCGCCACCACCTGAAGCTCAAGGAGCCGCACTGGCAGCGGGGTCTGGTCATCAACGCCGTGGGCTGCGCAGCGACGACGCTCGTGCTGGGCGTGGTGGTGGTCTCGAAGTTCATGATCGGCGCGTGGATCCCGGTCGTGGTGATCCCGATCATCGTGATGTTCTTCCGGCGCATCCACCGCCACTACGAGCGCATCGACAAGCGGATGGCGGCGGCGCCGGCCGAGAAGGTGCGACGCCGGACCAACACGGTCGTCGTGCTCGTGGGCAAGGTGACGAAGGGCTCGCTGACCGCCATCGCCTACGCCCGCTCGCTCAACCCGGACCGGCTCATCGCCGTGACGGTCGTGTCCAACCCCGAGGAGCAGGACCGGATCACCGCGCAGTGGGACGAGCACCAGATCCCCGTCGAGCTCCGCACCCTCTACTCGCCCTACCGCGAGCTGTCGCGCCCGATCCTCGCGTTCGTCGACGAGCTCGACGACACCCACGACGACGACTTCCTCACCGTGATCGTCCCCGAGTTCGCGCTCGAGCACTGGTGGCAGAAGCTGCTCCACAACCAGAGCGCGCTGATCCTGCGGACCCGCCTGCGCGGCCGGCCCAACACCGTGGTGACCTCGGTGCCGTTCCACATCGGCGGCAAGGGCGAAGAGGACGGCCTCGTGGCCGCCGGCATCGGCGAGTAGCGATCAGCTGAACATCATCAGCCACTGTTCGAGCGAGCCGGGGCGGAACACCACGTTGCGGGTGCGGGTCTCGCCCATCGACGCGGAGGGCTTCTCCGAGTAGAGGTGGCCCGGGTACAGCACGGCGTCGTCGGGCACCGCGGCCAGCCGCTGGGTGAGGCTGTAGTACATCTGCTCGGGATCGGACCCGGGCAGGTCGGTGCGGCCGCAGCCGTTGAGAAACAGCGTGTCGCCCGCCACGAGGTGCCCGTCGACCAAGAAGCACTGGCTGCCCGGGGTGTGCCCCGGGGTGTGGATGAGCGTGATCGGGATCTCGCCGACCATCACCGTGTCGCCGCTCGAGTGGGCCATCAGGTGGTCGGGCGACACCCCGGTGGTGCGGGTGACCCAGTCGACCTCCTCGGACTGGAGGTGGATCGGCACGTCGACGCGCTCGAGGAGGTCCGCGATGCCCACGATCTCGTTGCCGAAGAGGTTCCCGCCGACGTGGTCCGCGTGGAAGTGGGTGCCCAGCGCACCCACGAGGCGCATGCCGTCGGCCTCCACCAGGTCGAGGATCGCCTGCGGGTCGTACGCCGGGTCGACCACCACCGCCTCGCCGGTCTCGCGGTCGCCGATGAGGTAGACGAAGTTCACCATCTGCTGGGCGATCGGGTCGTGCTCGGCGATGTCCATGCCGGCGAGCACCTGGCGGAAGTAGAGGCGGGAGTCGGCCATGGGCGTGCACGGTATCGCTGCCATCGCGGTGCCGTCGGCGGCTCGGTGGCCGCGATCTTCGGCTCAGGTCGCGGTGGCGACCGTGGCGAGCAGGCTGATGAAGGCCACGGTG
>JBDIAX010000017.1:0-65104 GCA_039812605.1 Acidimicrobiia bacterium | reverse complement strand
CCCCTTAGCTCCACGGAAGAAGGCCTGGTCGCAGCGACCAGGCCTTCGTTCGTCCTCGGGTGATCTGCGGTGCCTGGGCGCTAGCCGACGTCGCGGCGTAGCGTCCGAACCGCGCCGGCGGCGAGGGGGACCCCGATCCAGAACAGGATCGAGAACGAGATCTGCGGGATGTGGCCGGCCCAGTCGTTCTCGAGCACCCAGCTCCACACGGACATGTCGATCCAGTTCGACACGAGCGTCGACGCGGTGGCGATGGCTGCGACGGTGGCGGGAAGGGCGAAGGTCGCGGCGATGGCCGGAGCCGAGCTCTGCAGCAGCGCCCCGAGGGCGACACCGGCGAAGACGTTGAGGAGCACGAAGACGAGGTAGCCGGCGACGACGCCCCCGCTCAGGTCCGCCTCGAGCGCACGACCGGACGTCGCGGCCAGCCCGATGGAGGCCGCGGTCACCGCCCCGCCGACGATGGCGCCGCCGACGCCGAGCAGGGCCGACACCGCCAGCTTGGCGTTCAGCACCCGGAGGCGGCGCGGCTCCTGGGTGAGCGTGGCGAGGATGCTCCGCTGGCTCCATTCGCCGGTGAGCGCCAGGACCGCCACCACCGGCAGGAGGATCGTCAGGCCGAGGGCGGCGACGCGGAGGTAGCTCGCCTGGGTCTGGTCGAAGGTCGTCGGGGCGACGACCGGCACCAGCGCCATCCCGATGGTCGACAGGGCGGTGAGGGCGAGCAGCCAGCGGGCAGCACGGGTGTCGGTTGCCTTGGCCCACTCGACCCGGACGAGCCGGGAGAACGGGATCGGTGCGAGGGTGGGCGACGTCGGGACGATGCCGGGGGTTCGGGGGAGGAGCGACGCGGTCATGCGGGCACCTCCTGGGGAGGAGCGACCTCGGAGGCGGTGAGGGAGAAGAACAGCTGCTCGAGCCCGTCTGCCTCCGACGGGCGCAGCTCGGTGAGCAGCACCTGGTGGTCTCGGGCGACCCCCGCCAAGACCTCGGCGGTGACCCGACCGCCGGCGACGTCGACGGCGAGCGCACCGTCGGGACCGGCGGCGAAGTCGATCCGCGCGGACTCGAGCGCGGCCGCCAGGGCGCTGCGGTCGGGGCTGCGCACGAGGATGGTGGAGCTGGCGAGCAGGTCGTCCAGGCGGCCGGCCGCCACCACCGCGCCGCCCGAGATGACGACGAGGTGGTCGGCGGTGGCCTGCACCTCGGCGAGCAGGTGGCTCGACAGCAGCACCGTGCCGCCGTGGTCGGCGAAGTCGCGCAAGAGCGTCCGCATCCACGCGATCCCCTCGGGGTCGAGGCCGTTCGCCGGCTCGTCGAGGATCAGCGCACGAGGGTCGCCGACGAGCGCCTGGGCGACGCCGAGGCGCTGGCGCATGCCGAGGGAGTAGGTCCCCACCCGCTTGCCGGCCGCGTCGGTGAGCCCGACGAGCTCGAGCAGGTGGTCGACCCGACCGATCGGGACGCCGGCCAGCCGAGCCGCGATCTCGAGCGTGGAGCGGCCGCTGCGCCCCGGGTGCATGGCCGACGCGTCGAGCAGCATGCCGACGACGCGCGTGGGGTTGGGCAGCTCCACGAACGGTCGGCCGTCGACGGTGGCCGTCCCGTGATCGGGCCGCACCAGCCCGGCGATCATCTTGAGCGTCGTGGACTTGCCGGCGCCGTTGGCCCCGAGGAACCCGGTGATGGTGCCCGGTTCGCAGCGCAACGAGACGTCGCGCACGACCGGGGTGCGGTCGTAGCTCTTCGTGAGAGCGGTCGTCGTGATCATGGGTCCAGCGTGAGCCGGCCGCGGCGCTCGCCGCATCGGGCAGGTGGCCACGATCCGTGGTCCGAAGGGCGACCGCCACGGTCGGGTGCATCGCCGTTCGTCGGGGGCGAAGCCGACCTTCGTCGATGTTGCTCCGACGCCTGGAGCCGTACCCTCTCCCCATGTCCTGGCTTCGCCGCTTGTGGGCCCAGACCGCTCCCACCGCGATGCTGGCGCCGAGCGATTCGGCTCGCCCCGAGGGGGTGGCGCCGAGGACCGCGCGCGACTGGTCGGTCGACAGCGCTGCCTTCGCCATCGCCCTCGCGCTCGGTGTGCTCCTCCTGAGCATCTCTGCCGGTGACGCTGCCAACCGGATGTCCTCGGGGCAGGTGGCCACCGATGCCTTGCTCGGGCTGCTGTGCTGCACGTCGCTGTGGTGGCGGCGCCGCTGGCCGTTCGGGGTGGCGCTGCTCTGCGTCGTGCTGGGCGCCCTCTCGACCTTCGGCACCGTGGCCGGCCTGTTCGCGCTGACCTCGCTGGCGGTGCACCGCCCCGTGCGGCCCGCGCTGCTCGTGGCTGGCCTGTTCGTCCCGTCCGCCGTGGTGTGCTCGCTCTGGCTGGGGCGACCCAACACCTGGACGGTGCTGCTGCCGACACTGGCGCTCGCCGCGGCGGCGATCGCCTGGGGCATGTTCATCCGTGCGCGGCGCCAGCTCCTCGAGACCCTGCGGGACCGCGCCCGGCGGGCCGAGGCAGATCAGCTCGTCCGCGCCGAGCGAGCGCGCCTCGCCGAGCGGGCGCGCATCGCCCGGGAGATGCACGACGTGCTCGCCCACCGGATCTCGCTGGTGGCGCTGCACGCCGGCGCGCTCGAGGTCGCCGTCGACCTGCCCCCCACCCAGGTCCGCGAGAGCGCCGCGCTGCTTCGGTCCACGGCCCACCAGGCGCTGGAGGAGCTGCGCGACGTGATCGGGGTGCTGCGGGAGGAGGCGGGCCAGGAGCCGTCGACTGTGCCGCAGCCGACGCTCGCCGACATCCCGCGCCTGGTGGAGGAGACCCGACGCACCGGGGCGAAGATCGACTTCGAGATGCGGGTGGACCCGAGCGCCACCGTGCCGGGCCCGCTGGGGCGCGACGCGTACCGCATCGTGCAGGAAGCGCTGACCAACGTCACCAAGCACGCTCGCGGCACGCTCGCCCAGGTCCAGGTGGCGGGGGCCCCGGAACAGGGGTTGCACGTGCGCGTCCAGAACCCGCCGGTCGTGGGCGCCCACGACCGATCTGCTCCCCCCGGATCCGGCACGGGCCTCCTCGGCCTGCAAGAGCGCGTGACCTTGGCGAACGGCGTCCTGGTGCACGGGCCCGATGCTTCCGGTGGCTTCATCGTCGAGGCCGATCTGCCGTGGTGAGGACCCGGGTGCTGCTGATCGACGACGACGCGCTGGTGCGTGCTGGTCTCCGCATGATCCTGTCGTCGTCCGACGAGGTGGAGGTGGTGGGGGAGGCCGCCGACGGGGCCGAAGCCGTCGCTGCCGTGCAGGCGCACCGGCCCGACGTCGTGCTGATGGACATCCGGATGCCTGAGGTGGACGGCATCGCCGCGACCGCCGCCCTCCGGTGCCTCCCGTCGCCGCCGCACGTGATCGTCCTCACCACGTTCCAGGCAGACGAGCACGTCATGAGCGCGCTCCGAGCCGGCGCCGATGGGTTCCTGCTCAAGGACACGCCCCCCACGGAGATCGTCCGGGCCGTGCGCCTCGTGGCGGCGGGAGGAGCGATGCTCTCGCCATCGGTCACCCGGACGCTGCTCGGCCACCTCGCGGGGGACGAGCGAACCGATCGCCGTCGCGTCGCATCCGAACGGCTGGCATCGCTCACGGACCGGGAGCGGGAGGTCGCGATGGAGGTGGGGTCCGGCGCCTCCAACGCCGAGATCGCCGCATCGCTGTTCATGAGCGAGGCCACCGTCAAGGCCCACGTCTCGCGCTTGCTCACCAAGCTCGACGCCACGAACCGGGTGCAGATCGCGATCCTCGTCCACGACGCGCAGCCGTGACCGGCTCCCGCCGCCGCTCGCGGCCTAGGAGCGATCCTCGCCCAGGGCGACGGTGAGGAGGCCGCCGGCGATCGCGGCGTTCTTCAGGACCTGCAGGCGCTGCGCGGCGCGGGCCTTCGGATCGGTCTCCTTCCAGAACGCGTGGCCGGCGAAGGTGGTGGGCACCAGCGACGCGGCCAGCACCCCGGCCCCGAGCCTCGGCGCGGCACCGGTCGCCAGCGCCACGCCGGCGGCCACCTGGGCGGCGCCGTTCAGCCGCACGAAGTTGTCTGCCGTCACGGGCTCGGCGAGCTTGGCGGGGGGACCTGGCGAGCGAGCCGCTCGATCGGCGCCGTGACCGCCTCGGCCTTCGGCGCGAGCCCAGATGGTGAGCGCACGGTCTTGGCCCCGGCGGAGAGGAACAGGCCCGAGAGCAGGGCTCGGGCGAGGGCGTCTGTCGGCTTCATGTCGTCACGGTAGGCGGTGTGCCAGCCTCTTCCTCGGTGCTGGGCCGCGAGACGAGGGGGACCGAGATGGGCGAAGGTCGAGACGAGACGAGCCCGCCGCCGGAGCCGTACCACCATCCGGCGGCCGGCTGGGGTGCGGCGGCGAGCGTGACGAAGGTGCTCCTCCGCGACCGGGAGCTCGTCGAGGGCGCCCGGGCGATCCGGCGGATGAACCACGAGGACGGGGGGTTCGACTGCCCGGGGTGCGCGTGGCCCGACGATCGCAAGGGCTTGCGCCTCGACATCTGCGAGAACGGCATCAAGCACGTCACCTGGGAGATGACGCCCAAGCGCGTCGACGCCTCGTTCTTCGCCGCCCACACGGTGGCCGAGCTCTCCACCTGGAGCGATCACGAGCTCGAAGACCAGGGCCGCCTCACCGAGCCGCTCCGCTACGACGCCGCCACCGATCGGTACGTGCCGATCTCCTGGGAGGACGCGTTCGAGGTCGTCGGTCATGCCCTCCGCGAGCTCGACAGCCCCGACCGCGCGGCCTTCTACACGTCGGGACGGCTCGGCAACGAGGCGACGTTCCTGTACCAGCTCCTCGCCCGAGAGCTCGGCACGAACAACCTGCCGGACTGCTCGAACATGTGCCACGAGGCGAGCGGCCGCGCCCTCCAGGCTTCGCTCGGCACCGGCAAGGGCACCGGCGACCTCACCGACTGGGAGGCCGCCGACGCGCTGCTCATCATGGGCGTGAACGCCGCCTCGAACGCGCCCCGCATGCTCACCACCCTCGCGAAGGCCCATCGCCGTGGGGCCAAGATCGTGCACGTCAATCCGCTGGTGGAGGCGGGCGCGACGCGCACGATCATCCCGCACGAGGTCGTTCGGATGGCGACCTTCCGGGCGACCCCGATCAGCGACCTGAACCTGCAGGTCCGTGCCGGGGGCGACATGGCGCTGATCCGCGGGATGGCCAAGGCGGTGCTGGAGCGGGCGGCGTCGGAGCCGTCGGTGCTCGACGGTGCCTTCATCGAGGCCCACACCACCGGCTTCGAGGAGTACCGGGCCCGGTGCGAGGCCACCTCGTGGGACGAGCTCGAGCGGCAGTCGGGCCTCTCCGCAGGGGAGATCCGCGAGGCGCTCGGATCTACTGCGAGGCGGATCGGACGATCATCTCGTGGTGCCTGGGCGTCACCCAGCACGACCACGGGGTCGACACGATCCGCGAGATCGTGGACCTGCTGCTCTTGCGCGGGAACCTCGGTCGGGTGGGGGCCGGACCGTCGCCGGTGCGCGGCCACAGCAACGTCCAGGGCAACCGCACCTGCGGCATCGACAACCGCCCCTCCGCGGCGTTCCTCGACCGGTTGGGTGAGGTGTGCGGCATCGACCCGCCCCGCCACGACGGCCTCGACACCGTCGCCACCATCGAGGCGATGCACCGCGGCGACGTGGAGGTGTTCGTGGGGATGGGCGGCAACTTCGCCCTCGCTGCCCCCGACACGCCCTACACGTTCGAGGCGCTCCGCCGCACGAGCTTGACGGTGCAGGTGAGCACCAAGCTGAACCGCAGCCACCTGGTGCACGGACGAGACGCCGTCATCCTCCCGTGCCTCGGGCGCACCGAGCGCGACGAGCAGGTCGGTGGGTTCCAGGGCACGTCGGTCGAGGACGCCATGAGCATGGTGCACCTCTCCATCGGCATGAAGGAGCCGGCGTCGCCCCACCTGCGCTCGGAGCCGGCGATCGTCGCCGGGATCGCCCGGGCCGCGCTGCCCGACAGCGCGACCCCGTGGGAGCGCTACGTCGAGGACTACGACCGCATCCGCGACACCATGGCCCAGGTCCTCGACGGGTTCGAGGACTTCAACGCGCGGGTGCGCCAGCCGCTGGGCTTCCGGATCGAGCAGCCGGCGCGCGACCTCGTCTTCCTCACGCCCTCGGGGCGCGCGGAGTTCTCCGCGCCTCCGCTGGCCGACGTGGTGCCCACCGGCGACACCTTGGTCCTCGGGACGATGCGATCGCACGACCAGTGGAACACCACCATCTACTCCGACGACGACCGGTACCGCGGCATCGAGGGCCTGCGCACCTTGATCCTGATGAACGCCGACGACCTCGCGGCACGCGGGATCGCCCCGATGAGCCTGGTGGACATCACGAGCGTGGCGAAGGACGGCACCACCCGGCAGCTCCGGGGCTACACGGCGGTCCCCTACGACATCCCCCGCAGCTGCGCGGCGGGCTACATGCCGGAGATGAACGTGCTGTGCGCCATCGGCGACTACAGCACCCAGAGCGACCAGCCGCTGATGAAGCACGTGCGCGTCCGCGTCGAGGCGAGCCGCGACCACGACCGGGCCTGAGGTGCCGGCGCCGGCGCTGGCGCCGGGAGGGGAGCAGGCCGCCTGAGCGACCCTGGGCGCGCCGAGGGGCGGCCGACCCGAGCGACGCTGCTCGTGCCGGCCGCCCCTCGATGCGGCGGCGGTGGCGATCCCGGGGGATCAGGCGAGGTCGAAGCGGTCGGCCTCCATGACCTTCACCCAGGCGTCCACGAAGTCGGCGGTGAACTTCTCGCCGGCATCGCCCGAGGCGTACACCTCGACGAACGCACGGAGCTGGGAGTTCGAGCCGAACACCAGGTCGGCGGCGGTGGCGGTCCAGCGGACCTGCCCCGTCGCCCGGTCCTTGCCCTCGTAGGTGTGCTCGGCGGAGCCGACCGACCACTCGGTGCCCATGTCGAGCAGGTTCACGAAGAAGTCGTTCGTGAGGGTGCCAGGGTTGGCGGTGAGCACGCCGGCGCTGCTGCCGCCGTGGTTGGCGCCGAGCACCCGCAGCCCGCCGACGAGCACGGTCATCTCGGGAGCGGTGAGGCCGAGCAAGCTGGCCTTGTCGATGAGCAGGACCTCCGGCCGGGCCTTGTCGCCGGCACGGAAGTAGTTGCGGAAGCCGTCGGCGCGGGGCTCGAGCACCGCGAACGCGTCCACGTCGGTCTGCGCGTCGGACGCATCGGTGCGCCCGGGCGAGAACGGCACGGTGACGTCCTGGCCGGCGGCCTTCGCGGCCTGCTCGATGCCGACACCGCCTGCGAGCACGATGAGGTCGGCGAGCGACACCTGCGGGCCGCCGACGTGGTTGGCGTTGAACTCCCCCTGGATGCCCTCGAGCGCCGCCACCACCGCCGCGGACCCGGCGTTCGCGTCCCAGTCCTTCTGCGGGGCGAGGCGGATGCGGGCACCGTTGGCGCCGCCGCGCTTGTCGCTGTCGCGGAACGTGGACGCGGAGGCCCAGGCGGTGGACACGAGCTGGGACACCGACAGGCTCGATGCGGCGATGAGCCCCTTGAGCTCGGCCACCTCGTCGTCGCCGATGAGCGGACCGTCGGCCGCGGGCACCGGGTCCTGCCAGATCAGCTCCTCGGTGGGCACCTCGGGGCCGAGGTAGCGCGAGACCGGGCCCATGTCGCGGTGGGTGAGCTTGAACCAGGCCCGGGCGAAGGCGTCGGCGAACTGGTCGGGGTTCTCGTGGAACCGCTTCGAGATCGGGCCGTAGATCGGGTCGAAGCGCAGCGCGAGGTCGCTCGTCAGCATCATCGGCGGGATCTTCTTGTCCTTGTTCTGGGCCATGGGCACGGACTCGTCCGCGTCGTGGTCCACCGGGCGCCACTGCTTGGCGCCGGCCGGGCTCTCGGTCAGCTCCCACTCGTGGCCGAAGAGGACGTCGAAGAACGAGTTGTCCCACTGGATCGGGGTCGGGGTCCAGGTGACCTCGAGGCCCGAGGTGATGGTGTCGTCGCCCATGCCCGTGCCGAAGCTGTTCTTCCAGCCGAAGCCCTGCTCCTCGAGGCTGGCGCCCTCGGGCTCGCGGCCCACGTACACGTCCGCGTCGGCGGCGCCGTGGGTCTTGCCGAACGTGTGGCCGCCGGCGATGAGGGCGACGGTCTCCTCATCGTCCATCGCCATGCGGGCGAACGTCTCGCGGATGTCACGAGCCGACGCCAGCGGATCCGGGTTGCCGTTGGGGCCCTCGGGGTTCACGTAGATGAGGCCCATCTGCACCGCGCCGAGCGGGTTGGCGAGCTCGCGATCGCCGCTGTAGCGCTCGTCGCCGAGCCATTCGTCCTCGGGGCCCCAGTAGATGTCCTCCTCGGCCTCCCACACGTCGGCGCGGCCGCCGCCGAAGCCGAAGGTCTCGAAGCCCATGGTCTCGAGGGCGACGTTGCCGGCGAGCACGAGCAGGTCGGCCCAGGAGAGCTTGCGGCCGTACTTCTGCTTGACCGGCCACAGCAGGCGCCGGGCCTTGTCGAGGTTGGCGTTGTCGGGCCAGCTGTTGAGGGGGGCGAAGCGCTGCGTGCCCTCACCGGCGCCGCCGCGGCCGTCGGAGATCCGGTAGGTGCCGGCCGCGTGCCACGACATGCGGACGAAGAGGGGGCCGTAGTGGCCGAAGTCTGCGGGCCACCAGTCCTGCGAGTCGGTCATGACCGCCGCCAGGTCGGCCTTCACCGCGGCGAGGTCGAGGCTCTCGAACTCGCTGCGGTAGTCGAACCCGTCGTCCATGGGGTCGAGCAGCGGTGAGTTCTTCCCCAGCGCCCGGAGGTTGACCTGCTCGGGCCACCAGTGGGCGTTGGCCATGGAGGCGGTGGCCGTGTGGCTGTCGTGCAGCACCGGGCACTTCGCCGCCGGGGCGTCCTCCTCGTCGGTGGTGGTCACCGGTCCGGTGTCCTCGTTGCTCATCGCTGTTCCCCTTTGCGCCTTCGGTTGGTTGGTTGGTCGATGGATGGGTGGGTGGGTTCAGGGCGTGGGCGGTCAGGCCGTGGCGGCCGCCGCGCAGTCGGGGCAGGTGCCCCAGTAGATGACCTCGGCCTCGTCGATCCGGAAGCCGTGGTCGTCGTCGACGTCGAGGCACGGGCACTCGCCCACGGCGCAGTCGACGTCGTCGATGCGGTTGCAGGTCCGGCACACGAGGTGGTGGTGGTTGTCGTCGACGCGGTCCTCGTAGCGGGCCGGTGAGCGAGCGGGCTGGATGCGGCGCACGAGGCCCTTCTCGGTGAGGGTCGCGAGGACGTCGTACACCCCTTGGCGGGAGATGGCGCCGAGGTCGGCGCGGACCAGCTCCTCGACGTCGTCGGCGGTCCCGTGCTTGCACTCGCCCACGGCCCGCAGCACGGCGAGGCGCTGCGCGGTCACCTGCAGCCCGTGGGCTCGCAGTCGCGTGGCGGGGTCGGGCGCCTCGGAACCGGACATGCTTTGACTATCCATCCAATTCTGGATCGTGTCAAGAGTTTCAGCGATGTGGTTCGCTGGCGCCGGCTTCCTCGGGTGGCGCGGGCTCACCGCGAGCGGCGCGAGCGTCGTCGGCCTCGGCCTGCTCCACCGGGGTGCCGCCGAGGTCGAGCGCGGACCAGACGGTCCGAGCGAACGGGTAGAGGACGACCGGTGCCACCAGCGACGACACCAGCCCGATGCCGATCACCGCGGTGAGGCCGGTGTCGGGGTGGGAGATCTTCCACGGGACGAACGCCATGATCTCCACGAAGAGGATCACCAGGATCGCCGCGAAGTTGATGAGGTACGCCCCGACGAAGAACCCGGGCTCGCGCTCGAAGCGGATGCCGCAGCGTGGGCAGCGGTCCTCCATGCGGAAGTACGTCCGGTAGATCTTGCGCTCCCCGCAGCGCGGGCAGCGCTTGGTGAACCCGCGGGCGAGCAGCGTGCCCCACGACGGGTGCGGGAACGCTGGGTCGGGTTCCGGGGCCATCGACCGCCAACGTAGGACGTGGCGAGCAGGCCGGCGGTCGGGCTGGCGGGGCTTGGGCTGCTGGGGTCAGCGCTCAGGGGGAGAGCTGGTAGCCGAAGGGGAGCTCGAGGCGGTGGCGCGCGAGCAGGTCGGCGTCGGCGAGGAGCTCGCGCGTCGGGCCGTCGGCCACGATCCTCCCGCCGTCGAGGATCGCGGCGCGGGGGCAGGTGGCGAGCGCGAACGGCAGGTCGTGGGTCACGATGAGCTGCGCTGCGCCGAGCCCGGCGAGCAGCTCGGCGAGCTCTCGTCGTCCCACCGGATCGAGGTCGGAGGTGGGCTCGTCGAGGACGAGGAGGGTCGGCTCCATCGCCAGCACCGTGGCGATCGCGGCTCGGCGCTTCTCGCCGCCGCTCAGGTGGTGGGCGCTCCGCTCGGCGAGGTGGCCCGCGTGCACGAGGTCCAGCGCGGCCCGAGCGGTCCGCTGCAGCTCGTCGCCCCGCGTCCCGAGGTTCGCCGGGCCGAACGCCACGTCGTCGAGGACGGTCGTCGAGAACAGCTGGTCGTCGGGGTCCTGGAACACCATGCCGACGCGCCGTCGAACCTCTCGCAGGGTGCCCGCAGCGATGGGGATGCCGTCGACCACGACCTCGCCTCGCTGGAGGGCGAGAAGGCCGTTGAGGTGGAGCATGAGGGTGGTCTTGCCCGAGCCGTTGGCCCCGAGGAGCGCGACCCGCTCTCCGGGCGCCACGGCGAGGTCCACGCCGTCGAGCACCGTGTCGTCGCGGCCGGGGTAGGCGAAGCCCAGACCTCGGACCTCGAGCGCCAGGTCGGTCATCGTGCGATCGACGCCACGCCCAGCCCGACCGCGGCGACGATCGCGGGAAGCGCGGCCCAGGCCGACGTTGGGATCGTGCCGGGCGGCCAGGCGCGCGTCGCGGCGGGCACCGTGCCGTCGAACCCGCGGGCCACCATCGCGAGGTGCACGCGCTCGCCCCGCTCGTAGGTGCGCACGAACAGGGTGCCCACCGAGCCGGCGATGGGCTTCGCCTGCCACAGCCACCGGGGGTCGTGGCCTCGGGCCACCATCGCCCGCCGCATCCGGCCGAGGTCGTCGGAGAGCAGGTCCACGTACCGGAGCATCACCGCGAGGATCGCAACGATCGGCCGCGGCACCCGGAGGACGGCCAGGCCCGCGAGCAGGTCGGGGAGGCGGGTGGTGGCGGTGACCACGATCCCGGCGCCGGCCCCGATGGCCGCCTTCGCCACGATCCCCCACATGGCCCAGAGCCCGTCGACCGACAGCGACCACGCGCCGACCTCGACGCGGTCGCCCGTGCCGAGGAGGGGCAGGGCCAGCGCGAACGCCACGAACGGGGCGATCGCCGCCAGGCGCGCGGCCACGGTGGGAAGCGCCAGGCCGGCGACGGCCACGACCGCGAGGACCACCGCACCATCGACCGCCAGCGCCGCGACCGCTGTCCGCGGGGTCACGGCGACGAGGGTCACGAACGCGAGGAGCCCGGCGAGCTTGGCTGCGGCGGGGAGCCGGTGCACCGCCGATCGGCGGTCGACGAACAGGCCCTCGGCGTCGCGGCGGACGTGGCCCGCACCCACCTCAGGCTGCTCGCTGGCGCTGGGGCCAGCGCGACGCGGTGACGAGCCCGTAGCCGACCAGGAGCGCCAAGACGGTGCCCGCCAGCCCCGCGACGGCGAGGGAGGCGGTGGCGTTGCCGATGCCGCGGGTCGCGTAGTCGGCGAACGGCGCGTTGGCGAACACGTGGTCTCGGGCGCTCGAGAGGAACCCCTGGTCGGTGGCGACCCGCTCGAGACCGTCGGGGTCGTCGAGCGCGAACTGGCTCACCACGGTCGCGAACGCCACGGCGACGAGCATCGCCCCGATGGCGAACGCCCGAGCGCTCACCCGTGGACCGCTCGCGAGCTGGGCGATCGACAGGTCGCGAGCGCCGCGCACGAGGTCGGGCCGGGTGGCGAGCACCGCGCCGACCACCAGCGCGCTCAGCACCGCCTCGCCGATCCCGATGAGCGCGTGCACCCCGACCATGGCGGCGAAGACCGTGTCGAACGGGATCGGCGCGCTGGCGCCGAACAGCCACTCGATCGAGAAGGTGGCCGACGCGAGCACCACCGAGGAGCCGCACGCGAGGCCGGTGGCGCCCACCACGCCCCCGGCGTTCGCCGGCAGGGCTCGACGGAAGAGCGTGAACAGGGCCCAGCCCGCGAACGCGGGGACGATCGCCATGTTGAGCACGTTGTATCCGAGTGCCGTCACGCCGCCGTCGGCGAACAGGAGGGCCTGCACGACGATGACCGTGGCGACCACGAGGCTGCCCACGTAGGGGCCGAGCAGGATCGCCGCGAGCGCGCCGCCGAGGAGGTGCCCGGTGGTGCCCGAGGCCACGGGGAAGTTGAACATCTGGGCAGCGAAGACGAACGCCGCGGCGAGGCCGGCGAGGGGCACCTGCCGGTCGTCGAGGTCATCGGCCGCCCGGCGCAGAGAGATGGCCAGCACGGTGCCGCTGAGGAGCGCGGTGGCGATCGCGACGCCTGGCCCGACGAACCCATCGGGCGCGTGCATGGCCACGATCATCGAGCTGCCCTCCGTGACGCCGGGGCGTTCCCGGCCGGGACCGGTCTTATCACAAGGGTCTTGCGATAAGGGTCGTCCGTGTGAACAGCGCGTTGCTAGCTGGAAGGGTCGGCGTCGGCGCAGCGAGCGCAACGACCGAGCAGGGGGAAGTGGACCAGGTCGAGGTCGATGCCGGTCCGCTCGCGCACGACCGCGCTGAAGGCGTCGGTGGCGGCTCGGTCGAGCTCGGCCGATGCGCCGCACACCTGGCAGACCACCGGCACCGTCTGGAGCCCGCGGCGGCGGTAGACGGCTTGGCCGTGACCGAGGTGCACGTGCTCGGCGATGCCTAGCTCCTCGAGCTGCGCCAGGCACCGGTACACGACCGACCGGTCGATCCCGGCCAGCTCGTCGGCCAGCTCCTCGGCGGTCCCTGGCGGGCCGGGGGCGTAGAGCCGGCCGAGCACCGACCGCTTGGCCGCGGTCACCCTGCCGCCGTGCTCGCGGATGCGGGCGAGGGCGCCGTCGAGGTCCGTGGGAGCGGATGGCGGGTGGGCGGCAGCGGTGGTCATCGCTTGGGAACCCCGGTCGTGCAGGCCACGTCACGAGCATACGGATGGCCGGCGGCCGTGCGCCCGGACCGTTCTGCGAACATCGCTGTTCGCAGAACGGTAGGGTGCGCCATGGGCTTGTTGCACTCCCCTCCATCGCTCGCCGGTCGGCGGGTGCTCATCACCGGCGGCGCCCGGGGCATCGGCGCCGCCCTGGCCCGACGCCTCCACGAGCGCGGCGCCCGCCTGGCGCTCGCCGGGCTCGAGCCTTCGCTGCTCGCGGAGGTCGCCGCGTCCTGCGGCGACGCTCCCTGGTGGGAGTGCGATGTGACCGACGAGGAGGCGGTGCAGCACGCCGTCGATGGCGCCGCGGAGGCGCTGGGCGGCCTCGACGTCGTGGTCGCCAACGCTGGGGTGGCGGCGCAGCTCCCGCTCGTCGGCGGCGACCCCGAGGTCATGCGGCGCACGCTCGACGTCAACGTCATGGGGGTGTACCTCACGGTGCGCGCCGCTGGCCCCCACGTCAGCCACCGCGACGGCTACGTCCTCGTGACCTCGTCGCTCGCCGCCGCGGTCAACGCGCCGCTGCTCGGCGCCTACAGCGCGTCCAAGGCCGCGGTCGAGGCCATCGGCAACACGCTGCGGGCCGAGCTCTCGCCCACCGGCGCCCGGGTGGGCGTGGCCTACTACGCCGAGCTCGACACGGACATGACCAGCCGGGGCTTCGGCACCGAGGCCTCCGATGCGCTCACCGGCGGCGGGACCGTGACGGGGGTGACGCCGCTGGTGGTCGCCATCGACGCGCTGGAGCGAGGGATCGCCCGGCGGTCGCGGCGCATCGTGGCGCCCCGCTGGGTCGCGCCGATCCTGCCGGTGCGGATGACGGCCCAGCGGGTCGTCGATCGCTACGTGCGAGACAAGGTGGCCGACGCGGTGGCCATCGCCCAGGGCGAGCACCCCGAGCTCACCACCCCGCAGCCCGGCCGGGCGGTTGGCGGCGGCGAGAGCGCCACCGGCCGGGGAGACACGCCTCACGCCTCGGAGGCCGGGGCGTGAGCGCGCCGATGGCGCCGCGCATCGCTCCGGGAGGGCGACGTGACATCGGCATCGTGAACTGGGGCATCTGCCGGGCGCTCGGTGTCGCGAGCGGGACCCCGCCGCCGAACCTCTTCACGACCCTGGGCCGCCAGCGCGGCCTGTTCCGGGGGTGGCTCTACTTCGCCGGGCGGCTGATGCCCGGCGGCAGGCTCCCGCGCCGCGAGAGCGAGCTCGTCATCCTCCGGGTGGCGCACCTCCGGGGCTGCACCTACGAGTGGGAGCACCACGTGCGCCTCGGTGCCCGGGCGGGGGTGTCCGACGATGACCTCCAGCGCATCCAGATCGAGCGCACGACCGTGGCCGATGGATGGTCGGCGAGGGAGGCGGCGATCCTGGCGGCGGTCGATCAGCTCCACCACACGCAGGAGATCGGCGACGAGGCGTGGGGCGACCTGCGCTCGCACCTGGACGAGCGCGAGGCCATCGAGCTCCTGCTGCTCGCCGGGCACTACGAGATGCTCGCCACCACGATCCTCACCCTCGGGATACAACCCGACCCGCACCGCCGCCGTGGCTGACCGGCCGGCGCCCTCGGGGCGTCGCGCCTCGCCGAGCCGCCTGCCCCGAGGCCGCCACGGGCTGACCCGCGAGGAGGTGGCGGCCGATCAGCGGGCGCGGATGATGGCGGCCCTCGCCGAGGCGATGGCCGAGCGGGGCTACGCGGCCACCACCGTGGCCGATGTGCTCCGGAGCGCGCGCGTCTCGCGCGAGACCTTCTACGAGCACTTCGACTCGAAGCTCGACTGCTTCCTGCAGACCTTCGACGCCGCGGCCGACCTCCTCGTCGTGGGAATGGCGGAACGGGGCGCGCTCGTGCGCGAAGGGCCCCCGTTCGATCGCGTCGACCGGGCGATCCGCGGCTACCTCGCCCTGATCGGGGAGCACCCGAACGAGGCCCGGCTCTTCCTGGTCGAGTCGTGGGCGGCGGGACCGGCGGTGCTCGAGCGCCGTGCGGCGGTGCAGGCCACGCTCGCCGACGGGCTGATCGCCATCGTTGGGCTCGAGGCGGACGAGGATCGCTTCGCCGCACGCGCGCTCGTCGCCGCGATCGGCGCCATGGTCAGCGCCGCGCTCGCCGCCAACGACACCGCCGGGGTGCACGCCTTGGCCGACCCGGCGGTGGCGCTCGCCGCTCGGATGCTGTCCCTCGGCGCCGACGGAGACCGCCGCTACGCTCGCCGCCCGTGGACTGGCTGACCTCGCTGCCGACCTTCGTGGACCCGTCCACCGTCGTGGTCGTGGACGGCGGCGGCACCGGCAGCCGCGCGTGCGTGGCCACCGAGGCGGGGGAGGTGCTCGGCTACGCCGAGGGCGGACCCACCAACAGCCGCTCGACGGGCGACGAGGCTGCGGCCGAGAACGTTCGCGCGGTGATCGCCGGGGCACTCGGCGCCGCGGCTCGCCCGCTCTCGGTCACCTCCGTCCTCGTGAGCAGCGCGTCGGTCGACACGGCGGCCCACGCCGAGGTGCTCGCCCGGGGGGTGCGCGAGGTGGTGCCCGCCGGGGCCACCATCGCCGTGGTCGCGGACACGATCGGCTGCTGGGCCGCCACCGCGAAGCTCGAGCCGGCCGTGGCGGTCATCGCCGGCACGGGGAGCGCGGTCCTGGCCGGCGCGCTCGACCAGGGCTCGAAGCGCTACGGCGGATGGGACTACGTGCTGGGCGACGAGGGGTCGGGCTACGCGCTCGGGCGAGCGGCGCTGCGCGAGGTGCTGCTCGTGGCGGAGGGGTCCTCGTCGGCGGAGGTGCTCGCCGAGGCCTGCCGGGATCGGCTCGGCATCGGGGAGGAGACCGACGAGCTGTTCGACCTCATCTACAAGCCTGAGGTCGACAAGGCGAAGATCGCGTCGTTCGCCACCGATGTGCTGCGCTTGGCCACCCAGGGCGAACCCCATGCGGCGGCGATCGTCGAGGATCAGGCCGCCCAGCTCGCGGGAACGGTCTCCGCGGCGTTCCGGGACTTCACCGGTCTCGGGACCCTTGGCTGCTTCGGGGGGATCTGGAACGCCGAGGTGTACCGCAAGCACTTCGGCCGAGCGGTCGTGCGCGCCGTGGGGCGCCAGCCGTCGATCGCCTACCCCGGCGACGTCGCCATGGCCGGATCGTTCCGCCTCGTGCTGCGCAAGGCCCCGAGGGGCGCGGCTGGTCCCGCCGAGGATGCGGCCGTCGATGCGTTCGAGTCGGGGCTGGCCGCGGCCAAGGGCGAGGGCGGGTGAGCACGTACCTGGCGATCGGTTCGGTCTGCTGGGATGAGGTGCCCGTCGAGGGAGGCGTCGATCGTCGGCTCGGTGGGTCGGTGCTCTTCGCGAGCCGGGTCGCGCTGGAGGCAGGCTGGGACGTGCACGTGGTCACCTCCGGGACCGACGACCTCGCGGCTGCCGCGCGCGCCGCGCTCCCCGGGGTGCGGGTCACGGTGCAGCCCAGCGCCCACGACACCGTCATGCGCTTCGGCCTCGAGTCCGATCTCGGCCCCCAGGCGGTGCCGACGGTGGCGGACCCCATCGACTTGGCCAGGGTCGGCGTGGATCCGGCTGGTGCCGACGTCGTGCACCTGGCGCCGATCCTCGGGGAGGTCACCGCGGACCTCGTGCGCTCGGTGGACGGCGATGGGCTCGTCGGCATCACGCCTCAGGGCTTGCTGCGGACGCTCGATCCGGTCACGGCCCGGCTCGGCCTGATCGACCATCCCGGGGCATCGTGGGCAGAGGGCGTGGACGTGGTGGTGGTCAGCGAGTCCGAGCACGCGCAGATCGCCGAGCCCCTGGCGGTGGGCGGCCGAGCGGTGGCCGTCACGCGGGGCGATCGCGGGTGCTTCGGCGAGCGAGACGGCGAGGTGATCGACCTGCCCGGCGTGCCGGTGGTGGAGGCCCCCGCCGGCACGATCGGCGCTGGGGACGTGTTCGCCTCGGCCCTGCTCGTGGCGCTGGCGTCTGGCGCGCCCTTCTCCGAGGCCATGGACCGCGCCAACCGCCGCGCTGCCGCCCACGTCGCCGGCCGCCCGTAGGAAGGCCGATCGTCACCATGGGGCGATGGACATCGACCGGCCTGGGCCGCTGCGTGCCCATCGACGTGGGGAGCCGGGTGGCGCGGGGCATCTGACGATGCGTCAGAATCGGTGACGTGCAGTTCACGCTGGCGCTGGCCATGACCCCACCCGACCGGATCGTGCCGCTCGCCCGGGCCGCGGAGGCGGCGGGTTGGGACTCGGTGTGCTTCCCCGACTCGGTCTTCTACGCGGAGCAGGTGTCGGGCGACTACCCCTTCACGGCCGACGGCAAGCGCTTCTGGCCCGAGGACTCGCCGTTCGTCGACCCCTTCGTCGGCATGCCGGCCGTCGGCGCCGCGACCGAGCGCCTCGGCCTCTACACCAACGTCCTCAAGACGCCGCTGCGCCACCCGTTGCTGGTGGGCAAGGCGCTCGGGTCGCTCGCGGCGATGTTCCCCGGCCGCGTCGGTCTCGGGGTCGGGCTGAGCTGGATGCCCGAGGAGTTCGCCTGGCTCGGCCAGGAGATGAGGACGAGGGGCAAGCGCCTCGACGAGCAGATCGAGGTGATCCGAGCGGTGGTGGCCGGCGGGTACGTGGAGCACCACGGGCCCCACTACGACTTCGACCGCCTGCGGATGGATCCGTCGGCTCCGGCCGACCACCCGGTCCCCATCTACGTCGGCGGCCACTCCGAACCGGGCCTCCGTCGGGCCGCTCGCCTGGGCGACGGCTGGATCGGCGCGCAGGCCAGCGCGGACGACCTCGCCGCGCTGATCGGCACGCTCCACGCGCTCCTCGCGGAGGAGGGGCGGGCCGTGGACGGGTTCGAGGTGAAGGCCACCCCGCTGGTGCCGGCCACGGTCGACGCGATGGCATCGCTCGCCGAGGTCGGCCTCACCGACGTCATCACCGTCCCCTGGTACTTCTCCGGTGGCGACCCGAACGATCCGCAGCACCAGCTCGACTCGATCGCCTGGTTCGCCGACACCGTCATCCATCCGCTGCGTGACCTGGAGGTCGCCCCGTGAACACCTTCGAGTACCTCGACCTGCCGTTCCCCGCAGACGACGATCGCTCCGCCCGGGCCGCCTCGCTGCGCAGCCGGGCGGCGGTGCAGGCCGGCGACAAGGACGCGTGGCTGGCGATCTTCGCCGACGATGCCGTGGTCCAGGACCCGGTCGGGGTGTCGATGTTCGACGCGACGGGCGAAGGCCATCGCGGCAAGGACGGCATCGCCAAGTTCTGGGACGACGTGGTCTCGATGAACCCCGTGCAGATGGGGATCATCTCGTCGGCCGCCGGCGGCGACGAGGTGGCGAACTACATCACCATCACGACCTCGTTCCCCGACGGTGGCTCGATGAGCGGCGAGATGGTGGCGATCTACAAGGTGAACGCCGACGGCCAGGTCGAGAGCCTGCGGGCGTTCTGGGAGATGGACCAGCTCCGCTTCAGCCCGGCGCCGGGCTGAGGTCGCCATCGGGCTCCTCGGGCTCGTCGGGCTCGTCGAGGTCGTCGGACTCGTCGAGGTCGTCGCCACGGTTGCGACGGCGGATCCGCAGGAGCTGCCACCCCAGCAAGCCGGTGCCGCCGAAGGTCACCAGACCCACGCCGAGGGCGGCGCGCTGCACCGAGTCGGGGTAGCAGAGGCTGCCGCCGGTGGTCGTGGTGGACCCGTCGCCTCGATCATCGATGCCGTCGCTGAAGGTGACGCCCGTGTCGGTCCGGTCCATCACGAACCAGCCGTCGGACGCGTCGGCCGTGCTCACCGCGTCGACGAGTGGCGCCTGGCAGCGAACGTCCACGTCGGCGACGAACCCGGGGACGTTGGTGGTGTGGCCGTAGGGGAGCAGGAGCACGACGATCCCCGCGGCGCAGCACGCCGCGAAGGCGACGAGCGACGCGAGCCCTAGCCACCGGCGCACGTCAGGCGACCACGAAGTTGACCATCTTGTCGGGGACGGCGATCACCTTGCGGACCGTCGCCCCCTCGAGCAGATCCCCGATGCGCGCGTCGGCGCGCGCGGCGGCTTCGAGGTCCGCCGCCGACGCGCCGGTGGGCACCTGGATGCGGCCACGCACCTTGCCGTTGATCGACACGGGCAGCTCGAGGGCTTCGTCGATGAGCCAGTCCTCGACGGCTTCGGGATAGGGCTGGTACGCCAGCGTGTCGGGACGGCCCAGGCGTGCCCACAGCTCCTCGGCGAGGTGGGGCGCCATCGGGGCGATGAGCAGCGCGAGCGGCTCCGCCACCGACCGGGGGGCGCCGCCATCGGGGTAGGTCGAGGTCAGGTGGTTGGTGAGCTCGGTGATGCGGGCGATGGAGGTGTTGAAGCGCAGGGACTCCATGCCCTCGCGGACCGCGGCGATGGTGCGGTGGAGGTGGCGGAGCGTGTCGTCGCTCGGCTGCTCGTCGGCGACGCGCGGCGTGCCGTCGTCCTCGTCGACGAAGATCCGCCACACCCGCTGGAGCAGCCGGTACATGCCCACGACGGCCGTGGTGTCCCACGGGCGGCTCTGGTCGAGCGGGCCGCCGAACATCTCGTAGAGCCGCAGGGTGTCGGCGCCGTAGCGCTCGCACATCTCGTCGGGTGCGACGGCGTTCTTGAGCGACTTGCCCATCTTCCCGAGCTCCCGGCTGACCGGCTCGCCCCGGTAGGTGTAGGCACCGCCGTCGGCCACGACCTCGTCGGCGGGCACCGGGAAGCCCCGCTCGTCGCGGTAGACGTGGGCCTGGATCATCCCCTGGTTGAACAGCCGGCGGAACGGTTCCGACGACGACACGTGGCCGAGGTCGAAGAGCACCTTGTGCCAGAACCGGGCGTACAGGAGGTGCAGCACCGCGTGCTCGACGCCGCCGACGTAGAGGTCGACGCCGCCGCAGTCGCCGTCGAACTGCGGGCCCATCCAGTAGCGCTCGTTGGCGGGGTCGACGAACGCTTGGTCGTTGGTGGGGTCGAGGTAGCGCAGCTCGTACCAGCACGAGCCGGCCCAGTTCGGCATGGTGTTCAGCTCGCGCCGGTAGGTCCGGAGGCCCTCGCCGAGGTCGAGCTCCACGCTGCTCCAGCCTGCGACGCGCCCGAGCGGAGGTTCGGGCTCGGAGTGCTCGTCGTCGGACGTCTTGGGCGAGAAGTCGTCCATGGGCGGCAGGGCGAGCGGAAGTTCGCTCGCCGGCAGTGCCTGCGGCTCGCCGTCGTCGCCGTAGACGATCGGGAACGGCTCGCCCCAGTAGCGCTGGCGGCTGAAGAGCCAGTCGCGGAGCTTGTACTGCACCGTGCCGGTGCCGAGGCCCTTCGCTTCGAGCCACGCGGTGATCGCGGCCTTGGCCTCGGCGACGGCCAGGCCGTCGAGCGAGACCTCGTCGTTCGAGGATCCGACCGTCACGCCGTCGCCGGTGTAGGCCTCGGGCCAGTCGCTGGTGGGCGCAGCGTCGGCGATCCCGTGGCCCTCGAACCAGTCGGCAGGCGGGCGCACCGTCTCCACGATCGGCAGGTCGAAGGTGCGGGCGAACTCGAAGTCGCGCTGGTCGCCCGACGGGACCGCCATGATCGCCCCGGTGCCGTAGCCCATGAGCACGTAGTCGGCGACGAAGACCGGCACCTCGGCCCCGTTCACCGGGTTGGTCGCGCTCGACCCGGTGCGGACGCCCGTCTTCTCCTTGGCATCGGCCTGGCGGTCCACGTCCGAGCGTCGAGCGGCGGCGGCGACGTACGCCTCCACCTCGGCGCGCTGGGCGTCGGTGGTGAGCGCTCCCACGAGCGGGTGCTCGGGGGCGACGACCATGTAGGTGGCGCCGAAGAGCGTGTCGGGACGGGTGGTGAAGACGTCCAACGGCCCGGCCGGTGTCTCGAAGCGCACCTGGGCACCGGTCGAGCGGCCGATCCAGTTGCGCTGCTGGCTCTTGATCGCGTCGGACCAGTCGAGCAGGTCGAGGTCGCGCACGAGGCGGTCGGCGTACGCCGTGATGCGGAGCATCCACTGCTTCATGGGGCGCCGGTAGACGGGGAAGTCGCCCCGCTCCGAGCGTCCGTCGGCGGTGACCTCCTCGTTGGCCAGCACGGTGCCCAGCCCCGGGCACCAGTTGACCGGGACCTCGGCCACGTAGGCGAGGCGGTGGGCGTTGACCACGGTGCGGCGCTGGGAGGCGTCGAGCTCGGACCACCCCACCCCGAACGGGTTGGTCCCCTCCGCCGGCGCACGGGTGCCGGCATCGAGCTCGGCGACCAGGTCTGTCACCGGACGCGCCCGGTCGGCGTCACGGTCGTACCAGCTCCCGAAGATCTGCAGGAAGATCCACTGGGTCCACCGGTAGAAGGCCTCGTCGGTGGTCGACACCGACCGCCGACGGTCGTAGCCGAGGCCCAAGCGCCGCAGCTGGCGCTCCATGTTGGCGATGTTCGCCTCGGTGGTCACCCGAGGGTGGGTGTTGGTCTGCAGCGCGTACTGCTCGGCGGGCAGGCCGAAGCTGTCGTAGCCCATGGTGTGCACGACGTTGCGCCCGGTCATGCGGAGGTAGCGCGCGTACACGTCGGTGCCGATGTAGCCGAGCGGGTGACCGACGTGGAGCCCCGCGCCCGACGGGTACGGGAACATGTCGAGCACGTAGGCCTTGGGGCGGTCCGCGACCTCGGCGAAGCCGTCGCTCAGGGCGCCCACGGGGTTCGGGGCGTGGAAGGTGCCCTCCTCCTCCCAGCGGGCCTGCCACTCGGCCTCGATCCGCTGCGCGAGCGCCGCGTCGTAGCGGTGCTGCGGCGTGTCGGCGGCAGGGGAGGGCGAGGTCTCGTCGGCCATGGCGTGCACGGTATCCCTCGCCCCGCGACGGCTCGAAGCCGGTCGTTGCCCTCCCGGTGGGCCATCTCGCCCAACCTGTCGGCTTCGTGAACTCGACGTGGGTGCGCGTCGTCCTGAGCGTCACGAAGAATGGGCCGAACGACCTGGACACTTCGTCAGGTTCGAGGCGTACGGTGGTGGGTGCGAGCGGGATGCGCACTGATCTCCGGACCGACTGGTCGCTGGGTCCGGGTGGAGCGAAGCGAAACCGGCCTCACTTGCATCGAGTTGCGGGATCCGATGCGGGAGAACGAGAACATGGCGACGAGGGGCTCGGCCGGTGTCGGCCGATGGATCGATCGTTGGTCGACGAAGCGCGTCCGGTGGGCGACGCTCGCGGGGCTGATCGCGCTCGCGGGGTTGACGCCGCTGGCGTCGGCGACCCCAGCGAGCGACGGCAACCCGGACCTCCCGCCAGGCTGCGGCATCGACGCGACCCTGGTGCTCGACCACTCCGGGTCGATCAGCTCGTCTGAGGCGACGCTGGTGCGCAACGCCGCGGCGCTCTTCGCCAACGCCCTGGTCGGCACCCCCTCGCAGCTCAAGGTCGTCACCTTCTCCACGCGCGCTCAGGGGATCTCGTCGGGCGGGACCAGCACCTCCAACCTCGGCAACGTGGTGTTCCGCGACCCAGCGAGCTACGCCGCTCCCACGTCGGGGGGTGGCTCCGGCGGCACCAACTGGGACGACGGCCTCGAGGTCGTCCGCCGCAGCAGCGGCGGGCCCGGCGACCTCGTGGTGTTCATCACCGACGGCGACCCGACGTACCGCAACACCACGCAGCCCGACGGCCACCTCAACGACGGGAGCCACGCCATCTCGGGCGACGGCAGCACGGTGAGCGCGGCGAACGTCACCGCGGCCGAGACCGAGGCCGACCTGATCAAGGCGGCGGGGGCCCACATGTTCGGCATCGGGGTGGGCCTCACGGGTGCGTCGAGCGAGGATCGCCTCAGCCAGGTCACCGGCGACGAGGAGCTCACGCTCGACGGCTCGGGCAACCCGAACATGGCGTTCGGCGACGCCGACTACACCATCACGTCCGACTTCACGAAGCTGCAGGCCGTGGTCGCGGCGTTCGTGCGCGACCTCTGCGCGCCTTCCCTCAACGTCACCAAGTACCTCCAGAAGGCCGACGGCACGACCTCGGTCGCTGGTGCTTCGAACCCCTGGACGTTCACGGCCGCGGTGAGCCCGACCCCGAGCGACTGGCGCTCGCCCGATGCCGCCACCGGTGCGAGCGCGACGCTCACCACCGGCGCCTCGGGCGGGGTCAGCTTCAACTGGGCAACCGATGCCAACACCTCGACGGTGAACCTCTCCGAGCAGGCGCAGCCCGGCTGGGTCTACAACGGCGCCAAGTGCACGCGGAACCTCCTCGACGGCAGCACACCGCAGGTCATCTTCGACAGCGTGGGGCAGAACGCGGCCGGGGCGCAGAAGAGCCCGACCGAGCTCGACGGCATCCAGGTCGGGTTGCAGCAGGCGGTGAACTGCGCGGTGTACAACCGCCAGGTCCGCACCAGCACGATCCAGGTGACCAAGCAGACCCTGCCTGCGGGCCTCCCGACGGACTTCGACTTCACGCTCACCAGCGGGCAGGCGACGGTCGGCACGATCGACGACCTCTCCCACGGCGAGACCGGGACGTTCGCGCCCGTCGTCCCCGGCACCTACACCGTGGCCGAGGTGGCGGATGCGAACTACACGCAGACCTCGGCGGTCTGCGACGACCTCGCGACCCAGCAGGTCGAACAGGTGTCGCCCACGAACCTCGTGGTCGGCGAAGCCCAGCAGTGGCGCTGCACGTTCGTGAACACGGCCAAGCCCGGCTCCATCACGGTGGTGAAGGTGGCTCACGGGGCAGATGGCACCTTCGACTTCACCTCGAACGTGCCCGACCTGGGCAGCTTCTCCCTGACCACCACGGGCGGCCAGGCATCGAGCGCGAAGGTCGCGGTGCCCGTGGGCACCTACGCCATCGGGGAGACGGTGCCCGCTCGTTGGCAGCTCACCGGCTCCACCTGCACCGGTCAGCAGTCGCCCGGTGCGGTCTACGTCGGTCCTGGCCAAGACGTGGTCTGCACCTTCACGAACCAGGCACCCGACCCCTCGATCGAGGTGACCAAGACCGCTCTCGCCACCACCATCGGTGAGCCGGGGGGCTCGGTGACCTACCAGGTGTCGGTCACCAACACGAGCGTGGAGCCCGTGACGATCTTCGACCTGACCGACTCCATCGAGGGCGCGACGGCGATCGACATCACCGCCACGGGCGGTCCGATCACCGCCACCACCTGCGGTCCGCTCGTCGGCCAGGTGCTCACCGCGGCCGGTCCAGGTGCGACGGCCACCTGCACGTTCACGGCGACGGTGAGCGGTGACGACGGCGATGTGATCGGCGACGTCGTCACCGTCACCGCCTACGACAGCAGCGAGACCGAGGCCACCGACAGCGATGACGCCTCGGTGGCGATCACCGCGCTCGATCCGGTGATCAGCGTGACCAAGACGCCGTCGGTCGCGTCGATCGCGGAGCCGGGCGGCACGGTCTCCTACACCGTGCAGATCACGAACGACGGCGTCGAGCCGGTCACGGTGAGCTCGCTCACCGACTCGCTGGAGGGCGCGGCCGCGGTCGACGCCACCACGACCGCCGGCGACCTCAACGCGGGGAGCTGCGCCACGATCGTGGGGACGGTGATCGCCCCTGGGGCCTCGGCCTCGTGCACGTTCTCGATCGCGCACGTGGTGGATCGCGCTGACCTCGACGACGGCGACCTCGACGACACGGTGACCGTCGTCGCGGCCGACGACGACGGCACCACGTCGGCCACGGCCGACGCCGAGGTGGTCGTCACCGATGCCAAGCCGACGATCGTGGTCACCAAGACCGCGGCGCCGGGCTCGGTCGCTGAGACCGCGCCGGGCCAGACCCGACCGGTCGCCTACACGGTCACGATCCAGAACACCTCGGCCGAGACCGTGACGATCGACGCCATCACCGACGCCGTCGGCGGTGGCACGCCGTTCGCGGCCGGCGGGACCTGCACGGCGCTGATCGGCACGACCCTCGCGGCGGGCGCCGGAACCAGCTGCGAGTTCACCCTCGGCGTGGCCGGTGACGTGGGGGACGTCGTGACCGACGTCGCGACCGTCACCGCGTCGGACAACGACGGCAACTCCACCAGCGACGACGACGATGCATCGGTGACCATCACCGGGCTCAGCTCGTCGATCGACGTCACCAAGACAGCGTCCGTCGGCTCGGTGCCCGAGCCCGGCGGCGACGTGACCTACACGGTCGAGATCACCAACACCTCGCCGGCCGACTCGGTGACGATCGGGTCGATCGTCGACTCGGTGTCGGGCGGTTCGCCGGTGGTGGTCGGCGGCACCTGCTCGGCGCTCATCGGCACGACGCTCGCTCCCGGGGAGAAGGCGAGCTGCGCGTTCACCATGGCGGTCTCCGGCGATGCTGGCGACGTCGTCGGCGACACGGTCACCGTCACCGGCACGGATGATGACGGCGAGTCCGTCTCCGACTCGGGCGACGAGACGGTCACCGTCACCGACGTCGCGTCGTCGATCTCGGTCACGAAGGTGGCGTCGGTGACCTCCGTGGACGAACCGGGCGGAGCGGTCACGTTCACCGTCGGCATCACGAACACCTCCGTGTCCGACAGCGTGACGATCGACGCCATCGTGGACTCGGTGTCTGGCGGTCCGGCGATCGCCGCGGGTGGCACGTGCCCGGCGCTCATCGGCACGGTCCTCGCCCCCGGCGGCACGGCATCGTGCACCTTCACCCTCACCGTCTCGGGCAACGCGGGCGACACCGTCCCCGACACGGTCACCGTCACGGGGACCGATGACGACGAGGGTCCGGTGTCTGGCGAAGCATCGGAGGTGGTCGACGTGAAGGACGTCGCGTCCTCGATCCTCGTCGCCAAGACCCCGTCGGTCGAGTCGCTGCCCGAACCGGGTGGGGACGTGACCTACACGGTGAACATCACCAACACCTCCACCTCCGACAGCCTCACGATCGACTCCATCGTCGACGTGGTCGGCGGCGGGGCCCCGGTCGCGGTCGCGGGCACCTGCGACGACCTGATCGGCACGGTGCTCGCCCCCGGCCAGACGGTGACCTGCACGTTCACGATGGCCGTCTCGGGCGATGCCGGCGACGCGGTGGTGGACACCGTGACCGTCACCGGCACCGACGACGACCAGGGGCCGGTGACCGGCTCCGACGGCGCGGTGGTGGACATCACCGACGTGGCGCCGACCGGCACGGTCACCAAGGAGGCGCAGACGCCGACGGTGCCCGAGCCTGGTGGCGGGGTCACGTTCACCGCCTCGGTGACCAACACCTCGACGGTGGAGTCGGCCACGGTGACCGCCATCGCCGACCTGGTGGACGGCACCTCGATCGACGTCACGCAGGTCGGCGGCATCGTGACCGCCACGACCTGTGCCACGGGCGCCGTGCTGGCTCCGGGGGCGACCTACTCCTGCACCTTCACGCTGGCGGTCACCGGCAACGCGGGAGCGACGGTCGTGGACCAGGTGTCGTTCACGCTGGCCGATGACGACGGCGGATCCACCACCCCCACCGACGTGGAGACGGTGACGATCACCGACGTGCTCCCGACGATCACCGTCACCAAGGACAACGGCGACGCCACGTTGGCCGCTCCCGGCGGTTCGGTGACCTTCGACGTGGTCGTGACCAACACCAGCGTGGAGCCGGTGACGCTCACGAAGCTGCTGGACTCGATCGCGGGCGGCGCGCCGTTCGACATCACCACCACGGCCGCGCCCGTCACGTCCACGACGTGCGCCACCGGGGGGTCCATCGCGGTGGGTGCCACCTACGCCTGCTCGTTCACGCTGGCGGTGGAGAGCGACGAGCCCACGACCGAGGCCGACGTGGTCGACGCGACGGCCGTCGACGACGAGGGGAACCCCGCCGTGGCCGGTGACGGTGCGGTGACGGTGATCACCCCGGTCGCGGACCTCGCCATCGACAACCGGGTGGTCGACGACGACGGCGTGCTCCAGGTGGGCGACGTCGCCACCTACGAACTCGAGGTCACCAACCTCGGTCCGTCCACGGCCATGGGCGTCGTGGTCGTCGACGAGCTTCCCGCTGGCCTGGTGCCGACGGCGGCCTCCGGCGATGGGTGGGCGTGCACGATCGACGGGCAGCGGATCACCTGCACCCGCCCGTCGCTCGCCCCCGGCGATTCCACGATCATCGAGGTGACGGTGGACGTCGGCGTGGAGGCGGAGGGGCTCACGCTCGAGAGCACGGCCACGGTGAGCTCGGACACGCCGGACCCGAACCTGGCGAACAACACCGACCCCGAGGTCGTCGAGGTCCCGTTCGTGGAGCCCGAGACCGAGGAGTCGACCACGACCACCACGACCGCCCCATCGGCGGTGGTTCCCGAGACGGTGGACCAGGGCACGCTGCCCCGCACCGGTTCGGACTCCCGTCCGCTCGTGGGCTGGGCCGTGGCCCTCATCGCGGTCGGTGGCCTCCTCGTGGGCTGGCGCCGGTTCGGGTTGCACCGCCTGGGCCGATCGGTCGACTGACCCCCCGGAGGGGCCGGCCGGGCGCGAGCCCGGCCGGCCCCGATGTCGGTGCCCCTGGGTAGGTTGCGGGCGTGCCCGTTCCCGGACCTCTCGCCCTCGGCCGCGGCGTCGTCATCGGCGCAGGCGACGCCATCCCCGCGCCGTGGATGAGCGCGCCGGTGGTGCCGATCGACGACGCCGCGCTGGGGGCACCGGGCCCGGTGGTGGCTCGCCTGCACGTGGCGTGGGCCCGGCGCGAGCCCGTGGTGGTCGAGCTCGCGGTCGATCCGGCCCGCTTCCGGGCGCCGGTGTCGATCGGTGGCGAGGTCTGGCAGCTCGGCGCCGATGCCGAACCGTGGTTCGATCGCCTGCACTTCCTCGTGTGGGCGAACACCTACGACGCTCGCGGGGGCAGCCTCGTCTGGTGGTGGGCGCGCAAGGCCCAGCGCCTGGGGGCGACGCCGACGCCCGATGGCGACCTCGCCGACGTCGTGCTCCCCGACGGCACCGCGGCATGGATCGACGGCGGACCGCGCCGGGCGTGGGCGCTCGATGCCCTGGGCGGCCATGCCGTGGTGGCCGCGGAGTCGGTCGAGCTCGGTGCGCTCACCCGCTCGCCCGAGCCCGTCGAGCCGGGGGCGGCGTTGGCCCCCGATCAGCTCGCAGCGGTCGCGCACCCCTCGGGGCCGGCGCGGGTGATCGCTCCCGCGGGGTCCGGCAAGACCCGCGTGCTCACCGAGCGGCTGCGCCACCTGCTCGGCGATCGCGGCTGGGAGCGCGACGGCGTGCTCGCCGTGGCCTACAACAAGGAGGCCCAGCTCGAGCTCGAACGGCGGTGCGAGGCGTTCCGCCCACGCGTGCGCACGCTCAACTCGTTGGGGCTCTGGGTGCTCGCCCAGCATCGGGGCGGCTCGCCGGCGGTCCTCGAGGAGCGCGAGTGCCGCCGGGTGGTCGATTCGCTGCTGCCGGGCCGGCGCCGCCAGCGTGCCAACACCGACCCGATCGGTCCCTACCTCGAGGCGCTGGGCCTGGTGCGGTTGGGGCTGCGCGATCCCGCCGAGGTCGAAGGCGAGCGCGACGACGTCGACGGCCTCGCCCAGCTGTTCGGCCCCTACCGGGCGCACCTCGCCGAGCGAGGGGCGGTCGACTTCGACGAGCAGATCTACGGCGCCGTCGAGGCGCTGCTGGCCGACGGCGAGTTCCGCCGTGCGATGCAGCAGCGCGTGCGCCACCTCCTGGTCGACGAGTTCCAGGATCTCACGCCGGCCCACGTCCTGCTGCTGCGCCTGCTGGCCCTCCCTGCGCTCGACGTGTTCGGGGTGGGCGACGATGACCAGGTCATCTACGGCCACGTCGGGGCCGACCCAGCGTTCCTGATCGACTACGGCGTGCTGTTCCCCGAGGCGGGGGAGCATCCCCTCACCATCAACTACCGATGTCCCGTCGAGGTCGTCGGCGCGGCACGCACCCTGCTCGGCTACAACCGCCGGCGCGTCGACAAGCAGATCGATCCGGGCCCCGACGCCGACGCCACCGCCGACGCGCTATCGGTGGTGCGCCACGCTCCCGACGAGGGTGGCGTGGCCACGGTGGACCTCGTGCGCGCGTGGACCGACGAGGGCGCACCGGCGTCGGCGATCGCGGTGCTGGCGCGGGTGAACTCGCTGCTGCTCGCCCCGCAGGTCGCGCTGGCCGACGCCGGGGTGCCGCTGCGTTCGGTGCTGCGCCCCGAGGTGCTCCAGCGCACCGGGCTGCGTGCCGCCCTCGCGTACCTCCGGCTCGCGGTGGCGGGCGACGCCATGGACCCGCGCGACATCGTCGAGATCCTCCGACGACCCACACGCGGCCTGCCCCAGTGGTTCCCCGAGCGGCTCGAGCGCCGAGGCCGGTGGTCGGTCGAGCAGCTCCGCTCGGTGGCCGACCAGGTGCCGGAGAAGGAGGCGGCGAAGGTGCTTCGCCTGGCCGGGGACCTCGCGGCCGTCGGTGCCGCGGCGAGGCAGGGCACGACGCGCTCGATCCTCGAGGTGGTGCGCGACGAGGTGGGCCTCGGATCGGCGATGAACCTGCTCGATCGCACCGGCGCCGCACAGGGCTCCAGCCACCTCGATGACCTGGAGGGGCTGCTGGGGGTGGCCGACCTCCATCCGGATCCGGTGGGCTTCGAACCGTGGCTGCGAGCGCTGTTCGCCCGCGAGCCCGACCCCGCCGGCGTGGTCCTGTCCACCATCCACCGGGTCAAGGGGCGCGAGTGGGACCGGGTCGCGCTGTTCGGCGTCTCCGACGGCGTGGTGCCCCATCGCCTCGGCGAGGATCGCGAGGAGGAGCGGCGCGTCCTCCACGTCGGCATCACCCGCGGGCGCCACCGTGTCGCCCTCCTGGTCGACGCCTCCCGCCCGTCCCCGTTCTTGGACGAGCTCGACGGCACCGCGCCCAAGCGCCCGGTCGCGCCTCGCGGCCCTGCCCGCCCGACGACGGTCGAGCCGTTGTTCAAGCAGGGCAAGGGTGGTGGCTCGAAGGGGAGCGGACGTGCCGCTGGCGCGAGCCCCGCCGCCGACGGCATCGCCGCCGAGCGCGGTCGGGCGCTCAAGGTGCTCGGCGGCTACGAGGGGACCATCGAGGAGGTCGACGCGCGGTCGGCACGACTGGCCCTCGCCGGAGGTGGATCGCTCACCGTGCGCTTCGGCGAGCGGGTCGAGCACGACGGCCGCACCGCAACGCTCGTCGCGCCCACCGAGCTGTGGGGCGCAGCGGCCGCTGCCGAGCAGGTGCTGCGAGCGTGGCGCACCACCCGGGCGAAGGACGACGGCGTGCCCGCGTACGTGGTGCTCAACGACGCGCACCTCCGCGGCATCGCCCTGGCCCGCCCAGTCACGGCGGCCGAGCTCGCGGCGTGCGACGGCATCGGTCCCACCAAGCTCGATCGCTACGGCGACGACATCCTCGCCGTGCTCGACCAGGTCGACGCCTGAGCGGCGCTCAGTCGGGCGACTGGTCGCGCAGGAACTGCTCGACCTCGGCGGCCAGCTCGTCGGCGGAGAGCACCTCGAGGTCGGGTCCGGCCTGGTTGGTGGCGAGCATCTCGTCGTGGCGCTGCTCGAGCGCCTGCAGCATCGACAGGTGCTCCGGGTTGCCCTGCACCGTCGTGTCGAGGCGCTGACGGGTCTCCTCGGCATCCTGCGCGAGGGTGCCCATGGGCAGCGTGAGGCTGGCGGTGCGCTCGAGCTCGCGCAGCAGCGCCAGGCTGCCCGCGTGGTACGGCATCGGGTCGCCGCCCACGTAGTGGGGGATCTGCGCCCAGAGGCCGATCGACGGCAGGCCGAGCTCGTCGGCGCGCCGCTCGAGCACCGCCTGCACGCCGGCGGGCACGTCGAGCGTCCCTCGGAGCAGGCCGGAGGCGGCGGCCAGGTCCGCGCTCGCTGCGGTCACCGACAAGCTCACGGGCCGGGTGTGGGGCACGGTGGCCGGGTACGCCCCGAGGCCCACCACCATGCGCGCACCGAACCCCTGGGCGAGCTCGAGCGTGGCTTCGGTGAAGGCCCGCCAGGAGTGGTCGGGCTCGGCGCCGAGGAGCAGCAGCAGGTCGTTGCCCTCCTGGTCGGTGCCGGCCCGCAGCTCCAGGCTCGGCCACGACAGGCCCGTGTTGACCCCGTCGACCAGGTGCATGATCGGTCGGCGGGCCCGGTGGTCGAGCAGCGCATCGGTGTCGAACGTGGCGACGGGGTACGAGTCGACACCAGCGAGCAGGGTCTGCGCGGCGGTGGTGGCGGCGTAGCCAGCGTCGATCCAGCCTTCGAGGACCATGACCAGCACCGGCTCGTCGAGCGACGGTCGATCGTGGAGCTCGTACAGCACGCTTCCTAGCCTCCCATGCGATCGAGCGCGTCGAGCGACGCGCGGCCCAGGAGGCGCACGGTATCGCCGAAGACCTCCGCATCGGCCCCGTCGTCGCCCATGGCGCCGGCCTTGTAGCGGGTGTACACGCCTTCGAGGATGCAGGCGAGCTTCCAGTACCCGAACGCCACGTAGTAGTCGAGGTCACCGACGGGTCGACCGCCGGCCGCCTCGTACTCGGCCACCAGCTCCGCTCGGGACGGAAACCCCTCGAGGCTCGTTGCTGCGCCGGGCAGGGCGGCGATCGGGTCGTCGGCCTCGGTCCAGTAGACCATCAGGAGCCCGAGGTCGGCGAGGGGGTCGCCGAGCGTGCAGATCTCCCAATCGAGGACCGCGATGACCTCGCCCGCGTCGTCGACCATGCAGTTGTCGAGCCGGTAGTCGCCGTGGACGATGGCCGCGGCCCCCTGCTCGGGGATGCCGGTGAGCAGCCGCTGGTAGGCCTCGGTCACCTCGGGCACCTCGCGCTGGGCGGCCTGCTCGAACTGTCCGTTCCACCGCTTGAGCTGGCGGGCGATGTAGCCCTCCTTGCGCCCGAGGTCGCCCAGGCCGACGGCGTCGGGGTCCACCGCGTGGATCTTGGCGAGGGTCGCGGCGATGGACCGGCCGATGGCGGCGCGCCGATCCACCGGGATCGTCTCGGCCACCCACCCGTCGCGCACGACGGTGCCCTCCACGAAGCCCATCACGTAGAACGGCGCGCCGTTGACCGCCTCGTCGGTCTCGAGGGCGACCACGGGTGCCACCGGCACGTCGGTGGCGGCGAGCGCGGAGATGATCCGGTGCTCTCGGGCCATGTCGTGGGCCGTGGCCAGCACGTGGCCCAGCGGTGGGCGGCGCAGGACCCAGTCGCCGTCGGCCGCGTCGCGCACCCGGAAGGTGAGGTTGGACCGGCCGCCGGCGATCAGCTCGAAGCGCAAGGGCGCCACGGCATTGGTGCGTTGGGTGAACCAGGCGGTGACCGGCTCGACGTCGATCCCGGCGATGGTGGTCTCGTCGCTCATCGCGGGCGAACCTACTCGCGCCCCTCGCTCGGTTCCCCGGCTTCTGAACGACCCGGGCGGAGCGCCGGTATCGTGCCGCCATGGTCGATGTGAGCGAGGCGACGTTCGAGCGGGACGTGTTGGAGCGGTCCGACGAGGTGCCGGTGGTGGTCGACCTCTGGGCCGACTGGTGCGGGCCCTGCAAGACCCTCGGCCCGATCCTCGAGGATGTCGTGGCGTCCACGGGCGGGCAGGTGGAGCTGGCCAAGATCGACGTCGACGCCAACCCCCGGCTCTCCGACGCGTTCCAGGTCCAGGGCATCCCCGCGGTCTTCGCCATCTCGAAGCGCCGGGTGGTGGGGTCGTTCGTGGGCGCCCGCCCCGAGGCCGAGGTTCGCCAGTTCGTCGAGTCCCTGCTGCCGAGCGCCGACGAGGAGCTGGTGGCCGACCTCATGGACGCGGGCGACGAGGTCGCCCTCCGCCAGGCCCTGGTCGCCGTGCCCGGGCACCCGGCGGCCACGGTCGCCTTGGCCGAGCTGCTGGTGGGGGAGGGCCGCACCGACGAGGCGTTGGCCGAGCTGGCCAAGGTCCCCGAGACGGCCGAGACGCGCCGGGTGGCGGCGCTCGCCCGCACCCACGGCACCCCCGGCCACGAGGCCGACGAGGACGGGCCGCTGGCGGGGGTGGAGGCGAAGCTCGACGCGCTGCTCGAGCGGGTGAAGGACGACGAAGGCGCTCGCCAGGAGTTCCTCGACCTGCTCGAGCTCATGGGCGCCGACGACCCGCGCACCGCGGCGTACCGCAAGGCCCTCTCGCGCCAGCTGTTCTAGGAGCATCCGCCCCGTGCGGCCGCGCGGGCACCACGCTGGTGGCCGTGCGATGGGGGCGCGTCGAGCGATGCCAGGGCTACCGGCTCTGGATCGGTGGGCCGGTGCCCCCTGGCGCGGACGCGTGGACCCTCGGCACGCTGGTGATCGTGCGGGAAGCGTCTGCGGGCAGCGCCCACCTGCTGGCCCACGAGCTCGAGCACGTCCGCCAGTACGAGCAGCTCGGCATGGTCGGCTTCCTCGTCCGCTACCTCGGCGACTACCTCGCCCTGCGGCTCCGGGGCTGGGGGCACCGACCGGCGTACCGACGCATCCCCGCGGAGGCCACCGCGGAGTGGCGTGCCCGTCGAGCGATCGGCCTCGGGGTGGTCACCGGGCCGGAGCTCCGCTCCCCGACGGGTCCCGCCTGATCACCTGCGGCAGCCTGCGCCAGTTGCGTCGCATCGGGTGAGCGAGCGGTGCGGGGCGGGTACGGTCGAGGTCGCCTTCCCCGCAACCGTCGCCGTCGCGCCTCGGAGGGGTCGTGGCCCACCGTTCCATCCCGCCGCCGCTGGCCGAAGGCCCGGCCGACGATCCGCTGGCTGCCGGGGCCCTCGCCACCCTGGGCCGGCGCTTGCTGAGGTCCGATGGGCTTGCGCCGCTCGGACGCCCTCCCGCCCGCCCGCTGCTCCTCGCGATCGTCGGTGCGGTGGTGCTCCTGGTGGCTGGCTGGTGGTTCCTCCGCCCGGCCTCGGTGCCCATCGAGTCCACGATGCCGGTGGCTGGCGCTGCGGACCAGGGCGCCGCCTCGACGCTCGCGGAGGCGGCGCCCTTGGGATCGACGTCGACGACCACCACGGCGGAGGTCGTCGTGCAGGCCGCGGGAGCGGTCCGCTCGCCGGGCCTGTACCGCCTCGCTCCGGGTGCTCGGGTCGATGACCTGGTGCGAGCGGCCGGCGGACTCGCCGAGGATGCCGATCCGGACCGGATCAACCTCGCCTCGCCGGTGGCCGACGGCGAGCGGGTGTGGGTCCCGCCGCTCGGGGTGGACGAGGTGCCCGACGTGGTCGCGGGTCGCGGCGGGGGCGGGTCGGTCCCCGAGGTCGCTACGGGCACCGGCGATCCGGCCGCGGGGGAGCCAGCTTCGGCGCTCATCGACCTGAACGTGGCCGATGCCGCCGCGCTCGACTCGCTCCCGGGCGTCGGACCGGCCACCGCCTCGGCGATCATCGCCTACCGGGAGTCGTCGGGGCCCTTCGCCTCGGTCGACGACCTCCTCGAGGTGCGTGGCATCGGCGATGCCAAGCTCGAGCAGCTCCGGCCGCTGGTCACCGTCCGATGAGCTGGTCACCCGGCGCCGAGCGCACGGTGCCCGCGGGCGCGGCCAGCGCCGTCAGCTCGCCAGGCGCCTCGGACCATGCCGCGCTCCCACCTCCGAGCGCCCCGCGGCGTCAGCTGGGCGACGGAGCGGTGGTCGCGCTCCTGGCGGCGACGGTGGTCGGCGCGTGGTGGCACCCATCGGTGTCGCTCGCCACCGCGCTCGCGGCGCTGGGCGTCGCTGGTGGCCTTCGGTCTCCGTGGCTCGCGGTCATGGGTGCCGGGCTGCTCGCGGCCAGCCTCGCGGGACGTTCGCTGGAGGGGCTCGAGGGCGCAGCTCGCGCCCCCATCACGGCCACGGCGACGCTGGTGTCGGATCCCGTGCGCTCCCCGTACGGGGTGAGCGCCGACGTTCGCTTCGGTGGGCACCGCTGGCTCCTCCGAGCATCCGAGCACGGCGCCGGGGCGTTGGAGCGGTCCTTGGCGGGGGAGCGGGTCCAGGTCGAAGGGCGCACGCGGCCCCCGCCCGAGGGTGCTGGGTGGATGGTTCCCCGGCACCTGGTCGGGATGCTGGACGCCGATCGGGTCGAGCGCGTCGATGCGGGGGGTGCCGCGGCGAGGGCGGCCAACCGGCTGCGGCGGGCGATCGAGGACAGCCTGGGAGGCTGGACCCGCACCGATCGCTCCCTCGTCATGGGCTTCGTCCTCGGTGACGGTCGCGACCAAGGTCCAGCGACCGTGGCGGACTTCCGGGGGAGCGGCCTCTCCCACCTGTTGGTGGTGTCTGGCCAGAACGTCGCGTTCGTCCTGGCCCTCTGTCGTCCGCTGACCGAGCGGCTCGGCCTGGGCGGGCGAGCGACCCTCACCTTCCTGGTGCTCGGTGCGTTCGGCGCGGTCACCCGCTTCGAGCCCTCGGTCCTCCGCGCCATCGCGATGGCCGCCGTGGCCGTCACGGGCCGGACCGTGGGGCGCCCATCGCCGCCGTGGCGCGTCCTTGCCCTGGCGGTGTCCGCGCTCGTCCTGGTCGATCCGCTGCTCGTCCGATCGGTGGGGTTCCGCCTCTCCGTGGCCGCCACCGCGGGCGTCGCGCTGCTCGGGCCGCCGATCGCCGCCCGCCTTCGCGGTCCCCGGGCGCTCGCCGACGCCGTGGGCACCTCGATCGCCGCGCAGATCGGGGTGGCTCCCGTGCTCCTGCCGGTGTCGGGGGGCCTGCCGGTGGTCGCCCTGCCCGCCAACGTGATCGCCGGGCCGGCGGCCGCGCTGGTCACCACCTGGGGCTTGCCCGCCGGCCTGCTGGGGGGATGGATCGGGGACGGTCGGATCCGCTGGATCCACCTGCCCACGATCGCCGGGGCTCGCTGGGTCGCTGGGGTGGCCCGAGTCGCGGCGGCGTCGCCGCTGGGCGACCTCCAGGCACCTCACGTGATCGTGCTCACGGTGTGCGTCGCTCTCCTCCTCCGTGCCCGTCGGCCGCTGCTGCAGGGCGCGGCAGCACTGGCGGGGGTGCTGTGCCTCGTGGCGCCGGCGTTGGCGCTTCGCCATCCGCCGACGGTCGTCGAGCTCCCCAGCGGCGCGGTCATCACCCGCGCTCGCGAGGCCACGGTCATCGATGCCTACGACGCGAGCCCGTCGGTCGACCTCCTCGACGACCTTCGCCGGGCCGGGGTGCGGCAGGTCGATGTCCTGGTCGTCCGATCGTCGGGAGGTGGCGCGCTCGTCGCGCTCGTCGGCCACCGGTGGTCGGTGCGATCGGTCGTGGACGAGCGATCGCCTCCCCTGCGACGGGTGGTGGGCGGGGTCGAGGTGTCCACCGGGATGGGAGCGCGCCCCGTGGTCGCCCCCATCGGCTGATCGGTAGGGTCGGAGCCGTGGGCGACGAGCGTGCGAGGACCGGGGATCGGGTGGCGCACGACCGTGCCGCGGGGCGGGAGGTCGCGGAGGTCCTGGCGGCGCTGCAGCGCGGCGCTCTGCCCGCGGACGTGGTGGGGTCCGCGCCGCTCCGGGTGCGGCGGGTCGCCGCGGTGCTCGCACGCTGGCAGGAGGCCTCGGGGTCGCTCACTCGAGGCGCCGACGGAGCCACGCTGTGACGACGGTGGTGCCGGTCCGGCTCATCAAGGGCAGCGACGACGTGCTCCGAGGGGAGGCGCTGACCAAGGCGATCGACGAGGCGGTGGGCGACGCGGACCGCACGATCGTGCTCGACGAGGTCGACCTCGACCAGACGAAGCTCGGCGCGGCCATCGACGCGGCCCAGACGCTGCCGTTCCTCACCGATCACCGCGTCGTGGTCGTCCGCCACGTCGGGCGGTACTCGAAGAACGACGAGGTCGCACCGCTCATCGCCTACCTCGAGGACCCGCTCCCGAGCACCGCCCTCATCCTCGTGTGGGAGAAGACGTCGCTCACCTCGCAGAGCGACGACGTCGAGCCGTTCACGAAGAGCCCGAAGCTGCCGCCGGGGCTGACCAAGGCGGTGGGCGCGTGCGGCGGTCAGGTCATCGAGACCGACGTGGGTGGGAAGGGCGACGGCTGGCTCACCGCGCTGCTCGCCGACGCGGGCCTCGCCCTCGAGCCGCGCGCCGTGAAGCTCGTGACCGACTCGTTGGGCGAGGACCGCGGCGCGGCCATCGAGCTCATCGGCCGCCTCAAGGGGGCGTTCGGCGACGGCGCGCGCATCCGCGCTGACGAGATCGGCGACTACCTCGGGCCGGCCGGGGGCGTGCCCCCGTGGGACCTCACCGACGCCATCGACCGTGGCGACGTCGCGACCTCGGTCGAGCTGGTGCAGCGGATGATGGCGGGCGGTGGCCGCCACGCCCTCGCGGTCATGGCCACGTTGCAGACCCACTTCCTGCGGATGACCCGGCTCGACGGGGCGAACGTCCGTGGCGAGAAGGAAGCCGCTGCGCTCCTCGGGATGAAGGGCTCCACCTATCCGGCGAAGAAGGCCATGTCCCAGGCCCGCAAGCTCGGCAGCGCCAAGGTCCGCCGAGCCGTCGGCCTGGTGGCGGAGGCCGACCTCGACCTTCGAGGTGCACGAGCCTGGCCCGGGGAGCTGGTGATGGAGGTTCTCGTGGCCCGCCTCGCCCGCCTCTCACGCTGAGCGGCTGCGCTGGCCCGTCGGGAAGCGGGCGCCCGGTAGCGTCCCGGCGATGGGGTGGACCTCGACCAGAGCGCTGGAGATCTTCGACGAGTTCCGGGGCTACCGCGGGAGCTACCAGATCGCCAGCGCCTACGCGCTCGAAGCGTTGCTCGGCGAGATCGAGCGGGGCCGACCGCGACGGGTGCTCGAGCTCGGCCCCGGCATCGGCGCGACCACGCGAGCGCTGGTCTCGGGGCTCGATCGCTGCCTCGGTTCGGGGATGTGGGAGATCCTCGCGGTCGAGGAGAACGAGTTCTGCCGTGGCGAGCTGCGCACCAACCTGGGTGCGGACGCCGATCGGGTCCAGGTGGTCGACGACCTCGCCGACGTGCCCGAGGGCGCCCGCTTCGACCTGGTGCTCATCGACGGCCCTGGGTCGCTTCGGGGGCGCACGGGATGGCTGAGCGACCGGGCGGTCGTGTTCGTGGAGAACCTGCGCGAGCCGCAACGGCGCGACTTGGACGAGATCCTGCCGGCGCCGTGGACGTCACGCAGTTCGTGGCCGGTGCTCACCACGGAGAACCTGGGCGGCTACCACGTGTACCAGCTGCGGCCGACGGCCGCGGAGCGGATCTCCTTCGGGCTGCGCGGGCGGGGCCAGCAGGCCGCCGGCACGGTGCGACCGTGGGTGCGGAGGGGCCTCACCAAGGCGCGGTTCACCTCGGCGTTGGACTGGTTCGCTCGGCGAGCCGACCGTGGGCGGATCTCCGAGGCGGAGTACCGCGATGCGGGCGTCATGCACGAAGGCGACTGATCGCTCGACGCGCCGCGGTGGCGCGCTCGCCTGCAAAACGACGAAGGCCCCGCCGAGGCGGGGCCGAGCGTCGCTGACGGCGGTGAGGTCAGTCGGCCTGGGCGGCGGCGAGCCGCTTCGCGAGGCGCGACTTGCGGCGAGCGGCCGCGTTCTTGTGGATCACGCCCTTGGTGGCGGCCTTGTCGATGCGCTTCATGGCGAGGCGCTCGGCGTCGGCAGCGTTGTCCGCGCCGGTCTCGGCGGCGGCGACGGCGCCCTTGGTGCGGGTGCGCAGCTCGGAGCGCACCGCCTTGTTGCGCACGCGCCGCTTCTCGTTCTGCTTGTTGCGCTTGATCTGGCTCTTGATGTTGGCCACGGGACTGCGGGCTCCACTTGGGGTCGGGTCGGATGATCCGGGTCGTTCTGAAAGCTGGACCAGCGTAGTGGCGCACGCCCTCCGCTGTCACACCCGCTCGGAAGCTTCGGCGGCGCCTTCCCCTCGGTCCTCCCCGTCAGCCGGTTCGGCCGGCCCGCTGTCCGGTTCGGGCCCAGCCTTGCCAACCCGAGATCGGCGCGGTCGTTCGCGGCAGCACACCTGGTCTGACCGCGGCACGGCGGCATCGCACTTCGAGGCCGCGGACGGCGGTCGGTAGCATCGACCGACTCTCCCCGACCGTCCGCTCGAAGGCACCATGGACCTCGCCAAGATCCGCAACTTCAGCGTCATCGCCCACATCGATCACGGCAAGACGACGCTGAGCGATCGCATCCTGGAGGTCACCGGCGCGGTGTCGGCCCGCGACATGCGCGCCCAGTACCTCGACTCCATGGACCTCGAGCGCGAGCGGGGCATCACGATCAAGCTGCAGTCGGTGTGCCTCGGCTACGAGGGCCACACCCTGAACATGATCGACACCCCTGGCCACGTCGACTTCGGCTACGAGGTCAGCCGGTCCCTCGCCGCGTGCGAAGGCGTGATCTTGCTGGTCGACGCCGCGCAGGGCATCGAGGCCCAGACCCTGGCCAACTGCTACCTGGCCCTCGAGAACGATCTCGAGATCGTCGCCTGCCTCAACAAGATCGACCTGCCCGCGGCCGACCCCGACCTCTACGCGTCCGAGATCGAGCACGTGCTCGGCATCCCAGCGGAGGACGTGCTGCGCATCAGCGCCAAGACCGGCGAGGGCGTGCCTGAGCTGCTCGATGCCGTCATCGAGCGCATCCCGGCGCCGACCGGCGATCCGGCCGATCCGCTCCGGGCGCTGATCTTCGATTCGCACTTCGACCAGTACCGAGGCGTGGTGTCGAGCGTGCGGGTCATGGACGGCACGCTGCGCACGGGCGACAAGCTCCGCTTCATGCAGGCGGGCGCCACCTACGACGCCGACGAGGTCGGGGTCCGACGCCCCGAGCCGACGCCGGTGAAGGAGCTGGGACCAGGAGAGACCGGCTACCTCATCGCCGGCATCAAGGACGTCGCCGAGGCCCGCTCGGGCGAGACGGTGAGCACCGCTCGCAACACCGCCTCGGAGCCCCTGAGTGGCTACCGCGATCCCAAGCCGATGGTGTTCTGCGGCATCTACCCCGTCGACGGCGATCAGTTCCCCGAGCTGCGCGAGGCGCTCGAGAAGCTTCGGCTCTCCGACGCCAGCGTCACCTACGAGCCCGAGACGTCGGGCGCGCTCGGCTTCGGGTTCCGCTGCGGCTTCCTCGGGCTGCTCCACATGGAGATCGTCCGTGAGCGCCTCGAGCGCGAGTTCGACCTGAGCCTCATCGCCACCGCCCCGAGCGTGGAGTACAAGGTCCACAAGGCCAACGGCGTCGTGGTGGAGATCGACAACCCGTCCGACATGCCGCCGATGGGGGAGGTGGAGGCCATCGAGGAGCCGTTCTTCGACGTCACCGTCCTCACCCCTTCGGACTACACCGGCACCGTGATGGACCTGTGCCAGACCCGTCGTGGCGTGATGGACAAGCTCGAGTACCTCTCGCCGGAGCGGGTCGAGCTGAAGTACAAGCTGCCGCTGGCCGAGGTGGTGACGGACTTCTTCGACGAGCTGAAGAGCCGCACCCAGGGCTACGCCAGCCTCGACTACGAGCCCGCGGGCTACCAGATCGAGAAGCTCGTGCGCGTCGACGTGCTGCTCAACTCGGTCCCCGTCGACGCGTTCAGCCAGATCATCCACAAGGACAAGGCCGAGGACTACGGCCGGCGGATGTGCGAGAAGCTCCGCGAGCTGATCCCGCGCCAGATGTTCGACGTGCCGATCCAGGCGGCGATCGGGGGGCGCATCATCAGCCGCCAGACCGTGAAGGCCAAGCGCAAGGACGTCCTCGCCAAGTGCTACGGCGGCGACATCACCCGCAAGCGCAAGCTGCTCGAGAAGCAGAAGGAGGGCAAGAAGCGGATGAAGAACATCGGCCGCGTCGAGGTCCCCCAGGAGGCGTTCATCGCCGCCCTCAAGCTCGACGACTGAGGTCCAAGGAAAGCTTGGATGGATTCCCAGCGAACTCCCAGGGATCGTTCGTAAGGTCCGCGCCATGGAATCTCCCCGCCTCCCTCGCTTCGAAGCCACCCAGCGTCGCGAGTTCCTGAAGAGGGCCGCCGCTGTCGGCGCCCTCGCCGCCTTCCCCGCCTTGGCCGCGGCCTGCAGCAAGGGCGACGACGCGGACACCTTCGCCGACGCGACCACCACCACGGGGGCCGCGAGCTCGAGCGACACCACCACCACCGGTGGGACCACCGCAGCAGACGACGGCGCCACCACCTCCACGCCGTCCACGACGACCGGCGACGCGCTGCCCGACGGCGCCTCCATGGAGGTGGCGTTCACCTTCTCGTCGGGGAGCGGGGGCGGCCACAACCCCTACATCGCGGTGTGGGTGGAGACCCCCGATGGCGACGTCGTCGCGAACCTCGGGGTCTGGTACGACGCGCCGAAGGGCAACCGGTGGATCAACAACCTGACGAGCTGGTACACCGCGGTCAGCGAAACCAGCTCCGACTACCTCACCACCACCACCAGCGCCACCCGGGCGGCTGGCAGCTACACGCTGTCGTGGGACGGCACCGACACGACCGGGGCACGAGCGAGCCAGGGCGACTACGTCGTGCTCATCGAATCCGCGGTCGAGCACGGCTCCCACAGCCTGACGAGCACGAACATCTCCCTCGGAACGGCCTCGGCCACGGCGTCGATGCCCGACGCCACCGACCTCTCCGCCGCCACCGCCACCTACACCGCCTGAGCCCATGACCGACACCCTCGACGCCGACGTGGAGCCGGCCGCACCGCCGCCCCGCACGCGGTCGCCCCGCAAGCGGTCGCGATCGGCCTCGACCCAGAAGTGGTCCAGGATCGTCCACGCCTACGCCAGCATGGTCGCCCTCCTGCTCGTCCTGTTCTTCGGGATCACCGGCATCACGCTGAACCATCCGGAGTGGACCTTCGGCCAGGACCCCACCGTCACCACCGGGTCGGGCACCATGACGTTCACGGTGGCCCCCGATGGCGAGGTCGACTACCTCCGGGTCTCGGAGTTCCTCCGCGACCGCTACAACATCAGCGCCGATGTGTCCGACTACGCGGCCACCGGGACGCAGGGCACCATCTCGTACCGGGCGCCGGGCTACGCCGCCGATGCCACCTTCGACACCGAGAGCGGCGACTACCAGGTCTCCATCGAGCAGCAGGGCTTCATCGGTGTGATGAACGACCTCCACAAGGGCCGCGATGCGAGCTCGTCGTGGAAGTGGGCGATCGACCTCAGCGGAGCGATCCTGGTGCTGATCGCGCTGTCGGGCCTGCTCCTCCAGCTGGTGCTGAAGCGGCGTCGTCGCAGCGCGGTGATCGTGGCATCCGCTGGCGCCGTGGCCGCGGTGGTCCTGATCATCCTGACGTTGTGAGCCACCTGGCCGACGGTCCCGCCGCGGGGTGGACGCTCTGGGAGGAGCACCAGCCCGTGATGGGCACGCACCTGGAGCTGCAGATCACCGCGCCGACCGAGGTCGAGGCTCGTGCGGCGGGAGCGGCGGCCGTCGACGAGGCTCGGCGCCTCGAAGCGATGTTCACCGTGTTCGATCCCGCGAGCGAGCTGTGCCGTTGGCGATCCGGGGCCCTCGAGCAGCCCGGCCCCGAGCTGTTCGAGCTGCTGACCCTCGCCGCAGGCTGGCAGCGGCGCTCCGGCGGCGCGTTCAACCCGATGGCCGGGCTGCTCACCGAACGGTGGCGTCGCGCGGTGGAGGAGGGGACGCCACCATCGTCCGCCGACCTCCACGAGATCGCGGCTTCGATCGCCGGTCCTCGCTTCGCGGTCGAGGGTGCCTCGGTGGCGCGCCTGGGCGACTGCGGCGCCGTCGACCTCAACGCGATCGCGAAGGGCCACGTGGTCGATCTGGTCGCTCGGCGAGTGCTCGCCGACCACGACGTCTCGCGCCTGGTCATCAACGCTGGAGGCGACCTCGTCCACCGTGGGGTCGGCGGGGTGCGCGTCGGTGTCGAGGACCCGCACCGGCCCTACGACAACGTCGCGCCGATGGCGGTCATCGAGGTCGCCGGGGCGGCGGTCGCGACGAGCGGCCGGGCGCGCCGGTGGTTCGAGGTCGGAGGCGTCCGGCACTCCAGGGTGCTCGATCCGCGCACCGGCCTCGCAGTGGCGCACCTGGCGTCGGCCACGGTGGTCGCGCCCGACGCCGGCACCGCCGACGTGCTGGCCACCGTCGCGTCGGTCTGGTCGCCAGCCGAGACCCTCGAGCTGGTGCACGCCCTCGGTGCCGACGGCGCCCTGGTCGCCTGCCTGCTCGTCGATGAGGCGGGCGCACATCACGCCAGCAGGTCCTGGGCCCAGCTGCTGGCTTCGTGAGATCGCCCCTCCCGCGTGGGAGGGTGGAGGCCGGATGCAGGGGCTGGGCCTCGGAGATGGGCAGAGAGGACGGTGGGCGTGGGGGAGCGGGCGGTGGTCTGCTGGTTCCGACGTGATCTGCGCCTCGCCGACCACCCGGCGCTGACCGCGGCGGCCTCCCGGGGCCCGGTGGTGCCGCTGTTCGTCCACGACCCGGCGTTCGCCGGATCTGGCTCGAACCGCGTGGCGTTCCTCCACCGCACGCTCGACTCGCTCGCCGCGGAGGCCGGGGGTGCGTTGGTCGAGCGCGTCGGTGATCCCGTGGACGCGGTCGTCGAGCTGGCCGGCGAGGTCGGGGCGGACGAGGTCCATGTCACCGCCGACTTCGGTCCGTACGGTCGCCGGCGCGATGCCGCGGTCGCTGCGGCCCTCGCCGCTCGCGGCGTTCGGCTCGTGGCGACGGGGAGCCCCTACGCGGTGGACCCGGGGACGGTGCGCACGAAGCAGGGGAGGCCGTACCGGGTGTTCACCCCCTTCAGCCGGGCGTGGCGAGCGCACGGGTGGGGTCGGCCGCTCCCGGTGCCGGCGAGCCTCCGGTGGGAGCGCCCGGTGCGGTCGCACGATCGCCCGGCGGCGGCGCCGACGATCGACCTCCAGCGCTGGCCGGCGGGGGAGCAGGCGGCCTGGACGGCTGCCGAGCGGTTCCTGGGCGGGGGCCTCGCGGCGTACCGGGAGCAGCGTGACCGTCCCGATCTCGACGCCACGAGCCGGCTCTCGCCCCACCTGAAGGTCGGGTCGATCCACCCTCGTCAGCTGCTGGCGCTCGTGGACGACGGGCCCGGCGCCGCGACCTTCGCTGCGGAGCTGTGCTGGCGTGACTTCTACGCCGACGTGCTCCTCCACCGTCCCGACACGGTGTGGCGCAACTTCACGTCCTCGCTCGACCACCTGGAGTGGGACGAGGGCCCTCGTGCCGACGAGCGCTTCGAGGCGTGGGCGAGCGGCACCACCGGCTACCCGATCGTGGATGCCGGGATGCGCCAGCTCCTGGCCGAGGGTTGGATGCACAACCGGGTGCGCATGATCGTGGCCTCGTTCCTGGTGAAGGACTTGCACCTCGACTGGCGACGCGGCGCCCGGTGGTTCCTCGATCACCTGGTCGACGGCGACCTGGCCTCGAACCAGCACGGCTGGCAGTGGACCGCCGGCACCGGCACCGACGCCGCCCCGTTCTTCCGGATCTTCAACCCGGTGGCCCAGGGAAGGCGCTTCGACCCCGACGGGGACTACGTGCGCCGGTACGTGCCGGAGCTGGGCGCAGTCGCCGGTGGTGCCGTCCACGAGCCGTGGCGGTGCGACGACGGGCTCTTCTCGCCGGTGGGCGACTACCCAGCGCCGATCGTGGACCACTCGGAGGAGCGGGCCGAGGCGCTCCTGCGCTACCAGCGGCGTGCCCGGCCCTGAAGGTCGATCCGCCCGGCAGGCGCCCGGCGCGCGCCCCTTGCTGACCGAAGCGTGCCAGCGCTCGTTGGCACTCGGTAGCATCGAGTGCCAACGCCGGTCGGCCGTGGTCGCCGGCGTCGGTCCGTGTCCGTCCCACCCTCGGAGGTGACGATGCTCGACGAGCGCAAGGCATCGATCCTCCGCGCCGTGGTGGAGGAGTACATCCAGACCGCGCAACCGGTGGGGTCGGGCCACGTGGCCAAGGCGCCGGGGATCGACGTCTCGTCGGCCACCGTTCGCAACGAGATGGCCGCGCTCGAGGGCGACGGCTACCTGACCCAACCGCACACCTCCGCCGGACGAATCCCCACCGAGAAGGGGTACCGCGAGTTCGTCGACGCGCTGGCCGAGCCGTCGCTCGATCGCACCGCGCAGCAGCAGGTGCGGTCGTTCTTCGACCAGGCCCACGGCGAGATCGAGCGCATGCTGGCCGATACCACCCGTCTGCTCGCCGGCCTCACCGACTACGCGGCCGTCGTGGTCGGGCCCCCGCACGAGGCCGCGAAGGTCCGTGCGGTGCAGCTCGTCTCGCTCGCCCCCACGGTTGCGCTGTTCGTCGCGGTCCTCGGCAACGGTGCCGTGGAGAAGCGCACCATCGACCTGCCCGTCGAGTGCGACGAGGCGGTGCTCGCGCAGGCGGCCCAGCACCTGAGCGGCGCCCTCGTCGGTCAGCCGCTGGCGGCGAGCGCCAGCGTGGCCAGCGCCGAGCCGCCGCCGGTGCAGGCCGTCGTCGCCGCGGTGCGTGCCGCCTTGGCGACGGGCCTGGCCGACGACGCCGACCACGTCTTCGTCGACGGGACGTCGCGCATGGCCGCCTCGTTCGAGGCGGTGGAGACGGTCCGCTCCGTGCTCACCATCCTCGAGCAGCAGCTCGTGGTCGTCACGCTCTTGCGAGACGTCGTCGATCGCGGCCTCAACGTCGCCATCGGCAGCGAGACCGGGATGGTCCCGCTGGCGGAGTGCGCGCTCGTGGTGGCGCCCTACACGGTCGATGGCGAGCAGGTGGGCACGGTCGGGGTGCTCGGGCCGTCTCGGATGAACTACCCCCAGGCGCTCGCCGCGGTCGCCGTGGTGGGTCAGCGCCTCGGACATCGGTTGAGCGAGGGCTGATGGCCACCGTCGACTACTACGAGCTCCTCGAGATCGAGCGCGATGCCTCCACCGACGAGATCAAGCGGGCGTATCGCCTGCAAGCCCGCCGCTACCACCCCGATGCCAACCCCGACGATCCGGTCGCCGAAGCGCGCTTCAAGGAGGTCGCGAACGCCTACGAGGTGCTGAGCGACCACGACCGTCGCCGCCACTACGACCGCTTCGGTGCCGATGGGCCCGCCGCGGGAGACCCGTTCGGGGGCTTCTCCGGCGCGGGCGGCCTCGGCGACATCTTCGAAGCGTTCTTCGGCGGTGGCGGCATGGGGGGTGCGACGGCCTCGCCGCGAGCCGGTCGCTCGGCCGGTCCCGACCTCGAGGCCGTCGTCGACATCGCGTTCGAGTCCGCCGTGTTCGGCAGCCAGGAGGAGGTCACGGTGCGCACGGCGATCGCCTGCGTGACCTGCGAGGCCACCGGTGCGCAGCCCGGCACCCATGCCGAGTCCTGCGGGCAGTGCGGGGGCAGCGGGCAGGTGCGCCAGGTGCGACAGTCCATCCTTGGCCAGATGGTGACCGCCGCGCCGTGCCCGGTGTGCCGGGGAGCCGGCGAGGTGATCGCCGCGCCGTGCCCCACCTGCAACGGCGAGGGGCGGGAGATCACCGAGAAGACCTACACCGTCGACATCCCCGCCGGCGTCGACACCGGGTCCACCCTGCGGTTGAGCGGGTTCGGCGCGGTCGGGCCCCGAGGTGGCCCGGCGGGCGACCTCTACGTCCAGGTGCGGGTCCAGCACCACCAGCGCTTCTCGCGCGACGGCGACGACCTGGTCCACCTCTTGCACCTGCCGTTCACGCAGGCGGCGCTCGGGGCGGCGATCTCGTTCGAGACGCTCGACGGCGCCGAGGACCTCGTGGTTCCTCGGGGCACCCAGACCGGTCGGGAGTTCCGGCTGCGCGGCCGTGGCGTGCCGCACGTGCGGGGCCGAGGCCGAGGCGATCTTCGGGTCCAGGTCGTGGTCGACGTGCCCACCGAGCTCGATGCCGACGACGAGGAGGCGCTGCGCCAGATCGCCGCCCGTCGAGGGGAGGACGTCGCCCCGCCCGATCGCGGCTTCTTCTCCCGCATCAAGTCGGCCTTCCACTGACGGCGGGCTCGAGCGTCGTGACCCACCGGCCGCTCGTGTTCGTCGAGGACCTCGACGAGCCGCGCCTGAGCGACTTCGATCACCACCACCTGGCGCGGGTCCGGCGCCTCCGACCCGGCGAGGCGATCGTGGTGGGCGACGGTCGGGGTGCGTGGCGCGAGGCGCGCTTCGCGGGCGACTCCCCCGAGCCCAGCGGACCCGTGCAGCACCTCCCGCGCCCGGCGCCACCGGTGGCCGTGGGCTTCGCGCTCGTGAAGGCCACCAAGCCCGAGCTGGTGGTCCAGAAGCTCACCGAGCTCGGCATCGATCGCATCCAGCCGTTCGTGGCGGCACGCTCGGTGGTTCGCTGGGACCCGGCCAAGGCCGGCGCGGCCCACGAGCGACTCGTCAAGGTGGCGAGGGAGGCCGCCATGCAGTGCCACCAGCGGTGGCTGCCCGAGGTGGCGCCCGTGGTCGACTTCGCGACGGCGGTGGCCGCGCCCGGCGCGGCCCTCGCCGAAGCCGGGGGTGGCGCGCCCTCGCTCGATCGGCCGTTCCTGCTCGTCGGTCCCGAAGGCGGGTGGGCTCCCGACGAGCTGGCCGCGGCTCCGGCGACGGTCGGCCTCGCGGGCGCGACCGTGCTGCGCGCGGAGACGGCCGCGATCGCCGCCGGGGCGCTGCTCAGCGCGCTGCGGTCGGGGCTCGTGCTGCCCGCACGACCCTGATGGTGGGGTGGGCGGGGATCAGCGGATGACGTTGGTGAGCGTCGGCGCGCTCTGGAAGAGCAGGCCGAGCTGCTCGAGCCGCTCGGTGGCGTGGTCGGGCGGGGTGTCGAGGATGCACGCGATCGCCCGGAGGTCATCTCGGCGGATGGTGAGCACCCGGCCGTTGAAGTCCTGGCGCTGGACCTGGATCATCGCCAGGTAGCGGCGCAGCATCTCGCCGGTCGGACCGCCGATGTCGTCGATGCGGCCGAGGTCGATGATCACCTTGCGCGGCGCTGGTGCCGGTGCCGCCGTGAGGTCGAGGTACGCACCGTCGGAGCGGGGGTCGCCGGGCTCGCGGGGGAGCAGCTGGTCGACCGGGACCTGGTAGACGGCGGCGAGGCGGTGGAGCCGGGGAACCGAGATGGCCCGCTCGCCGCGCTCGTAGGCCCCGAGGACCGACGCCTTGAACTCCTGCTCGGACAGCTCCTCGGCCTCCTGGAGCGAGAGCCGCTTCTGGCGACGGATCGCGCGCAGCCGCTCACCCACCCGGCGGGCGTACTCGGTGGACTCGGGATCGAGGTCGTTGTCGGACGGCGGCGTCATGGAGGTTCTCCTGCTCGGTGACGTCAGGGCGCACGCTTCGCGCTGCGCGCAGATGCTACCCCACGGAACGCGGTTTTGTCACGGATCGTGGTTTCTGACCGATCTCACGACGCAGAGCGCGGTCGGCGACCTGGCACCTCCCCACCCAGCGGCCCCGATCGTGCCGGTTCGGTGGGGAGGTCCGGCGGGGGAGCTCGGGTGAGGAGGAGGCAGGGCGCGTCCGGCCAGCCGGGGGCGCGCCGACCGATCGGTACGCTCGGGCGATGGCGTTCGGGGTGTACCTGCACGTGCCGTTCTGTCGGCGGCGGTGCGACTACTGCTCGTTCGCGACCTGGACGGATCGCGACCACCTCCAGTCGGCCTACCTCGACGCGTGCCGGCGTCACCTCGCCGCCGAGGTCGAACGGGGTGTCCCGCCGGTGACCAGCGTCTTCGTCGGCGGCGGGACTCCGTCGCTCGTCGACGCCGGTGCGTTGCTCGACGTGCTGGCCGAGGCGCCGCTGGCCGACGGGGCGGAGGTCACGATCGAGTGCAACCCCGACGACCTCGATGAGCAGCTCGCCGCTCGCTACGCCCGGGGTGGCGTCACCCGCCTGTCGATCGGTGTGCAGTCGATGCAGCCCGAGGTGCTGGCCACCCTCGGACGGGAGCACCGGCCCGAGAACGTGGAGCGAGCCGTCGGCGCGGCGCAGGCCGCCGGCCTCTCGGTGAACATCGACCTCGTGTACGGCGCGGCTGGCGAGACCCTGGCGGGCTGGGAGTCCACCGTGCGCGCCGCCATCGACCTGGCACCGCACCACGTGAGTGCGTACGCGCTCACCGTCGAGCCCGGCACGCCGCTGGCAGCCGACCCGGCCCGGCACCCCGACGACGACACCCAGGCCGACGAGTACCAGCTGGCCACCCGCCTGCTTGGCGATGCCGGCTACGAGTGGTACGAGATCTCGAACTGGGCGAAGCCCGGCCACGAGTGCCGTCACAACCTCCTCTACTGGACGGGCGGCGAGTACCTGGCCATCGGGTGCGCGGCCCACGGCCACCGGGCCGGTCGCCGGCACTGGAACGTGCGGACGCCCGAGCGGTACCTCGCCGCGATCGTCGGAGGGCGCTCGCCCGAGGCGGGTGCCGAGGAGCTCGACGAGGAGGGGCGTCGGTTGGAGGGGCTGCAGCTCGCGATCCGCACCCGTCACGGCGTCGATGGCGACGCGGTGCCCGAGGGCCTCGTGGACGAGCTCGACGGGCTGGTGGTGCGTCGAGGGGACCGGGTCGTGCTCACCCCGGAGGGGCGCCTCCTCGCCAACGAGGTCGCCATCCGCCTGGGCTGACGGGTGCGGCGGGCTCAGCCGAGGTGGTCGACCACCTGGGCGAGCGTCGTGATGCGCTCGCAGTCGACGTCGCCACGGAGGTCGAACGGGTCGACGAGCAACGGGCGAACCCCAGCAGCGCGGGCGCCGCGCACGTCGTACTGGTAGGCGTCGCCGACGTGGATGGCTCGGTCTGCGGTCGTTCCCGCGAGCTCCAGGGCGAGGTGGAAGATCTGCGGGTCCGGCTTGGCGACCCCCACCCGGCCGGAGTCCACGATGGCGACCACCTCCGTGCCGGGCCCCGGTCCCACCTGCAGGAGCCCGGTGGACTCGAGGAGCTGGTCGACGGTGCCGTCGGCGTTGGAGACGACGACGATCGGGGTGCCGGTGGCCGCGATGGCGGCGAGCCCCTCCGCGGCGCCGGGGACGACGTCGCGCCACAGCCCCGACTCCGCCCACAGCGACCCGAGGGCACCGGCTGCCGCCGCCAGCTGCTCCCCTCCGATCCCGAGGTGGCGCGCGTACGCGAGGTGGTAGTCGTCGAACACCTCAGGCTCCGCTCGGGCGTCGTCGATCGCTCGAACACCGTGGTAGTGGGCGGCGAAGACGAGCCCGGGGTCCTCGATGGCGATGCCGACCGCGGCGAAGCGCCGCAGGACCAGCTCGGGGTCGGGGGTCACCAGCACGCCCCCGGCGTCGAGGAACACCACGTCGATCATCGGTCGGCACCGTACGCGACGACGTATCGTCGCCCCGCTCGGGCCCGGCCGTTCGGCGATCCGCCGATGACTTCGGGCCGTCGCCGTCGTCTGCCCCCTGACCGGTCAGATCCAGACCTCGAAGGAGACCCGCCATGCCCCGCATCATCCCGAGCCTGTGGTTCGACGACGACGCGCTGGAAGCAGCCGAGTTCTACGTCTCGCTGTTCCCCAACTCGTCGATCGACGCCGTGACCCGCTACCCGGACGGGGCGGAGCAGGGGGTGGCCGGCACGGTGCTCACCGTCGACTTCACGCTCGACGGCGAGCCGTTCACGGCCCTCAACGGGGGCCCGATGTTCACCTTCACCGAAGCGGTGTCGTTCGTCATCGAGTGCGCGGACCAGGCCGAGCTCGACCGCTACTGGGATGGCCTCACGGCCGACGGCGGCGCCGAGGTGCAGTGCGGGTGGCTGAAGGACCGCTTCGGCCTGTCGTGGCAGGTGGTGCCGACGGGCTTCGTGGAGCTGATGAAGGACCCGGTGCGCGGGCCCAAGGCCTACGCCGCGGTGATGGGCATGGTGAAGCTCGACATCGCCGCCATCGAGGCCGCTGCCGACGCCTGATGGCCGGTCACGGCAGGTGCGCCGCCGCAGGCGTGCCCAGGTCGAAGCCCCAGGCGGCTGCAGCTGCGTCCCGCATGGCCGTGCGGTCGCCGGTGGTGGCGATCTCGCGCTCGCCGGGCGCGGTTGCCCGCGGCAGCGCGGCGATCAGCTCGTCGGCGAGGTGGCGAGCGGGGTCGATCAGCGCGCTGTCGGGGAGCTCGGCGGCGAACGCGTCGGCGGCGGCGGGGTAGTGGGTGCACGCCAGCACGACCGCCGATGCTCCCCGAAGGGGGCGCACGATCTCGTGGAGGTCGGCCACGAAGGCAGGGGTGCCGATGCGGCCCGCCTCGATGTGGGCGGAGAGCGGTTGCGCGACCCGGGACCGCACGGTGCGCCCGGGTGCCGCGAGGCCTCGGCGGTAGGCGCCGGAGCGGACGGTTCGGGCGCCCGCGACCACGCCGACGACGCCGAGTGCGTCGCGAGGGACGGCGGAGATGCCGCTGGCGATGATCCCCCGGACCGGGATCGGCGTGCTCAGACGGTCGACCACGGTGCTCGCCGCGTTGCACGCCAGCACCACCTCCGTGCAGCCGCGCTGCGCGAGGCGGTGCACGATCGCCTCGAGGCGGGCGCGGAGCACGGACGAGCGCACCAGGCCGTACGGGGCGAAGCCGGTGTCGGACCAGTAGGAGATCGGCAGGTCGGGGCGGGCGGCGTCGAGCCGTTGGACGAGGCCGATCCCGCCGATGCCCCAGTCGACGATGCCCAGGCGCGCCAGGCTCACGGGAACGTGAGGGGCGCAGCGACGCGGTGGTCGATCGGTCCGGAGTCGAAGGCCACCACCCGCTGGTGGAGCGTGGTGGTCAGCAACTCGAGTTGCGCCGGCGCGAAGCGACTCTCGAGGTACCACCGGTACTCGTGGTCGGCGCGGATCGGGTTGTTGCGGACCATGTGCTTCCAGTCCGGGTGGCTCGTGAGCGCCGCCAAGTCCCGGGCGAACTCCGGGTGGCGCCGCGGCACCTGTCGGTGCGCCCACGCGGAGCGGGCGAGCAGCGGAAGCTCTCGCCAGCTGACCGGCTTCTCGACCATGTCGACGACCCACAGCCGACCGTGTCGCGGGAGCGCTCGGTGGACCTCGACCATCAACGGGTCCCAATCGAGGTAGCGGAACGAGAGGAACGAGACGACGACGTCGACCTGGTCGTCGTCGAGCGGGATCGTCGGTCCGTCGATGGTGGCGAACGAGAGGCGGTCCCGATCGCCACTGCGATCCACCGCTCGCCCGATCATCCCCTCGGACGCGTCGAAGCCCCAGGCCTGCTCCACGAGACCCTCGTCGTCGAGCGCGCGCAGCATGGCGCCGTTGCCGCACCCCACCTCCGCGATCCGCAGCGGTCGGCCGAGCTCGTCGCGGAGCGTGCGGGCGCGGTCGAGGACCCATGCCCACTCCGCTTCGCGGACGCGGATGTCGATGTAGGCCCGGTCGTACAGGTCGGCCACCCGGTCGTAGCTGCGGTCGGTGGCGTCGGGGGTGCACTCGATCATCGGCTCGACCGTCGCGCCGCCGTACTTGCGCGCCGATCCGAGGACGCCGTGCGAGCGCCGTCCCGGGGTGGCGACGAGGTACAGCGCGTCGCGCTCGGCGGGGTTGCGGCCCGCCCACTCGAAGCGGTCAGGGCGGGCGGAGACCGTCGTGTAGTTCTGGTTGCCGTACGCGGTGACCCCGAAGGTCCGAGCGAAGAAGGGCGCGAACCAGCGTCCGGTCCGACACGCGTGGAAGTGGGCGCTGGCGCCATGCGCGAACGGGATGGCCATCGTCCGCCACTCGTGCGGGGAGAACTGCTCGGGCCAGCGGACCGAGCCGAACATCGGCCCGTACATCCCCGAGTGGCCAACGAAGTGCAGCTCGCGCACACGACGTCCGTCGGCGCCGAGGCCTTCGAGCGCGTCACGCAGCTCGGCCTTGCGCACGAGCGGGAGGGTCACGACCTCCACCTCGTCCCCGAGCTCGCAAGCTCGGTCCCGGGCGAGGGTTCGGGCGGCGACGGCGAACTCCTCCGAACCCCCTCGGTAGGTGGTCGTGTAGGACACGAGCACCACCTCTCGGCCCCCAGGTGGCGGTTCGCTGACCGCGGGCCATTGGGCGAAGGGCGTCCGTGGGTGGTCGCCCGTCGGGATCCAGGCGCCGAAGTCGCCCACCAGGTCGAGCACCTCGGAGGTCCCGAGGTCGAGGACCGCCATGCGGCGAGGAGCGGGGGAGTAGACGTGGAGCGTGACCCCTCCGTCCGGGGCCACCATGTCGTGGAACACCTCGGGTCCGAACCCGAAGGCATCGCCCGTGCTCCAGTGGAGGTCCGGTCCGGCGAGGGGGTCGTCGTCGTGCCACCGGAACCGGCGCTCCACGAACGTGCCGTCGACGGCCACGACGAAGCCGCTAGCGCCGCCGTGGTCGTGGGGCGCGCAGCGGGCGTTCGGGGCCCAGCGGGCGGCCATCACCTCGAGCAGGTCGCTGCGGTGGAGCGGGACGCGGGAGTACGGCGTGCCTGCGGCGGGCGGACCTACCCGATCGGGGGCGTCGGGGAACGCCGCCAGCAGCTCGCCCACGAGCGCAGGGTCCGGGCGATGTCCCGCGCTCGCCCCGCCTGCGAGCCGGGCTTCGAGCGTTCGGTCGAGCCGGGAAGCAACAGGTGGCTCGCCGTCTCCCTGGGTTCCGCCTTGCACGTCCATCCGCCCTCCTCGGTGGACCGACCCTCAGCGGGCCAGGGGCTTGTACTTGATCCGGTGGGGCTGGTCGGCCTCGGCGCCCAGCTCCTGCTTGCGGAACGCCTCGTACTCGGAGAAGTTCCCCTCGAACCACCGCACCTGGCTGTCGCCCTCGAAAGCGAGCATGTGGGTGGCGATGCGGTCGAGGAACCAGCGATCGTGGGAGATGACCACCGCGCACCCGGCGTAGGCCTCGAGCGCGTCCTCGAGGGCGCGCAAGGTGTCGACGTCGAGGTCGTTGGTGGGCTCGTCGAGCAGCAGGACGTTGCCGCCCTCCTTGAGGAGCTTGGCCAGGTGCACCCGGTTGCGCTCGCCGCCCGAGAGGACGCCGACGGGCTTCTGCTGGTCGGATCCCTTGAAGTTGAAGCTCGCCACGTAGGCCCGGCCGTGGATCTCGCGACCGCCGACGACGAGGTCGTCGCGGCCGCCGGTGATCTCCTCGTAGACCGTCTTGGCGTCGTCGAGGTGGTCGCGGCTCTGGTCCACGTACGCGAGCTGCACGGTGGAGCCGACCTTGATGGAGCCGCCGTCGGGCTCCTCTTGGCCGGTGAGCATCTTGAACAGCGTGGTCTTGCCGGCGCCGTTCGGGCCGATGATGCCGACGATGCCCGCGCGGGGGAGCGAGAACGAGAGGTCCTCGATGAGGAGGCGATCGCCGAACCCCTTCGAGAGGTGCTCGACCTCGATCACCTGGTCGCCCAGGCGATCGCCGCTCGGGATGAAGATCTCGAGCTTCTGGTCGCGCCCTTCGGCGGCCTTGGCCTCGGCCAGCAGCTTGTCGTAGGCGGCGAGGCGGGCCTTGCCCTTGGCCTGGCGGGCCTTGGGTGCCATGCGAACCCAGTCCAGCTCTCGCTCGAGGGTCCGGCGCCGGGCCGACTCCTGCTTCTCCTCCTGGGCGAGCCGTGCGCTCTTCTGGTCGAGCCAGCCGGAGTAGTTGCCCTCGAAGGGGATGCCCCGGCCGTGGTCGAGCTCGAGGATCCAGCCCGCCACGTTGTCGAGGAAGTAGCGGTCGTGGGTGATGGCCACGATCGTGCCGTGGTAGTCGCGCAGGAAGCGCTCGAGCCACGCCACCGATTCGGCGTCGAGGTGGTTCGTGGGCTCATCGAGGAGCAGGAGGTCGGGTGCGGACAGGAGCAGCCTGCAGAGGGCAACGCGCCGCTTCTCGCCGCCGGAGAGGCTCGTGACCTCGGCGTCGCCGGGCGGGAGTCGCAGCGCGTCCATGGCGATCTCGATCTTGCGGTCGAGGTCGTTCGCGCCCTTCGCCGCGATCTCGGCTTCGAGGCGGGCCTGCTCCTCGCCGATCTTCTCGTAGTCCGCGTCGGGGTCCGCGTACTTGGCCAGGCACGCGTCGTAGGCCGCGAGGAGCCCCGCGACCTCGGCCACGCCGTCCATCACGTTGCCCTTCACGTCCTTGGTCGGATCGAGGTGGGGCTCCTGCTCGAGCATGCCGACGGTGAACCCCGGGGTCAGCCGGGCCTCGCCGGTGAAGCCGTCGTCGGTGCCGGCCATGATCTTGAGCAGCGACGACTTGCCCGCGCCGTTGGCGCCCAGCACCCCGATCTTCGCCCCGGGGTAGAAGGACAGGTTGATGTCCTTCAGCACCTCGCGATCGGGCGGGTAGAACCGGCTCAGCTTGCGCATGGTGTAGATGAACTGCGCGCTCACGGCGAGCGAACCTCCTGGGGGTGCGGCGCGGCGATCCTAGGGGTCGGCTCGCTCCCGGGTCCGTAGGTCCGGGGACCGAGGTCACGTCGGTAGGATCGACGCCGATGCCCGATACCCCCTCGACCGAAGCGCTCGGTCCCAACGCCTGGCTCGTCGACGAGATGTACGAGCAGTACCTCGCCGACCCGAGCTCGGTGAGCGAGAGCTGGCGCGACTTCTTCGCCGACTACCAACGAGACGCAGACGTGGTCGCCTCGGCGCCCGACAAGGCGCTGCCGGCCACCGGCCGCACCGGCGAGACCGGTGCGGTGCCCGTCGTCGCCGGACCGCCGTCGGGGTCGCCCGCGGCGGCTCCCGCACCAGCGGCTCCGGCATCAGCACCCAAGTCCACGGGCATCGCCGCCGACGGCACCGTGGAGATCCCGGGCGAGCCCTTGCGGGGTGCCTCGGCGCGGATCGTCGAGAACATGGAGGCCAGCCTCGGCGTTCCCACCGCCACCTCCTTCCGCGAGGTGCCGGCGAAGCTGCTCGAGGTCAACCGTCGCATCATCAACGGGTACCTGGGGCGCACCCGGGGCGGCAAGGTCAGCTTCACCCACCTGATCGGCTACGCCATCGTCCGAGCGGTCGCCGACTCCGTGCCGGTGATGAACTCCACGTTCGTCGAGGGCCCCGATGGCAAGCCGCGGGTGGTCCGCCACGACACGGTCGGGTTGGGCCTCGCCGTCGACGTCGAGAAGAAGGGTGGGCGCAGCCTGCTCGTGCCGGTGATCAAGGGGGCCGATGCCCTCGACTTCCGCGGCTTCTGGGGTGCCTACGAGGACCTGATCCGCAAGGTGCGCTCCAACAAGCTCACCGTCGACGACTTCGCGGGGGCCACCGTCACGCTCACCAACCCGGGCACGATCGGCACGGTGCAGTCGGTCCCGCGCCTGATGCCGGGCCAAGGCGTGATCGTCGGCGTGGGCCGGCTCGACTACCCCGCGGCCTTCTCGGGGGCCGACCCGCAGTCGCTCGCCGAGATGGGCTTGTCGAAGGTGATGACGGTCACCTCCACCTACGACCACCGGATCATCCAGGGTGCCGAGTCGGGCCTGTTCCTCAAGCGGGTGCAAGAGCTCCTGATGGGGGAGGACGACTTCTACGGCAAGGCGTTCCGCTCCCTCGGGGTGCCCTACGAGGCCGTTCGCTGGCTCCCCGACGACAACCCGATCGACAAGGAGGCGAGCCGCCTCGAGAAGCAGATGCACGTGCAGACGCTGGTGAACCAGCACCGCGTGCGCGGCCACCTCATCGCCGACCTCGATCCGCTGGCGTGGAAGGAACCTTCCATGCACCCCGAGCTCGATCCGGCCACCTATGGGCTCACGATCTGGGACCTGGAGCGCGAGTTCCTCACCGGTGGCGTCGCCGGCACCACCCGCATGAAGCTGGGCGACCTGCTCCACGTGCTGCGCGACGCCTACTGCCGCACGGTCGGCATCGAGTACATGCACATCTCCGATCCGGCGCAGAAGCGGTGGATCCAAGAGCACGTCGAAGGCGTGAACGACAAGGTCGACGCGGAGGAGCAGCGCCACATCTTGGGTCGGCTCAACGCTGCCGAGGCGTTCGAGAAGTTCCTCGCCACCAAGTACGTCGGCCAGAAGCGCTTCGGCATCGAAGGCGCGGAGTCCGCGATCCCCATCCTCGACGCCGTGCTCGACGCGGCCGCCCACGACCACCTCGACGGCGCCGTGCTCGGCATGGCGCACCGAGGCCGCCTCAACGTGCTCACCAACATCGTGGGCAAGAGCTACGACCAGCTCTTCAAGGAGTTCGAGGGCTACATCGATCCCGACTCCACCCAGGGCTCGGGCGACGTCAAGTACCACCTCGGCCAGACCGGCACCTTCACCGGGCGCCGCGGGAACACCATCGCGGTGGAGCTCGCCGCGAACCCGAGCCACCTCGAGACGGTGGACCCGGTGGTGGTGGGCATGGTGCGGGCCAAGCAGGACCACATCAACGATCCCACCGCCTTCTCGGTGCTGCCGGTGCTGCTCCACGGCGACGCGGCGTTCGCCGGCCAGGGCGTGGTGGCCGAGACCCTCAACTGCTCGACCATCAAGGGCTACCGGGTGGGTGGCACGATCCACCTGATCATCAACAACCAGCTCGGGTTCACGACCTCGCCCGAGTCGGCGCGCTCGTCGGAGTACTGCACCGACGTGGCGAAGATGATCGAGGCGCCGATCTTCCACGTGAACGGCGATGATCCCGAGGCGTGCGTGCGCGTGGCGCGGCTCGCGTACGCGTTCCGCCAAGCGTTCAACAAGGACGTCGTGATCGACATGGTCTGCTACCGGCGCCACGGTCACAACGAGGGCGACGACCCGAGCTACACCCAGCCCCTCATGTACAAGCGGATCGACGCTCGTCGCTCGGTGCGCAAGCTCTACACCGAGGCGCTCGTCAAGCGGGGCGACATCTCGATCGACGAGGCCGAGAAGGCGCTCGACGACTTCAGCGATCGCCTCCAGGAAGCGCTCGTGGAGACCCGCGACGCGAAGCCCGAGTCCGAGATCATCGCCCTGCCGGTGCCGCCGGCGGTCGGGGTGCTCCCGCACGTGGAGACCGGGGTGGAGCGGGCCACGCTCGACCGGGTCTACGCGGGGCTCTCGACGGTGCCCGATGGCTTCGAGGTCCACCCCAAGCTGGCGAAGCAGTTCGCCACGCGCACGAAGATGTTCGAAGGCGGGGAGGTCGACTGGGCCACCGCCGAGGCGCTTGCGTTCGGGACGCTCCTGCTCGACGGCACCGACATCCGCTTCGCCGGTCAGGACTCGCGGCGCGGCACGTTCTCGCAGCGCCACTCGGTCCTGTCGGACTACTCCTCGGGCGCCGAGTTCGCGCCGCTGGCCAACCTCGACCCGGACCAGGGCAAGTTCTGGATCTACGACTCGCTGCTGTCGGAGTACGCGGCGATGGGCTTCGAGTACGGCTACTCGGTGGTCGCGAAGGACGCGCTCGTGTGCTGGGAGGCCCAGTTCGGCGACTTCGTGAACGGAGCGATGATCGTCATCGACCAGTACCTCGTCGCCGCCGAGGACAAGTGGGGCCAGACCTCGGGCCTCGTGCTCCTGCTCCCGCACGGCCTCGAGGGCCAGGGCCCCGAGCACTCCTCGGGGCGCATCGAGCGGTTCCTCACGCTGTGCGCCGAGGACAACATCCAGGTGACCAACGCCACCACCGCGGCCCAGTACTTCCACCTGCTCCGCCGCCAGGTGGTGCGTCCGGCTCGCAAGCCGCTCATCGTGATGACGCCCAAGTCGCTGCTGCGGGCCAAGACCTCTCGCTCCCCGGTCGCCGACCTCGAGCACGGATCCTTCCAGGAGCTGCTCGACGATCCGGCGGTGTGGGACGGCGAGATCGACCGGGCCGACGTGGAGCGCCTCGTGTTCTGCTCCGGAAAGGTCGCGTACGACGCCATGGCCCGACGCGACGAGCGCCGCCACCGCGCCGCGGTCCTGCGCATCGAGCAGCTGTACCCGTTCCCGTACGCGCAGATCTCGGGCCTGCTCCGCAGCTACCCGAACGTGACCGAGGTGGTGTGGCTCCAGGAGGAGCCCGACAACATGGGCCCCCGTGCCTTCGTGGCCGAGCGCCTGTGGCCGTTGGTGCCCGAGGGCATCAAGTACCGGCAGGTCTCGCGCACCGGTTCGGGCAGCCCGGCCACGGGGAGCCACGCGATCCACGTGCAGGAGCAGTCCCAGATCCTCGACCAGGCGTTCGACGGGCTCTGACGCCCGCTGGCGCGCCGGCGTTCGGTGAGGAAGCCGAGGTTCCCGGTCGACGACCGGGAGTGGGTGCCGAGCTGGCCCGCCGGCATGAGCGGTCCGCCGTCGGACCGGCCCGCGTCGCCCTTCGCTCCCGAGCTTCGCCTCCACAAGCGGTCGCTGCAGGTTCGCCGTGGCCCGGGGGCGCGCCTGGTGCTCGCGCTCGCCATCGGAGCGCTGATGGCGCCGGGGGCGTGGCTCATCACGGTCCAACCCCTCGTCGGTGCCGCCGTCATGGCCCTGGGGGCCTTGCCGGCCGTCGCGCTCGTCCGGGCCGTGACCTGGCGACGGCTCGCGACACCGGCGGGGTGGATCGAGGGCGACGAGGCCGTTCCGTGGGACCTCGTCGAGTCGCTCACCCTGTTCCGGGCGAGCGCCGATCCGGCCGAGCTCGCGCTGGCGGGAGGCCGCACCACGGCCCTGTCGATCCGCGTGCCGCGGCGCGGCGCGGTGGGCCAGCGCCGCATCGTCGAGGACGTCGCCGCCCGCCACCTCCACCAGCTCGGACACGCCCTTCGCCGCGGGCCGGTGCCGGTCTGGCTCGACCTCGGGACCGATCGGGAACGGGTGCCCTTCGACCCACGGTGCCTGCGCTGCGCGACGGAGGCCGGTGGGATAGACCACGGGACGTGATCCCACTCCGTACGGCAACGTGGCCGAACGGCATGATCGGAACCTCGCCCGGCGAGGCCTTCACGTCGATCGACCCCCCACTTCGACTCCAGTTCGGTGCCATCGATCGCCGAAGTCCCGCGTCGCACCGGTTCGGTCGTTGGGGCATCGCCTCCCTCGCGGCCGTGGTGGCGATCGCCGCTCCGAGCGTCTCGGTCGCGGTGGTCGCGGCCGCCGTCGCGCTCGGTGTCGCCACCAGCGCCGTGCGCGCCGGACGGTGGCGCCCGTTCGTCGACGACGATGGCTGGCACCTGCGAGGTGGAGCGGTGCCGTGGCGGGAGATCGCACGCCTCCAGATCGACGTGCGGTCGCAGGGCGATGCCTGCCTCGTGCTCCGCGACGGCTCGACCCGAGCGATCTGGGCGGGGGTGGAGACGGCTGGGCCCGCGGGCTGGTTCGGGGCCGAGCTCGCGCTCGGGCGCCTTGCGCACCAGGTCGCCCACCACCTCGGACGTCCTCCGGTCCCGATCGTGGGCGTCGATCGCCGGTGCCGGCGACAGGCGGATGGCGATCCGGCCTGCACGTCGTGCCGCGACATGCTGCGCCGTGCCGGGTGACGCTCGCCCGCGTCGAAGCGACACCAGCCATGGTCCAGCACGAATAGAACGCGTTCTCGTTTCGGGTAGCGTCGCAGCATGCCGGAACCCACGGGGAACGACGCGTTCGACGCCGCCCGGGCCGGGGGAGTGACCGACACCTTCCTGTCGTTCCCCGACGTCCGCGAGGCCAAGGCCAAGGTCTACGACTACATCCGCAAGGCGTCGCTGGACAAGGAGACGCAGAGCATGGAGATGCCTGCGCAGTACATGTTCAAGGACATTCCCACCTACGACGAGATCGACGATCCGCTCGAGCTCACCCTCGCAGAGATGGAGCGGTTCGGCATCACCCGCTTCCTCACCAACGTCACCGAGAAGGACCTGGCCAAGCGGGCGCTCACCGAGCACCCCGACAGGTTCTGGGGGATCCTCAACGTCGACCCGAACACCGGCATGGAGGCGCTGCGCCAGATCGACGCCGCCGTGGAGCGGTGGGGCGACAAGCTGAAGGCGATCCACACCTGGGGCACGGCGCTGCTCCCGCAGGTGGCGCTCGACGACAAGAAGATGTACCCGGTCTACGCCAAGTGCGTGGAGGCCGGGCTGCCGATCGTGGTCTACGCCGGGGTGCCCGGCCCTCGGCTGCCCATGAGCGCGCAGCTGCCCATCCAGCTCGACGAGGTGTGCTGGTTCTTCCCCGAGCTCAAGATCGTCACCCGCCACGGCGCCGAACCGTGGACCGAGCTCATGGTGAAGCTCCTGCTCAAGTGGCCGAACCTCTACTACTCGACCTCGGCGTTCGCCCCGAAGCACTACCCTCAGGACATCATCGACTTCGCGAACACCCGGGGTGCCGACAAGATCATCTACGCGGGCTACTGGGCCGCCGGCCTCACGCTGGATCGGATCTTCGCGGAGCTTCCGAACGTGGGCTTCCGCGACCACGTGTGGCCGAAGTTCCTCCGTGAGAACGCGGAGGCGGTCTTCGGCGGCGCCCCGCACCCGTACCCGTCCGCCTGAGGTCAGGAGCCGGGCAGCGGCTCCGGATCGAGGAGCCCGTCGTCGCGGACCACGTGCGTCGCCAGGACGTCGCCCGCATCGTCGAGCAGCGTGGCGCGGTCGTCATCGGCACGCAGCAGCACGACCACGAGTCGCGAGTCTGCCGTCGCTCCGAGCAGCTCCCGGGTGGCGGCGTCGAGCTCGAGGGTGGTCGTGGGCACGTCCGCCCGTGCCTGGTCGCCTCGACCGACGCGGAGCGAGGCGACATCGGAGCGGACGAGCAGGGCGAGCACGCGCTGATCGTCGCCGGTGGTGGCCGCCATCGACCGGACCAGCGCGTCGGGGTCCTCGTTCGTGGTGGACGAGCCGCTCGTGCCGTTCACGAGGTCGCTGAACGCCACCCGCAGATCGAGGGTCCGGTTCGCGTCGACGCGCAGCGCCCAGCGGAGCCCGTCGGTCCCGTCGGCCGTGCCGGTGGCCAGCACGGGTCGCTCGTCGTCGCGGCGGAGGAGGCCGAGCTGGTCCTGCTCCTCGAGCTCAGACCACCGGTCGGCGGTGATCGGTGCCACCTGGTCCGCTGCTGCCTCGATGGCGCTGACGGGAAGGTCCCAGCCGATGACCTGCACGAGGACGCCGGTGGAGTGCTCGAACGCGAGCCACCGAGGGGCTTCGTCCCGCACCGCGACGCCGGTCGCCAGGAGCGCAGGGCGACCCGCCACCACGGTCGCCTGGACCTCGGTGGCACGGAGCCGGAGCGAGAGCTCCCAGCTGGCCGGGGTCGGCTCCGAGGTGACCTCGAGCGCGGAGGTCGGCACGTCTCCCACGCCTTCGCGGTCGATCGATCCTCCATACGTGACGGCTCGCGCCGGCACGTCGCGCCGGCTGATGTCCATCGGGCCTCTTCGGAACGGCCCGCTCGGGTCGGAGCCGAGCAGGCGCCACCCCGAAGGCAGCGCATCGCCGGCGATCCGCGGGGAGCCGTCGTCCACGGTGGTCGACCGCAGGAGCTCGATCAGACGGCGGGGGGAGATCGTCGGGCTCATGGCGATCAGGCCGGCGTCGCGCGCGGGGTCATCGATCAGCACCGCGTGGCGGGCCATGCCGAACGGCGCCAGGTCCACCGCCGGTGTCCCATCGACGGTGAGGTGCTCGCCGCTCGCGTCGAGGCTCTCGATGGTCCACCCCGAGACGCGGGCCACGCCGACCTCCGGGGCATCGGGCCCGGTTCCGTAGATCGCGAGGGCGGTCGTGAGATCGGCATCGAGGTATCGCTCGCCGTGGAGGATCCCGGACAGCTCGAGCCCGTTGGGCGGCGCGAGGGTCTCGAAGGCGAGGACCTCGCCGCTCTCCGTGGTCGAGGTGGGAGGGGTGTCGTCGTGGCGCCGCTCGACGGCCACGATCGCCACGGCGGCGGTGGCCGCGAGCACCACGATGACGGCCGCGGCGGCGAGGAGTCGGGCGGGGCGTGGGCGAGCGACCGCCGGCGCTGGCGCCACCGGCACGGCCGAGCGCACGGGGTGCCACGCGGGCACCGGCCGGTCCCCGGCACGGGCTCGCAGGTCGGCGGCAGCAGCGGAGGCCCGCCGCTCGAGCGCTTCGATCGGGTCGTGGTCGATCATCGGTCGACCTCCTGGGGGCCGTGGTCGGTGGTTCGGCTCGTCGCTCGATCGAGTCGCTTGGCGAGGGTGCGGCGGCCGCGGTGGAGGTGCACGCGGACCGTCGCGGGGCTGCACCCGAGGGTGTCGGCGATGGCGGCCACGTCCTGATCCTCGAGGTAGCGGAGGGCCAGGCAGGCCCGCTGCCGTTCGGGCAAGGCGTGCAGCGCGTCCCAGAACGCGGGGTCTGCGACGGCCTCGGTGACGACGGCCTCGGTGGCGGCGTCGCCGGTGCGATCGGCGCCGGGCGCGTCGGCCTCGGCGGTCGAGCGGGCGGCCAAGCGCGTCAGGCCCCGTCGTTCCACCGACCGCCGTCGGGCCTGGGAGGCCGCGCGGTTGATCACCGCCCGTCGCGCCCACGCACCGGGCTTGTCGAGGTCGCCGACCTCGTCCCAGCGGCGGTAGGCATCGGTCATCGCCTCCTGCACCAGCTCCTCGGCGGCCGCCCACGAACCGGTCAGTGACCAGCCGAGCGCCACGAGGGGTCGCCACTCTCGTCGGTAGAACGCCTCGAACGCCGGTGAGGCGGGTCGCGCCTCGGGCCCTGGTCGCTCCACCACGCCTTCCAGCTTGGCCGTCGTGCGGATCACACCCGTCCACTCGCCACCGGTCCCCTCGCGTTTACCGCCGAGCCCGAGGTGCTTGCAGGAGTTCTGTGACCGATGGCCTGTAGACGATCGGGACCGACCTGCCGTAACGTTCGTTATCGACGTGCGGTCGGTTCGATCGCGCGAGGGCAAACCAAGGGGATCGGGCCATGTCGACCGACGCGCGTGCATCGAACGAGGAGCTCATCGGGCGCTCCGACATCAACGACATCGAGGCGATCCTCGCCGTCGCCGCAGAGGAGGGCGAGGAGAACGTCCGCGCGGTGAGGGACAACGCGGACGCCATCTTCACGTGGGACTACGAGAAGGGGCGCCGTCCCGCGCTGAACAAGCTCTACGAGAAGGCCAAGCACAGCCAGTGGAACGGCGAGACCGACCTCGACTGGTCGATCGAGGTCGACCCGCTGGAGCTGGTGGAGATGCAGCGCCACTCGTTCGGCCAGACCCCCGAGACCCGTGCTGCCCAGATCGCCGGCACGCCCTTCGAGAAGTGGGGCGACAAGGAGTTCGACCAGCTCGGCATGGAGTCGAACAACTGGATGCTCAGCCAGTTCATGCACGGTGAGCAGGGCGCGCTGATCTGCACCGCCAAGATCGTCGAGACCGTGCCGTGGATCGACGCCAAGTACTACGCCGCCACCCAGGTGATGGACGAGGCGCGCCACGTCGAGGTGTTCGCCAAGTACCTCGACACCAAGCTCAACGGCCACTACCCGCTGAACGCCCACCTCGGCCTGCTCCTCGACGACATCATCGAGGACTCTCGCTGGGACATGACCTACCTCGGCATGCAGATCATGGTGGAGGGCCTCGCCCTCGCCGCCTTCGGCCTGATGCACATGGTCACGCCCGAGCCGCTGCTCAAGCAGCTGCTCCGCTACGTCATGAGCGACGAGGCCCGCCACGTCGCATTCGGCGTGCTCTCGCTGAAGGAGTACTACGAGGAGCTCACCTTCGACGAGATCCGTGAGCGCCAGGAGTTCGCCTTCGAGGCCGCGGTGCGCATGCGCGATCGCCTGCTGCAGCAGGAGGTGCTCGCCCGCATGGACATCGACACCAAGGACGCCATCAAGTTCGTGATGGAGGACCCGGGCCGCCAGATGTTCCAGATGATGCTGTTCAGCAAGATCGTGCCGAACTGCAAGAAGCTGGGCCTGCTCGATGCCGGCGACGGCTGGCTGCGGACCAAGTTCCAGGAGCTGGGCGTGATCCAGTTCGAGGACCTCACCGACACCAGCGACGAGTACGAGTCGTTCGCCCTCGGCGAGTCCGAGCTCAGCGCCTCGGCCACCGCCATCGCCTGACGGCGGGGCGCATCGCTAGATCCCCTCGTCGGCGGGGGCCGGCTCCGAGGTCGTCGTGGTGGCGGCCGTGGTCGTGGTCGTGGTGGCCTCGGTGGTCGTGGTGGCCTCGGTGGTGGTCGTGGCCTC
>JBDIAX010000016.1:0-65780 GCA_039812605.1 Acidimicrobiia bacterium | reverse complement strand
AGTCGCTTCGTATAAGCACCACTGAGTTTCCACTCCGCTCCCAGGCTGAACGCCAGATTGACCAGGCGATAATCCAGGAATGGCAGGCGCACCTCCACACCGTGCGCCATGGAGTTTCGATCCTCGACTCGCAGGTAGAGCGGCAGCGGCGATACCGCAACCGATCTTCGCAGAGCGTCATCGAGACTCCTCACATCCTCGCTCGCTGGCAGGACCCAGCTGTCAATCACATCGCCCGACACCCAGTTGTTCCGGCGTATATGGGCCCCCCGCCAGGCTCTGGCCGCCCGGCCTAGCCGGTGATGTGGGTGGCGTACTTGCTGCTGCTGAGCAGTTCGGTGGCAAGGGCTGCCTGGCTCGTGCCCGCCTTCTGGCGGGTCACCCAGTCGGTCGTCTCGCCGGTGGTGGGTGCTCGGCCCACCAAGAAGATGTAGGCGATGGCTACGTCGGTGTTCTCGGCTTGCTTGCGCTTGTACTCGCTGGACTCGGAGAAGCCGACCATGACCTGACCTCGGGTCCTGGTCTTGGTGTCGAGCTTGCCGGTCCAGTAGTCCACGCCAGTCGGATCGGCGTCTCGCCCGAGCACATCGGTGTAGATGCGGGTGACGAACGCCCGGTTCGAGAGTGAGCCGTACTTGGTTTTGAACTCGTTGGAGGCAGCGAATGAGTCGGCCATCCTCGTCAGCTTCCAGGTGCCAGATCGGCGGCGGCCGATCCAGAACTTCAAGCCTCCGGCGTCGGGTGCCCGTCCGAGGAAGGCTCGGTAGAGGCGGGCGGTGGGATCGACGTTGGTGGTGTTGTCAGTGCCACGGCGAAGCGACTCGATCAGATCACCCTTGGTCACGGAGCCAGCGGTCAATCCGACGGTCCAGGTGGAAAGCTCAGTGGAGGTGGGCGCTTTCGTGGTCAGGTCGAGGTACTGGCGGTTGATGAAGGCCGCCCAGGACGCGAACGGGAGAAAGCCGCTGGGTGTGACGGCGGCGGAGGCGGTGGATGATGCGCCGGTGCCGAGGCTGTTGTAGCCCGCGACTTTGAACGTGTAGGTGGTGCCGTTGGTGAGGCCGGTGATCACCTGGGTGGTGTCGGTGCTGGGGAAGGTCCGGGCGGTCTGGGGGGTGGCCCCGATGTAGGGGGTGACGATGTAGCCAAGCAAGGGTCGTCCCGCGTTCAACGTGGGAGCAGTCCACGAGAGCGTGACTTGCTGGTTACCTGACACGGCGGTTGCGATGGCCGGGGCGCTCGGCACCGCACCTGGGGTTACGGCGTTGGTCGCCGCTGATTGGGGGCCGGTGCCGATCGCGTTGAAGGCAGCGACCTTGAACGTGTAGGTGGTGCCATTGGTCAGGCCGAACACGGTCTGGGTGGTGGCCGTCGAGTTGTAGATCGCCTCTGGCTGCGCGACCGCTCCGATGTACGGGGTGATGACATAGCCCTGGATCGGAGATCCGCCGTTGGAAGGTGCGGTCCAAGAGAACGTCGCCGTCCCGTTATCGAACGCAGCCGCCCCTACCGAGGGCGCACCTGGTGCCGTGATCGGGACACAGATCGCCCAGGCACGGAACGTCGAGGTCTGCACCGCTGATTCGGCGCTTGCCTGCCACGCAGATGCCGATGCCGGGTAGGAGTCATGGTCTGCGTGCACCGACCCTGCGGTCAATGTCGTCCACTCAATGCCACCGCCCATGAGTTGGGTTCCTGGCTCACAGCTTGCAGTCGATCCGAGTGTTCCGGTCCCCGGCCCAACGGATTGCCCTGCGCCGCTGACCCGCGCATAACCGGTTACCGCAGGCACACAGGTGACCCAGGGGCGGAATGTGGCGTTTTGGGCGCTTGACCCTGCGCCGACGAGCCAGGTCGAATCCGAGGAGGGGTAGGAGTGCAACAGGGCTAACTGCGCGCCGGACGTGATCGAGGTCCACTCGACGCCGCCGCCTAGCGCCACGCTTCCAGCAGCACAGGCGGCTTCTCGGTCCAGGCCACCAGTCCCAGGCCCTACCGCTGCCGAAGGCCCGGCCACTCGTGCGTAGCCGCTCACGGTTGGGGTGCAGATCGCCCACGCCCGGAAACTCGATGACGCCGAACTCGCTCCGGCCACCACTCGCCACGTTGTGTCGCTTGCAGGGAACGAATCCTGAATCCGCGGCACTGACCCGGCGGTCACCGAGGTCCACTCGACACCACCGCTGGCAACGACCTGACCCGCGGGGCAAGTGGCTGTCGAGGTCTTTGTCGTCGCCGATGGTCCAACACTCTGTACCGACCCGGAGACCTGGCTGGCCGACAACACCGGCTCCGAACCAGCAGCGGCAGCAATACCGCCATACATCGTCCCCGCCGGGATGAGGACAGACGCGGCCACGCACAACACAAGCCCGCACATCGAACGCCGCATCGTGGCCCCTCCCAAGATCACCGTGGGCTGGGAGACTAGATCTCAGCGTGAGACGGCGCATCGAGGGCGAGGTAGCCAACAAGGCCGAGATCCTGGAGAACCCGGAGTCCCGAAGGCCATGAGGAGAGTCATTGCCAGAACTCCCAGGTCAGAGGCATCGGTTCTTCTGGCGTTGTGATCGTCTCGGCCCGTCCACGGTGCTGTTGCTGCGACGGCTCGCGATCGGGCTCGCCGAGCACCCGGACGGGTTCGTGGTCGACCTGGAGGAGACTGCCCGCTCGATCGGGCTCGGGCTGCGAGGCGGTGCGGGCGGCCCGTTCCTCCGAGCGGTGGCTCGCACCGGCCAGTTCCACATCAGCCGCCCCGCCGGCGAGGGTGCGATCGAGGTGCGGACCCGCGTCCAGACCCTCACCCACCACCAGGTGAGCCGCCTCCCCCAGCAGCTGCAGGAGGAGCACGCCGAATGGCAGCGACAGGCGAGGGCGGAGCCGACGGTCGAGGAGCGTCGCACCCGTGCCCGTCGGCTCGCGCTCAGCCTCCTCGAGCTCGGCGAGACCCCAGACGAGGCCGAGCTCCAGCTCCACCGTTGGAAGGTCCACCCCGCGCTGGCCCACGAGGCCATGCGCTGGGCGACGGCGCGGCGCGACCACGTGACGTCGGAGGGATCGCTCCTCGCCGATGGCAGCGCGACGGCCACCCCGGCGGCCGGCACCCTCGCGACGGCCACCCTGGTTCGGCCGACGCGCGCCGCTCCCCCAGGCGACGCGGCCTGACCGATCGGGCCCGAGCTACCGTGCACGTCGATGGGGTCCACGGACGTGCGGGAGGGCGAGGACCCCGCCGAGGCGCCCGCTAGCGATCCGGCCGTGGCGGAGGCCGTTCGGTTCGATCGGTGGGACGCGCTTGCTGGCGCCGCGGTGGCCCTCGGGCTGTGGGCGTTCGCGTTGGGCCCGCACGACGTCGGCGTCCACGATCCGGCGATCTACCTCGAGATGGCCGCCGACCCGCTGGGCGAGATCCCCCTCAGCCCGTTCTGCTTCCGCATCGGCGCCCCGTTCCTCGCCGCCGCGCTGCCCCTCCCGAACGACCTGGCGTTCATCGCGCTGACCTGGGTGGGGCTCGTGGGCACGATCCTCGTGGTCCGTCGCACCACCACCGCCATCGCCGGGCGAGCCCGAGGCCTCGCCGCAGCCGGGCTGGTCGGCGGTTCCGCCGCCGTCTTGACCGCGGTGCGCACGCCCTACGCGACCGAGCCGCTCTCGCTGCTCGCGTGCGCCGCCAGCGCCGAGTTCGCGCGGCGCCGACGGTGGGAGATGGCCGGGATCTGCCTGCTCGGTGGCACCCTCGTGCGCGAAGGCACCCTCGTGGTCCTGCTCCCACTGCTCGTCTGGTGCCTGCGCACCGAGCCCGACGTGCGCACCCGAGCCAAGAGCGCGGGCCTCCTCGCGCTTCCCGGCCTCGCCGTCTACCTCTTGTTGCACAAGACCCCGCTGCTCTACGGCGTGGTCCTCAGCGAGCGGTTCCAGCCGCCATCGGAGATCTGGGCGTGGAACGTGAGAACACCGGGCGGCTTCGGCCGCTACCTGGTGGCGGTGGCGCTCGGGTCGCTCGGCCTGCTGTGGCCGCTGCTCCCACGCGCCGTGCGACCCATCCGGGGGCGCGGTCCCATCGCCTTCGCCGCCACCGGGGTGCTGATCATGGTTCCCCTCGCGGCGGCCACCGCCACGGTGAGCGACTGGGGGCGTGTGCTGGCGTTCGGCATCGTCGGCGTGGCACCCGCCGTCGCGGCCACCGCGCCCCGGCGGCTCCTCGCCCCGCTGGCCGCCGCCCAGCTCGCGATCGGCGCCCTCGTCCTCGCCGATCGCACCTGGACCGCGCTGGCGATCGCCGCGGTGGCGGTCGTGGCGTGGTGGCTCGAGCGACGGTCCCGCCGGGGTCGGCCCTCCGAGGATCAGGCCGACGGCAGCTTCGACCAGGTGGCCAGCACCGCGGCGAGGGTGCGCACGCCGTAGCCGGTGCCACCCTTCGTCATCTCGTCCCACGCCACTGCGGTGAACGCCGGGCCGGCGATGTCGAGGTGCGCCCACGGCACCTCACCGACGAACTCCCGCAGGAACAGGCCCGCGGTGAGCGAACCGCCGTAGGGCTTCGTGGCGATGTTGCGGAGGTCGGCGACCTCGCTGTCGAGGCCAGCGCGCAGGTGATCGGGCAACGGCAGGTGCCACGCCAGCTCGCCCTGGTCGTCGGCCGCTCGGAGCACGCGCTCGACCAGCGCATCGTCGTTGCCCATCACGCCAGCCATCCGGTCGCCGAGCGCCACCATGACCGCACCGGTGAGGGTGGCGGCGTCGAGGATCGCGTCGGGCTCATCCTCGGCGGCGAGCGACAGCGCGTCGGCCAGGATCAGCCGGCCCTCGGCGTCGGTGTTGAGGACCTCCATCGTCTTGCCGTTGCGGGCGGTGAGCACGTCGCCCACCCGCATGGCATCGCCGCCGAGCATGTTGTCGGTCATGGGGAGGTAGGCCGTGACCTCCAGCCTCGGCGCCACCAGCGGCACCAGCGTCATCGCCGCCAGCACCGCCGCCGCGCCCCCCATGTCGTTCTTCATCGCCTCCATCGAGCTCGACGGCTTGATGGACAGGCCGCCCGCGTCGAAGGTGATGCCCTTGCCCACGAGCGCGACCTTGCCCTTGGTTCGCCCCTCGGGCTGGTGGCGCAGGATCACGAACCGGGGATCCTCGGCGGACCCGCGGTTCACGCCGAGGAGGCCACCGAGCTTCGCCTTCTTGATGGCGGCCTTGTCCCAGACCTCGGCGTCGAGGCCCACCGCCTCGCCCGCGGCCGCCGCTCGCTTCGCGAACTCCTTGGGCGTCAGGTCGCCGCCGGGCGTGTTGACGAGGTCGCGGGCGAGCGCCACCGCCTGGGCGATCGCCGTGCCGCGCTCGACCGCCGCCGCCACCCTCGCGCCACCCTTCGCGACCACCGTGGCACTCGCGAGCGCGATGCCCTCCGGGGTGTCGCGGTAGGCGTCGAAGCGGTAGGTGCCGAGGATCAGGCCCTCAGCGAGCGCCTCCGCCGCCGCCACCCGCTCGGCGCCGTCCGCGTCGCCGAGCACGTCGACGACCAGCGACGGCGACTTCAGGGCCGCCTTGCCCGCGGCCGCCCCGATCTTGCGGAAGTCGCCAGGCTTGGGTGCCTCACCGAGGCCGACGAGGAGCCGCAACCCGTGGTCGCCCGACGCCAAGAGGGTCTGGCCGGCCTTCCCCTCGAAGCCCGACGCCGACGCCAACGCCGCCGGCACGCCACCGGCGTCCTCCGCCAGCCGCCCGGGCCGCACCCCGATGGCCACGAGCGTTCCCTCCGCGAGCTCCGGGGGCAGGGAGGCGGCGTGGTCGATGGCGATGGTGGCAGGCATGGTCCGCAGCGTACGGGCAGCGTCGCCCACCGCCCACCGCCCACCGGGCATCGGGCATCGGGCTGAGCCCGTCGCCTCGGAGCGAGATCAGATCGAGCGGGAGGGGCGGGACTCGCCCTCGGCCCAACGCGCGAGCGTCCAGCAGAGATCGGATAGGCGGTTGAGGTAGGGCAGCACCTGCGACCCCGGGGAGGCGACGGCCATCGACCGGCGCTCGGCGCGACGAACCACGGTGCGGGCCACGTCGAGCTGCGCCCCCACGACGTCCTCGCCCGGCACCACGAACTCCGTGGGCTGCTCGAAGCGACCGGTGACGTCGTCGATGGTGCCTTCGAGCCACGCCACCATCTCCGGGGTGACACGCGTGGCGCCGTCGACGAGCTTGTGCGCGTTCTCCGCTTCGGTGGCGAGCTCGGCCATCAAGACCCACAGGTCGCGCTCCACGTGGACCAGGATCGAGTCCAGGTCGCTCCCCCGCTCCACGTGCGCCCGCGCCAAGCCCAGCGCGGACTGGGCCTCGTCGACGGTGCCGTAGGCCTCGGGAGCGGCGGAGTCCTTCGGCACACGACCCCCGCCATAGAGCCCCGTGGTGCCGTCGTCGCCCTTGCGCGTGTAGATCTTCATGCGCCCACGAGCCTACGAGGCGGCCGATCGGCTGCGAAGGGAGCGAAGGGCCGACCGGCGACGACCACGCGCCCATCCAGAAGGTTTACCGAAGCCTTACCGAAGATCGGAGCGGTGGCCCGAGCGGAGCCGTACGGTCCCGGCCATGTCGATCCTCGCCGACCTGAAGACCATCTCGGGCATCCCGTTGCACCCCCTGATCGTGCACCTTCCGGTGGTGCTGGTGCCCCTCGCCTGCGTGGGGGCCGTCGCCGCGCTCGTGGTGCCGCGGTGGCGATCGTGGTGCCTGCCGCTCACCGCCGTCTTCGCCGCCGTCGGGCTCGTCGGGGTGCAGCTCGCCATGCAGTCGGGCGAGGGCCTCGAGGAGATCCTCGACGAGCACAGCGCCGCGATCGAGCACCACTCCCAGCTCGCTGAGCAGGCCCGGCCGTTCGTCTTCGTCTTCATGGCGGTGGCCATCGCCGCAGCCGTCATCTGGTGGATGCTCTCCCGAGGTGCGGACGAGGACGGCACCGCCGGCCGCACGGCCACGCTCCGCAAGCTCGTCGTGCCGATCTGCGCCCTCAGCGTCCTCACCGGTGCCCTGGCCACGGTCTGGATCTACCGGACCGGCCACACCGGCGCCGAGAGCGTGTGGAAGGACGCGGGCGACGAGGGTGACGAGTCGGGGGCGAAGAGCGCGCCGACGAAGTCCGAGAGCGACGAGCACCCGTCGACCGAGGCCAGCGATGGCGACGCCGACGGCGATTGACCGCACCGGTACGAACTTCGGGCGGGTCGGGGCGCGCCGGTAGCGTTGCGGGGTGACCTCCTCGCCGTTCTTGGACCTCGTTGCAGAGCGCGTCGTCGTCTACGACGGCGCCACCGGCACCTGGCTGCAGACCCAGGACCTCACCCTCGACGACTACGGCGGCGAGGCGCTCGAGGGCTGCACCGACTACCTGGGCATCACCCGCCCCGATGTGGTCGCCGCCCTCCACACCGCGTACTTCGAGGTGGGCGCGGACGTGGTGGAGACCAACACGTTCGGGGCGTTCGGCGTCCCGCTCGGCGAGTACGACCTCACCGAGCGCAGCCACGAGATCGCCAAGGCGAACGCCCTCATCGCCCGGGAGGTGGCCGACGGGTTCAGCACCGCCGATCGCAAGCGCTTCGTGGCCGGATCGCTCGGCCCGGGCACCAAGTCGCCCAGCCTCGGCCAGATCCGCTTCGCCGAGCTCCGCGACCACTACCAGGTGGCCGCCGAGGGGCTCCTCGAGGGCGGCGTCGACCTCTTCATCCTCGAGACCCACTTCGACCTGCTCGCGGTGAAGGCGGCGGTGATCGGTGTGCGACGGGCGATGGCCAAGGTCGGCCGCCAGGTGCCGATCCAGGCCCAGGTCACCATGGAGCTCACCGGCCGCATGCTCGTGGGCACCGAGATCGGCGCCGCGCTCGCATCGATCGACCCGCTCGGCATCGACATCGTCGGGCTCAACTGCGCCACCGGGCCCACCGAGATGAGCGAGCACGTGCGGCACCTCAGCCAGCACGCCCGCATGCCCATCTCCTGCCTGCCCAACGCCGGCCTGCCCTCGGTGGTGGACGGCAAGATGCACTACGACCTCACGGCCGAGGAGATGGAGGCGCACCAGCGGCGCTTCGTCACCGAGCTGGGCGTGCAGGTGATCGGTGGCTGCTGCGGCACGACGCCCGAGTTCATCGAGCGCCTCGCCAACATGGCCCCGGATCTGACGCCCGCGAAGCGCACCATCGAGCACGAGCCGTCCGTGGCCTCGATCTACTCCGCGGTCCCGCTCCACCAGGACCTCTCGTCGCTGATGATCGGTGAGCGCACCAACGCCAACGGCTCGAAGAAGTTCCGTGAGGCGATGCTCGCGGCCGACTACGACACCTGCACGGCGATGGCCACCGAGCAGATCCGCTCGGGCGCCCACGTGCTCGATGTGTGCGTCGACTACGTCGGCCGCGACGGCACCGGCGACATGGACGAGATCGCCAGCCGGTTCGCCACCCAGGCCAACGCGCCCCTGGTGCTCGACTCCACCGAGCCCGAGGTGATCGAGGCGGGCCTCCAGTGGGTGGGCGGTCGGGCGATCCTCAACTCCGCCAACCTCGAAGACGGCGAGCACGAGGGCTCTCGGCTCGACAAGGTGTTCAAGCTCGCCAAGGAGTACGGCGCGGCGGTCATCTGCCTGCTCATCGACGAGGAGGGCCAGGCCCGCGACGTCGAGTGGAAGATGCGAGTCGCGCACCGCATCGCGGACCTCGCGGTGAACCGGTACGGCCTCGAGAACAGCGACCTCATCTTCGACGCCCTCACCTTCCCGCTCTCCACCGGCGACGACGACCTGCGCCGCGACGCCATCGAGACGATGGACGCCATCGCTCGGATCAAGGCGGAGATCCCCGGCGCCTACACGACGCTCGGGCTCTCCAACGTGAGCTTCGGCCTCTCCCCGGCCTCGCGCCACGTGCTCAACAGCGTGTTCATGCACGAATGCGTGCAGGCCGGGCTGGATTCCGCCATCGTCCACGCGTCGAAGATCGTGCCGCTGAGCAAGATCCCCGCCGAGCAGCGCGACGTCGCCCTCGACCTCGTCTACGACCGCCGGGGCGCGGCCGGCGCACTGTCGGGGGGTGCGGACGACTACGACCCGCTCGCCAAGTTCCTCGAGGTCTTCGCCGACGTCACGGTGCAGAAGGAGGAGAAGGAGGACCGGTCTGGGTGGCCGGTCGGCCAGCGGCTCCACCACCGGATCATCGACGGCGACCGTGAAGGCCTGACCGACGATCTCGACGCCGCCATGGCCGAGGGGATCTCGCCGCTGGAGATCATCAACGAGCACCTCCTCGGCGGCATGAAGGTGGTCGGCGAGCTCTTCGGCTCGGGCGAGATGCAGCTTCCGTTCGTGCTCCAGTCCGCCGAGACCATGAAGGCGTCGGTGGCCTACCTCGAGCCGTTCATGGAGAAGGTGGAGGGCGACGACACCTCGAAGGGCCGCATCGTGCTGGCCACCGTGAAGGGCGACGTCCACGACATCGGCAAGAACCTCGTCGACATCATCCTCACCAACAACGGCTACGAGGTCCACAACATCGGCATCAAGATCTCGATCTCGGAGATGATCGACAAGGCCGAGGAGGTCGACGCCCACGCGATCGGCATGAGCGGCCTGCTGGTGAAGAGCACGCTCATCATGCGCGACAACCTCGACGAGCTGAACGACCGAGGCCTCGAGCGGTACCCGATCCTGCTCGGCGGGGCCGCGCTCACCCGCTCGTACGTGGAGCGCGACCTGCGCGGCGTGTACCGGGGTCGCCTCTTCTACGGCAAGGACGCGTTCGAGGGCCTGCGGGTGATGGACCGCCTCGGCGAGATCCGCCGCGACCCCAGCACCGACGACCCCGACTGGGGCACGGTCCCGTCGGAGTCCACCGTCCGCGCCCGCGCTGGCATCGCCGAGCGCGACCCCGATGCCGAGGTCGACCTCCCGGATCGCTCGCCCGAGGTGGAGGTCGACAACCCGATCTTCGTGCCGCCGTTCCTGGGCAGCCGAGTCATCAAGGGCCTCTCGCTCGACGAGATCGCCGGCTACCTGAACGAGACCGCGCTCTTCCGCAACCAGTGGGGCTTCCGCCCCGAGGACGGCGAGACCGACGACGAGTTCAAGGCTCGCCTCCGCCCCGAGCTGCGCGACCAGCTCGCCAAGGCTCGAGCCGACGACCTGCTCGTCCCCCAGGTGGTCTACGGCTACTATCCCGCCAACGGCGACGGCACCGACCTCGTGGTCTGGTCCGACACCGACCGCACCACCGAGCTGGCTCGCTTCGGCTTCCCGCGGGCCACCAAGGAGCCCCACCTCTGCATCGCCGACTTCTTCCGCCCCTACGACGGGGGCGAGGGCGACGTCGACTACGTGGCCTTCATGATCGTGACGATGGGCGAGCGGGTGTCGGATCGCACCGCTGAGCTGTTCAAGGCCGACCGCTACCAGGAGTACCTGATGCTCCACGGCATCGGCGTGGAGATGGCCGAGGCGCTGGCCGAGATGTGGCACCGACGGGTCCGGGAGGAGCTCGGCTTCGCCGACGAGGACGGACCCACCCTCAACGGGCTCTTCCGCCAGCAGTACCGGGGAGGCCGCTACTCGTGGGGCTACCCCGCCTGCCCCGACCTCGAGGACAACGAGACGGTGGCCAAGCTGCTCGAGGCTGAGCGCATCGGCATCGAGGTCAACGAGGACACCGGCTTCCAGTTCGTCCCGGAGCAATCGACGTCGGCCATCATCTGCCACCACCCCAAGGCCAAGTACTTCGTGGCCCGCTAGCCCGAGGCGCGCGTCCCATGTCGTTCCTGCCGCCTACCGTGGCTCCTCCCCCACCGCGCCGCCGGGGAAGCGACCCGAAGGCGGTCGTGGTCGGCATCGTCGTCTTGGCCGCCGTGCTGGGAGGGGCGTTCCTCGTCGCCCGGTACGGGATCGACAAGGTCCGACACCGCGACGACGCGCCGAAGGCGACGACCACCACGGCGCCCGCGGATGCCGGGCTGGTGGCCAGCGTGGCCGCCGACCCCCGCGAGCCCGTCGTGCTCCTCGAGGTCGCGGACCCACTCCGCGGCAAGGCGGAGGTCGGCGGGTTGCGAGCGAGGTTGATCTCCGAGGACGTCAGCGATGCTTCGTGGAGCTACGGCGTCGGCGTCGGTGGCGGCGGGAGGTCCGCCACCCGAACCGGCGCCGAGGAGTTCCTGCTCGCGCCCGACCAGCCGATCGCGAGCCCGGACCTCGAGCAGCTCGCGGTCACGTTCGTCGGAGCGCAGGACGCGGAGTCCTCCGAGCACCACGCCACGACGGTCCTCGGGTTCCCCGCCCACTTCGCCACGAGCGAGACCTCCTCGGTGTCGGGGCCGATCCGCGCGTACGCGCTGACCATCGACGTGGGCGACACCGTGGTGATCGCGACCTTGGACGGCACCAACATCGATGCCGATTCACTCGCGCGCGAATGGGCCCGGTTCGTGGCCTCGATCGAGCTCGTCTGACCTACTGGACCCAGGAGCCGCCCGCCGCCTGGATCTGGCTGACGGCAGCGCGGGCGTCTCGACCGCGGGCGAGACGGAAGGTGTCTTCGTCGATGACGAGCACCCACAGGTAGGTGACCGGCTCGCCGCGCCGGGCCATCCCTTGGAGGTCGGGCAACGGGTGGTCGGGGCCCGCTGGCGGGTTGGCGGTGAGCAGCACGGCGGCCTTGTCGGGACCGAACGCCGGGTAGTTGCCCGCGGCCCCGCCGATCGTGTGACCCTCGCCGAGCCAGGTGCAGCGACCGAACGGGATGGTGGCCAGCGAGCTCAGCAGCTCGGCTCCCGCCTGGTCCGGCATGGAACGAGCGATGGCGAGCTCGATGCGCCCCGCCCTCACCGGATCGTCGACGTACTGCTCCACCCCCGCCATGCGCTGCGCCGACAACCCCGTGGTGGCGGTGACCCACACGCTCTGGTCGCCGAGGCGGTGGCGGGTGGCGATGAGCTCCGGGAAGCTGGCGGTGCCGAGCGGCCACGCCGCCTCCTGCGGGCCGACGCGCGACTCCAGGTGCGCCAAGCCGCTCGAACGGACCTCGCCCCACGCGCCGCCGAGCCGCCACGTCCAGAAGTCGCGCGATTCGGCGACCTTCGTCTCGAGGGCCGCCTTGGCTTCGCGGCTGAGCTCCCAGGCCAACGGCGAGCGGCCCCGTGCGTAGCGCGAGTAGCCGTAGAACTCGCTGCGCCCGGCCCAGCCAGGGATGGCCGCGAGCACGCCCTCGGCGTCGACCACCGCGACGGCGTCGCCCTCCTCGAACCAGACCAGGTCCATGGCGCGCCCGAGGTCCGGGCACCCCTCGGGGAACTGCGTCCCTCCCGCCCCCATGCGCGGCGGTACGCCCGCCGGGCCCTCGGAGCGGTCGGTGGGTGCCTGCTGGTAGTTGGCCACCCAGACCGCCGACGCGGTGGCCGGCGTCGGCCCGACGAGGTCCTCGAGGTACAGGTACAGGTCGCCGTCGCCTCGCAGCAGCGAGGCGCGACGGGTCTGGTAGGGGCTGATCGCTTGGAGCAGCAGCTCGGGCACGGCGTCTCTCCGGGGTGACGGCACCTCATCCATCGGCCGAGCGACGAGCGAGGTGAGGCCAGTCTGGCCGCTACGCGAGCACCGCGCGTGCCACGAGGTCCGTGCCGAACGCGGTGAGGATCGCGAGGTAGAGCAGCCCGGTGGCCGCCATCACGGCGGAGTACTGGCGCTCCTTCAGCGCCAGGCGCGTGACCACCACCAGCCCCAGCGTGGTGATCGCGCACGTGACCCACATCCAACCGAGGATCCCGCCGTACTGGTCGTCGATCGTGCCGTTCAGCACCGACACCATCCCGACGGGGATCAGGAGCGCGATCACCTCCACCGGCCACAGCCACCCGGTCCACCGGACCAGCTCGAGGAGCGGACCTCGGGCGAGGCCGGGCTGCACCAAGTACCAGTGGCCGAGCAGCATCGCGTCGGTCACCGCTCCCAGGAACGCCGCCCCCACCACGAGGCGCAGGACCGAGAGCCAGGCAGGAGCACCGGCGTCGATGCCCGCGGCCACGAGGCCAACGGCACCGATCGCGGGAGCGATCAGATCGAGCGCCGGGGGGAACTCACGGGCGTCCTTGTCGAAGCGCTGCTCGTCTCGGTCGATCCCCGTCATCGCGGCCACACGCGCTGACCGCCGCTCCACCACCTCGCGCTGGCCCGCCACGCCGGCAGCGCGACGGCGAACGGAGACGGCCAGGGCGACGCCCGCCGCGAGCGCCACGCCGATCGAGGCCGCGTCCCTGGCGGGGACCGCGTCCAGCACGGTCAGCCCGAGGAGCGCCGAAGCCAGCGCCATCGCCCCGAACACGCCGCGCATCAGCCAGCCGTAGCCCAGGCCGACCTCTCGCCGTCGGGTGGTGACCCAGGTGAACAGCAAGCCTCCGGTCGCCCACTGCAAGAGGAACGTCGCGGCGTCGAGGCGGATCATGGCGAGGCCGAGGGTACGGACCTCGCTCCGTCGAGGGCCACTCGGCAGCTACCGTGCGGCGGTGCCCGACGCCCGCCCGCCCCACGTCATGCTGGTGGGATCGGCCGGCGGCCACCTCGCCCAGCTGGTGCGCCTGCAGCCCTGGTGGGAGACCTGCACCCGCACCTGGGTGACCTTCGACAAGCCCGATGCCCGCTCGCTGCTGGCCGACGAGGCCGTGATCTGGGCCCACCACCCCACCACCCGCAACATCCCGAACCTGTTGCGCAACACGGTGCTCGCCATCCGCCACGTGCGTCGCATCCGACCCGACGTGGTGGTGTCGACCGGTGCGGCGGTGGCGGTGCCGTTCTTCCTCGTGGCGCGGCTGCTCCGCCTGCCCACCGTGTACGTCGAGGTGTTCGACCGCATCGACTCGCCCACGCTCACCGGCCGGCTCTGCCGACCGATCTCCACTCGCTTCTGCGTCCAGTGGCCCGAGCAGGTGCCGCACTACCCCGGCAGCATCGTGATCGGGCCGCTCCTGTGACCGTCTCGGCACGGGTGCTCGTCACCGTCGGCACCGACCACCACCGCTTCGACCGACTCATCGGCTGGGTCGACCGGTGGGCGGCCGACCACCCCGAGGTCGCGGTGCTCGTCCAGCACGGCACCGCCACGGCACCAGCCCACGGCGAGGCGGTGGTCATGCTCGGCTACGACGAGCTGGTCTCGGCGATGGCCGAAGCAGACGTGGTGATCGCCCAAGGCGGGCCGGCGACCATCATGGACGCCCGCTCGGTGGGCCACCGCCCGATCGTCGTCCCTCGGCGCGGGCACCTCGACGAGGTGGTGGACGACCACCAAGTGGCCTTCACCGACTGGATGGCCGCCAAGGAGCTCGTGTGGCTCGCGACCGACGAGGCCGAGCTGCGCGCCCTGCTCGATGCCGCGCTCGCCGATCCGGGCCGCGTGCGCATCCCGCCCGAGCGCGGGGCGTCGGCCGCGACCATCGAGGCGTTCCGAGCCGTGGTCGACCCCCTCGTCGAGTCACGCCTCGGGCGGCGGCGCTGGCTCAGTCGCTGAGGGCGTGGCGGCGGCGGCCGTAGAGCACCGCGACCCCGGCTCCCACCAGCAGCGAACCGAAGGCCGCCAGGGTGGCCGTGCTCGACCCGGTGATCGCGAGGGTCGTCCGCACCTGCTCGCGCTGCACGGCGGTCTCCACCTCGTCGGTGCGCACGGGCTCGGGGCTGGTGACCGGCGTCGTGGGGGGCGGCGCGGTGTAGGTCGGGTTGTCGACGGCCCCGGCAGGCGACGAGAGGCCCACGGCGAACAGCGCCGACACGGCGAGGGCGAGGAAGAGGGCGACGGCACGGCGCATCGACATGACGTTCACTCTATGCGGTCACGCTTGGTGCGTCAACACTCTGCGTGATCGAACACGGGGCCCGGCGCCCTCCACGCGTTTGGGGCGAATCGCCGCCCTTCGTGCCGATAGACAGGTCGAGCACGACAGACGACCTCGCTCCGTGGCCGATCATGACGACATTCCCAACTTCCACTACGCTACGTGACGATGCTTGAGCGCACCGCCCAGCACCGCGACCTCGAGGTCGGCGCCGACCGCAAGCAGCGGCGTACCGACGAGGTCGACGGAGGGAGGGTGCCAGCCACCAACGGGCTGGCGGTGTCTCGGCGCGCGCCGAGTCCGCTGCGGCCCAAGATCCTCCTCATGGCCGCCGACGCCCTGGCGGTGGTCATCTTCACCACCGCGACGGCGATCCTGGTCGAGCGGTGGGGCCTCGGTCCGCTCGATGCCGCGCACCAGCTGTGGTGGACCTCGGTGATCGCGATCCCCGCGTGGCTGGCCATCTTCGCCAACCAGCGCCTCTACAACACCCGGTTCATCGGCCGCCGCATCGACGAGTTCCGCCGAGTGGTCAACGCCGCCTTCGTCGGCACGCTCACCGTGGCGGTGCTCGCCAACTTCGCACGCATCCTTCCCAGCCGAGGCGGGCTGGTGCTGCTGGCCGCGTGCGCGGTGGTCGTGGTCACCCTCGAGCGCGAGATCGCACGGCGGGTGTTCCTGCGCTTGCGAGCCGGTGGGCAGATGGTGCGCTACGTGGTCATCGCCGGCGCCAACCCCGAAGGCCGTGACATCGCCGCCATGCTCCAGGCCGAGCCCTGGCTGGGCTACCAGGTGGTGGGCTTCGTCGACGACGATCCGCCCCGGGCCGAGCCGGTCCCGGGAGTGCGGGTGCTCGGCGGCGTCGGCGAGCTGCCCGGCATCTTGCGCGAGTTCCCGAACGCCAGCGTGATCGTGGCCGCCAGCGCCGTCGACAGCGCCGTCACCAACCGCCTCGCGCGAGACCTGCTCGATCAGGGCGTCCACGTGGAGCTCTCCTCCACCCTGCGCGACATCTCCTCGCAGCGGCTCACCGTGCGCCCGCTCGGCCGCTTCCCCATCGTCTACGTGGAACCGGTCACCCGCGGCGGCTGGCGAGCGTGGGCCAAGCGCAGCTTCGACGTCGCTGGGGCGGTGCTCGGGCTCGTCCTCACCGCGCCGGTCCTCCTCGTCGCCGCCGTCGCGGTGAAGCTCGACAGCCGGGGCCCGATCGTGTTCCGGCAGATCCGAGTCGGCCGCGACTCCGAGCCGTTCTCCGTGCTCAAGCTCCGCACGATGGTGTCGGACGCGGAGGAGCGGCTCGCCGAGCTGCGCGAGCTCAACGAAGCCGACGGGCCGCTCTTCAAGATGGCGGACGACCCCCGCATCACCCGCGTCGGCAAGCTCCTCCGGGTCACCTCGCTCGACGAGCTCCCCCAGCTGTGGAACGTGCTCCGAGGCGACATGAGCCTCGTGGGGCCCCGGCCTGCGCTGCCGCACGAGACCGAGGAGTGGGATGCCCTCCTCGCCCAGCGGCTGCGCGTCAAGCCCGGCATCACCGGCATGTGGCAGGTGAGCGGTCGATCCGACACCACCTTCGAGGACTACACCCGCCTCGACCTGTACTACGTCGACAACTGGTCGCTCGCCACCGACCTCGCGATCCTCGCCAAGACCGTGCCGGTGGTGGCCCTGCGCAAGGGCGCTCGCTAGGTCCGGTCGCTCACGCGTCGACCACGACGAGGTGGTGGTCGGCCTCGTTGAGCGCGTCGGGACCGCCCTCGGTCGCGACGACGATGTCCTCGAGGCGCAGGCCCCACGCCCCCGCGGTGTAGATCCCCGGCTCGACGCTGAACGCGTGGCCAGGCTCGAGCGGTGCGACGTTGCCGGCGACCATGTAGGGGTCTTCGTGCTCCTCGACGCCGATGCCGTGGCCGGTGCGGTGGATGAAGCGATCGCCGTAGCCAGCCGCGGCGATGCGACCGCGGGCCGCTGCGTCGACCTCCTCGCACGGCGTCGCCACCGTGGCAGCGGCCACCGCCGCCTGCTGCGCGTCGAGCAGCACCGCGTACGCCTCGGCCACCTCGGCGCTGGGCTCGCCGAGGCTGACGCAACGGGTGATGTCGCTGCAGTAGCCGATGCCATCGGCGTCGGCCATCGTGCCCCCGAAGTCGCACAGGACCACATCGCCATCAGCGATCCGGCGGTCCCCGGCGTCGTGGTGCGGGCTGGCGGCGTTGGCCCCGGCGGCGACGATGGCGAAGTTCACCCGCTGGTGGCCCTCGTCGACGAGCCGACGACCCAGATCGGCCGAGACGTCTGCCTCCGTTCGCCCGCGGAGCGCGATCTCGCCGGCCTGCAGCTGGGCCGCGACCCGATCAGCGGCCTGCGCCGCACGGCGCAGCGATGCCACCTCGGCTGGGTCCTTCCTCGCCCGGATCGGTCCGGTGATGTCGCTCCCCTTGCGCCACGTGGCCCCGGGCACCTCCGCCTGGAGGTCGACGAGGAACCGCGACCACGTCTTGTCGCCGATGGCGAGGCCGCGGGCGGCGCCGACGAGGTCGGCCACGATGCGGACCGGATCCTCGGACTCCTCCCACGGCCGCAGCGCGAACCGATCGGGGCGCTCGACGACGCGTGGCGCCTCGAGCCGGGGCACCACCATCGTCGCCGGACCGTCGACCGGCAGCACCAGCATCGTGAGCCGCTCCAGGGGCATCGCCTCGTACCCCGTGAGCCACGGGAGGTCAGGCCCCACGGACAGGAGCAAGGCCTCGGTGCCCTGGGCGCGCATGGCCTCCCGGACCCGATCGAAGCGGTCGCTGCTCATCGCGGCCAGGGTACGGCCCGCGCCGGCCCCATCCCCGCCCGGCGCTACGGGAGGCCAGCGTGGGGGACGTCGACCTCGACGGTGAACAGGACGGCCTCGCGTGCCACCGAACGGTTCTGCTCGAAGAAGTCGGGCGCGCTGCAGAGGAGCAGGGTGGTGCCGTCGGGCCCACCGAGCGCGCAGGCGTAGACCCCGAGGTTGCCGGGAACCCGGATCTCCTCGAGGATCTCGCCCCCTTCGGCCACCTGCACGCAGCGGTTGCCCAGCGCGTCGGCCGCCCAGATCCGACCCTCGGCATCGAGCGTGCAGCCGTCGGGCGACACCACGATCTGGGCCATCCCCTCGGCCATCGTCTCCGCGTCCGGAACCGGCCCGAACTCCGCCCAGGTCCTGCGCTCGACGAGCTCGCCGTCGGGGGCGATCGAGAAGGCGGTGTAGCGGTTGCCCATCGTCTCCCCGACGATGAGGGTCGACCCGTCGGGCGTGATGACCGAGCCGTTCGGGAAGCGGAGGTCGGTGGCGGCGAGGGCGACCGACCCGTCGGGGTCGACGCGGATGAGGTCGGCGCTCGCCGGCGTGCCGCCTCCCATGAGGTCGAACCCGAAGTTCCCGACGTAGGCACGCCCCTGCGCATCGGTGACGAGGTCGTTGAGGTGCCCGCCGGCGAGATGGCTCAGGTCGGCCATCTCGCTGAGCTCGCCGCCTGCGAAGCGCAGCAGCCGATGGTCCTTCATCGACGAGATCACCAGCGATCCGTCGGTCAGCCATCCCAGGCCCGATGGCTGACCGGCCACCTCGACCACCACCTCCTCGGCGCCGTCGGTGGAGATGCGCGAGACCGTCCGGCGATAGAAGTCCGACACCCACCAGGTGCCGTCGCGCCACCTCGGCCCCTCGAAGAAGCCACCCCCCTCGAACAACGTGGACACCTGACGCTCGGCCATGGGCCGACGGTAGCCACCGCCGGACGGCCCTGCTCGCCGGGCTGCGCGACGCGAGGAGGCTACGAACCGAACGCCGGGAGGCCGTCGAGCGAGGTGGCGTTCTTGGCGGCTCGATACTCGGCGAGCTGGTCGTCGGTCTTGGCGCTCGCCCAGTCGTCGAGCACCGAGCGCGGGGCCACCAGGTCCATCTGGGGGACGGCGTAGCCGCAGGAGGTGGTGACGTCATCCACGTCGAGCACGATGACCGCCCTCGCTCCAGGGTGCGACGGGAACCGCGCCGCCAGGTCCCCGAACCGAGGATCGTCGAGGAGGACCGCCTCGGACCGACCGAACAGCCGCACGATGTTGGGCTTGCCGTCGAACGCGCAGAACATCACCGTGAGGCGTCCGTTCTCCCGACTGTGGGCGATCGTCTCCGCCCCGCTCCCCGTGAGGTCGAGGTACGCCGCGCGGGTGGGACCGAGGACCCGAAAGGTGTCGCCACCCTTCGGAGACACGTTGACGTGGCCGTCGGCAGCGAGGGGCGCGGAGGCCACGAAGAAGACCGGCTGCTGCTCGAGCCACGAGGCGAGGTGCTCGGGGATGGTGTCGTGGTGGCGGCTCACGACCCCAGGATGCCCCATCGGCGCCGGCCCCACCGCCGAACGACCTGGGGACGATCGCCATCACCTGGCGCACCGGTGCTCCCCGTGCTCGACCGGGTCGGGGACGGCGAACGTGGCTCAAGCCCCAGGCCGGATCGACCGATGTCACCCGGGTGGAGGAAGCCTCGCCTGGACGCCGTGCCCCGTCGCGCCGCTTGACCCTGATCCGATCGGCCGGGCTCGGGCTGGCGCTCGCCGGCACGATCGCCGTCGGTTGGCGCAACACCCATCCCGACGAGCCTGCACCGGCGCCGACGTGTGCGGCCGATGCCGCGAGCGGCGAGGACGCAGGCGCGACCTACCACCGTGATCCGGCGCAAGGCTGTGCGTGGGTCGACGCGAACGGTCACCTCGTCGAGGTCGACGCGAACGGTCGCCCCATCCACCGCTGATCGGCCGCGTCGGTTCTTGGTACGAACGTGGTCGCAGGACGACCACGACGGTACCGAGAACGCCAGCGACTCGGTTCTTGGTACGAACGTGGTCGCAGGACGACCACGGCGGTACCGAGAACGGTGACGTCGGCGTGAGGACGAGGCAGCGGTCAGCGGTCAGCGGCGGCAACGGCAACGGCAGCGGTGCGACCGCCGCCGCTCCGGGCGAGGGCTACGGCTCGAAGGGGAGCTGGAGCAGCTCGATCGCGTTGCCGCGCACGAGCTTGCGCACCACATCGCTGGGCAGGTTGCCCATCAGCTTCATGCCCGTCTCCTTCGAGTGCGGCCACGTGCTGTCGGAGTGCGGGTAGTCGGTCTCGAAGCAGATGTTGTCGACGCCGCACTTCTCGATGTTCTCGAGGCCGTACTCGTCGTCGAAGAAGCAGCCGTAGATCTGGCGGTAGTAGTAGGTGGACGGCGGCTCGGGCACCTTGTCGCCGAACCCGCCCCACGCCCGGTTCTCCTCCCAGACCTTGTCGGCCCGCTCGAGGATGTAGGGGATCCAGCCGATCTGGCCCTCGGAGTAGACGATCTTGAGGGTCGGCAGCTTGGCGAGCCAGCCCGAGAACAGCCAGTCGGTCATCGACGCCATGGCGTTGCCGAAGGTGAGCGTGGAGCCCACCGCGGCGGGGGCGTCCTCGGAGGTGGACGGCATCTTCGACGACGAGCCGATGTGCATGTTGACGGTGGTGCCGGTCTCGGCGCAGGCCCGGAAGAAGGGCTCCCAGTAGTCGCCGTGGATCGACGGCAGGCCCAGGTACGGCGGGATCTCGCTGAAGCAGACGGCCCGCACGCCGCGCTCGGCGTTGCGGTACACCTCCGCGGCCGCCAGGTCGGCGTCCCACAGGTGGGTGATGGTGAGCGGGATGAGGCGGCCGCCGGAGTCGCCGCACCACTCCTCCACCATCCAGTCGTTGTAGGCCTTCACGCAGAGGTCCGACAGCACCTTGTCGGAGGCCTCCATGAAGACCTGGCCGCAGAACCGGGGGAACGAGGGGAAGCACATCTGGGCTTCGGTCCAGTTGGCGTCCATGTCCTCGATGCGGGCCTTCGGATCCCAGCACCCCCGGCGCATCTCCTCGTAGGTGATGCCGGTGACCTTCACCTCGTCGCGGTCGAACCCGGCGGCGGCCGACAGGCGGGTCTGGGGGACGCGCTTGTCCTCGTACAGCCACCAGTCGCACAGCTCGCCGTCATCGGACGGCTCGTAGCTGAACACGCCGCCGACGAACTGCATCTTGCCGCGCTCTTGGATCGTGCGCGGGCCGACGTCGTGGTACTTCGCCGGGAGGCGGTCGAGCCACACCCGACCGTGCTCGATGACGTGATCGTCGACGGAGATGATCTTCGGGAAGCTCTCGTCCATGGTCACGATGCTACCTACCTTTCTGACGGACCGTCAGATCTTGCGATCGGGTGCGATGGCGGGGTCGAGGATCGGGTCGGACGACCGGCGGGCGCGCATCACCACAGCTCGTCGGCGTACGTGTCGGTGCCGGGGATCGTGGCGCGGAACGGCGCGACGAGGACCAGCTCGCCGAGCCCCGCGTCGCGGAACCGATCACCGAGGGATGCGAACGTGTCGTCCCACGTGGCGGGGAGGTCGTCGTCGACGAACCAGAGCTGGCAGAAGCGGTTCTCGGCCGAGTCGGCCCGCACGCCCTTGGCGGCGTCGCCGGGCAGCGGGATGGCGGTGAGCTCCGCGCCCACGACGCCGAGCGACGGCTGGGCCCGGAACCAGGCGTCGACCTCGTCGAGGGACCGGCCGGCGGCAGGCTCCCCGATCACCAAGACCACGTAGGGCGACCCGTGGGCCAGCGCGAGCTCGACGGGCACGCCGTCGGCCTCCTCGTACTCGGTGCGGAACTTGTACATGAGCGTGTGGACGTGGTCGCGCTCGTCGAACATCCGGTCGTGGTCGTGGAGCCACCTCACCTGCTCGCTCCCCCACTGCATCCACTGGCCGAACCTCCCGGCGAGGACCCAGTAGAGGGCGAGGTAGCTGCCCGCTCGGTCCGGGGCCACCGGCGAGTCCGCCGGGTAGCGGAGCGCCTTGAGGTCACGGGTCGCCACGAACCGGCCCATGCCGATCGTCCACGCGCCGATCATGCAGCCCGCCAGGCTGTGATCCCGCTCGTACCATCGGTTGTACGCGACCTCGTGGCCGCGGTGCGGGTCGACCAACGTCACCAGCGCGCCGCCGAGCCGCACCGGTCGCTCCGCCGTCTTGCCGCTCCCGAGGTCCTGCACGCACCGACTCCCTGGCCGCGACCGTGCGACCGCTCGTCTCGCCGTCGGCCGTGGATGGACCGAAAACGAGAACACGTTCTCGTTTTCAGCATGCCACGCCGATTCCTCCCGCACCACCTCGCCGTGCGGTGCACCCGCCCTCGCTGCCGGCCGGCGGGGCTGCGTGGGAGGATGCGGACCATGACCGCCAACGGCCTGCCCACCGCCACCACGTTCGAGATCGAGGTCGAGGGCTCCGTGGCCCACCTTCGGCTCAACCGGCCCGACGCCTACAACTCGATGACCAAGGAGTTCTGGTCCGAGCTGCCCGCGGCCGTGCGAGCGCTCGACGCCACCGGAGCGGTGCGGGCCCTCGTGATCTCCTCCACCGGCAAGCACTTCTGCGCGGGCATGGACCTCGCCGTGTTCACCGGCGGCGACAGCAGCACCCTCGGCGGCAGCGACAAGGAGCTGGGCCGGGTGCGCGCCCGCCTGCGCGAATCGGTGCTGCTGCTCCAGGGAACGTTCAGCGCCCTCGAGCAGGCCCGGTTCCCCGTGCTCGCGGCGATCCACGGCGGCTGCATCGGCGGGGCGGTCGACATGGTGTCGGCGTGCGACCTGCGCTTCGCGTCTGCCGACGCGTTCTTCTGCGTGCAGGAGATCAACATCGGCATGACCGCGGACGTGGGCACGCTCCAGCGCCTGCCGAAGATCATCCCCCACGGGATCGCCCTCGAGTGGGCCTACCGCGGCAATCGAGTGCCCGCCGCCCGGGCCGCCGAGGTGGGGCTGGTGAACCAGGTGTTCGACGACCACGACTCGGTGGTCGCGGGGACACTCGAGGTCGCCCGGGAGATCGCGTCGAAGAGCCCCCTCGCGATCTGGGGCACCAAGGAGATGGCGACCTACGCCCGCGACCACTCCGTGGCCGACAGCCTCACCCACATGGCCGCCTGGCAGTCGGGGATGTTCCAGCCCGCCGACATGATCGAGACCTTCGTGGCCAAGGGCGAGGGCCGCGACCCAAGCTTCGACGACCTCCTCCCACCCAGCCACGGACTCTGAAGGAGCCTGCCGTGACCCTGCTCACCGACGATGTCCGCGCTGCCATCCTCGCGGGCCGCCTCGCCCACCTCACCACGCTCGACCCCGATGGCAGCCCGCAGGTGAGCCTGGTGTGGGTGGGCATCGAGGACGACGAGCTGGTGGTCGGCCACCTCGGGGCGGGACGCAAGATCCGCAACCTCGAGGCGGACCCACGCGTCGCCGTGTCTATCGAGACCGACCGCGCCAACGCCATGGGGCTGCAGGAGTACCTCGTGATCCGGGGCACCGCCCGCATCACGCCCGGCGGCGCTCCCGAGCTCCTCCAGCGGCTGGCCGAGGTCTACCTCGGGCCGGGTGTGAGGTTCCCACCCATGGACGACCCGCCCTCGGGCAACGTCATCCGCATCGCCCCCACCCGCGTCGGCGGCGTCGGCCCCTGGGCCGGCTGAGGGACCAAGCGACCCGAGCACCGGCGGCCGCCTCAACCTCGGGTCAGCTCGGCCATGGCTCGTTCGAACCGGTCGGTGAGCGCTGCGGCGCCCGGGACCGAGAGGTGGGTCGCGTCGCGGTAGATCTGGACCCCGCCACGATCGGTGGAGCACCGCCCCTCGGGGCACAGATCGTCGGCCAGGTCGAGGGTGGCCGTCGCACCGCCCACCTCGGCGACTGCTCGCTCCTCGGCGGCGACGGCTCTCGCCCGCTCGCGATCGACGTCGGCGCGCGACCGCTCGATGCCGCACTGCATGCCGAGCCAGATCTGACCGGCCGGACACGTCTCCGCCGACCAGCCGTCGCCGAGCACCTCGGCGAACTGGGGGACGGGGTGGACCACGAGCACCGGGATCCCCGCCTGCTCCAACGGTTCGAGCACCTGCACGAGCCCCCGTTCCCAGAGCACCGCCTTGGTGTCAGGCGTCGATGCCTCCGACGGTTGGTCGGGCGAGCGAAGGCGCTCGGAGCTGGGCTCGATGTACTCGACCGACGACATGGCGATGACGACGACGGCTGGCCGACGGTCCACCAGTTCCGCAACCGTCTGCTGGACCTGGTCGTGGCAGGGCTGGGTGTCGAAGGTCGGGTTGGCGGTCGTCCGCCGGAACAGGTCCAGGAACGGGCAGCCGTGCGAGGTGGCGACGGTGACGTCCCATCCGAGTGCGTTGCCGGCGGCCACCATCGGCTCGGTGAAGTGCCCGGCGTTCGAATCGCCGACGAGGACCGCCTCCCCCGTCGCACCCGCCACGGACCACGTGCATTCGGGAAGGTCCCGCTCCCCCAACGGGGTCCGGTTGTCGCACCCACGCTCGCGATCCGCGTGAGGGCGAATCTGCTCCGCGAACGCCGCGATCGCACCGGAGCGACGTTCCATGCCGGCGATCGCGCCGACCCCGATCCACGCGACGACCGGCACGATCGTGCACGCGAGGACCAACGCAGCGACCCGACGGCCCACGATGCGATCGTCGAGCCGAATCGGGCGCTCGACCCATCGGAAGGACGCTGCTGTGGGGACCAACGCCACCAGCGCTGCCACCGTGGTCGCTGCCGCTCGACCCGGCAGCCATGCAGCCGCCATGACGATGAGCGGCCAGTGCCACAGGTACCACCCATAGGAGACGTCGCCGACCCAGACGACGGGACGTGCGCTCAAGAGGCGCACCAGACCGCCGGTGCTGACCGTGCCACCGGCGATGAGCATCGCGGTCCCGGCCACCGGCACCAGCGCGGCCATGCCAGGGAAGGTCGTCTGACCATCGAAGGCGAGCGCGGCCCAGAGCACGGTGGCCGCGCCGACCACCATCAGCGATTCGCCCACCACCGTCGGCACCCTTCGAACCTCGCGGATCGCCACCGCGAGGAGCACCCCCACCCCGAACTCCCAGGCCCGAGTCGGCGATGCGTAGAAGGCGAACGTGCTGTGCAGCCGAGTGCTCGGCCGGTAGGTGAGCGCGACGCACATCGCGAACGACAACAGCATCGCCACGGCGAGGAGCACGAAGCGAACGGCACGGGTCCAGCCACGTTGGCGGGGCACGATCCGCCAGAGGACGAACAGCAGCGCGGGGAACACCAGGTAGAACTGCTCCTCGACGGAGAGCGACCACGTGTGGAGCAGCGCGTTGGCTTCGCTCGCGAGATCGAAGTAGCCGTGCCCCCGCACCGCGTTGAGCTGGAGGTTGGCGCTGAACAGCGAGGCGGCGATGCCCGTGCGCGCCGTGGCCTGGAGGGGGCCCAGCGGGCTGAGGAGCACCAGCGACACCAGCGCCACCACGGTGGAGGTCACCGCCAGCGCGGGGAGGAGGCGCCGGAACCGCCGCGTGTAGAAGCGGACGAAGTCGACGCCGCCACCGCCATCGAGCTCTCGCTGGAGCATCGCTGCGATCACGAAGCCCGAGATGACGAAGAACACGTCGACGCCGACGAAGCCGCCGGGGATCGGCAGGTCCGCGTGGAACGCGACCACCAACAGCACCGCCAACGCCCGGAGTCCCTGGATGTCGCGACGGTGGTGCGAGGAGCGCGTGTCACGGTCCTCGCTCGACGCCGCCACCCCCGGATCTCGCTGCGGCGCGACGCCGACGTCCTCGCTCGCCTCCCCCACGGCCCAGACCCTACTTGCGGACGCTCACGGCAGATCCGGGCCGCTGCTCCCCGCCGCCGGGCGCACCTCTCAGCCTCGAACGGCGGATTCGAGCATCAGCCTCGAACGGCGGACTCGAGCACCGCGGCGGTGGCGAGCAGCCGACCCTCGTGGTGATCGGGAGCCACCAGCTGCACGCTGGCGGGGAACAGGCCACCTGAGGGGACGGGCAGCGCCAGCGCGGGGTGCCCGGCCAGGTTCACGGCGGGGCAGGCGGGGTTGGGCGAGGCCGTCCCCGCGGTGGCGCGCACCGGGTAGTCGACCATGGTGGGCAAGACCAGCACGCCGACCGAGCCGAGCACCTCCGCCAGCTCCGTCCGCCACGGCTCGCGCTGGGCCCGGGCATCGCCCAGCTCCGCGGGGCTGATGGCCTGGGCGAACGTGAAGCGCTCGACGAGGTCCGCACCGAGCCGGTCGTGGTGGTGGCGCCAGAGGGCATCGTTGGCGAGGAGCGCTTCGCCGAACAGCACGGTGAGCGCGGCGGCGTGGGCCGCGTCCCACCCGGGGAGCTCCACGTCCACCACCTCGATCCCGGCGTCGATCAGCGCCGAGTCGATGGCCGCCTCGATCGTGGGATCGGTGTGGGGCAACCGCAGCCGGCCCGCTGTGGTGGACGCCGCGACCTCGCCATCGGTGAGCCGCGGGTCGAGCAGCGTGGCCCCCATCGCCAGGTCCGCCACCGTGCGCGCCAGGACGCCGACCGTGTCGAGCGACGGCGCCAGCGGCCGCACGCCGTCCACCGGGACGACGCCGAAGGTGGTCTTGAGGCCGGCGATGCCGCAGCACGCCGCCGGGTTGCGGATGGAGCCCGCGGTGTCGGTGCCGAAGCCAACATCCGCCTCTTCGTCGGCGACGGCGACCGCGGATCCGCTGGAGGATCCGCCGGGGATGCGGCGGGGATCGATCGGGTTCGTGGGCGTGCCGTAGTGGGGGTTCACGCCCGTGGCCCCGAAGCAGAGCTCGTGCAGGTTCGCCTTGCCCACGATGCGAGCCCCGGCGGCGCGCGCCACCGCCAAGCACGCCGCGTCGGCACCGGCCGGCTCCGCGGACTCGGCGATCACCGGCGACCCGGCCGTGGTGACGACTCCGGCCACGTCGATGCAGTCCTTGACCGCCAGCCGCACCCCGTCGGGTCGGGCCAGCGGATCTCGGTCCGGGTCGAGCGGCGTGATCCAGGTCGCCGACGGTGCGGGTGCGGTCACGAGGTGCTCCAGCGGGGCGGGCGCTTCTCCAGGAACGCGGCGATGCCCTCCGCCGCCTCGTCCATCTCGAGGTTGCACGCCATGGTCTCCGACGCGTCGGCGTAGGCCTCGTCGAGCGAGAGCGACCGCAGCCGCGAGAACGCCGCCTTTCCGAGCGCGACCGTCGCTGGCGGCTTGGCGGCGATCTGGTCGGCCAGCTCGTCCACCGCGGCGTCGAGCTCGCCGTCGGGCACCACCCGGTTGACCAGCCCGATCCGCTGCGCGTGGGCGGCGTCGACCGGCTCGCCGGTGAGGAGCATCTCCATGGCCGCCTTCGACCCGACGCCGCGGGCGAGCGCGACCATCGGCGTCGTGCAGAACAGGCCGATGTCGACCCCGGGCGTGGCGAAGCGAGCCGACGCGCCCGCGACGGCGAGGTCGCAGGTGGCCACCAGCTGGCAGCCCGCCGCCGTAGCGACGCCGTGCACCTTGGCGATGACCGGCTGGCGCAGCCGGGTGAGGGCGAGCATCACCTCCGAGCAGCGGGCGAACAGCTGGCGACGGTAGGCCTCGTCGGGGTGGGCGACGATCTCCCGCAGGTCGTGGCCGGCGCTGAAGGCCGGACCCTCCCCCGCCAGCACCACGACGTGCACCGAGGGGTCCGCCTCCACATCGGCGAGGTGCGCGGCCAAGGCGTCGAGCACCGCCATCGAGAGCGCGTTGCGGGTGGCCGGACGGCCCAGGGTCAGCGTGGCGACCCGACCGCGATCAGAACGCCGCACGAGCTCGGCGGCATCGGTCATCGGTGGGGCCGGTCGACGTGCACGACCCGACGGTACCGGCGCCATCACGTGATCGCCGGCGCCACCCGACATCAGCCCGTCGTGAGGCCGACGACGGCGACGAGCAGACCGGTGGCCGCGGCGAGGACCGGGGCGACCATGGGGTCGTCGCCCAGGACCGAGTCAGGGCCCTGACCGAACCGGGGACCACCGCGGGTCAGCATCGTGAGGCGCATGGACCCGACCGGCAGCTCGGGAAGGGCATCGGTCCACGGTCCGATCCGGTCGGCGAGCGCTTGACCCGCGGTCAGCAGCGCGGCCGCCTCGAGCGCCACCTCGGGCGGCACCTCGTCGAGGATGGTCGCCCCACCGGCGTGGTTCAGGTAGCGGACCGAGCCGTCGCGGTAGGCGGCCAGCACGTCGTGGGCATCCTCCACGGTGACCTCCACCACCACGCCGAGCACCTCGCCGGCGATCGACTCGTCCGGGACCACGCCCGCCCTCCGCAGGAAGCTCCACGCCTGGAGCACGTGGCGGGACTCGCCGCCCGAGAGCTCCGCGGCCAGCGCGATCTGCGACCACTCGCGGATCGCCAGGTCCTGATCGCCGGACGCGAGGTGGTGTCGGGCCCGCACGAACCCGTCCCACGGCTCGCCGGCCGGATCGTCGCCCAGGGGCCAGGCCTCGATGGGGACCGTGCCGAACAGCGTGGCCCGAAGGCCTTCGTCGGGTCCGCTCGAGCGATCGCTCACCGGGTCGCTCCCGATCAGCCGAGGCCGAAGCCGGACGCGGAGATGGCCCGCAGGAGGGCGTCGGACTGCAGGCTGGGGAGCACCGATCCCCCGTCGACGACGATCGTCTGGCCGGTCACGTAGGAGGCGGCGTCGCTGGAGAGGAACGCGATCACCTCGGCCACCTCCTCGGCCCTGCCGACGCGACCGGCCGGCGTCCCGGACTCGGCGGCCGTCCGCCACTCGTCGTTGCCCACCACGATCTCGGTCAGCGGCGTGTGGATCATCCCTGGCGCCACGGCGTTGACCCGTACGGCTGGGGCCAGCTCGAGCGCGGCCGTCTGCGTGAGGTTGAGCACGCCGGCCTTCGCCGCGGAGTACGGGCCCTCGCCACGGGTGGGGCGGATGCCGGTGAGCGACGCGTTGTTGACGATGGACCCCCTCCCCGCCTCCAGCATGATCGGCCCGGCGGCCCGGATGCCGTGGAACGTCCCGGTCAGGTTGACCCCGATCAGCAGCGCCCACTCCTTGTCGGTGTAGCTGAGCAGGGGCTTCGCCGTCCCGACGCCGGCGTTGTTGACCAGGTCGGTGAGCCCGCCCATGGCCGAGGCCGCGTCGAGCACCGCGGCGTCGACGGCGTCGGCGTCTCGCACATCGCACGCCACGGGCCGCCCGTCGATGTCCGATGCCACCCGGTCCGCGGCGGCGCCGTCGCGGTCGAGCACGGTGACCTGCGCTCCCTCGGCGGCGAAGAGCCGGCACACGGCCTCGCCGATGCCGGAGCCGCCGCCGGTGACCAGCGCCTGCCGCCCCTGGAACCGGGCGCTCACGGCCGAGGCGCCGGCGGGCTCGCGGGGTCGATCATCACGACCTCGCCCTCGGTGAACACGACCTTGATCGAGGACGGATCGAGGAAGTTGGCCTCGTCCTCCCGCATGAGCTCGCCGGCCGGCCCCGACAGCATCGCCAGGAAGTCGTCCCACGAGGCGAACTCCTGCACGGCGACGCCGTCCCACCCCGACCGGTCCCCGGGCGCGGCCGGGTGCTGCACGTAGCTGAGCGTCTGTCCACCGAGCTCCGGCGTGTCTCGGATCATCGGCCCGTGCTGGGTGTGCCAGTAGGACAGGAAGTCCTCCCGCGACATCCCCTCCTTGCGCTTCACGAACGCGAACAGCTTCATTCCTGGGTCCCTTCGTCGGGTCCGACCACCACCGCGTCTCGCTCCCGGCCTAGCCGTTGAACCAGTGGCCGGCGTTGACCCCGATCATCTGGCCGGTCACAGGCTTCGCCAGCGGGGAGGCGAAGAAGACCACGGTGCCCGCGATCTCCTCGGAGTGGGGCAAGTAGCCCAAGCACGTCTCTGAGGCGACCTCGTCGTACACCTCCTGGAAGGTGATCCCGCGCTTCTCAGCCTGGTGGTTGAAGTACCACTCGACCGAGTCGCCGTAGATGTAGCCGGGGTGGACGCCGTTGACCCGGATCCCCTTCGACCCGAGCTCGAGGGCCAGGGTCTTGGTGACGGTGGCGAGCGCCCCCTTCGACGCGGCGTACGCCCCCCACCGCGGCTGGATGCGCTGGGTCGACATCGTGTTGATCATGATGACGCGCCCGTCGCCGCTCGCCTCGAGCGCCGGCACGCACGCCCGCGTCATGGCGAGCGATCCGAACAGGTTGACCTCCATCGTCTGGCGCCAACGATCGAAGTCGGCCTCGAGGAACGTCTTGGCGTCGCCTCCGTCGTAGGCGTTGTTGACCACGATGTCGACCCCGCCGAGCTCGGCGACGGCCTGCTCGGCCACCGCCACGCACGCGGCCTCATCGGCGATGTCGGCGACGAGGGGCAGCGCTCGACGGCCGAGCGACTCGACCTCCGCCGCGACCGCGTCGAGCTTGGCCTGGGTTCGGCCCACGAGCACCACGTCCGCGCCCTCACGGGCGAACGCGAGGGAGATGTCGCGGCCCATGCCGGGGCCGATGCCCGACACGATGCCGACCTTTCCTTGCAGCAGCATCCGGCTCCTTCCGGGGTTGGGGGCTTCGATCGGTCGGCCGGTCCGAGCGGTCAGCCGAGGAGGGGGAGCACCTCGGAGCCGAAGCGCTCGATCTGCTCCACCAGCTCCGCGGCCGATCGCGAGCGCAGGCGGACCTGCACCTGGCCGACGCCCATCGCCCGGAACTTGCCCAGGACGTGGGCGAGCTTCTCGGGAGGCCCGGCGAGCGTCGGTGTGGCGAGGTCCCAATCGGGCTCGCCCACGTAGGTGGGACCGACGAGGGCACCGATGGTGAACGGCTCGTGGCGACCGGCAGCGGCTCGCAGGTCGTTGAGGCGACCGATGATCTCGGGGTCCACGGGCCCCTGGGGCAACCAGCCGTCGCCCCGTTGGGCGGCGCGTCGGAGCGCAGCGGGCGAGGACCCTCCGACCCAGATCGGCGGTCCGTCCGCCTGCGCCGGGCGGGGCCGTTGCCCGAGGTCTGCCGCCGGCCAGCGCGGGCCGGGAAGCGTGGGGTAGTCCTCGGCGAAGGCAGCCCGCAGCGCGTCGATCGACTCGTCGAGCAGCGCGCCCCGCTCCTCGAAGGGCAGCCCGAGCGCCTCGAACTCCCCTCGGACGTGGCCGACACCGACCCCCATGATCACCCTGCCGCCCGAGATGGCATCGAGGGTCGAGAAGGCCTTGGCCACCTGGAGGGGATGGCGATAGGCCGGCACGTACACGTGGCTCAGCAGCCCCACGCGCTCGGTGATGCCGGCCAGCCAACCGAGGGTGGCGACGGTGTCCCACCACTCCTCCCCCATGACCTCCGCCTGCTCCGAGGGGATCGCGACGTGGTCGCACACCGCGACGTAGGCGAGCCCCGCACGGTCGGCGGCCTGGGCCACCAGCGCGAGCTCTGGCGCCCCGGCGTCACGTTCCCAGGGCTCGACGAAGTTGGTGGACTTCGATTGGATCGGCAGCTGCATCCCGACGGCCAACCCGTCGGAGCCCGTGGTGGTCCCCATGCGCTGACACTGTGTCAGATCGCTGCCCTGGCCGCGGCCGCCGCGCGGTCCTCCGGCGCCGACGGCGGCCGACCTCACGCCGACCTCACGCCGACCCACCCGACGCCGTACCATCGTCGACGGCCGCGGTTGCGGTGGGGCGTCGTGGGAGGACGCGAGGTGGCGATCGGTCGACGGAAGGTGCTCGCCGCGGGAGGCACCATCGCCTTGGTCGCCGCTGCCTGGGCGCTCACCAACACCGACGGCACCGGACCCAGCGCGGGACCCGGCCGGGCCACGACGACCACGATCTCGGCCGACCAGGCGCTCTACGAGGACCTGCTCCCGGACACGCTCACCGACGCGCAGCGCAACGGCCTCACGTTCACCGACGTGACGAAGGAGGCCGGCCTCGACGCACCGCACACCGCGAAGCCGCCCGCCGGCGACGACGTCAACACCGGCGGCGTCGCCGTCGCGGACTACGACGGCGACGGCGACCTCGACCTGTACCTCACCCGCCTCGGGCTGCCGGGACGCCTGATGGCGAACGACGGCCACGGACGCTTCACCGACGTGACCGAGGAGGCTGGCGTGCCCGGCCCGGACCAAGAGAGCGGCTACGCGACGGCACTCTGGGCCGACATCGAGGGCGACGGCGACCTCGACCTGCTCCTCACCGGCGCGGGACGAACCGCCAACGTGCTCTACGTCAACCGAGGCGACGGCACCTTCCGAGACGAGGCGCGCGGCCGAGGGCTCCAAGACCTCCCGGTCATCAAGGGCTACCTCGGCAACGCCGGCTACGGCGCCACGTTCTTCGACTGGGACCACGACGGCGACCTCGACCTCGTGGTCGCCCAGTGGTACACCAACGTGCTCTTCGACCAGCCTGACCTCACGTCGCGCCCTCGCGGGATCAAGTCGGTGTGCGAGATGGTGGCGAACGTGAAGCCCTCGGCGCCCGGCGACCCGATCGACAGCCGGACCCGCCTGTACACCAACGACGGGACCGGCCACTTCGAAGACGTCACGGCATCGAGCGGTGTCGACGTCGACACCGTGATCGCGTTCCAGCCCAGGTTCGCCGACGTCGACGGCGATGGCTGGGAGGACCTCCTCATGACCGGCGATGTCTGCACCAGCCGCCTGTTCCGCAACGTCGACGGGAAGCGCTTCGAAGACGTCACCGAGGAGTCGGGTCTCGGCACCGACGAGAACGGGATGGGCTCGGTGGTCGAGGACATCGACGGCGACGGGAACATCGACTGGTTCGTGACGGCGATCCGCGTGCCAACCGAGGACGACAGCTGCCCGGTGCAGACCCCGACGTTCGCCTGCTCGGGCAACCGGCTGTACCTCGGCGACGGCAAGGGCTCGTTCACCGATGCCACCGACGAGTACGGCGTTCGAGATGGGTCCTGGGGTTGGGGAGCCACCGGCGAGGACCTCGACGATGACGGGCACCGGGACCTCTTCATGGTCAACGGGTACCGCCCGGTCATCGACAACCCCGGGCTCGAGATCCGCGACCCCGACGCCGCGATGCGGGCCCGCTTCGACGACGACCGCAGCCGGTTCTGGAAGGGTCAGGACACGACCCCCTGGCCCCAAGGTGCCGCCTCCATCGGCATCACGGACCGGGCGAACGGCAAGGCGGTGGTGGCCTTCGACGCCGACGGTGACGGCGACCTCGACCTGATCATCGCCAACACGGAGGACGCGCCGATCCTCTATCGCAACGACACGCCGGCGAAGGGGCGCCACCGCCTCACCCTGCGCCTCCGAGACCCGGACGGCACCAACCCGTTCGCGATCGGCGCCCAGGTCCGCATCCGCTTCGGCGACGGTCGGTCCCAGCTCTCGCTGGTGCGCGCCGACGGCAGCTTCCAGAGCGGCAACCCGACCGACGTGCACGTCGGCCTCGGCGCCAGCGACCATGCCGACCGCATCGATGTCACCTGGCCGGGCGGGGGCGATCCCCAGGTGCTCACCGACGTCGAGGCCGACCAGGTGCTGACGATCGAGCGAGAACCCGCTAGCTGAACGTGTCGCAGCGTGAGGCGTCGCCGGACTCGAAGCCGGTGGTGAACCACTGCTTGCGCTGCTCCGAGGTGCCGTGGGTGAACGACTCCTGGTTGGCGTTGGACCCTTGGATCGCGTCGTCGCCGACGGCCTGGGCCGCGTCGATCGCCTCGTCTAGGTCGCCCTGCTCCATGCGGTTGTACGCGGACTTGGCCCAGACCCCGGCGAAGCAGTCGGCCTGGAGCTCCATCTTCACGGACAGGGCGTTGGCCTCCGCCTGGGACGCGCCGTCCTGGGCCTTGCGGACCTCGTCGTCGATGCCGAGCAGGTTCTGCACGTGGTGGCCGTACTCGTGGGCGAGGACGTAGGCCATGGCGAAGTCGCCGTCGAAGCCGAGCTGGCGCTCCAACTGCTCGTAGAACCCGAAGTCGATGAAGATCTTCTGCGACGGCGGGCAGTAGAAGGGGCCGGCCTCGGGCTGACCGATGCCGCAGCCGCCGGTGTCGGTGGGGGCGTCGAAGATCACGAGCGTCGCCTTCTCGAACCGCTGGCCCGACTCCTGGAACGACTTCGACCAATAGTCCTCGAGGAGCGTGCCGACCTGCCCCACGAACCGGTACTGCGCGTCCTTGGTGGTGCCGGCATCGGTCGGTGCAGCCTGACCGGACGGGGACTCGCCGCTGAACTGGCCGAGGATGTCATCGAGCCCGCCCGTGCCGCCGCTGCCCCCGCCCCCGCCACGGGTCAGCAGCAGCGCCACCACCATGATGACGATGGCCGGGATGCCGGCCTTGGCACCCTTGCCGCCGAGGACCGCACCGAGGCCACCTCCCGCGCTCGCTTGGCCGCGCCGATCCTCGATCTGGAAGTCCTCGCCATCGACGTCGTCGAGCTTCATGCCGACAGGGTAGGTGGCGGCGCCCGACCACCCGGGTGCTTCAGCCCTCGGTCGGGCGGTCCTCGCGGAACGCCACGTTCGCGACCCGGTCGTGCCACGCGGGACCGCCGCCCTGGGTTCGAGGCCACCAGTAGCCCGCGAGCACGGGGATGCTCGAGATCGGCTTGGCCAGCCAACGCACCAGCAGCGCACCGAACGAGGCGCGCCCACCCGACGCGGAGCCGACGGCGATGTGGGCGACGCTCTCGCCGATCGACGCCTCCCGCCGCCACCGGACGACCACCTCGTAGACCAGCGCGACGAGCAGGACGACCGCCCCGAACACCGCCCTGGCACCGCTGACATGGTCCCAAGGGTCGCTCAGCACCGTCAGCAAGGAGGTGAGCGCCAGGATCGCCGCGACCGGCCAACCGACCGCCAGCACCGCTGCGGCCAGCGCGCCGATGGCGATCACCTCAGCAACGCCGAAGCCCGGAGCTGCCTCGAGCCGGATGGCGCCGACCCCGCTCGATCCGTCGAAGACCGCGGTATCGGAGCGATCCGCGCCGACGAGCACGACGTCGTAGGAGCCCGCGGGAAGCTTCCCGAGGCCGAACGTGCGCTCGGACCGAGGATCGACGGTCGCGCCGTTCGTTGGGTACCGGTCGGATTCGCCGGCGCCGTGGGGCGCGAGCGCCACCCGAAGCACATCGTCGGTCTCGTTGCGAACCGTCACCGTGGTCCCGTAGTCGTCGGCGGTCATGGTCACGCCGGAGAGGCCGAGATCGACCCGGGTGGAGGAACCCCCCGGCTCGAAGGTCATGATGACATCGTGCGTCGGGTACCCGAACGGCGCGATGAGGGCGAAGGCCACGCCCATCAACGCGGCGAGCACGGCCCAGTCGAGGATCGACGCGAGCGCACGGGCCCCGATGCTGGGTGCCCGACCAGGGGTGGCGGGAGGCGGGCCCCCCACCGGTAGGGGTGGTGCGCCTTCACCACCCCTACCGCTGCTTGCACCGCCGCTCCCACCGGATGGCGCTTCGGGCTGGGGGTCCCACGATGACGGCCCCGCTCGGTCCGGTCGCGGCAGCACGGTCGGGGCGTTGGGGGCCGCTCCGGGATCGGGCCGTTCGTGGACCACCGTCTGCTCGCCACCGAGCGGTGGGGCGACCGGGTCGGCGCGCTCGACCGCGGGAACCTCCGGGTCCGCGAGCCGCGAGGTCGCGAGCGACACCGTCTCGGCCTCCTCCACCGGCGGGCTGTGGGTCTGGGTGGTCTCGAGCAGGTGCGATGCCTCGATCGCCTTGAGCATCGACCCGACCTGCACGGCATCGGCGGGGCGGCCGGCGGGATCCTTCACCATGAGCGATGCGAGCAGCGAGCGGAAGGCGTCGGGAGCGATCGCCACGGGCAGCTCCGGGGGTGGATCGCTGGTGACCCGCATGACCATCGGGACGATGGACTCGTCGGTCTCCGATGCGAAGGCGGGCGCTCCGGACAGCAGCGCGTAGAGGGTCGCTCCCAACCCGTAGAGGTCGCTGGCGGCGGTGGCACGCTTGCCGAGGAGCACCTCCGGAGCGGCGTAGGCGACCGTCGCCGCGGCGGCGCCGGCGGTGGTCTGCGCGGACGAGGCCAAACCAGCGATGCCGAAGTCCCCGAGCTTGTGGCGGCCGAACCGGTCCCGCATCACGTTCGCCGGCTTCACGTCCCGATGGAGGATCCCGAGCTCGTGAGCCGCGGCGAGCGCCTCTGCCACCTGCACCCCGACGGCTGCGACCTCTGGCCACGGGAGCGGCCCCGCGTCCCGGAGGCGGTCCTGGAGCGACCCTCCCTCGAGCAGCTCCATCGCGATGAACGGACGGCCATCAGGGGTGTCGCCGACCTCGTGCACCATCACCACGGCGTGGTGGCCGGTGAGCGAGCCGAGCGTCTGGCACTCGCGCTCGAACCGTCGTCGAGCGTCCTCGTCGGTGTGGAGGTCGGCATCGATCACCTTCACCGCCACCTGCCGGTTCAACCGCGGCTGGAACGCCCGGTACACCGACGAGAAGCCGCCTCGACCGATGAGGTCCTGCAACTCGAAGCCATCGATCTCCGGCGGCCGCTTCACTCCCACCCCTCCTCGCCGCCGGCGACCCGCCGACGGACCTTCGGAGCTTAGGAGGTCGGCTTCTGGCCGGTGATCGACCAGGAGATGATCCGGGCCATCGTGGCGCGCAGGTCGTCGGTGCGGACGCCCCAGAACTCGAACCCGAGGCGGTGGGCCGACACGTGCACGAGCATCGCGACGAGCACCCCGGCGATGGCGTTCGGGTCGATCCCCTCCTGGCCACGCCCGGTCACCTGCTGCTCCCGGGCCGCGGCGGCGAGCGCGTTGTTGAGCTCGTTGAGCAGGCGGGTGCGGACGTTGGCGAAGCGCTTGTCGCCCTCGTCGGTGGCGAGGTCGACCACGCGCAGCACCGGCTGGTGCTCCTCCCAGAACGACAGGACCGCGTCGGCGAGCGCGTCGGCCGCCTCGTAGGCCCCCTTGCCCTTCCACGTGGCGCCGGTGACCAGGTGGGCGAACCGCTCGCCGCCCTCAGCCACCATGTCGTCGGCGAGCACGAGGATCGCCGACTCCACGTCGGGGAAGTACTGGTAGAAGGTGGCCGGCGAGGTTCCCGCCTCCCGTGCGATCTCCACCACCTTCAGGTCGCGGTACGAGCTGGTGCGCAGCATCGTCGCCGTGCAGTCGAGCAGCCGCTGGCGGGTCGCCAGGCCGCGACGACCGGGCACCCGCCCATCGGCGGCCCGTGGCTCCTGCTCGTCGGTGGTCTCGGCCACCGTGTCCTCACCCGTCACGCCACGCAGACTACGCGTCGTCGCCCTCGGCGACGGGAGGCCGGAAGCAGGCGGCGACCAGCCCGATCCCGCTGGCCAGGCCGAGGCCGACGGCGATGGCGAACGCGGTGAACGGCGCGAAGGCGACGTCGACGCCCAGCGCCCAGTCGAGCGAGTGGGTGCCCGGACCGACCGAGGCGATGAACACGGCGAAGGTCGACAGGATGAAGACGTACTCCCAGCCGGAGTCGCTCCAGAAGCCCTTGGGCCGGTGGTTGGTCCAACCGGCGACGAACAGCACGCCGACATAGCCGGCGGCGGCGAGCGGGGTGAGCAGGCCCAACATGAGCAGCGCCCCGCACCCCAGCTCGGTGGCGGAGGCCAGCCAGGCGTGGATCTTCCCGTTCGGCTTCATGCCGAGCGAGTCGAACCAGCGAGCGGTGCCGGCGAGCTTGCCGCCGAGGAAGAAGTGCTTGTAGCCGTGCGCGGCGAAGGTGGCGCCCACGATGACCCGGACCAGCAGGATGATGACGTCGAGCTGATCGCCGTAGTCGGCGGACGGGGTGGCGGCGGCGATGATGCTCACGTTCCCGCCTCCTCCGCTGCGAGCTGGTCGCGCAACACGAACTTCATGACCTTGCCTCCGGGGTTGAACGGCAGCGCGTCGACGATGCGGACGTAGCGCGGCGCCTTGTAGTTGGCCATGTGCTCACGGGCCCAGGCCAGGATCTCGTCGGGGTCGGGCGTGGTGGCAGTGGTGGGAACCACGAACGCCGCCCCCACCTCGCCCATGCGCTCGTCGGGCACGCCCACGACCGCCACCTGCGCGATGTCGGGGTGCGCGAGCAGCAGGTTCTCGATCTCCGCCGGATAGGCGTTGAAGCCACCGACGATGAACAGGTCCTTGATGCGGTCGGTGATGCGCAGGTAGCCGCGCTCGTCCATCACGCCGACGTCGCCGGTGTGGAGCCAGCCATCGCCGTCGATGGCCTCGGCGGTGGCCTCGGGGTTCTCGAAGTAGCCGCGCATCACGTTGTAGCCACGCACGAGCACCTCGCCGGGCTCCCCAGCGGGCAGGGTGTCGCCGTCGTCTCCGGCGATGCGCACCTCGATGCCCGGCATCGCCCGGCCGGAGGTGCTCGCGATCGTCTCGGCGGAGTCGCTGCGGCGGCACATCGTCGCGAAGCCGCATCCCTCGGTGAGCCCGTACGCGGTGATGACCGTGTCGAACCCGAGGTCGGTGTGCATCTGCTCCACCAGGCTCACCGGCACCGACGCGGCCCCCGTGACCGCCAGCCGCAGGCTGGACGAGTCGAGCTGCGCTCGGTCCGGGTGGTTCAGGATCGTCTGGTAGAGCGTCGGCGGCCCGGGCACCATCGAGATCCGCTGCTCGGTGATGAGGCGCATCGCCTCGGGCACGTCGAAGACCCCCATGGGCACGAGCACCCCGCCGGTGGCGAGCCAGGCGACGATCCCGGCCTTGTACCCGAACGAGTGGAAGAACGGGTTGATGGCCAGGTAGCGGTCGTCGGGCCCGAGGCCGACGACGTTGGCCCAGGTGGCCACGGTGCGCAACGTCTGCTCGTGCGCGCAGATGACGCCCTTGGGCTTGCCGGTCGTGCCCGACGTGAAGAGCAGGTCGGCGACGCTGCTCGGCTGCACCTCGGCCCGACGGGCGGCCACCAAGACGTCGGTGACCTCGCTCGCCTCGCCCGAGGTCAAGAAGTCCTCCCACCGCTGGGCGGCCGCCGGCAGGTCGTCGTCCTGGTCGGAGCGGAGCACGACGATGCGCTCGAGGTGCGGGAGGTCGAAGCCGTCGAGCATGCCCACGTAGCGGTTGCCGAGGAACCCGTCGACCGTGACCAGGATCCGAGCCCGGCTCCGACTGAGGATGTCTGCGGCCTCCACGCCCTTGAAGCGCGTGTTGAGCGGGACGAGGACCGCACCGGCACTCTGGAGCCCCAGCAGCGCCACCACCCACTCGGCGCAGTTCGGCGCCCAGATCGCCACCCGGTCGCCGACCTCGATGCCGGCGTCGATGAACGCCTTGGTGGCCCGACCGACCTCGCCGCCCAGCTCCGACCACGTCCAGGTGCGATCGCCGTCGACCATGGCCTCCCCGTCGCCGCCGCGGGCGACCGCGTCGACCACCAGGTTGGCGATGGTGCCCCAGCGCAGGTCGGCGCGGGGATCGTCGCCGTCGGGGTCGGCGCGGGGATCGTCGCCGTCGGGGTCGGCGGCGACAGCGGGGGTGGGGTCGCTGGTCTGGTCGGTCACGAGGGCTCCTCCGTCGCTGCTTCGGTCCGCTCGTCGTGCCACGCCGCGACCAGATCGTCGACCGTGGTGACCGTGGCGAGGAGCGAGAGCGTGTTGTCGATGACGGCATCGGCGTAGGCGGCAGGCAGGCCGCAGACGGCGTCGCGGGGCACGACCACCTGGTACCCGAGGTTCACGGCGTCCATGACGAGGTTGGTGACCGCGACGTTCACCGACACGCCGGTGACGACGATCGTGCGGATGCCCAGGTTGCGCAGGATCGGGTCGAGGTCTGTGCCTGCCATCGGGTTGAGGCCGTGCAGCCGACCCAGCACGAGGTCCTCCGGCTCGGGGCCGAGCGCCGGGACGACCGCGGACTCGAGCGAGCCGGGGAGCAGGGCGACGGGCGACTTGCGCACGGCGAGGAACAGGCGGGCGTTCTGGTTCGAGCCCGCACCGTCGGCCCGGCGCGACGCGGTGGCGTGGATCACCCGAGCGCCAGCGCCCCGAGCGGCGCCGCAGAGGACGGCCAGGCGTTCGATCATCGGTGCCGCGGCCGCCGCCAGCTCCGGGAGCGCCGACCGCTCACCGACGACGCCGTTCTGGACCTCGGAGGTGACGATCGCGGTGGTGGCGGGCTCGACGAGGGAGCGGAGCGTCGGTGCGGGCACGGCCGGCGAGCGTACCTGACGCCCCGTCAGGCCATCCCGAACCGCCGATCGGCGCCCCGGCTGCGACGGGGTCGGTGCCACCACGGCGGCGGGGCCGTAGGTTCGGTGGGGTGAGCCGACCGGTCGGGGCAGCGGGAGCGGGGTGCGGCGGCGCTGGGTTGCTCGGGATCCTGCTCGCGGTAGCGATCGCGGTCTGGCTGGGCAGCCAGTCGCTCGGTGGCATCGGGGGAGGTTCGGGCCGGGGCGACGGCGACGGCGACGGCGAGACCGCGACATCGGTCCTCGCGACCCAGACGGCGGAGGCGATCACCGGCACGCTCGACCCCGCCGGGCCGGTGGCCGTCGGACAGGTCGTTCGCCTCCGGGCCCCGATCGGAGCGGGCGCTGCGACGCTGCGCGTCTGCCTGTCCGCTGGGGAACGGGCGCCCGATACGACGCGGTGCTCGGTGCGGGCGTTGACGACCGACGTCGAGTCCGAGGCGATGAACGCCCAGGGCGTGGAGCTCCGCTCCGCCGCACTCGAGGTCCCAGCGACGATCGAGGTGGGGGGCCTCCCGCGCCGCTGCGACGAAGCCCCCGGCGCGTGCGTCCTGATGCTTCGCCTCGACGACGGGTCGCTCGCCGCGATCTCGCCCCTCACGTTCGCCACCTGAGCCTGCGCCAGCGTGCTCCCGACGCGCGGGTACGAGCGCCCGAGCGGGGCGCCCCCGCCTGCGATCAGCACAGCGTCGGCTGCTCGATCCGCGTCGGGCCCCGAGCCTCCCCTGCCTCGTCCTTGCTCGCCTGAGCCTGCGGGTCGCGTCGAAGGAAGCGGCGCGGACCGCTGCCCGGTTCGAGGTGGTAGCCGTGGTGGGTCTTGCGTCGATGGCACTCGGGACAGAGCGGGTCTTGGTTGGCGAGTGCCGTGACCGGGTCCTGCGCGTACGGCACCCGGTGATCGATCTGGATGGCGATGGTCCGGTTGCAGGCGATGTTCGAGCAGCGCAATCCCATGGCTTCGATCGCGGTGCGCTGGTGGGCGTTGAGCCCACGTCCGAGGTGGGCGACGTTGACGACGTCTCGGCCCTTGGTGATCACCGCGGCGAGGAACGCGTCGCGCATCAGCTCCCGGGATGCAGCGACCGAGATCGGCCCCACGCCGACGATGTCGCAGGTCTCCCCGGCCATCGTGTGCCCTCGCACCAGCGCGTCGTGATCGATGCGCACGATGACCTTCACGTTGTTCCCACCCGGCACCTTCGCCGTCGAGCTCGGGGATGCGGCCGGATCGCTACCACCGTTCGCGCCCGAAGGGTCTGCCGCCTCCTGGGACGTTGGCGCTGCGGATGACGGCGGCGACGAGGAGGGGGCGATTCCGAGCAGCGCCATCATGGCGTCGTACGAGCGGTTCTCGAACGTGTCGCGCACCGCCGAGCGCCGTCCCGTCCGGAACGCCTGCTCCTCATGCGGCCGCAACATCGCCTCGAGGCGGGCGCCGTCGACCGCCGGCCCCCGCCAGTGCAGGTTGAAGGCGCCGTCGGCGTCGGTGAACCGACGGATCGACCGCTGCGACCGGATGCGCCCCTCACGATCCGCGGAGTCGGTCGCCGCCGCTCTCCGGCGCGCCGCCTCCTCTTGCAGCTTCTTGTGCGTGTCGTTGGCGGCCGTGTCGAGCAGGTCATCCTCCGACGAGGGGTCGACCGAGGCCGCGCCCGCGACCGCATCGGCCTGGTCGGGAGACAGGTCGCCCCGACGCATCGCGTCCTTGGTCTTCGGCAGCCGATCCGCCTTCCTGGCGGTTCCCAGCAACCGGTGCGCCTCGCGCACGGATACGCCGACCTTCGCCGCCAACCAGTCGGCTGCGGACTGGAAGCCCTGCCCCCGCCAGGCATCGGTCCGCGCCACCCGCAGGCCCAAGAACATCACCGTCCCCGCCAGCGCGCGGTCCGCCACCGCCAGGTCATCCAACGCAGCCGCCGCCTGCTCGCCGGTCATCCGGTCCGCGTCGAGCGAGCCCGCCAACTGCACGGCTTGCGCCCGGAGATCCGCCGTTGAGGTCATGGAGGCAACCGTAGGCGAACACCTGTTCGATGGCTACAGACTCATCGGTAGCATCCGAACGCCCCACTGCCACCCTCGTTCGCGAGCGCCCGCCACCGAGCAACCCACTGGTGAGGGGTTGAGGATCGAAGCGAGCAGGCTTGCGACCGCCGAGGGCGCTACGCCAGGCCCGAGGTCTCGGCGAGGGCGGTGATCGCGTCGACCGCCTCCGACGAGCGGGCCCACGGGGTGACGATCAGACGGTCGACGCCGGCGGAGTCCCAGGGCCCCCAGCCCTCGACGGGGTCCAGCTCCCCCATGACCGTGACCTCGATGGCGGACGGGTCTCGGCCGGCGTCCTCGGCGAACTGGCGGACGGTGGCCACCCGCTCGGCAGCCGTGTCCGGCGTGTGCCACATGCCGAGCCAGCCGTCGCCGCGCCCGGCGGCCCGCCGCAGCGCACGCTTCGACTCCCCGCCGACCAGGATCGGCGGACCACCGGCCTGCATCGGCTTGGGCTCGAAGGCGACGGGAGCGAAGTCGAAGTGCTCGCCGTGGTGCTCGATCGTGGGCTCGGTCCACAGGCGCCGCACCACGTCGATCGCTTCGTCGAGGCGAGCCCCCCGGGTCGCCGGATCGAGGCCGGCGGCGGTCCACTCCGTCGTCAGCCACCCCGCGCCGACACCGCAGAGCGCCCGGCCCCCAGACAGCACGTCGAGGGTGGCGAACCCCCGTGCACCGACGAACGGGTGGCGGATCCCGAGCAGGTACACGAACGTCCCGAGGTTGATGCGCGAGGTGCGAGCCGCGAGGTAGCTCAGGTACGAGCACGGCTCGAAGATGGGCACGGTGGGCGGCACCGGCGGATGGTCCTCGCCGGGGATCAGCTGGCCGCTGACCTCCAACGGGAACACGAGGTGCTCAGGCAGCCAGAGCGACTCGTAGCCCAGCTCGTCGGCGGCCACCGCCACCTCCTGCCAAGCCTTCGGATTCAGTTGGCCGAACGTCAGGCCGAGCTTCACGATTGGGTCCCCCGTGCGGTGGCGGCAGGCCCGCAGACGAGCCCCGAGGCTCGGAGCGGGTGGTCCCTGACAGGGCGTCAGGGTAGTATCTGACGGTCCGTCAGAAACGGTGCCAACCATCGGGCGCCGAAGCACACGAGCGTGGAGGGCTGGCCGTGGCCGAGCTGCCGAAGATCATCAGCGTCGACGACCACGTGGTCGAGCCGGCCCACGTCTGGCAGGAGTGGCTCCCCCAGCGGTTCAAGGCCGACGGCCCCCGCGTCGAGCGACGCGGCATCGGCGGCATGCGCCACATCGGCGGCGGCGCCTACGAGCAGGAGTTCGATCCCGATGGCCGCCCGGCCGACTGCTGGGTGTTCGGCGACCTCGTCTACATCCACAAGCGCCACGTCGCCGCCGTCGGGTACTCCCGCGACGAGATGACCATGACGCCGATGACCTACGACGAGATGCGCCCCGGCTGCTACGACCCGGCGGAGCGGATCAAGGACCAGGAGATCAACCACGTCGAGGCATCGCTCTGCTTCCCGACGTTCCCCCGCTTCTGCGGACAGACCTTCACCGAGCACCCCGATCGCGAGATGGGCCTGGCCTGCGTGAAGGCCTACAACGACTGGATGGTCGAGGAGTGGTGCGGCGACTCCAACGGCGCCCTCATCCCGCTGATCATCGTGCCGCTGTGGGATGCGGAGCTCGCCGCCGAAGAGGTGCGTCGCAACGCCGAGCGCGGCGTGCACGCCGTCTGCTTCAGCGAGATCCCGTCGCACCTCGGCCTGCCGAGCATCCACTCGGGCTTCTGGGATCCGTTCTTCGCCGCGTGCGAGGACACCGAGACCACCATCAACATGCACATCGGCTCGTCGTCGCGGATGCCCGCCACCTCCGCCGACGCGCCGGTCGCGGTGGCGGCCTCCCTGTCGTTCAACAACTCGATGGCGTCGCTGTCGGACTGGCTCTTCTCCGGCAACCTCGTGAAGTTCCCGAAGCTCACCCTCGCCTACTCCGAGGGCCAGATCGGCTGGCTGCCCTACGTGCTCGAGCGGGTCGACGACGTGTGGCGCGAGCACCGGGCCTGGGGCGGCGTGAAGGACCTCATCCCCGAGCCGCCGTCGGCCTACTACTACCGCAACGTGTTCGGCTGCTTCTTCCGCGACCGCCACGGCCTCGTGGCCATCGACGAGGTCGGCGAGGACAACATCACCTTCGAGACCGACTACCCCCACACGGACTCCACCTGGCCCGAGACCAAGCAGGTCGCGGAGAAGATGGTGGAGGGGCTCACCGACGAGCAGATCTACAAGGCGATGCGCGGCAACGCGATCCGGATGCTGCACCTCGACCTCGACAAGGACGTCGTCACCACGCCGGGCCTCAAGCGCACCGCTGCCCTCGACCTCCTCGGCGAGTGACGCCGGCGGCTCCCCGCTCGGCCCACCCCGCCGTCGGCCCACCGCCGGCACCCTCATCTGGTTCTCGGCACGGAAGGTGGACGCCCGTGCGTACGTTCCGTGCCGAGTTCGCTCCGGCCACCCCGACCGCTGACCATCGGTAGGTTTCGCACCCATGTCGATCGACCTGACCTCGCTCGAGACCCTGCGCGTCGAACAGCGCGATGCCGTGCTGTGGGTGCGCCTCGACCGACCCGACAAGTACCACGCCTTCAACAAGGTGATGTGCGACGAGCTGTCCGCCCTCTGGCGGGCGATGCGCACCGACGACTCGGTGCGATCGATCGTGCTCTCCGCCACCGGCGACAAGGCGTTCTGCACCGGCATCGACCGCGACTTCGTGCCGTCTGAGGACGGCGCGCAGTACGACTTCTCGCCCTACACCTACGACGACCCCGGCAAGCTGCTCGGCCCCAAGAGCAACGACCTCTGGAAGCCGGTGGTGTGCGCCGTGAACGGCATGGCGTGCGGCGGCGCCTTCTACTTCCTGGGCGAGGTCGACATCCTGCTCGCGGCCGAGCACGCCACCTTCTTCGACCCCCACGTCACCTACGGCATGCCCGCCGTCTACGAGCCCCTCTTGATGCTGCACCGGGGCGTGCCGTTCGGGGAGATCCTGCGCATGACGCTGCTCGGCAACCACGAGCGGCTCTCGGCGCAGCGGGCCCTCGAGATCGGCCTGGTGTCAGAGGTGTGCCCATCGGCTGAGCTCGACGATCGGGCCAGCTGGGTGGCCGAGGCCATCGCGTCGGCGCCCGCCGGACCCATGCAGGCCACGCTGCGCACGCTGTGGGCCGGACGCGAGCTCAGCCGTCAGCAGGCGCTCGAGCTCGGCAACACGTTCCTCAACCTGGGCATGTCCGAGGAGGCGCTGGCCGAAGGCCAGAAGGTCTTCCAGGGCGCCCGCATCGAGCCCCGCACCCGCTGAGCCCGCGCTCCGGCGCTGGGCCTCAGCGCCGCTCGACCGCGGCAGCCAGTGCTGGGGCGAGGTCGCCGTTCGCCACCACCTCCACGCCATCCAACCCGAGGAACCCGGCAAGCTCGACGAGCTCCGCGGCGAGCTCCTCGCTGACCACCTGCTCCTCCACGTCGTCTTCGGCGAACGCACCCTGGACCAGCAGCACGCCGGCCTTGCGGTCGGCCTTCAGATCGACCCTGGCGACCAGGCGACCGTCGAGGAGGAACGGCAAGACGTAGTAGCCGTGCACCCGCTTCGGCTTCGGCACGTAGATCTCGATGCGGTACCGGAAGCCCCAGATGCGCTCCGTGCGGTCTCGTTCCCACACCAAGGAGTCGAACGGCGACAGGAGCGCCCGAGCCTTGGGGTTGTTCGGCCGCCGCGCCTCAGGGTGCAGGAACGCCGGCTGGCGCCACCCGCGCACGTCAGCCCGTAGCAGGCGACCCTCGTCGGCCAGCTCTGCCAGGAGCGCTCGCGACTCGGGAACGTTGAGCCGGAAGTAGTCGGCGAGGTCCTTCGCGGTGCCCACACCGTGCGATCGGGCGGCGAGCACGAGGAGGGCCTTCTTCGCATCGACCGGTGCGGGCGTCGGGGGATCGAGCGCGGCGGACGGGAGCATCCGCTCGGGAAGGTCGTACCAGCGCTCGAAGTTCGGGCCTCGCCGAGCGGTGACCTGGCCGCTCCAGAACAGGTACTCGAGCGCGCGCTTCCCAGGGCTCCACCCCCACATCCCCTCGGTCCGGTCGCCGATCCCCTCGAGCATCGACACCGTGACCGGGCCTCGTTCGGTCACCTGGGCGAGGATGCGCTCGGCCAGATGCGGCTCGTCGCGCGCGATCGCCGCGACCGCACCCCAGGTGCCGATCCCGTCCTTCGCTTCGGCCATGCGCCAGCGCAGGAGCGGGTGGAGCGCGGCGGGCACGTGCGAAGCCTCGTGCGCCCAGTACTCGAAGAGGTCGCCCGCGGCGGTGAGGTTGGGGATGAGGTCGCGCCGATGGTGCCCGAGGCGAGCGAAGAGCGGAAGCTCCTGCGACCGGCACACCACGTTGACCGAGTCGATCTGGACCACCCCGACCCGGTCGAGCAGCTTGCGGCCGTGTCGACGATCGACGGCGCCCGTCGGGCGGGGCTCGGCGAACCCCTGGGCGCCGAGCGCCACGCGGCGGGCCTGGTCGTTCGACATCTCGACGGGTGCGGGAGCCATGGGCTGCCCATGATGCCGTGGCGCGGACCGGGCGCGGGCAGGATGGTTCGGCACGCCCGTCCCGGAGGTCTCGCCGATGCGCCGCCGATCCCGCCTCGCCCTCGCCGCTGCGCTCGCGGCCGTCACGCTGTCGCTCGCCGGGTGCGGGGGACGCACCGATGGCGGGACCCCGATCCCCACCGAGGCCGCCACCACCACGCTCGCCGGCTGACGTGGCGACGTCGTTGCTCCCCGACGTGGTCGGGCGCGCGGCCCAACGCTTCGGCGAGCGCCCGGCGTTCGTCGACCCGGACGGCAGCACCCTCAGCTACGCCCAGCTGCACCAGCGCAGCGACGAGGTGGCCGCCGGGCTCCAGGCCGTTGGCGTCGGTCCGGGCGCCGTCGTCGGCCTGACCCTGCCATCGGAGTCGGCGTGGGTGGTGGCCTACGCCGCGACCGCGAAGCTCGGCGCGGCCATCGCCGGCGTGAACCCGCGCCTCACCGATGCCGAGCGCACGGCGTGCCTGGATCGGGTCTCGCCCGAGCTGGTGCTGAACGATGCCGACGCGGTGCACCGGCTCGCCCGCCGTGGCGGCCGTCCCACCGCGGCGACCGGCGACGACGACCGGCCCGTCGCCATCGTGTTCACCTCCGGCACCACCGGCCTCCCGAAGGGGGCGTGGTTCACCGACCGTCAGCTCCGGGCCATCGCCCGCTACGACGTCGGCGATGCCGAGGGGGGCGACACCCCCATCCCCCAGTACGGCTCCACCCAGTTCGCGCACGTCGGCTTCACCACCAAGCTGCCCTGGTACCTGCGGATGGGCACCACCACCCACCTGCTCGAACGATGGCGGGCCGCAGACGTGCTCGACCTCGTCGAGCGCGAGCGCATCTCGACCATCGGCGGCGTCGCTCCCCAGGTCGCCCTGCTGCTGCGAGACGAGCGCTTCGACGAGCGCGACCTGTCGAGCGTGAAGCTGCTGGTCATGGGAGGTGCGGCCTCCCCGCCGGCGCTGGTCGAGGAGGCGCGGCGCCGCTTCGACGCCGGCTACTCCATCCGCTGGTCGTCCACGGAGTCCGGCGGGGTGGGCACCGCGACCGCGCCCGACGCCCCGGACAACGAAGCCCTCCACACCGTCGGGCGCCCCCGGCCCGGGATGGGGCTGCAGGTGCGCGGCGACGACGGGTCGGTGCTGCCGGCCGGCGAGGTGGGCGAGGTCTGGCTTCGGAGCGAGGCCACGATGTCGGGGTACTGGGGCGATCCCGAGGCCACCGCGTCCGCGCTGGTCGGCGGGTGGCTGCGGACGGGCGACCTCGGCCGGATCGACCCGACCGGCTGCCTCGCCCTCGCCGGGCGCCGAGGCGAGATGTACATCCGCGGTGGCTACAACGTCTTCCCGAGCGAGGTCGCCGCGGTGCTCGGCGATCACCCAGCGGTGCACGACGTGGCGGTGGTCGCCCGTCCCCACGAGGTGCTCGGCGAGGTGGGCGTCGCCGTGGTGGTTCCTGCCGACCCGGCCGCTCCCCCGTCGCTCGACGACCTCCGCGCCGCCGCCCGCGACCGCCTGGCCCACCACAAGCTCCCCGAGGACCTAGTGGTGGTCGACGACCTCCCGCTGACCGCGATGCAGAAGGTCGACCGCCGCGCGCTGCGCTCCCTCGTCGACCTGCCTCCCCCGCCACCCTGAGCCGCGTCGCCAGCGAAGTTCGGTCGATCGTTGCCGCTCTGCGAGCACGATCGACCGAACCTGGAGGAGACGTGGCATCTGACGGGGTGTCAGGACAGGCCGTACGCTGCGATCCCCGTCCGCCGAGCCATCGGAGCACCCTGTGTCCACGCCGTCGTCCGAGCTTCCGCTCACCGAGCAGGTGCAGCACCACGTCGACGACCGGGGGATCGCCACGATCACCCTCAACCGGCCCGATGTGAAGAACGCCATCAGCCCGGACCAGCGCGACCGGGTGATCGAGCTGCTGGGGCAGGCCTCCGCCGACCTGGGCATCCGGGCCGTCGTGCTGCGCCACACCGGCGACGCGTTCTGCACCGGCGCCGACCTCCGCGCCTCTCGGCCGCCGGCGCCGCGCCCCGACGACGCGCCCAAGCGTGGCGTCGGCGAGATCGCCAAGCTGATCCGCGAGGGCGCCCAGGCGCTGGTGGCCGCCATCCTCGATTGCGAGAAGCCGGTGGTCGCCGCCGTCGGCGGCACCGCCGCGGGCATCGGTGCCCACATCGTGATGGCCTGCGACCTGGTGGTCGCGACCGAGGAGTCGCGCCTCATCGAGGTGTTCGTGCGCCGCGGCCTGGTGCCCGACGGCGGCGGCGCGTACCTGCTCCCCCGTCGGGTCGGCGTGCAGCGGGCGAAGGAGCTCCTCTTCTTCGGCGACGACCTGTCAGCTGCGGACGCCCTCGAGCTCGGCCTGGTCAACAAGGTCGTGGCCGCGGACGAGCTCGACGCCGCCGTCGAGGAGTGGGCGGCTCGGCTCGCCGCCGCACCCACCCGGGCCCTGGCGCTCACCAAGTGGCTGGTGAACACGTCGCTCGAGTCCGACCGGTCCACGGCGTTCCAGAACGAGGCCGTGGCCCAAGAGCTGAACATGTCCACGGTCGATGCCAACGAGGGCGTGGCCGCGTTCGTGGAGCGCCGCTCCCCCACCTATCGGGGCTGGTAGCCGCTCCGCCGAAGCAGTTTCCCCGGCTCCGAGGCCGTCGTCTACCATCGGCGGTCCACCCGTTCGGGGGTGGTGTAATCGGTAACACAACTGGTTCTGGTCCAGTCATTGGGGGTTCGAGTCCTCCCCCCCGAGCCAAGTACGTGAGAAGGCGCCCAGGCCGCACGGCCGGGCGCCTTCTTCGTGCTCACGACATCGGCACGCAGCGGCTCGGGTCCTTCGTCGCTCACGGAGGCGGCCCAAGGCGCCGGTGCCCCGCGATGGACGGGCCCGTGGGGACGGGCGACGCGGGCGGGGCGAACGAGGCACCAGCCGACCAGGTGGTGCTGCGCGGGGTCACCAAGCGGTTCGGGCCCACCACCGCCGTCGACGGCCTCGACCTCGTGGTGGCCGATGGCGAGGTCCTCGTCCTCCTCGGTCCGTCGGGCTGCGGGAAGTCGACGGGCGCATGAGCGGCCACCGGCACCGCCCAGCCTCGGACCCATGCTCGAGGTGGCTCGGCGATCCTGCTCGATCCGGTTCGTGCGCGGGGCCGGGCGGCGACTAGGTTGACCCCTCGCAACGACGAGCCCCCATCGTCTAGCGGCCTAGGACACCACCCTCTCAAGGTGGCGGCACGGGTTCGAATCCCGTTGGGGGTGCCAAGCGAAGCGCTGACCGACGCCGCCGTTCCCCCGGGATCGGCGGCGTTGCTCGTGGTGCCTACTGCTGCTCGTACTGGGTGGGAGCCCGGCCCGGCCCCTTGTGGTCCGGGACGGGCCCGAGCGACGTGACCCGGCCCTCGATGATGAGCTCGTCGACCGCCTTGCGAACGGTGGCCGGCGACCCTCCCCCGGCACGATCTGCGAGCTGGGCGAGGGTGAAGCGCTTCGGGAGCTGGCTCACGACGGCCTTGATCTGGCTGACGGGCACCTGCGGGGCTCGAGCCCGTGCCACGGCGGGAGCCCGACGGCCCCGGCCCGAGGCGACCGCGATGCCGGCACGAACCAGCAGGTCGGCGCTGACGCCCAGGGCGGCGAACGCCGCCGCGGGGATGTCCTGCTCCTGGGCGTACGCCTTGGCGTGCGCCACGAAGTCGGCCTCGATGGCACCGGCGTCGGCGGACCGTGCCCGCTCGAGGTCGGCTGCGGCGTGGAGCTTGGCGATGGGATCGGATGCCGAAGCGAACGCCGCCTCCGCGGCAGCCACGAGTTGGGGGTCGACCGCCGACGACGGATCCTCGAGCCAGGCGAGGTAGCGGCGGACGGCGGCTTCAGCTTCGGTGCTCACGGGCGAGGAGCCTACCGATCGGACGCGAACGACCCCCGTGGCTCAGTGCGGGAGCGCGATCAGCGCGTCTGCGCCCAGGGTCCGGATGTGGAGCCCGAAGCCTCGAAGCGTTCGACGGACCCGGCCGACCTCCTCGTCGAAGGCCCCTCGAGCCAGCTCGATGCCCGCCGCCGAGAGCGACGCCCGAATCGCTCGCACCGGCACCGCGAACCCGGTCCGCTGCACGAGCGCAGCCGCGATGACCGCGCCCGCGGGCCGCAGGCGCGAGGAGCGGCCGAGCGCCCACACGCGGCCGTCGACGTCGATGATGGGCGTGGCGGTCGAACCGTCGCCGGCCGCCCGATCGCCACCCTCGCGCCGACGACGGCTCCGGAGCTGATCGATCCGGTGGCTGACCTCGAGGTCGCTTACCGGCTTGCGGACCCACTCCTCACCGTCGTCCCAGGTCACGAGCGGCGGTGCGCCCGGATCGAGCACGAGCAGGCGCGGCCGGCCGAGCGCGGCCAGCTCGTGGCGGCGGGCAGCCTGCGACGGCCACCTCACCACCTCGACCTCGGCTTCGACCTCGGCTTCGACCTCGGCTTCGAGGTCGGGGCGGGTCGCCCCAGGGGCGGCGCCGGTGGGTGTGAGACGGAAGGCCCCGCCGACGATGGGAGACGCGAAGGTCGCGGATGGCACCACATGGTCCTTTCGATCGAGTCCGAAGCAGGCCCGACGCGGACGCGTCGGTGCCGGTCAGGCTCCGACCGGAGGACCACGCGACGAGGTCGCCGACCAGGCGGCCGCCGTCAGGCGGTCGAGCCGAGCACCGCCGAGGGTCCACCACCGGTTGGCCGCCGCGGCCAGGGCCACGACCGACGCCAGGACGCCCACGACGGGCAGCACGGGCAGCGAACGGATCGGGGCGGACGAGCGAGGGCGAGCAGACGGTCCGGTGACACCGGCGGGGACGGCCGACTGCTGCCGGTCGACCTCTCGACGCACCTCGAACCGAGCCGCACCCCACACCCCACGCACCGCGATGGTGGCGACCGACGGCGCCCCGATCACGAGCGAGGATGCGGCGACCACGAGCAGCACCCGGCCGACCGAGCGCCGTCCGGGCCAGGTGCGCCGACGAGAGCGAGTCGTCGGAGCGACCCGGGGCGCGTGGATCATCGCCACCGGGGCACGGGTTCGGCGCCCGACGTCGTCGAGGCCAGGAGGAAGCCTCGACCGCGAATGGTGTGGACGACGAGCCCCAACCGCTCCACCCGGCCACGCAGCGCGTGGATCCGGCTGTCCAGCGCCCGGGCGCTCGGCGGCGCATCCCCCCACACCCTCCTGCGCAGGACCTCGCGCGAGACGACCTGATCGGCGCGCGATGCCAGCGCTCGCAGGATGCTGGCCTCGATCGGGGGGAGGTGCACGACCGTGCCACCCCGCTGCGCCCGCCCGTCGGGGGCGATGGTCAGGGACGGATCGTCGCCCCGCTCGGGTCCGGCCCGGCTGGCCAGGCGCCGGGCACGGGCCTCGACGTCGCGGTCGTTGGCCGGGGACCGCAACCAGTCCTCGGACGGGCCGACCACCGGCGGGAGCTCCCCGACCGGCAGCAGCCAGAGGCAGGGCTGGCACGCATCTCGATGGGCAGCCTCCGCCGGCCACCGAAGCACCTGCACGCCCGGCACCTGTACCCGAGACGGCACGGTCCGCAACGCCGCCCTCCCTGCCGGAGTGCTCGACGCGCCGAAGCGTTCCGAGGGCACCGCACGGACAGCGGCGGACGGACGGTCGCCTTCGGTGGCCGCTGCGACGGCGCGCACCTCGGCGAGCACGGCGGCGATCGCGGCCTCGTCGGTCACATCGAGGTGCGAGGAGGTCGACATCGGCCGCAAGGCTATGAGCGCGCTGTTGCCCTCAGGTGACCCGAAGGTGAACGTCCGTCGCCGCAACGTGACACCGATCTGACGCCTTCGGGCGCAGCGCTCGACCGGCGGGGGACCCGCCGGTCGGCGACCTCAGCGGTCGAACCGCTCCAAGCGGCGGTAGCCGACGAGCTGACCGAGGGCCACGATCGCCGACTCCCGAGCGAGCGAGCGCACCGATGCCGACCCTTCGGCCGGCGACACCACCCCGTCGAGCCCGACGTCGTCGGCGATGCCGGCGATCCGGGCCGCGTGAGCGGGGCTCGACACCAAGATCACGTCGTCGATGCCCTCCTCCCGCAAGAAGCGCGAGGTCGCGGCGAGGGACTCGTAGGTGGTGCGCCCTTGGACCTCCTTGCGGATGGCCTCGTCGGGCACGCCTCGTGCGCGCAGGTCGTTGTAGCCGGCGGTGGCCTCGGTGAACCGGTCGCCCTCCTGGCGACCGCCGGTGACCACGATGATCGGCGCGAGCCCCTGGTCCCACAGCTCGTAGGCGTGATCGAGGCGCGCCGCCAGCGCCGGCGATGGCCGGCCGTCGTACTGCGCGGCGCCGAGCACGACGATGGCCCCTGCAGGCCGGGCGTGGTCGGCTCGGCTCGCCCTCCAGACCAGGCCGAACGTCGCGACCGCGTAGCCCACGACCACCGCGACGAGGAGCAGGGCCGTCCAACGGAACCAGCGACGCCGGCCACGGCGAGGAGGCGACGAGCCGGGGGCGCCCGGGCCGCCAGGAGCGGTGTCGTTGCCTCCACCCGAGCCTTCGGGGGCGTCGACGACCTCCGCACGGTCGACGTCCACGGCCGCCGGAGTCACCCCACCCGGCCCCTCGTCGCCCGCAGGCGCGCCAGCGTGCGGGCCGGACCCAGCACCGCGAGCGACTCCCACAGCGGCGGACCGACCGTGCGACCGCTGATGGCGACGCGCACGGGGCCCTGCGCCTTCGACAGCTGCGGCTCCCCCTCCGCGTTCACGATCTCAGCGTCGATCGCCGCCGAGCGCACCGCCGCTTCGATCTCCGGCGGCGTCCAGGAGTCGGCCAGCGGCTCGAGCCGGGCGATGGTGGCGTCGAGCATCGCCGCCACGTTGCGACCCTTGTCGATGGCCTTCGTCCACGATGCTGGGTCGACCTCGGGCTCGTCGACCACCAGGAACTCGATCATCGGCTCGACCTCGACCAGGGTGCGGACCCGCTCCTGCACCTCCGTGGCCAACGAGCGCAGCGCTTCGACCGCGGCCTCGCCCCTGGTCAGGAACGGCGTGGCCCGCGCCACGAACTCGTCGACCGGAAGGGCCCGGATGTGCTCCGCGTTGACGAAGGTCAGCTTCTTCTGGTCGAAGAACGCGGGTGCCGCGTTGACGTCTTCGAGGCGGTACTGCTCGACGATCTCGGCGACCGGCCGGACCTCCACGCCGTCGGACGGCCCCCACCCGAGGAGGGCGAGGTAGTTGACCATGGCCTCGGGGAGGAACCCTCGGGCCTGGTAGTCGGCCATCGACACGTCGTCGCGTCGCTTCGACAGCTTCTTGCGGCCCTCGTTCACGAGCAGCGGCATGTGCGCGAACGCCTCCGGTGCCGGCAGGCCCAGCGCCTCGAGCAGCAGGAGGTACTTCGGCGTGCTGTTGACGTGGTCCTCACCGCGGATGACGTGGGTGATGCCCATGTCCGCGTCGTCGAAGGCGTTGGCCAGCAGGAACATGGGCGCACCGTTGCCGCGCACCACGACGAAGTCCTCGATGTCGGCGTTGGCGAACGAGACGTCTCCCCGCACGAGGTCGGTCCAGCCGGTGCGACCCTCGCGGGGCGTGCGGAAGCGGAGCGCCCGACCCGGCCCCGGCTCGAGGCCCCGGTCGCGGCAGTGACCGTCGTAGCCGGGCTTGCCACCGGCCTCCTTGTTGCGGGCCTGGACCTGCTCACCCGTGCAGTCGCACGCGTAGACCGCGCCACCGGCGATCAGCTTCGCCGCGGCGTCGGCGTACAGGTCTCCCCGCTCGCTCTGCTTGACCGGCGTGCCATCCCAGGTGAGACCGAGCCACTCGAGCATCTCGAGCACGTTGTCGATCAGCTCAGGGCGGTTGCGCTCGGCATCGGTGTCTTCGATCCGCAGCAGGAACTCGCCCCCGGTGCGCCGGGCGACCAGCCAGTTGGCGAGCGCGGAGTGGCCCGACCCGACGTGGAGGAAGCCGGTGGGCGAGGGCGCGAAGCGGACGCGAACGGAGGGAGCCACGAGGCCACCCTACCGGCGCACCCCCGCTGGCCAGGGGCACGCTCCGGGGCTCAACCAGCCCGAACGAGGCCGAGGTTCGCAGCGTAGAGGGCCACCCCGGCGGCGACGCCGAAGGCGTGCCAGACCTCGTGGTAGCCGAAGACCCGTGGCGACAGGATCGGCCGATTCAGCGCGAAGAGCGCGGCGCCCGCCGTGTAGAGCAACCCACCGACGACCACCAAGGCGAGGGTCCCCGGTCGATCCGAGAGCGCCGGGAAGACGACCACCCCGGCCCAGCCGATCACGATGTAGAGCGCACCGCCCAAGCGCGGGTACCTGTCGATCGCCACCACCTTCAGGACCACCCCTGCCAGCGCGGCCAGCCACACGGCCACCAGCGCCGCCCACTTCCACGGACCCGCCACGCCGAGCACCGCCAACGGGGTGAACGTGCCGGCGATCAGCACGAAGATCATGGAGTGATCGGCCCGCTGCATGATGCGACGGGCGCGAGGCGAGCGGGCGAACACGTGGTAGGTCGAGCTCGTGAGGTACAGCAGCGCGCTCGCGAGGCCGTACACCCAGGCCACCGCCCGAGCGCGGGGCGTGGCGGCGGCGTCCACCAGCCAGACCAGCCCGAACAGCGACGCGACGAACGCCACCTGGTGCAACCGGCCCCGGAGCAGGGGCCGCATCGGGATGGTCTCGGTCAACATCGCAGCCACCTCCCGTGCAGCTTCTGCTGCACAGGATCGGCCGGCCGCGGACGGATTCAACGGGTCGAACGACCCCTTCTGCCGTCGCCGGCGGTCAGAGGACCAGCAGCGAGCGCCAGTCGGCGGCGTGGCGCGCGGCGACCTCGGCGAGGGTGAGGCGCAGCGTGGCCTCGGGCACCGAATCGGCCACGGCGCGGAGCTCCGGGTAGTGGTGCGCCGTGTGGTGCACGCCCTCGAAGCGCGTCGTCCGCTCGGCGACCAGCTCGGCGGGAGCAGCCGCGTCGAGCAGCCCCCACACCGTGTACGCGACCCGGAGATCGGCCAGCACGGGCGCCCGACCGAAGAGCGACGCGCGCTTCAAGGCGATCGCCACGCTGCCGGCCTCCGCATCGCGTCGGTCCTCGCGCGAGGCGAGGACCAGCTCGTCGCGCAGCATCGGCACGAGCTTGAGCAGGTAGCCCTGGTCGGGCCCAGGCGCACCCATCCGGCCGGCATCGAGGTCGGGCTGGCCGCCGTCGTTCACCAGCTCCGCGGGCCGGCCCGGCTGCCAGTCGTCGTCGCGCCCGGGCGGCGACGAGTAGGCGCGGGGCCGATCGGTGGGCTTGGTGGGGACGAACTCGGGCGCTGCCATCGACGGGAACGCTACCTGCACCCCTGACCGGCCCCCGAACCCGCCTTCGGCCACCTCGAGGGGCTACTCCTCGGTGTGGAGCAGGCCGTAGACGAGGGAGTCCTCCAACGCCTGCCAGGCCGCCTGGATGATGTTCTCGCTGACGCCGATGGTGGACCACGACCGGCGGCCGTTGGTGGAGTCGATGAGCACCCGGGTCACCGCGCCGGTGCCCTTGGCGGTGTCGAGCACGCGCACCTTGAAGTCGGTGAGGTGGACCTTGGCAAGCTGCGGGTAGGCGGACCCGATGGCGGCGCGCACCGCGGCGTCGAGCGCGTTGACGGGGCCGTTGCCCTCGCCGATGCGCATGATCCGCTCGTCGCCCACCTTCAGCTTGACGATGGCCTCGGTGTCGTGGCGGACGTCGTCGGCCTCGCTGACGATCACCCGGTACGACTCGAGCTCGAAGTAGGGGTGCACCCACCCCGAAGCACGGCGCATGAGGAGCTCGAGCGAACCGTCGGCCGCCTCGAAGTGGTAGCCCTCGTGCTCGAGTCGCTTGAGCTCGTCGATGACCGCGGTGAGCGCTGGGCCGTCGAGGTCGACGCCGATCTCCTTCGCCTTCAGGCCGATCGTGGCCTTGCCGGCCATCTCCGACACCACGAACCGGGTGCCGTTGCCCACGGCGGCCGGGTCCACGTGCTCGTAGGCGTCCTTGCGCTTGGCGACGCCCGACGCGTGCAGTCCCGCCTTGTGGGCGAACGCCGAGGAACCCACGTAGGGCGCTTGCGGATCCGGGGTGAAGTTGACGATCTCCGCGATGCGGTTGCTGGCCGCGGTCAGCCGCTGGAGCCGCCCCTCAGGGAGCGTGCGCACGCCCATCTTGAGGGTCAGGTTCGGGATGATGGTGGTGAGGTTGCAGTTGCCGGTGCGCTCGCCGTAGCCGTTGATGGTGCCCTGCACCTGCACGGCACCGCCGCGCACGCCGGCGAGCGCGTTGGCCACGCCGCACCCGGTGTCGTCGTGGAGGTGCACCGACACCTTGACGTCGTCGCGGAAGTGCCCGGTGACCTCGCGGACCACGGCCTCGACCTCGTGGGGCAGCGCTCCGCCGTTGGTGTCGCACAGCACGAGCGTCTCGGCGCCCTGCTCGGCCGCCGCCTCGAGGACGCGCAGCGAGAACTCGGGATCGTGCTTCCAGCCGTCGAAGAAGTGCTCGGCATCGAAGAGCACCCGCACGCCGGAACCGACGAGGTGGCGCACCGAGTCGGCCACCATGGCCTCGCCCTCCTCGAGGGAGGTCCCGAGCGTCTCGGTGACGTGGTACGCCGAGCTCTTCCCGACGATGCAGACCGCGGACGTGCCCGCGGCGAGCAGGTCGCGCAGGGTGGGGTCGTCGTCGACCTTGCCGCGCGGGCGACGGGTCGAGCCGAACGCCACGAGCAGCGAGCGCTCGAAGCGCAGCTCGCGCGCGGCGCGCTCGAAGAACTCGATGTCCTTGGGGTTCGAGCCGGGGTAGCCGCCCTCGATGAAGTGGACGCCGAGCTCGTCGAGCTCGTCGGCGATGCGGAGCTTGTCGTCGACGGTGAGCGAGATGCCCTCGAGCTGGGCGCCGTCGCGCAGGGTGGTGTCGTAGATCTCCACGACCTCCGGCAGGCCGGGGTCGCGGGCGGGCATGAGTTCGGTGAGCGACGGCTCCGGGGCCGCCTCGTCAGGAGACATGTTCGACCCAGTCCTTGTAGCGGTCGGTCTGGCCCCGGATCGCCTTGTGGTACTCCTCGGCGATCGCCGTGGTCATCGGGCCAGGACAAGGGATCGGCCGATCGTCGAGCGAGTTGACCGCCGAGACCTCGGCCGCGGTGCCGCAGAGGAACATCTCCTCGGCCACGTAGACGTCGGAGCGGACGATGTTGGACAGCTCGACGTCGATGCCGAGGTCCTTCGCGATGGTCATCACGGAGTGCTGGGTGATGCCCTCGAGCGCGCCGGCGGCGAGCGGCGGCGTGAGGAACTTGCCGTGGCGGGCGACGAACACGTTCTCGCCCGTGCACTCGGCGATGTAGCCCTGCGGGCTGAGCATGATCGCCTCCTCGTAGCCGGCGTTGAGGGCCTCGACCTTCGCCAGCGACGAGTTCACGTAGTTGCCGGTGGTCTTGGACGCCGGGGGCATCGTGTTGTGGTCGTGGCGGGTCCACGAGCTGGTCTTGAGCTTCACGCCCTTCGTGAGCGCGTCGTCGCCCAGGTACGCCCCCCACGGCCAGCAGGCGATCGCGACGTCGACCGTGCACGGGATCGTGTTGAGGCCCATCTCGCCGTAGCCGTAGAAGGCGATCGGGCGGATGTAGCAGGACGGCAGGCCGCTCTCGCGCACGACCAGCTTCGTGGCCTCCACCAGCTCGTCGACCGAGTACGGGAGGTCCATCATCAAGATCTTGGCGCTGTTGAACAGGCGCTCGATGTGGTCCGTGAGGCGGAACACCGCGGGCCCCGCCGCGGTCTCGTAGGCGCGGATGCCCTCGAACACGCCCATGCCGTAGTGGAGCGAGTGGGTGAGCACGTGGATCTGCGCGGCGTCCCAGTCGACGAGCTCGCCGTTCATCCAGATCTTCGAGGTGGGCGTGATGGGCATGGTGTGGTGGTCCCCCTTCAGACCCGAGCGGCGACGGCGTCGCCGATCTCGGGGGTGGATGCGGTGAGCTCGGTGGTGGCGGCGCACGCCTTGCGGATGCGCGCCGCGGCGTCGCCCTCTCCCAGCAGGTCCAACATCATGGCGGCCGACAGGATGGCGGCGATGGGGTTGGCCTTGGCTTGGCCGGCGATGTCGGGAGCCGAGCCGTGGACCGGCTCGAACATCGAGGGCGCCTGGCGGCTCGGATCGAGGTTGCCGGAGCTGGCGAACCCGATGCCGCCCGAGACGGCGCCGCCGAGGTCCGTGAGGATGTCGCCGAAGAGGTTGTCGGTGACGATGACGTCGTAGCGCTGCGGATCCTGCACGAAGTAGATGCAGGCGGCGTCGACGTGGTTGTAGGCGGTGGCGACCTCGGGGTACTCGGCGGCGACCTCGTCGAAGGTGCGCTGCCAGAGGTCGCCGGCGAAGGTGAGCACGTTGGTCTTGTGGACCATGGTGAGGTGCTTGCGGGGGCGGCTCTGGGCCAGGTCGAAGGCGTAGCGGATGACCCGCTCGACGCCGAGGCGGGTGTTGACCGAGCCCTGGGTGGCGATCTCGTTGGGCGTCCCCTTGCGGAGGAACCCGCCCTCGCCGGCGTAGGTGCCCTCGGTGTTCTCGCGCACGACGAGGAAGTCGATGTCCTTCTCGGCGAGGTTGAAGGGTCGGAGGTTCACGTACTGATCCAGAGCGAAGCGCATCTTGAGCAGCAGGCCGCGCTCGATGACCCCGGGCGGGACGTCGGGGGTGCCGACGGCGCCGAGGAGGATGGCGTCGAAGGTGCGCAGCTCGTCGAGCACCTCGTCGGGCAGCACGGTGCCGTCACGCAGGTAGCGGGCGCCCCCGAGGTCGAAGTCGGTGGTGTCGAGCTCGACGCCGGCGGCGCGCACGACCTTCAGCGCCTCGGCGACGACCTCGGGGCCGATGCCGTCGCCGCCGATCACTGCGATCCGATGTGCCACGTGCTTGCTCCAGTTCTCCGATGGGTTCCGTTGCCGACCGACGTCGAGGCCGCGGGCGCTCGCCCCACAAACGACGAAGCCGCCCACCGAAGTGGACGGCTCGAGGCGCACACCGAGGGCGGTGTGCGCTAGGGAATCGCGATGCCCGGGTGCGGTCGAGACATGCCCCGAGTCTAGGCGGCGGGTGCCGTTCCTCCGCAACGGTGGGCCGCCGCGGTAGGTTCGCCGCGACCGCTCCGTGAGGTACCCGTGTCGCTCCCATCCTGCGCCCGCTGCGGCGCTCCCCTTCCCGCCGTCGCCGCCGACCCTCGCCACCCCGATTGGTGCGGCGCGTGCGCGGCGCGGGCGATGGAGGGAGGCGTGCCCGGCGTGCCTCCCACGGTCCCACCTCGCCCGGGAGCGTGGGCCGGTGCGCCCACCGCGGCAGGCGCCCTGCCCCTCGGCGCGACCCCGGCGCCGCCGGTGGTGCGCACGCGCCTCGGAGACGGGCTGCTCATCGGTCTGGCTGCGGCCGGTGTCGCCGGCGTCGCGTGGTGGGCGCTCTGCTCCAAGCTCGACACCGAGTGGTGGCCCTACACCTCCGTGCTCGTGGGCGTCCTCGTGGGCCAAGCCGTCGTCATCGGGGCCCGGCGCGGCGGGGCGGCCCAGGGCGTGATGGCCGCGCTGCTGAGCGCGGCGAGCGTGTTCGTCGCGGTGTACTTCATCACCCGCACCGGCCAGATCCAGGCGGCGCAGGACCAGGGATACGTCACCGACGTGCCGCTCTGGAACGGCGCGTCGGCGTTCTGGGACGCGTTCCACGACTGGATCTCCTGGGACGCCGCGAAGGCGGCCGGCTGGCTCCTCGCGCCGCTCGCCGCCATCGTCGTGGCCGCGCGACCGGGCGCCCGACCGGGGTTGGGGCGTCGCTCGGCCTCCTAGACTTGGAGACCATGCCTGCCGACGCCATCCCCGCCTTCGACCACGGCGCGCCGCCGCTGTCGCCGGACGCGCACGAGCGCCTCACCGCCGAGCACGAGGACCTGGTGACCCGGGGCCGCATCGACATCGCCCGCAAGATCGAGGCCGCCCGCGAGCTGGGCGACCTCTCCGAGAACGGCGACTACCACGCCGCCAAGGAGGAGCAGGGGAAGATGCAGGGCCGCATCAACCACCTCGCGAACCTCCTCGAGAACGCGGTCATCGTGGACCTCGACAGTCGGATCGTCGGCATCCGCTACGAGGGCGAGACCGACGTCGAGCGCTACCTCCTGGGCCTGGTCGACGAGCAGGTCGACAGCTACGAGATCCTGTCCCCCGGCTCAGCCCTGGGCCAGGCGCTCATGGGCGGAGCGGTCGGGGTCTCGGTCACCTACGAGACGCCCACCGGCCACACCATGACCGTCGAGATCGTCTCCATCGGCGAGTAGCGCCGCTGCCGCGGGCAACGGCCCGCTCGATCTTCGATCAGGCGTTCTTCGGGAGCTCGCTGAAGGGGACGTTCTTGGTGTCGCCCGGCTCCTTGGGAAGGCCGAGGACGCGCTCGCCGATGATGTTGCGCTGGATCTGATCGGTGCCGCCGTAGATGGGCGGGGCCTGCGCGTACAGGGCGGTGGTGGTGACGGCGTTGAGGAACGGGTTGCCCGTGGCCTCGTTCAGGGCCTTGATCTCGTCGCCCGTGTACCCGTGGAGCATGCCCGCGGGGCCGGTGATGGCGAGGCCGAGGTCGCGCTGCAGCCGAACGATGTTCGACATGCCGAGCTTGGCGATGTTGCCGATGCCGGGGATGTCCTTGCCCTGGGAGCGGGCGGCCTTCGACCGCTCGGCGTTGTAGCGGCCGATCTCGCCCAGCGTGTAGAGGGTCGCGAGGCCCTGGCGGATGATCGGGTCCTCCAGGCAGCCGTAGTGGCGAGCCATCCCGACCAGCATCGCGGCGCTGCCGTGGTCGTTGCGCTTCTTGGCCTTCGGCTCCGACGACGCGGCCTTCTTCGGCCGGCTCGAGACGAAGTCGCCCACGCGCTTGTCGAGGTGGCCGGCGATCGTGCCCGGCGTTGCCGCGCCGCCGCCACCGGAGCCGCCCCCGGCGCCGAGGCCAGCGCGCTCGTGGCCGAGCGTGGTGTTCGCGACGGCCCAGCCGTTGTTGAGCGCGCCGATGATGTTCGCGTCGGGCACCCGGGCCTCGTCCATGAACGTCTCGTTGAACATGGCGTGACCGGTCATCTCCCGCAGGGGCCGCACGTCGATGCCGTCCTGGTGCATGTCGATGCCGAAGTACGTGATGCCCTGGTGCTTGGGGAGGTCGGGTGCGGTGCGGGCGATGAGCATGCCGTAGTCGGCCGTCTGCCCGAGCGAGGTCCACACCTTCTGGCCGGTGACGATCCACTCGTCGCCGTCCTTGATGGCTCGGGTGGTGAGCCCGGCGAGGTCGGAGCCGGCGCCCGGCTCGGAGAACAGCTGGCACCAGGCCCGCTGCCCGGTGACGATGTCGCGCACGAACGTGTCGATCTGCTCCTGGGTGCCGTGGTCGGCGATGGTGGGAGCGGCCAGCAGGAGCCCGAGGCCCGAGGGGGCGCCCAGGGCGCCGAACTCCCCGATCGCCTTCTGGATGCGCACGCCGACGCTGCGGGCCACGCCGCGGCCGTAGGCGTTGGTGGGCAACGTCGGGGCCGCCCACCCGGCGAGGCCGAGGCGCTCCCACCACTGGGCCACCGTGAGGTCCGGGTCCCAGTTGTCGGCGAGCCACGACTGGAGCTCGTCGAGGATCTCCTCGCTGGTGTCGATGGCCGCGTCGAGGGTGTTCGTCATCGGGAGCGTCCCCTGTGTGCACTCGGTGGCGCACCCCTGCGCGCCGGCGTGGACCGCCACCGTACTTGACCCGACGGTCAAGTTCCGATCCGCGCGGCTGCGACCGGATCGCCGACGGCCCGTAGTACCGTCGCCCCGTGGCCGAGGGACGTGCTCGCGACCGTCCCGAGCGACCCACGCGCCGTGGCCGGCGCCGTCGACGAGTCCGGTGGTGGGGCGCGGCGGCGATCATCGTCGCCACCCTGCTCGTGGCCGAGGCGTCCGCCCGGGCCATCGGACCCAACATCGAGCGCACCGCGGGCTCCGAGGAGCGGGCGTTCCTCAAGGCCGACCAGATGTACCGCCGCTCGGGCCCGACCGACGTCGCCATCCTGGGCTCGTCGGAGACGGCCGGCGGGCTCGTCCCGTCGGTGATCGAGCAGCACGCGCCCGGCATCGACGGGGTCTACAACGCGGCGCTCGCCGGCACCTTCGTCGACACGTACCGGGCCTGGGCCGACCAGGTCGTCATCCCCGCGCTCGACCCCAAGGTCGTGGTCATCTCCATGCTGCCGATGACCGTGGCCGACATCCCCGAGAAGGACTCGCCGAACTACCTCGAGGCCCGAGCCGCCTACGACAGCGCGTTCGATCAGATCACCGGCGGCCAGCTCGGATCGATCGGGTGGCGCCTGCGCCAGCGCTCCGCGCTGATCCGCTACCGCCCCTACCTGAGGGACCCGGCGACCCTCGCCCGCGGCATCGGGCGGACGCTGCGAGGCGAGGAGCAACCGACGCCCACGGCGGGCACCGGGATGGACTGGACGACCGAGACCGATCCCGCCGTGGTCGCGGTCAACACCGGCCCCGACGGCGAGGTGTACGACTACCACCAGGAGTCGGTGCCCACCGACGCCGACCCGCTGGGCGCCGCCCTGTACCGCGAGTTCTCGAAGGGGCGGTTCGACGTGGCGGAGCTCGAGGCGTTCGTGGACGACCTGCGCGACCGCTCGATCACCCCGGCGATCCTGGTGCTCCCCGTCGATCGAGGGCCCCTCGAGGCCGGCGGCGTGGACCTGGCGACGATGGACGGATGGACCGAGCAGCTCGTGGCGTGGGCCGACGACGAGGGCATCCCGATCCACGAGGAGTTCACCCGATCGTGGGCATCGGACCTGTTCCACGACCGCAACCACCTCGACGAAGCGGGGGCCCAGCGCCTGAGCGAGACCGTCGGCGCCTGGCTCCAAGACGAGTGCGACGCGGGCGACCTGTTCGCCGACTGCGGCACCGGATCGTGACCTAAGGTCGACCGGGCAGCCCGCGGCGACCGTGCCCGGGCTCAGGATCGGAGGCCACGATGTCCGACGACACGTTCGCATGGGTCCGGGCCCAGCTCGCGGGGGTCCTCGGCCTCCCCGAAGACGACATCGCTCGAGGGAGCCGCCTCGCCGACGACCTCGACGCCGACAGCATCGACCTGATCGAGGTGGTGAACAAGGCGGAGGTCGCGTTCGGGATCGAGATCCCCGAGGACGACCTGTACGACATCGAGTCGGTCGACGAGTTCGTGCAGCTCGTGGACGCACGCCGCACCGACGCCTAGCGACCGATGGACCGCTCGCGCTCGGACCGCGACGTCAAGGCGGCGCAAGCGAGCAACTTCGACGACCTGAACGAGATCGTCGACGGCACCCCGTTCGATCGCCACCTCCGCTTCTTGAACTTCGGGTACCGGGTGCTCGACGGCGAGACCCCCCGAGGCCCCAAGCTCGGCTTCGCCTTCCCCAACAAGGACTCCGCCCAGCTCCTGTTCCAGACCATCGGCGACACCCCGCTCGACGGTCGCCGGGTGGTGGAGGTCGGATGCGGCCGCGGCGGCAACCTGTGGCTCGTCCGCCGCTACCACGAGGTCGCGTGGACCGCGGGCATCGACATCGCGGCCGGCTCCATCGCCCACTGCGCGAAGACCCAGGATCGGCCCGATGCGCTGTGGGCGGTCGGCGACGCGGAGGACCTCCCGCTCGCGTCGGGGATCGCCGATGTGCTCGTCAACGTCGAGAGCGGCGCCACGTACCCCGACATCGAGCGGTTCTTCCGCGAGGCGGTTCGGGTGCTCGCGGTGGGCGGGCGCCTCCTGTACGCCGACATCGTCCGCCACGACCTCGTCGACCCCTACTGCCGGCTGCTCGAACGGCTCGGCATGGCGATCGACGACCAGCGCGACATCTCGGCGAACGTGGTGGCGGCGCGAGACGAGCGAGCGGAGCGCCAGCAGCTCGCCTTCGCCACCGCCTCGCCGCAGGACCGAGCGACGATGGCCGAGTTCTCCGGGCTCACCGGGTCGGTCCTCTACCGGGAGTTCGCCGGCGGCGCGCACCGGTACGTCACCGTGCAGGCGACCAAGCGGGCCGAGGTCGCGCCGCCAGCCGACCGGATCCTCACCGAGGAGGAGCGGGCACGATCTCGCGCCACCTCCGACATCGCCGTCGAGGCGCTCACCCTCACGTCGCGCGCTGGGCGCAGCGACGCCGACCTGCCCTCCTCCTGACCGAAAGGCCCCACGATGCAACGACCCCGGGTGGCGATCACCGGCATCGGGACCGTCAGCTCCAACGGGCACGACCTCGACCGCTTCTGGAACTGGATCTGCTCGGCACCGCCGGGCCCGGTCGTGCGGCGGTTCGACACGTTCGACCCCAGCCCGTGGATGACCCCCAAGGAGATCAAGCGCTCCGACCGATTCACCCACTACGGGGTGCCGGCGGCGCACCTTGCCATCGCCGATGCCGGCCTCGACCCGGCGACGATCGATCCGCGGCGCGGCGGTGTGGTCATGTCGACCCTGTACGGCGCCACGCTCACCATCGAGGAGGAGTCCGCTCGCTTCGATCCCGACGCCCGCGATGCCGTCCCGGCGTTCTTGGGCATGGCGTGCTGCGAGAACCTGGTGGCCGCCATGACCTCGCAGCACCTCGGCTGGCGCGGGCCGTCGAAGGTCGTGGTCACCGCGTGCGCCAGCGGCACCCACGCCGTCTCCGAGGGGGCGGACCTGATCCGCTCCGGACGCTGCCAGGCGGTGGTGGCGGGCGGGGCGCAGGGCCGGGTGATGGAGATCATCGTCAGCGCGTTCGAGAACCTGCGGCTCCTCTCGCCCAGCGGTTGGGTGCGCCCCTTCGACGTCCGCCGCGACGGCTTCGCCCACACCGAGGGCGCCGCCATGCTCGTCTTGGAGGACCTCGACGCCGCTCGGGCTCGGGGCGCGCGGATCTACGCCGAGGTCTGGGGGAGCGGCCACACCAACGACGCCGACTCGCTCATCAGCCCATCGGGCAGCGGCGCCGTCGAGTGCATGACCGCCGCGCTCGACGACGCCGAGGCGGACCCCTCCGAGATCGTCCACGTCAACGCCCACGGCACCGGAACCGGGCTCAACGACCGGCGCGAGGCCGAGGCGCTCCACGAGGTGTTCGGC
>JBDIAX010000015.1:0-65840 GCA_039812605.1 Acidimicrobiia bacterium | reverse complement strand
GCCATGGTCGATGTGACCCATCGTGCCGATGTTCAGGTGCGGCTTGTTGCGCTCGAACTTTTCCTTGCCCATGGCGGATGGCTCCCTTGTGAGTCGGGCGGTTGGGAAACGTGGGGACCGGACCTCGGTGGGCTCGGCCACGTGGTAGCGGCGACCGGGTTCGAACCGGTGACAACTCGATTATGAGCCGAGTGCTCTGACCAACTGAGCTACGCCGCCAAGACTGGCGAATGCGAGCCTCCTGTGGGAATCGAACCCACGACCTCTTCCTTACCATGGAAGCGCTCTGCCGACTGAGCTAAGGAGGCGAGACGTTCGAGGCCGCGCGGGGTGGTCTCGACCGGCTGGTCAGCATAGCCACGACGGCCCCTCGGATCGAAAGCCGTTCCTGCCGGGCGAACGGCACCGAGCCTGCCCCGGCGGCGGCGCCGCCGCGGGTAGGCCGTTCGACCCACGAAACCCTCAAGTCGTGCGCCGCGCGGCCGATGGGGCGCGGTGCGCTACAGCCGGCTGGTCATCGAGGAGGGGTCGATCACCTTCTCGCTCTCGTTCCACCCACGCCTCACGGTCGTGGCGGGGGTCGATGCCGGCGCGCGCAAGGGCCTCGTCGCCGAGCTGATCGGTGGGCTGGGGAGCACGCGTTCCGGCGTGAACCTCGAGCTCGCCGACGACCGCGGACGGCGGCTCGCGGTGCTCCGCCCTGCATCGGGCGGCCACCGGATCGTGGATCTCGGCACCGGCACCGACGTGAGCGAGGAGTTCCGCTCCGGCGACGGCCGGCTCGATGTGCTCGGTCGCTACGGGATCGACGCTCGCACGGCCCGAGATCGCCTGCACCTCGACCGTGACGGCCTGGCGCGAGATGCCCGACGTGACGAGGCCGTCAAGCGGCTCGCGGAGCTCGACCAGACCGAGCTGTGGTCGACCGCCGCTCGGGTGCGGATCACCGAAGACGAGATGACCGCCATCACCGAGGACACCCGGGCCTCGACAGAGGACGCCGAGCTGGTAGCCCGCATCGAGCGTCACCACCAGGGCCTCGAGGAGGCCATCGATGAGCACCGCCGGCTCCGACGCGACGCATCGATGGTGTGCGCGGCCTCGCTCCTGGCTGCGCTGCCGGTGTCGCTGGTCCGACCCGGCATGGCCATCCCGATCTTGGTCATCGGCATGCTCACGGTGCTGCTCGCCTTCGTCCTGCGAGGTCGGGTGGAAGCCGTGCAGCGGATGGAGCAGAGCGCGCTGGCCGACGCGGGGGTGGACTCCTACCTCGGCTACGTCGTCGGCCGGGTCAACGAGATGATGGACGACACCGAAGCCCGCCGCCGCCGCCTCGCCGTGGCCGAGGACCACCGAGCGGCCGCGGCGCGGTGGACGAACCTGGCGGGCGACGTCTCGGTGGAGTGGGCGCTCTCGCACCACGAAGAGATCGAGACCGCGGCGCGCCTCCGCAAGGAGCTCGCCACCCTCAGCCAGGTGTCGACGACGGCCCCCGAGCTCGACGAGCGCACCGAGGCGCTGGCCCACGCGCTGATCAGCCACCTCGGTCGCCTGCGCACCCTGGGCGCCGGCGGCGAGTCGCTCCCGCTGATCCTCGACGACCCCTTCACCGAGACCGAACCGGCCACGAAGCTCACGCTCATGGAGCTCCTCGCCCGCTCGAGCGGTTCGCCCCAGGTGATCCTGCTCACCGACCAAGACGAGGTCGCCACGTGGGCTCGGCTCGAAGCCCTCACCGGCGACGTTGCGCTGGTCGAGCCGTCGGTGAGCACCCAGGCGCCCCGGCAGCCGAACGCCGGCACCGGGAACCTCGCCGTCTGACGCACGACAGCCCCGCCGATGGCGGGGCTGCGCACAGTGGGCCCGGTTGGATTTGAACCAACGTAGGCGTAAGCCGACGGGTTTACAGCCCGTTCCCTTTGGCCACTCGGGCACGGACCCAGGGAGCCGCCACCGTAGCAAGGCGCCGGCCTCGGTCGACAACCGGAACCAGCCGACCGCCTTCGGTAACCTCCGGCCCATGCCCAGCTTCGATGTGGTGTCCGAGGTCGACATGCAGGAGGTCCGCAACGCGGTGGACCAGGCGGCGCGCGAGCTCGCCAACCGCTACGACTTCAAGGGCACGGACTCGTCGATCGAGCTCGGCGACGACGAGATCAAGATGGCCACCTCCTCGGAGGACCGGCTGATCGCGCTGCGCACGCTGCTCGAGGAGAAGCTGGTGAAGCGGTCGGTGTCGCTGAAGTCCATCGACTACGGGAAGGTCGAGGAGGCATCGGGCGCTCGGGTCCGCCAGGCCGCCGCCATCGTCGCCGGCATCTCGTCCGACAAGGCACGCGAGCTCAACAAGTTCATCAAGAACCTCGGGATGAAGGGCGTCCAGTCCCAGACGCAGGGCGACCAGCTCCGCGTCATGGGGAAGAAGCGAGACGATCTCCAGGCGGTGATCGCGAAGCTGAAGGAAGCCGACCTCGGCATCCCGCTCCAGTTCAACAACTTCCGAGACTGACGCGCGCATCCCGGACGCGGCAGCACCCCGCCCGGGTGGGGTGGGCGGGGCGCTGCCTGTCGGGCCGGCCGGCGGCGGGAATCCGGCGACCCGAGACCTCGGTGCGTCAGCGAAGGGTCATCGCTGCCACTCACCAGCTCGAAGCCTCCGGATCCGATCGTCCATCGGCGGGTGGGTGGTGAACAGGTTGGAGAACTGCGCACGGCCGCTGGCGAGCGGGTTGGCGATGTAGGCGCCAGCCTGAGCTGGCGGCACGTTCGCGGGGACCATCTTGGTGCCACGATCGAGCTTCTCCAACGCGGAGGCCAGAGGTTCTCCCGTGCCGAGCAGGCGCGCCCCACGACGATCGGCCTCGTACTCCCGGCTGCGGCTGAGCGCCATCTGGAGCAGGCCGGCCGCCATCGGCGCGAGGATCGACATGGCCAGCACGCCGACCACGTTGTCGTCGCGATCTCGACCGCCACCACCGAAGATCGCTCCGAAGCGGGCGATGGAAGCCAGCAAGGTGATGCCCATGGCGACCGCGGCCGCCACCGAGCTGATCAGGATGTCGCGGTTGCGGACGTGGCTGATCTCGTGGGCCAGCACCCCCTGGAGCTCCTCCCAGGTGAGCACCTCGAGGATGCCCTGGTTCACGCACACCGCCGCGTTGGCCGGGTTCCGACCCGTGGCGAACGCGTTGGGCTGCGGGTCGGGCGATACGTAGAGCCGCGGCATCGGGATGTCGGCCCGCTGGGCCAGGTCGGCGACGATCGCGTGGTAGCGGGGCATCTGCTCGGCGCTCACCTCGACGGCACGGGCAGCCCGGATGGCGAGCTTGTCGGAGAACCAGTACGAGCCGCCGACGAAGGCCGCGCCGATGGCGAACCCGAGGACGGCGCCACCGGTGCCGCCGAACAGGCCGCCGACGACCACGAGCAGACCGCCGATGCCAGCGAGCAGCACGGCGGTCTTCATGTTGTTCTTCATGCGTGGCTCCAAGGCGCCCTGGGGTGGTGGCGCCGGTGTTCGCAGGCTACGGACGTCCCCCGAAAGCCGACCGAAGACCGCGATAGGCGTTCCCGATCCACACCATCGGAACAATCAATGGACTTGGCCTTTGGAGATCGACGCCATCTATCTATGCTGCTCAACGTCCCAATCCACACCTCCAACGCACGAGGAACAGCAAACCCATGGCTCAGGTCAACACCGAGATCCTCCCCTTCGACGCCACCGCCTTCCGCAACGGCGAGTTCGTCGACGTCAGCGACAAGGACGTCCGCGGCAACTGGGCGATCTTCTTCTTCTACCCGGCCGACTTCACCTTCGTCTGCCCCACCGAGCTCGGCGACCTCGCCGACCACTACGAGGAGCTGAAGGGCCTCGGCGTCGAGGTCTACAGCGTGTCCACCGACACCCACTTCGTGCACAAGGCGTGGCACGACGCGTCGGAGACCATCGGCAAGATCACCTACCCGATGCTCGGTGACCCCACCGGCCAGATCACCAACAACTTCGGCGTGATGCGCGATGGCCAGGGCCTCGCCGACCGCGGCACCTTCGTCGTGGACCCCGACGGCATCATCCAGGTGGTCGAGATCACCGCCGAGGGCATCGGCCGCAACGCCGCCGAGCTCGTCCGCAAGGTCAAGGCCGCGATCTACGTGCGCGAGCACCCGAACGAGGTGTGCCCTGCGAAGTGGGAAGAGGGCGCCGAGACCCTCGCCCCCTCGCTGGACCTCGTCGGCAAGATCTGACGACCTGGCCCCCGGCCGGACCACCCCTCCGGCCGGGGGCACCCCCCTCCCCCTGCCCCCCCTTCGTCCCGAGAGGCTCCGATGCTCGACGCCAACCTCACCGCCCAGCTCCGCACCCACCTCGAGAAGGTGGTCGTCCCGATCGAGCTGGCCTCGTCGCTCGACGACTCGCCGACCTCCGCGGAGCTCGCGTCGCTGCTGGACGAACTCGCCGCGCTCTCGCCGCTGATCACCGTCGTGCGCCGCGACGACGACCCCCGCCGCCCCTCCTTCGCCATCCGCCGCATCGGCACCGACGTCTCGGTCCGCTTCGCCGGCATCCCGCTCGGCCACGAGTTCACCTCGCTGGTGCTCGCGCTGCTCCAGGTGGGCGGCCACGCCCCCAACGTCGATGACGACCTCGCCGACCGCATCCGCGCGCTCCCCGGTGGCCACGACGTGGAGATCTACTTCTCGCTGTCGTGCCAGAACTGCCCCGACGTGGTGCAGGGCTTCAACGCGATCAGCGTGCTGAACCCCACGTTCCGGGTCACCAGCATCGACGGCGCCAAGTTCCAAGACGAGGTGGACGAGCGCAAGGTGATGGCCGTGCCGTCGGTGTTCGTCGACGGCGAGCTGTTCGACCAGGGCCGCATGACCCTCGCCCAGATCGTCGACCGCCTCGACGATGGCGCGGACGATCGGATCGCCGCCGAGCTCGCCGCCAAGGACGACTTCGACGTCCTGGTGGTCGGGGGCGGGCCCGCCGGTGCCAGCGCGGCCATCTACGCGGCCCGCAAGGGCATCGCCACCGGCGTGGTGGCGGAGCGGTTCGGCGGCCAGGTGCTCGACACCATGGCCATCGAGAACCTCATCTCCGTGCCCCACACCGAGGGCCCCAAGCTCGCCGCCGCGCTCGAGCAGCACGTGCGGGAGTACGAGGTCGACATCATGGACCGCCAGCGGGCCACCCGCCTGGTGCCGGCAACCGAGGTCGGCGGGCTCGTCAGCGTCGAGCTGGCGAACGGCGCGGTGCTGCGGTCGCGCACCGTGGTGCTGTCCACCGGCGCACGCTGGCGCTCGATGAACGTTCCCGGCGAGCAGGAGTACCGGAACAAGGGCGTCACCTACTGCCCGCACTGCGACGGCCCGCTGTTCAAGGGCAAGTCGGTGGCGGTGATCGGCGGCGGCAACTCGGGCGTCGAGGCGGCCATCGACCTCGCCGGGGTCGTCGACCACGTGACCCTGCTCGAGTTCGACTCGAAGCTCCGCGCCGACGAGGTGCTCCAGGTGAAGCTCCGCAGCCTCCCGAACGTCGATGTCATCGTCAGCGCCATGACCACCGAGGTCGTGGGCGACGGCGACGCGGTCACCGGCCTCATCTACGAGGACCGCGACTCGGGCCACCGGCGCACGATCGACCTGCAGGGCATCTTCGTGCAGATCGGCTTGCTGCCGAACACCGAGTGGCTGGCCGACACCATCGAGCTCTCCGAGCGTGGTGAGATCGTCATCGACCACCGCGGCGAGACCTCGGTCCCCGGCGTGTTCGCCGCCGGCGACTGCACCACCGTGCCCTACAAGCAGATCGTCATCGCCCTCGGGGCCGGGTCCACCGCGGCCCTGAGCGCGTTCGACCACCTGATCCGCACCCCCGTGGCAGCATCGGAGGAGGCCGTCGCCTAGCGACCGGCCGCCTCGCACCCCACCACCGGAGGGCAGCTGGTGAACCTGCGAGACCTTCGCTACCTCGTGGCCTTGGCCGAGCACCGACACTTCGGGCGCGCCGCGGAGGCGTCGTTCGTCAGCCAGCCCACGCTGTCGACGCAGATCAAGAAGCTCGAGCAGGAGCTGGGCATCGCGCTGATCGAGCGCAACCCGCGCCAGATCCTGCTCACCGACGCGGGAGCGGTGATCGTCGAACGGGCCAAGGAGGTCCTGGCCGACGTCGACGACATCCGCCGCATCGCCGATCGCGCCCGGGACCCGGAGTCAGGCACCATCCGCCTCGGGCTGTTCCCCACGCTCGCGCCCTACCTGCTCCCCCACGTCGTGCCCGCCGTGCACGAGCGCTTCCCTCGCGTCGAGCTGCTCCTCGTGGAGGAGAAGACCGATGAGCTGGTGGCGCGACTCCGAGGCGGCGAGCTCGACGCCGCCGTCCTCGCCCTCCCGGTCCCCGACGACACCCTCCACGTCGAGCCGCTCTTCACCGAGGACTTCGTGCTCGCCGTGCCCGCGTCCGAGCCGGTGGCGAAGCAGGCCACCCCGGTCGACCACACCATCCTCGCCAACGAGCCGGTGCTCCTCCTCGAAGAGGGCCACTGCTTGCGAGATCAAGCGCTCGAGGTGTGCCGATCTGCGGGGGCCGCCGAGCTGGGCGGGTTCCGAGCGACCAGCCTCGAGACGATGCGCCAGATGGTGGCCGCCGGCGTCGGCATCACCCTCCTGCCTGCGCTGTCCGTGCAGGCCCCGGTGCCCCAATCACCCGAGGTGGCCGTGCTCCCGATCGCCGAGCCCGTGCCGCACCGCCGCATCGCGATGCTCTGGCGACCCACGACGATCCACCGGGAGCTGCTCCCGAAGATCGCCGAGGTCCTGCGCCAGCTCCCGCCCTCGTTGCACGGCATCCACCCCGCCTGACCGATCCCGCGCCACCCGCCGAACTTCGCATGGAGAACCGCCCGAGGCGGCGCCTTCGCATACGAAGTTCGCTTCCCCGGGGCGGGCGGGTGCAAGACCTCGGTCAGTCGTCGGTGGCGTTGGTGGCGGCGCGGTTGCGGATCTCCTCGACGACGGTGGGGTCAGCCAGCGTGGTCGTGTCGCCGAGCTCGCGACCCTCGGCGACATCGCGGAGCAGTCGGCGCATGATCTTGCCGGAGCGCGTCTTGGGAAGGTCGTCGGTGAACACGATCAGCTTCGGTCGACTGATGGCACCGATCTTGGTGGCGACGTGCTGGCGAAGCTCCTCGCCCGCTTCGTCGCTCGCCTCCTGCCCGCCCTTCAGCGTCACGAAGGCGACGATCGCCTGGCCGGTCGTGTCGTCCTTGGCCCCGACCACCGCGGCCTCGGCGACCTTCGGGTTGTCGACCAGCGCGGATTCGACCTCGGTGGTGGAGATCCGATGGCCCGACACGTTCATGACGTCGTCGACGCGGCCGAGCACCCACAGGTAGCCGTCCTCGTCGATCTTGGCCCCGTCGCCGGCGAAGTACCGGCCCTCGAACCGGCTCCAATAGGTGTCGCGGTAGCGCTCGGGGTCGCCGTAGATGCCGCGCAGCATGGACGGCCACGGACGGGTGAGGGTGAGGTACCCGCCGCCGCGCTCGACCACGTGGCCCTCGTCATCGACGAGCTCCGCGCCGATGCCCGGCAAGGGGAACGTCGCCGAGCCCGGCTTCGTGGTCGTCGCGCCCGGCAGCGGCGAGATCATGATGCCGCCCGTCTCGGTCTGCCACCACGTGTCCACGATCGGGCAGCGCTCGCCCCCGATGACCTGGTGGTACCACATCCACGCCTCGGGGTTGATGGGCTCACCCACCGACCCCAGCAACCGCAGCGACGAGAGGTCGTGGCCGGCCGGCTCCTGGTCTCCCCACTTCATGAAGGTGCGGATCGCGGTGGGCGCGGTGTAGAGGATCGTGACGCCGTACCTCTCGACGAGGTCCCAGAACCGGTCCTTGCCGGGGGTGTCGGGGGTGCCTTCGTACATCACCGACGTGGCCCCGTTCGCGAGCGGGCCGTAGACGATGTAGCTGTGGCCTGTGACCCAGCCCACGTCCGCGGTGCACCAGTAGACGTCCTCTTCGGGGTGGAGGTCGAAGACGTACTTGTGCGTGAAGGCGACCTGGGTGAGGTAGCCGCCGGTGGTGTGCATGATGCCCTTGGGCTTGCCCGTGGTGCCCGAGGTGTAGAGGAGGTAGAGGAGGTCCTCGCTGTCCATCGGCTCGGGAGCGCACTCGGCATCGGCCGCGGCGAGCAGCTCGTGGTACCAGCGGTCGCGCCCCTCGACCCAGTCGATCGGCGCAGCTCCCCCGGACGCGGCGACCCGGTCGACCACCACGACGTGCTCGATGCTCGGGCAGTTCGCGACGGCGACGTCGGCCGTCGGCTTCAGCAGCGACGGCTTCCCTCGGCGCCACCCGCCGTCCGCGGTCACCAGGACCTTGCACTCGGCGTCGTTGATGCGGTCGGCGAGGGAGTCGGCGGAGAACCCGCCGAACACCACGGAGTGGGCGGCACCGACTCGGGTGCAGGCGAGCATGGCGACGACGGCCTCGGGCACCATCGGCAGGTAGATCGCGACGCGGTCACCCTTCGCCACGCCGAGACCCTTCAGCGCGTTGGCGAAGCGCTGCACCTCGCCGTGGAGGTCGGCGTAGGTGATGGTGCGGGTGTCGCCCGGCTCGCCCTCCCAGTGGAACGCCACCCGGTCGCCGTGCCCCGCGGCCACGTGGCGGTCGAGGCAGTTCTCGCTCACGTTGAGCTTCCCGCCCACGAACCACTTCGCGAAGGGCAGGTCCCAATCGAGGATCGTGTGCCAGTCCTCCTGCCAATCCACCAGGTCGGCGGCTTGACGAGCCCAGAAGCCCTCGAAGTCGGCATCCGCCTCCTCGTGGAGGTGGTTCGAGGCGACGAGCGACCGCTCCTTGAACCCTTCCGGCGGCGGGAACGTGCGGTCCTCCAGGAGGTAGTCCTCGATGGTCGCCGACGGCTCGACCGGCTCGCTCATGGTTCGTCTCCGTTCCCCTGGGCCCCGTCGACGACGTTCGACGTGGTCGCTCGGCCACCCTAGCGATGCCCCGCCGAACGGGGTTCGTGCCCGGGCGCGCGAAGCTTCTCGGCCATGACGAGCGTGAACCCGACCGATGCGACCGATGCCGAGGACCGCGAGGAGCTGACCTGGGAGACGTTCGGTTCGGCCACCAGGCTCCTCGCGGAGGACATCGCGGCGAGCGGGTGGATCCCCGACATCGTGGTGGCCGTGGCCCGGGGCGGGCTGACCGTGGCCGGTGCGCTCAGCTACGCGCTCGGGGTGAAGAACTGCGGCACCATCAACGTCGAGTTCTACACCGGGGTCGACGAGCGCCTCGACGTGCCGGTCGTGCTGCCTCCCTCGCTGCAGCTCGTGGACGTCGCTGGGCTCGACGTGCTGGTGGTGGACGACGTCGCCGACACCGGCCACACGCTCCGCTTGGTGCGCGAGGTGCTGGCCCAGCACGTCGCCACGGCCCGAACCGCCGTGCTCTACCACAAGAGCCAGTCGGTGATCGTGCCCGACTACTGCTGGAAGCAGACCGACGCGTGGATCAACTTCCCGTGGTCGGTCCTCCCCCCGGTCGCCGGCCTCCCCCCTCGCTGAACGCCTTCTTGGCGCGATTCGTCACCCATGCGGTGACAGGACGCGCCAGGTACGAGGGCGGCCGGCAACCTGGCGCGATTCGTCACCCATGCGGTGACAGAACGCGCCAGGTACGAGCGAGGTGGGCGACCGTCAGCCGGGGTCGGCGGTGAACGTGAGGTCGACGTCGGCGAACTCGTCGGCCGTGGCCTGATCGAGGCCGACGGGATCGGGGTCGACGCCCAGGGCATGGCGGAGGAACGCGACCGAGAAGTGGTCGATGGCACCGAACGCGAGCGGAGGATCGAGCGCGTCGTCCTGGCAGCCGTCGGACGCGAGCGAGAGGAGGTCGTCGGGGATGTCGAGGCCCACCTGGTGGACCAGGCCGACGATCCCGCCCTCCTCCTTGCCGATCTCGCAGATGTCGCTGAACACGAGGTGGCCGGCGTCGGCGATCTCGAGCAGGTACTTCGGCGGATCCATGCCGTCGTAGACCGCCCGGTTCTCGTCGGCGGTGATGGTCTGGTCGGCGTCGCCGAGCATCACCATCCCCGGCACCTTCGGCACCGGCACCTGGTCCTCGTCGTCGCCGAGGTGCACCGAGTAGGAGATGAACGCCTTGACCCGCTCATCGGTGGCCGCCATCCGGTACGCGGCGGCTGCGCCGGCGGAGTGGCCAGCGACCGCGACCTGCTCGGCGTCGATCAGGCCGCTCAGGAAGTCGTCGGCGAGGGCGGCGTCGAGCGACGCGCCGAGCACCTCCTCGTCGGTGCGTGGGTCGACGCCCTTCGCGGCGTTGCCGAGCAAGCCGGAGAGGCTGCGCTCGACGTGGTCGGGCGCCACCACCACGAAGCCCCAGGACGCGAGGTGCGTCACGAGATCGGCCGACTGCTCGGGGAACCCGGCGTAGCCGTGGCTGAAGAGGACCACGGGGAACGGTCCGCCGCTCGCCGGGTCGGCACCGGGGTGAGCGCCGATCTCGTACTGCGGTCGGAGATCGGCGGGGATCTTCGCCTGGAGCTCGGGGGTGAGCAGGCTGGCGATGTCGAACACCTCGGTCGGTTGGTCGAGCGCCGTCTCCGCCGCTGGGTACCAAGCCACCACGCGCCGCCCGTCATCGAGCGCGATGGTGCGGGTGCCGACAGGGTTCGGCCCCGCCTCGGCGTACGCCGGGTCTCCGGCAGCAGACGGCGTGGTGGTGGTCTGGCCGCCATCCGCGGCCATGGAGGTGGTGCCATCGGAGCCGCCATCGGAGCTGCATCCCACCGCCGCGACGGCGAGCGCGACGCCGACGACGGTGGCAGCGATTCGTCGAAGTGCCATCGCCCGACCCTACGGCCTCGGCCGGCAGCGAGCCGTTGGCCCTGCTCGGCCACCGGGCGAACGGCGGTAGCCTGGGCCCGAGGAGGGTCGCGGTGCCAAGGGATGTGGGAGCGGCCACGATCGCGCTGGTCGTCGAGGTTCACGGGGCCTTGGAGGTCGACCTCGGTGCTGGCCGAGCGACCCCGCTCGGCGAGGATCGCTGGCTCGAGCTCGAGGGTGGCCCTGCGGTGCCTGAGGCCGCCCGCGCTCGCCTCCTCGGCCTGCCCGCAGCGATGCCCGTCTACCTCCGTTGGGATGGGCGCTGGCCCGAGTGGTTCGACGCGCCGAGCGGGACGTGGATCCCCGTCGATGCCACGACCCTGCGCGAGCTCGCCGAGAGCCGGCGCCCAGCGCAGCCGAGCGCCCCCGCACCGCAGACCACGCCGTCCGACCTCGGCCCCGAGCCTCCCCGAGATCTCGCCAGGTGCCCGGTGTGGCCGGTCGAGTACCACGAGCGCCCGCAACCGAACCTCGCGCTCGCGACGATGCTGGCCGCTGCCGCCGACCACCCCGGCATCGTCGAGCGGTTCGACCTCCGCCCCGTGGGCACCGCCCGGCCGAGTCGGCTGCGAGCGCTGGCCGAGGAGCCGCGCGGCGTGCTGCTCTTCTCCCACTACACGTGGTCGACCCGCGGCAACCTGTTGCAGAGCGCGGCGGCGAAGGCCGCCAACGACCGGTTCATCACCGTCCACGGCGGCCCGAACGTTCCCGGGTTCCCCGAGGACGTGGAGCGCTTCCTCGGTGAGAACCCCCACGTGGACGTCCTCGTCCACGGCGAGGGCGAGGCCACGTTCGTCGATCTGATGTCGCGGATCGGGGAGACCGGGCTGCACGATCGAGCGGACCCCGACCGGCTCGCCCTCCTCGGCGACATCCCGGGCCTCACCGTCCGAGTCGGCGACCGGATCGTTCGGGGGCCCAAGCGACCACGGATCAGCGACCTCGACGCCACGCCGAGCGCCTACCTGGCCGGCCAGTTCGATCAGGTGGCGCTCGCTGGCTCCATGGCGGTGATCGAGACGAACCGAGGCTGCCCGTTCGGCTGCACGTTCTGCGACTGGGGGTCCGCCACACGAAGTCGGGTCCGCACCTTCGGCCTCGACCGCGTGCGCGCCGAGGTCCGCTGGCTGGCGGAGCGTGGCGTGGACGGCATCTTCGTCGCCGACGCCAACTTCGGGGCCTTCGAGCGCGACCTCGAGATCGCCCGCGCCATCGCGGACGCGAAGCGCGCGCACGGCGCGCCCCGGCAGGTGATGTTCACGTTCGCCAAGGACACGGCGGAGCTGCTGATCCCGATCGTGGACCTGCTGTGGGACGTCGGCATCGACGTCGACGGCAACCTCGCCCTCCAGACGGTCGACGAGCCCACCTTGCGGATCGTGCGGCGCAAGAACCTGCCCGAGCCCGAGTACCGACGGGTCCGGGCCCAGTTCCGGGAGCGAGGGCTGCCCCTCACGTCCGACATCATGCTCGGCCTTCCCGGCTCCACCTACGAGTCCATGCGCGCCGACGTGCAGTTCTGCCTCGACCACGAGATCACGCCTCGCGCCCACCGCACCGTGCTGCTCCCCAACGCCCCGATGAGAAGTCCGCAACACCGCGAGGAGCACGCGATCGTCACCGATCACCTCCAGCGGACGGTGGCCGGATCGACCTTCACGGCCGAGGAGCTCAAGCAGGTCGGCAACCTCCACCGGCTGGCCGACGCGTGGGACCACTACGGCATCGCCCGGCTCCCCCTCCGCTGGGCCAGCCGGGACCACGGGATCGCCGAGGTCGAGATCCTCGAGCGCGTCGATCGACTGACGCGCGACGAGCCCTCCCGCTACCCCGCGATCACCTGGTCTGCGGTCGGCTTCACCTCGTGGCTGGTGCCGCCAGGCACCTGGGAGGCGTTCCTCGGCGAGCTGCGGGTGTGGCTGGTCGAGGCGCTCGGGGTCCCCGATGACGATGCGCTCGCCAGCGTCCTCGCCGCCCAGGCCGCAGTGCTGCCGTGCCCGGGCGCGAGCTTCCCCCGGCGTGTCGAGCTCGCCCACGACGTCGCCGCGTGGCTCGCCCAGCACGCCGAGGCGCCCGGCGACCGCGACCAACGGCGGCTCCTCGAGTTCCCGCCCACGGTGCTCGAGGTGGACGACGACGGCGCGAACGATGCGCTCCTGGTGGCGAACCGCCAGTCGCGGGCGCACACCGGGCGGGCGCTGCGCGAGGTCCGCCGCATCTACGGACCGTCGTGGGAGCTCCGCAGCCCGCTCGCCCGGGCCCAGATGCTGAGCGTCGAAGAGCACGCGTTCCGCTTCGCTGAGTAGACGACCGGCCTGCTCAGGGGAGCCACTCGACCACGGTGAAGCCACCGAGCCCGTCTGGGTCGAGCAGCGCCGCGGCCTCGCTCACGCGGCTGCGCGCTTCGATCGCCGCCAAGCCACCGCTCAGCCCGAGCTCGTCCCAGCGGGCGCGCCCTTCGGCCACCAGCTCGTCGATCCCGTGCTGGCGGAGGAAGGCCGCCTGGGTGCGCACCGTCGCCGGGCTCGCCACGAGACCGAGCTGGTCCACGGCGATGTCGCAGGTGATGTCGGCCGAACCTGGATCGGCGTACGGGTCGGTGGCGCGGCCGTGGTCGGCGTAGGTGCGCAGCCACTCGCGCTGCGGACGCTGGGCGAACACCGCGGTGGTCGATCGGGCGTAGTCGATCGCCACCACCCGACCACCGGTCCCGGCGAGGGCGAGCGCGTCGAGGACCCACCCCGCGGCATCGGCCTGCACCGGGATCCGCGCGCCGATCGCGGCATCCGGAACGAGCGCATCGCACCAGTCGATCTGCTCGGGCACGAGCGGCCCGAGGACCTCGACCAGCCGACCGCCGGCGGCACCGACGCGCACCTCCGACCATCCGTCCGCTCCACGCTCGGCCAGTGCGACGGGAAGGTTGTCGAGCAGCTCGTTGGCCAGCACCACGGTCGGCCCGCCACCGAGCTCGTCGGGCGCGGGCAGGTCCGGGCGGCTCCGGACGCCCGCGGGGTGCGAGCCCCGCTGGGCATCGCTCACCTCGACCAGCACCAGGTCGAGCGCACCCGCGCACCGGGGTGCGGCGGCCAGGATCGAGCGGGCGAGCGTGCCCGGACCCGCGCCTGCCTCCACCACGGTGAACGTGGCCGGCTCGCCCATCTCGGCCCACCACGTGTCGAGCGCCCGGCCGATCACGGCGCCGAACAGCGGCCCGACCTCGGGGCTGGTCAGGAAGTCGCGGCGGCGACCGGCGCCGTGGCCGGTGGCGTAGAAGCCGAGGCCAGGCGCGTAGAGGGCCTGGGCCTGGTAGTCGTCGAAGCCGATCGGCCCGTTCGCCTCGAGGTGCGAGACGAGCAGCCGCTCGAGCTCGCGCACGGCGATGCGCTACCGACCGAGGGCGAGGGCGTTGGACGCCCCCTCGGCGAGGTCGCTGACCAGGCCGGGGAACACGCCGAGCACCAGGGTGGCGATGAGCGCCAGGGTCACGACGGCACCGAGCGGCACCGGAACCTTGATGGGAGCGGTGTCGCCGTCGGGGACGTCGTCCATGAACATCACCCGCATCAGCGACAGGTAGTACCCCAGCGCGATGACCGAGTTGACCGCCATGGCGACGCCGATGGCGTAGCCGAGCCAGTAGTTGGCCGACACCACGGCGTTGAACGCCTGGAACTTCGCCCACCATCCGGCGGCCACGGGTATGCCGCCCAGCGCGAAGAGGAACGCGCCCATCGAGACCGCCAAGCCGGGTGCGTAGCTCCACAGGCCGCCCCACGACGAGATCTCGCCGGTCCCGGTCTTGCGGCTGACCGCGATGATCACGGCGAAGGCGCCGAGGTTCACGATCGTGTAGATGAGCACGTAGGTGACGACGGCGATGATGACCTTGTGGTCGGTGCCCCCGACGCCGAACACGGCCAGCGGAGCGAGGATGAACCCGGCCTGGGCCACCGACGAGTAGGCGAAGAGGCGCACGATGTTGGTCTGGCGCAGGGCGATCACGTTGCCCACGGTCATGGTGAGCACGGCGAGGACCGCCATGAGGATGCGCACGGTGCGCGCGTCGCCGTAGAAGCCGATGAAGACCAGCTGGAGGATGGCGACGAAGCCCGCCGTCTTCGAGGCCACCGAGAGGAAGGCGGTGACCGGGGTGGGCGCGCCCTCGTAGGTGTCGGGCGCCCAGTTCTGGAACGGGACCGCCGAGACCTTGAACGCGAAGCCCACCAGCACGAACACGATGCCGAGCGTGGCGACCGGTTCGTTGCCGAAGCTGCCAGCGACCTGCTCGCCGATGCCCGCGAGCAGCGTGGTGCCGGTGCCGCCGTAGATGAGCGACATGCCGTAGAGCATCACCGCCGAGGCGAAGACGCCCATCAGGTAGTACTTCATGCCCGCTTCGTTGCCGGTGAGCGTGCGCTTGCGCCATCCGGCGAGCAGGTAGGCCGGGATCGACAGCATCTCGAGGGCGATGAAGATGCCGATCAGGTCACGGCTCGACGCCATCACCATCATGCCGAGCACCGACGACAAGATGAGGAGGTAGTACTCGCCCTCCGCGTAGTCGCCCTCGGCGATCGTGTTCGTCGACAGCAGCACGGTCAGGTAGCCGGCGACGAGGAAGAGGCCCTTCAGCAGGAGGGCGAAGTCGTCGACCACGTAGGAGCCGCCGAACAGCGAGGTGGGATCGTCGCGCAGCGCGAGGGTGAGCACCGGGACGATGGCAGCGAGCATCCCGAGCCCGGCGATCGACGAGGCCGTCCACTTGCTCTCCTCGGGCGTGAACACATCGACCAGCAGGGCCAGCACGATGGTGGCCACCAGCACGAGCTCGGGCGCGAGCGCGTGCCAGTCGATCGTGGGTCGGACGAACTCCGGGAAGGCGGCGAGGACGGCGGCGAGCACCAGATCAGCTCCCCACGCCGAAGGCGGCGAGGCTGTGGCGGACGGCGTCGTCGGTGACGTTGAAGATCAGCGCCGGGTAGACGCCGAGCACCACGATCAGCACGATCATGGGCGCCCACGCGATGTAGTCGGTGAGGTGCATGTCGTGGATGTGCTCGTTCTCGAACTCCTCGGTGGGCGTGCCGAAGGCGACGCGCTGGAGGAGCCAGAGCAGGTAGCCGGCAGCGAACACGGTGCCGATCGCCGCGATGACCATGTACACCCGGAAGAGCTCCTCGGAGAGCCCGGCACCCGGGTTGTAGGCCGACAGGATCGCCGGGAACTCGCCCCAGAAGCCGGCCAGGCCAGGAAGGCCGAGCGACGCCATGGCGGAGAAGCCGAGGAGCCAGCCCATGCGCGGAGCCTGCAGGAGCAGGCCGCCGAGGCGCTTGATCTCGAGGGTGTGGAAGCGGTCCTTCACCGAGCCGGCGAGGAAGAAGAGCATGCCGGTGATGAGGCCGTGGGCGACCATGCCGAAGATGGCGGCGTTGATGCCGAACGGGGTGAGCGTGGCGATGCCGAGCATCACGTAGCCCATGTGGGCCACCGACGAGAAGGCGATCAGGCGCTTCATGTCGGTCTGGGCGAGGCAGCCCAGGGCGCCGTAGATGATGCCGACCACGGCGAGCCCGCCGATGACCGGCGCCCACTCCTTGGCGCCGACCGGCAGGATCGGGATGGCGATGCGCACGAAGCCGTAGGTGCCGAGCTTCAGGAGCACGGCGGCCAGGATGACCGAGCCCTGGGTGGGGGCCTGGGTGTGGGCGTCGGGCAGCCAGGTGTGGAACGGGAACATCGGCACCTTGATGCCGAAGCCCATGAAGAAGCCGCCGAAGACGAGCACGGCGGTGGTGCGGGCCAGGCCGGCGCCGCCCCACTCGGAGAGGGCGATCATCGAGAACGTGTGCTTGCCGTCGACGGTGGGCGACAGGAAGTAGACGGCGAGGATCGACACGATCATGAGCGCCGAACCGAAGGCGGTGTAGAGGAAGAACTTGAGCGAGGCGTACTTGCGCTGCTCGCCGCCCCACACGCCGATCATGAAGTACATCGGCAGGAGCACCAGCTCGAAGAACACGAAGAAGAGCAGCAGGTCCTGGGCCACGAAGGTGCCGAGCATCCCGGTCTCGAGCACGAGGATGAGCAGGAGGAACGCCTTGGGGTTGTGCGGCTCGGGGAAGTGGTCCCACGAGTACACGATCACCAGCGGCACCACGAGCAGGGTCAGGGCGATGAGCGGCAGCGAGATGCCGTCGATCCCGACCAGGTAGCGGGCGTTGATCAGGTCGATCCAGGTCTTGTCCTGGAGGAACTGCAGCGAGGCCGTCTTGTCGAAGTCGAAGTTGGCGATCATCGCCACCCCGACCGCGGCGGTGACCAAGCTGGTGACCAGCGCCACGACCTTGTGCAGGGTCTCATCGGCCTTGGGGATGCAGAGCATGACCACTGCTCCCACCAGAGGCAGGAAGACAGCGGCGGTGATGCCCCAGCCGTCGAGCAGGTCCTTCACGATGTCTCCTCGATCCTTGCTACGCGATCGCGATGATGAACGCGGCCAACACGGCCGCTCCGATGAACAGGTAGGCGCCGTACCACTGGACCTTGCCGTTCTGCTGGCGACGCAGCAGCTGGCCCGACCCCTCGGCGAGGGCGCCCGAGCCGTTGACGGCCGTGTCGACGACGCCCTGGTCGATCCGGCGGTAGACGAACTCGCCGCCCTTGCGAGCGGTGGTGCCCACGAGGTTGACGATGCCGTCGATGACGTTCTGGTTGACCCAGTTGGCGGCGTTGGCGATGGGGCCCTTGAAGCCGCCGGCGATGATGTCGGTGTAGAGGATGTCGAGCCCGTACTTGTTCTCGAGCACCTTGTAGCCGGCCCGGGCGAACTTGTTGCGCTCGGTGAGGCCTTGGACCCCGACGCCCTTCCAGTACCAGAGGTAGGCGATGCCGATGCCGGAGAAGCCGACCAGCGTCGAGACGATCGCCAGCGGGAGGCTGAACTCGGGGTGGTGGATCTCGGGGAAGTAGGCGGCGGTGGGCTCGATGAAGTGCTCGAACCGCAGCGCCCAACCCTCCGGGATGAACGAGAGCGCACCGGAGTCGGGCAGGTTCACGAAGCCGGCGAAGAGCGAGCCGAAGGCCAAGATCATGAGCGGCACGACGATGCGCGGACCGTTCTCGTGGAGCTCGTGCTCGGCGGACTTGCCCCGCGGCTCGCCCTCGAACACGTACCAGATCGCCCGAGTCATGTAGGCGCCGGTGACGGCGGCGCCGAGCGTGCCCATGACGAGCATGACCTTGTAGCCACCAGGGCCACCGAGCTGCATGGCGCCGGCGAGGATCTCGTCCTTCGACCAGAAGCCGGCGGTGAGGGGGAAGGCGACGAGCGCCAAGGTGCCGAGGACGAACGTGGCGTAGGTCTTCGGCATGACCTTCTTCATGCCACCCATGTCCTTCTTCATGTCGAAGGAGTGGATGTGGTGGGCGAGCGAGCCGGAACCGAGGAACAGGCAGGCCTTGAAGATGGCGTGGGTGAAGAGGTGGAAGATCGCCGCCGTCCAGGCGCCGACGCCGAGCGCCATGACCATGTACCCGAGCTGGGACACCGTGGAGTAGGCGAGCACCTTCTTGATGTCGCTCTGCACGAAGGCGAGCAGGCCGCCGAAGAGCAGGGTCACCGAGCCGACGACGGCGAGGGCGTTGATGTTGGCGGTGCCGATCGACAGGCCGTGGAAGAACACCCCGTAGAGCCGCGCCACCATGAAGATGCCGGCCACGACCATGGTGGCGGCGTGGATGAGCGCCGACACCGGCGTGGGGCCAGCCATGGCGTCGGGCAGCCAGGTGTGCAGCACGAACTGGCCGGACTTGGACATCACCGCCGTGATGAGCGAGAGCGAGGCCACGAGGAGCAGGAAGTGCCGGATCTCGCCGTCGTTGGCCATCGTGTTGATGGTGAGCGTGTCGAACGTCCTGCCGGCCGCGAAGTACAGGATGATCATCCCGCAGAGCAGGCCGATGTCGCCCACGCGGTTGGTGAGGAACGCCTTGAGGGCCGCATCGGAGTTGGCCTTCTCCTCCCACCAGTGGCCGATGAGCCCGAACGAGCAGAGGCCGACGAGCTCCCACCCCACGATCATCTGCAGCGTGTTGTCGGCGATGACGAAGAACAGCATCGACGCCGTGAACAGGCTGAGGAAGGCGAAGTAGTGCGTGTAGCGGCGGTCGCCGGCGACGTAGTCGGTGGAGAACACGTGCACCAGGAGCGAGATGAAGGTGACGACCACCAGCATCAGGGCGCTCAGGCCGTCGACGAGGGTGCCGACGCGGATGTCGAGCCCGTCGGTGTGGAACCAGGAGATGTTGCGCTGCACCGGCGGCGTGACGTGGTGCTCCTCGGCCGCCTCGCCCTCGGTCGCGTGCTCGTCCTCGGAGGCGGCCGTCGTCTCCGCCTCGGTCCCGTGGTCGTCCTCGGAGGCCGCCGTCGTCTCCGCCTCGGTCGCGTGCTCGTCCTCCGAGGCCGCCGTCGTCTCCGCCTCGGTGGTGGCGTGATCGTCTGCTTCGGCGGTGTGCTCGGTGGTGGCGTTGCCGGTGGCCTCGTGGGGCGGGTGGTTGACCCGACCGATCCAGCCAGCGCCCACGGTGAGGGCCAGCACGAAGCAGATCGAGACCGAGGCGATGCCGATCTCCGAGCCACCACGCGGCAGCTTCTTGCCGAACGCCAGGATGAGGACGAACGACAGCGCAGGGATGAGCGGGATGATCCAAGCGTGGGTCAGCACGAGCGCATCAGCCCTTCATGAGGTCGACTTCGTCGATGTCGACCGTGCGGTAGTTGCGGAAGATCGCCAGGACGATGGCGAGGCCGACGCCGACCTCGGCCGCCGCGACGGCGATCACGAACAGGGCGAACACCTGGCCGGCCAGGTTGCCGGTCATCGCCGAGAAGGCGACCAGGTTGATGTTCACGGCGTTGAGGATGAGCTCGACGGACATGAGGACCATGACGCCGTTGCGCCGGGCGACCACGCCGTAGATCCCGGTGCAGAAGAGGATGGCGGCGAGGATCAGGAACTGGTTCAAGAACATCGGCTCAGTCCCTCCTGGCGATCACGATGGCGCCGACGAGCGCAGCGAGCAGGAGCAGCGAGACCACCTCGAAGGGGATCAGGTAGCCGCCGAACACGGCGTCAGAGAGCGCTCCGGTGTCGGTGGGGGTGAGGTCGGCGGGGATCTTGTCCTTGCCGAAGCCGTCCCACAGGGCGTAGGCGAGCAGCGCGAAGAACACGAGGCCCGAGCCGGCGCCGAGGAGCCAGTTGTCCTTGCGGACCTCCTCCTGGCCCTCCATCGGCGCCCGGGTGAGCATGATGCCGAACAGGAAGAGCACGACGATGGCGCCGATGTAGACGAGCACCTGCGTGATGGCGAGGAACTCGGCGCCGAGCAGGATGAAGTTGGCGGCGACGCCGGCGAGCACCACCACCAAGAAGGCGGCCGAGTGCACGACGTTCTTGGCGGTGACCACCCGGATGGCCGAGAAGGTCATCAGCACGGCGATGACACCGAACGCGATGTTGGCGGGGACGGCGTAGCTGGGCGACGCCTCGGCGAGGAGCGCGATCACCGGGGCACCTTCTTCACCTTGGCCGACGAGCCGTCCTCGTAGGGCTCGAAGTCGGGCACGGTCTCCATCCACTCGCCGAGGCGCTCCTTGTCGTGGAGCAGATCGGCGATGCGGGGCTCGGAGTACTCGAACTCGGGGCTCCAGAAGAGGGCCTCGAACGGGCAGACCTCGACGCAGATGCCGCAGTACATGCAGAGCGCGAAGTCGATGTCGAAGCGGTCGAGCGCGGAGACGGTGCGCTCCTTGCCACCGGGGCGGCGCGGCGGCGCCTTCTCCTTGTGGCCCTCGATGTAGATGCACCAGTCGGGGCAGCTGCGGGCGCACAGCATGCACACGGTGCAGTTGTCCTCCTTGAGCGCGATGACGCCACGGGCCCGGGTGGGCGGCGCCTCCTTCTCGTGGGGGTACTGCACCGTGGCCGCGCCCTTGGCGGGCGACGGGGGCTGCATGAAGCGCTTCGCGCCCTCGCCCGGCCAGATGGTCTGGGTCATCTCCTTGAAGGTGACGCCCATGCCCTTGATCAGGCCCGGAACCTTCGGCTTCGGAGGCATCAGAACGCCACCTTCAGGATCGTGGTCACCATGATGTTGACCAGCGAGATCGGGATGAGCACGGTCCACGCCAGCTTCTGGAGCTGATCCTCACGGAAGCGGGGGAAGGTGAACCGCACGAAGAAGATCAGCCCGCCGAGGACCATGACCTTCACCAGCAAGATCAGCGGGCCCAAGACGTTGAACACGTTGCTGTTCAAGTCGGCCCAGGCATCGGGCACCGCCCAACCCCCGAGGAAGAGGGTGGCGGCCACGGCGGCGAAGGCGCCGGCCGAGGCGAACTCGCCGATGAAGAAGAGCAGGAAGCGCAGGCCCGAGTACTCGGTGATGTAGCCGGTGACGAGCTCGGACTCGGCGATCGGCATGTCGAACGGCGTCTGGCCGAGCTCGGCCTGCACCGCGATGAGGAAGATCACGAAGCCCACGAACTGGGTGAGCACGAACGGGTTGCCGAGGAAGTCCAGCCCGAAGATCGAGCCGTGGGCCTGGGCCATCACGATGCCGTTGAGGTTCATCGTGCCGGCCTGGATGACGACGCCGACCACCGCGAGCACCATCGGGAGCTCGTAGGCGATGAGCTGGCCGGCGGCACGCAGGCCACCGATGAGCGAGTACTTGTTCGCCGAGCTCCAGCCGGCGAGCAGCACGCCCAGCGCCGAGATCGACGACACGGCCAGCACGTAGAAGACGCCGCCGTTGAGGTCGGCGAAGAAGGCGTCGGGGCCGAAGGGCACCGCCAGGTACACGAGCAGCACCGTGCCGACGACGAGGTAGGGGGCCAGCTTGAAGAGCTTGCGGTCGGCCCGCTCGGGGATGATGTCCTCCTTCTGGAGGAACTTGCCGACCTCGGCGAGCAGCTGCATCGAGCCGAAGGGACCGGCCTCCATGGGGCCGAGGCGGCTCTGCATGAACGAGACCATCTTGAAGAGGTACACGTACACGAAGGTGCCGGCGGGCAGCAGCACGGCCGCGAGGACGCCGAGCGACCGCAGGATGGACTGCTGCCAGTAACCGTCCATGAAGGCGAGCACGCTGGTCACCGGTCGATGTCTCCGAGGATGAAGTAGAGCGACGCCAGGATCGTCACGACGTCGGGCACGTACACGCCCCGGCACACCCACGGGACGATGGCGACGTTGTTGAACGAGGCGGTGCGGATCTTGACCCGGAACGGGCCGAGGTCGCCCTTGGAGACGACGTAGTAGCCCATCTCGCCGAGCGGGTTCTCGGTGGAGACCCACGCCTCGCCTTCGGGCACCTTGATGATGCGGGGGACCTTGGCCATGATCGGCCCGGCGGGCAGGCCGTCGCAGAGCTGATCGATGATCTTGGTGCTCTCGCGGATCTCCTGGAGGCGCACCCAGAACCGAGCGAACGAGTCGCCGTCGGGGTGGGTCCACACCGTCCAGTCGCACTGGTCCCAGGCGAGGCCCACCGGCTGGTCGCGGCGCAGGTCCCAGTCGATGCCCGAGGCACGCAGGTTCGCGCCCGACAGGCCGTAGGCCTGGGCGACGTCGGCGGGGATCACCCCGATCCCGCGGGTGCGGGCCTGGAAGATCTCGTTGCCCTCGACGAGCGTCTCCATCTCGTCGCAGAAGTCGCGGATGCGCTCCATCGAGGCCTTGGTGTCGGCGATCCAACCCTTGGGCAGGTCGTCCTTCAGGCCGCCGATGCGGTCGAAGTTCGGGTGGAAGCGCCCGCCGGTGGCGGCCTCGATCTGGTTGAGGACGTACTCGCGGTCGCGGAAGGCGTAGAACGCCGCGGTCATGGCGCCGATGTGCAGCGCCATGTCGCCCACGAACAGGGAGATGTTCGCGATGCGAGACATCTCGAAGAGGATCGTGCGGATCCACTGGGCCCGCGGCGGCGCCTCGATCTCCATCAGCTGCTCGGCGGCGAGGATGAAGGGCACCTCGTTGGCGAAGCTGCCGAGCCAGTCGATGCGGTTGATGAGCGTGGTGACCTGGGGGTACGTGCGGACCTCGGTCAGCTTCTCGTAGCCCCGGTGCATGTAGCCCATGACCGGCTCGCAGGAGATGACCTGCTCGCCGTCGAGCTTCACCACGATGCGCAGCGTGCCGTGCGTCGCCGGGTGCTGCGGACCCATGTTGAGGGTCATGCCCTCGTCGGTCTCGAACTCCAGGTTCACCCGGCCGTCGGCCGCCTGGGCGTTGGCATAGGCGAGCTTCTGGCGGTCGGTGATCGCGGTCATCAGCTCTCCTCCCCTTCACCCTCGGACTCGGCATCGTCGCCATCGCTCGGCATCGGCTCCACGTCGACGATCCCCGGCCACGGCTTCACCTGGCGGGCGAGCAGCGGGAAGTCCTTGCGGAGGGGGTAGCCCTCGAACGCGCCGGGGAGGTAGAGGTGCACGAGGTGCGGGTGGCCGACGAAGTCGATGCCGAACATCTCGTGGGCCTCGCGCTCGTGCCAGTTGACGCCGGCGTAGGCCGGGAGCCAGCTGGCGATCGACAGGTCGTCGTCGGGCAGGTCGGCCTTCACGGTGATGCCGAGCTTCTGGGGCAGCGAGTGCACCCGGGCGAACATCTGGAAGCGGGTGTCGCCGCCGGCGTAGCCCGTGACGATCTCTGTACTGGGCTCGGGGCGCTCGTCGGTGGGGCTGTCCTCGTTCTTGCCGTAGGGGCTGGGCAGCCAGTCGATGACCGACAGGAACTGGAAGTAGCGCATGCCGAGGCGATCGCGCAGGACGAAGGCGGCCTCGCGCCAGGCCTCGCGGCTGACGCGCACCCACGCGTCGATGCCCGGGGCGATGTGGGTGCCGACCACGGCGTCGCCGAGATCGGCGACGAGGCCGGCGACGAGCTGCTCACGCGCCTCGTCGGTGACCGGGGCCTCCTCGACCGCTTCGGTGGTGTCAGCCGACGACAATCGGATCACCCTTCCAGCGCTCGGCCATGTCTTCCTTGCCGATGCGCTCCTGCAGCAGCACGATGCCCTCGAGCAGCGCCTCGGGGCGCGGCGGGCAGCCCGGCACGTAGACGTCGACGGGGATGACCTGGTCCACGCCCTTGGTGACCGAGTAGCTGTCCCAGTAGGGGCCGCCGCAGTTGGCGCACGAGCCCATGGAGATGACGTACTTCGGGTCGGGCATCTGGTCGTACAGGCGACGGATGGCCGGGACGATCTTGTCGGTGACGGTGCCCGAGATGCACACCAGGTCCGCCTGGCGGGGGCTGGCGGGCAGCGGGATCACGCCGAGGCGCATCACGTCGTAGCGCGGCGAGCCGAGCGCGGCGCCCATCTCGATGGCGCAGCAGGCCAGGCCCCACTGGAAGATCCAGAGGGAGTACTTCCTCGAGGTGTTGAGGAGCGACGTGAGTGGCTTGGGGAGCTTCCCGCTCTCGACGAGGCCCATCAGAGCGTCCCGATCAGATCCACCGGAGGACCTTCTTTCGCCAGGCGTAGAGGAGGCCGAGGGCCAAGATCGCGATGAACACGAGCATCTCGATGGCGCCGAACCAGCCGTACGCCTCGAGGCGCAGGGCCCACGGGAAGATGAACACGGCCTCGACGTCGAACATCACGAAGAGCAGGGCGAACACGTAGTAGCGGATGGGCGTCTGCGCCCAGCCGTCTCCCACGGCGTCGACGCCGCTCTCGTAGCTGAGGTACTTGTCGCCCTGCGGCTTGACCGGGCGGACCAGCCGACCGAGGCCGAGGACGGCCGCCAACAGGCCGCACGCAACACCAGCAAAGATCGCGACCGTCAGGTAGTCGCGCAGGAACTCCGACACGGCGTCGAACCTTAGTGACGCGCCTCACGAGGGGCCAAAGGAGCCATGCCGACGTCAGGCGATCAGCCGGTGTACGCCGCGGATCCCCCGACGGGGACGGCCGGCACGGCGGTGTCGCCAGCTCCCAGGTCAGCGGTCGTCGTGGTCGAGGTGCTCGAGACCGGCACGGTCGCGGCGGTGGTGGAGGTGGGCTGCGGAGGCGCCACGCGGTCCGAGATCGGGGTGCAGGCGCCTGGAGACCACGACGGGTCCGCCAGCGGCGCGTAGGCCGCGGCGTGCACGTCCGCGGACGACGCCACCACGACCTCGTACTCGTCGTCTGCCTCGGTGACCATCCCCCAGTTGTCGTCCTCGCCGTCGAAGCGGCCGATGGCGGGCTCGTCGGTCATCTCGAACCAGTGGGCACCCACGACGTCGCCGGTGTTCACCAGGCACGACCCGAAGTTGCGGTAGTTGTCGGCCCGATCCTGCTGTGTGTCGACCACGACCTGCAGGGGCGGATACGTGTTGGGCAGGCCCGAGTCACGAGCTCGCCAGCCGAACTCGGAGATCAGGAAGGGCCGATCGACGAGCGACCGGTGCGCGGCGAGGGTGTCGTCGGTGGAGAGGAAGTCCGGTCCCAGCGCGCCGATGAGCTCCTTCCAGCTGTCCTTGATCTCGTACCAGTTGACGCTGACGACATCGACGTCGGCCCCCGCCGCATCGAGCACCTCCGGCGTGATGAGCTGCCCGACGAACCGGGCGCCCAGGTTCAGGTGGTCGGGATCGGCGGCGCGCAGCGCGGCGCCGGTGACCCCGAAGAAGCGCCGGGCGACCTCGCCCGACCACGCGTCCTTCGTCGCTTGCGCGCCAGGGCCGATCGGTGTCGCTGCCGTCGCTGCGGCGAGGTCTGACCAGCCCGTCGCCGAGGTGGCGAAGTCCAGGGCGAACGCGTCGAAGCCTCCGTACCGCGCTTCGAGCCACGCCACGAGGTGCTGCTTGCCGGGCTCCTCGGCCCCGCGACCGAAGAAGCCGGAGAACGGGCCCGGACGCCAGTCGTCGGTCCACGGCACCTCGTTGTCGAGGAAGTAGCCGACCAGCCACGGGTCGCCGGCGTGCTCGACCGCGGCGGCCTGCGCCGAGGCGGCCACCCCATCGGCCCATGCCGGGTCCCAGAAGTCGTCGACGCGACCTCCGCCGTAGCCGGCGAACCCGAAGAGGACGGTGTACGGGACACCCCGCCCCGCGAACAGGTCGTTGTCGCTCCAGCCGCCGAGCGTGTTCGTGCCCCACCGGTCGAACCGCTCGACCTGGGCGTCCGCCCACGCCTCCTCGGTGCCGTGCTTGGCCAGGATCGCCTCGTGGTACGCGGCGTGGCCGTTGCGGTCCGGCGTGCCCTCGGGCACCACGTGGTTGATGCCGTTCGAGAAGAACGGGTGGCCCTCTGGGTCGATCAGCCACCAACGCCCGTCCACCTGCTGGGTGCGGAAGAAGCCGGTCGCGACCTCGGTGGTGCCGGCCCAGCCGCCGTAGGCGTCGAGAGCGGGGTCCGCGGCCACGGCGCGCCCGGTGCCGCTCGGCCCAGACAGCCCCGGGAGCCCGATCAGCGCGCACGCGCACGCGGCCGCGACCCCCAGCCGTCGGACCCGACGAGCCCGTGCGCGACCCTCGCCCATCGACGGGACGGTAGCGCCGGGCGGCTTCGCGCCTCGGGGACGGCACCGCGAGCTCGGATCGAAGTGCAGAGCGACCCGCGCGGAGCGAGCGCGGCGGAGGGCCGGCCAGATCGGGCGTGCCGTACACTCCCGCCCGACCGTCGATCGCCGGGGTCGAGCTACCCATGACCACCTCCAGCCCGAGCGAGGACGACGCCATCGTGGCGCCCGCCGACCCATCGGAGCGCTGCTTCGGCCGTTGGGCCACCGCCGTCGGCACCGCCTCGACCCTGGCGTTCGCCTGGATGGTGACGCTCGGGCGCTGGGACCTGTTCCAGGAGCGGGCGTTCTCCAACCTGCTCGACGTGCAGGCCCGCTCGATCGCCCACGGGCACCTGTGGGTGCCCGACGGCTCCATGGGCTTCGAGGGCTTCGTGATCGACGGTCGGACCTACGCCTACTTCGGCGTGTTCCCCTCCCTGCTCCGGCTCCCGGTGTTCGCGCTCACCGATCGCTTCGACGGCCGGCTGTCGGCGGTCTCGATGCTGATCGCCTTCGTGCTCGCGTACGCCTCCACTGCACGGCTGGTCGGTCGCACCCACCGACTCGTGGCCCCGGACGGACGCTGGAGCCGCGGCGGGCTGGTCGTCGCGATCGCCTTCCTGGCCGCCGTCGGCGTGGGCTCCAACCTCCTCTACCTGGGCTCGTCGGCGATCGTGTACCACGAGGCGATCCTCTGGGGCGTGGCCGCGGTGCTGGCCTCGTTCGCGTCCATCGTCTCGTGGCTGGGCGAGCCCCGGCTCCGCCACGTCGTCGCCGCCGGCGCCTGGGCCACCGTGGCCTGGCTCTCCCGAGGCTCGGTCGGCCTCGGCCCCACCGTCGCGCTCGGGTTGCTCGGCCTGTCGGTGCTCGCGCCGAACCGGGCGACGCGGTGGCTCGCACCGGTCCCGGACCGGGCGCGCCGCGGGTGGCGGGCCGCCGCGCCGCTGCTGGTCGCCGGGTCCGTGGGCGCGATCGCGTTCGCCGGGATCAACGTCGCGAAGTTCGGCTCGCCCACCGAGCTCCCGATGGACAAGCAGATCCAGTCGGTCAACCCGCTCCCGAGCCGGGCGGCCGCGCTGGAGGAGTACGGCGGCACGATCTTCTCGCCGCGCCTCGCTCCCGCGGTCCTCGTCCAGACGATGCGCCCCGACCTCGTGCGACCCTCGACCACGTGGCCGTGGCTCCGGTTCTCGCGGGCAGACCCCCCTCCCCTCCTGGGCGTGGTGTTCGACACCGTCGAGCCCAGCTCGGGCCTCGTGGTCACCCACCCGCTGCTGCTGGTGCTCTCGGGGATCGGGCTCGTCGCCGTGGCGCGCCCGCGGCGACGACCACCGGAGGTCTCCGCCGACGGCGGCGCCGATGGCGGCGACGGCGATGGCGGCGACGACCTCGACCCGAGCACGCCACCCGGTGCTCCGGGCACCGCGGCGCTCCGCCCCCTCCTCCTGGGAGGAGCCCTCGGGACCCTCCCGGTCCTGACCATCGCCTTCATCTCGCAGCGCTACGTGACCGACCTGCTGCCCCCGCTCCTCGTGGCCGCCGCAGCCGGCCTCACCTCCGTCGACGGCTGGATCTCCGAGGACGCCGACGAGTCGACGGCGCGCCGTCGCTCCCGAACCGCCGTCGCGGGGGCCGTGGCGCTGGCGATCACGTCCATCGCGGTCACCCTGTCCACCACGTGGACCTTCCAGCGCTTCGTGTCGCCACCCGACGCCGAGGCGCGCCGGTCCTGGCTGCGCACCGCGATCGCCGTGTCCGACGTGATCGGTCGACCGCCGGAGGTCGAGCACGCGACCTCGATCCGCGATGCCCCGGGCCGCGCCGACGTCTTGCTGGTCGTCGGGGAGTGCGACGGCCTCTACGTGGGGCAGAGCGACGGCGTCTGGACCGCGATCGAGGTCACCGGAGCCGCTGGTGTCCCGCGCCTCGAGGTCACCGGTCGGCCGACCGTGGGCGCCGCTGCGGTCACGCTCCTCACGGCCGGCGCCATCGAGGTCGTCCTCTCCTCCCCCGACGCGTCGTCCGTGCGCGTCGACCTCGTCCGAGACGGTCACGTCACGCAGGGCACGCCGTTCGAGGTGGCCGGTCCGTCGTTCGATCTCACCGTCGACCTGGACGGGAACCTCCCCGCCGTGCAGGTGTTCCACGACGACCGCGACGTGGCGTACCTGCCCGGCCGCCCGACGCCCGGACCGCACCAGGTGGGTCCCGGAGGAGATGGCGTCGAGGTTCGCGAGGTGGAGGTCGCGACGCCCATCTGCGACGCGCTCACCGGCCGCTGACGCGTCCGCCACCCCTCGCCGGACCGGTCGCCACGACCGAGGCGCCGTTACCATCGCGCCATGCCCAAGATCGGGATCCTGGTGGTGGCCTACAACGCGGCCACCACGTTGGCCGCCGTCCTCGACCGCATCCCCGAGGACTTCCGGCCGCACATCCACGAGGTGCTCGTGGCGGACGATCACAGCCAGGACAGCACGTACCTGGTGGGCGTCGGCTACCGCGAGACGTCCGACCTCCCCCTGCGGATCGTCAAGCACCCGGAGAACCTGGGCTACGGCGGCAACCAGAAGTGGGGGTACCAGTGGGCGATCGACCACGGCTGGGACATCGTGGTGCTGCTCCACGGCGACGGCCAGTACGCCCCCGAGCTGCTCGACCAGATGGTGGCCCCCATCGAACGGGGTGACGCCGACGCGGTGTTCGGCTCGCGGATCATGCACCGAGGCGAAGCCCGGCGCGGGGGCATGCCCGCGTACAAGTACCTGGGGAACCGGATCCTCACCACGATGCAGAACAAGGTCGTGGGGACCGACCTGTCCGAGTGGCACTCCGGGTACCGCGCCTATCGCGTCGACGCGCTCGCCCGCCTGCCGCTCGAGAAGAACTCCGACGGCTTCAACTTCGACACCGAGGTGATCATCCAGCTCCACGAGGCGGGGATGCGCATCGAGGAGATCCCGATCCCCACCTACTACGGCGACGAGATCTGCTACGTGAACGGCCTCGGCTACGCGCGAGACGTCACGGGCGACGTCGTGCGCTACCGGCTCCACAAGATGGGGTTCGGCACCGGAGACCTGGCGTTCTCCTCGAGCGGCTACGAGCTGAAGGAGGACGCGGACTCCAGCCACGGCACCATCGCCCGGTGGATGGGGATGCGCTCGCCCAACCGCGTCCTCGACCTCGGCTGCGCCGACGGTTCCCTCGGTGCCTTGCTCGTAGACCAAGGCCACGACGTGGTGGGCGTCGACCTCCACGAGAGCCCCGGGGTGCGCGACCGGCTCCGCGACTTCTACGAGGCGGACCTCGAGAAGGGGATCCCGTCCGCGGTCGGCGACGGCTACGACACGGTCGTCGCGGCCGACGTCCTCGAGCACGTGCGCGACCCCCGAGCCACCCTCGACCAGATCCGCGACGTGCTGCGCCCCGGCGGCACGCTCATCGCGAGCATCCCCAACTTCGGCCACTGGTACCCGCGAGGGCGCGTCGCCCTCGGCCTGTTCGACTACGACGCGCGCGGGATCCTCGATCGCGACCACGTCCGCTTCTTCACCCGCCGTTCGTTCGAGCGCCTGCTGGAGAGCGCCGGATGGCAGGTCCGACGCGTCGAGGCCACGGGCATCCCGCTGGGCGTCGTGGAGCGCGGCGCGGCCCCCGACACCGCCACGCCCGGCACCGCCCGCACGGTCCTCGGCAAGGTCAGCCGCGCGGCCACCGTCGTGCGACCCCAGCTGTTCGGCTACCAGTTCATCTACGAGCTGACCCCCGCGTGAAGGGCCTCATCCTCGCGGGCGGGCGTGGCACGCGGCTGCGCCCGATCACCCACACCAGCGCCAAGCAGCTGGTGCCGATCGCCAACAAGCCGATCCTCTTCTACGGGATCGAGCACATGTCGGAGGTCGGCATCACCGACATCGCGATCGTCATCGGCGAGACCGGCGACGAGGTGCGCGAGGCGGTGGGCGACGGGAGTCGCTGGGGCGTCGCCATCACGTACCTCGACCAGCCCGAGCCGCTGGGCTTGGCCCACTGCGTGCAGCTCGCCGCGCCGTTCCTAGGCGACGACGACTTCGTGATGTACCTCGGCGACAACATGCTCCAGCAGGGCCTCGGGTCGCTCGTCGCCCGCTTCGAGGCGGACCGCGAGGCCGCCAGCGCGCCGGGCGCCTCGAGCCCCGCGGCCCGGATCCTGCTCTGCGAGGTGACCGACCCCCACCGCTTCGGCATCGCCGAGGTGCACGACGACCGGGTGCAGCACCTCGTCGAGAAGCCCACCGAGCCGCGCTCGAACCTGGCCATGGTGGGCGTGTACCTGTTCACCTCCGCGATCCACGAGGCCACCCGGGCCATCGAGCCCTCCGCCCGCGGCGAGCTCGAGATCGTCGACGCGATCCAGCACCTGATCGACCGCGGCGAGACGGTCGCCCACGAGATCATCGACGGCTGGTGGCTCGACACCGGCAAGAAGGACTCCCTGCTCGAAGCCAACCGGCGGGTGCTCGAGGACCTGGCCCCGCGCATCGAGGGCGAGATCGTCGACTCGGACCTCGACGGGCGCGTCGTGGTGGAGCCCGGGGCCACCATCCGAGGATCCACCGTCCGAGGTCCGGCGATCGTCGCGGCGGGCGCCACCATCGTCGACAGCTACGTCGGCCCGTTCACCTCCATCGGCGAGGGCACCTCCATCGCCACCAGCGAGATCGAGAACTCGGTGGTGCTCGAACGGGTCAAGATCGAGGGCGTGCCCCGCCTCGTCGACTCGCTCATCGGGCGCGACTCCGAGATCACCCGCTCCCACCGCCCGCCCAAGGCGACGCGCCTCCTGCTCGGCGACCACTGCGCCGTCGACCTCCAGTAGCCATGGCCACCGTCACCGAGAGCACCACGATCGTCGGCGTCCACCACGTCGGCCTCACCGTCCACCGAGACGAGCGCGGCTCGTTCGTCGAGACGTACCGGCGAGCGTGGATCCCCGGCTCGCGGGAGATGATCCAGGCCAACCGAGGCGACCGCAGCGCCGGATCGCTGGTCGGCCTGCACTACCACCTCCACCAGGCCGACTACTGGTACGTGGTGGGCGGGCACGCCCGCGTGGTGCTGCACGACCTGCGCGAGGGCAGCCCCACCGACGGCTCGACCGAGGTCCTCGACCTCGGCGAGGGGGAGGGGCTGGCGGCCGAGCCCCGGGGCCTGTTCATCCCGCCGGGGGTCGCCCACGGCTTCGCCGCCCTCACGGACCTCACCCTCACCTACCTCGTGGACGGGTACTACAACCCCGCCGACGAGCTGGGCCTCGCGTGGGACGACCCCGAGGTCGATGCCGACTGGGGCATCGCCGACCCGGTGGTGTCCGACCGCGACCGGGCGAACCCGCGGCGCCGCGAGCTGCCCGCCGACCGACGTCCGCACCACCGCCTCCGCACCTGATGGCCCGGATCTTCGTGACCGGCGGGGCCGGCTTCATCGGCTCCACCTACGTCCGCCACCTCGTGGACGCCAGCGACGACGAGATCACGGTGTTCGACGCGCTCACCTACGCGGGCCGCCGGGAGAACCTCGACGGCCTCATCGATGGACATCGGGTCCGGCTCGTGGTCGGCGACGTCGCGGACCGCGACGCCGTCCGATCGGCGATCGCCGGTCACGACCTGGTCGCCCACTTCGCGGCCGAGAGCCACGTCGACCGCTCGCTGCAGGACCCCGACGTGTTCGTCCGCACGAACTGCGTCGGCACCAACGTCGTGTGCGACGAGGCGAGGCGAGCCGACGTGGCGCGGTTCCTGCACGTCTCCACCGATGAGGTCTACGGCTCCATCACGCACGGGGCCTTCGCCGAGGACGCCCCCCTCTCGCCGAGCTCGCCCTACTCGGCGTCCAAGGCGGGCAGCGACCTGATCGCCCTCTCGCACCACACCTCGCACGGCCTGCCGGTGATCGTCAGCCGTTCGTCGAACCAGTTCGGTCCGCGCCAGTTCCCCGAGAAGCTGATCCCGTTCTTCGTGACCACCCTGCTGCGTGGAGGCGACGTCCCCGTGTACGGCGACGGCACGAACGTCCGCGACTGGCTGGCGGTCGAGGACAACTGCGCCGCGCTCGACACCCTGCTCCGGCGCGGCGAGCCGGGGACCGTGTACCACGTCGCCGGCCACAACGAGCGCACGAACCTCGAGGTGGTCGATGGGGTGCTCGCGTGCCTCGGGCTCGACCGCTCCCGGGTCCGCTTCGTCGAGGACCGCCCCGGTCACGACTTCCGCTACGCGATCTCCACCGCCCGCAGCGACGCGCTCGGCATCGCGCCCGGCCGCGGCTTCGAGGCTGCGCTCGAGGAGACCGTCCGCTGGTACGTCGACCACCCCGACTGGTGGGAGCCGCTGGTGTCGCTGGTGCGCAACCGGTGAGGTCGCCGTGCGGTTGGTGATCACCGGGGCGCGCGGGCAGGTCGGCACGCAGCTCGTCGATCTGGCCCGCGAGCGCGGCCACCACGTGGTCGGCCTCGCGCACGGAGGCTCCGGTGGGCTGGAGCTCACCGACCCGGGATCGGTGCGCGCCGCGATCGAGGCCGCGTCGCCGGAGGTGATCGTGCACGCCGCGGCATGGACCGATGTCGACGGCTGCGAGCTCGACGAGGACCGGGCCATGGCGGTGAACGCCGAGGGCACGGGCCACGTGGTGGCCGCCGCGCGAGCGGCCGGAGCGCGCGTGGTGCTCGTGTCGACCGACTACGTGTTCGGCGGGCACGCCCCCGACCACGACGAGACGGCCACGGTCGACCCGCGGTCCGCGTACGGGCGATCCAAGGTCGCCGGCGAGCAGGCACTCGGAGGGGAGGACGCGATCGTCCGCACCTCGTGGGTGTGCGGACGGCACGGCCCCAACGCCGTGCGCACGGTGCTGCGGCTCGCGCAGCGGGGTGCACCCCTGCGGTTCGTCGACGACCAGATCGGTCGGCCGACCTTCGTCGACGACCTCGCTCCCGCGCTGCTCCACGTCGCGGAGGCGGGCCTCAGCGGCACGATCCACGCGAGCAACGCGACGACGCTCAGCTGGCACGGCTTCGCCCGGGCCATCGTCGAGGCGGCGGGCCTCGACCCCGATGTCGTCGAACCGATCGCCACCGGCGACCTCGACCCGCCCCGACCCGCCACCCGCCCCGCCCGCTCGGTCCTCGTGGGCACGGCCCTCGACCGCAGCGGCCACGGCTCGCTCCCCCCGATGGACGCGTCGCTCGCCCGGCTCGTCGACGCGATCCTCCGCGAGCGCCCCGAGCCCTGACCCCCACCCCCACCCCCACCCCAACCCACCCCAAATTTCGTCGTTCGTGGTCGTAGGACGACCGAGATCAGCGAGATTTGGGTGGTTGGCGGCGGCCGGGGCAGCGAGACCTGGGTGGTTGGGGCGGCCGGGGCAGTGAGACGTGGCTAGTTGGTGGCGGCGAGGATCTCCGGTGCCAGGTCCCGCCAGAGCTCGGCCGATGCCTCCGGGGAGAGGTGCGCGCCGTCGGGCCGCACCGCCAGGTCGGGCGTGGCGTGGTCGGGCCCGGTGCACACCCGCTCGCGGTAGGGAACGAGGGTGACGTCGGGGTAGTCGGCGAGCACATCCGCCAGGACCCGGTTCACCTCGTCGATGCGCTCGGGATCGCGCTCCTCGCCGGCGCTCTGGGCCGCCTCCCACTGGTAGCAGGGCACGTCGAGCCAGAAGACGGGCGCATCGGTGTGGGAGCGGATGATCTCGATGGGCTTGGCGACCGCCGAGCGGTACGCCTCCTCCCACTCCGGGGAGCCCACCACGATCCGGGTGCCATCGTCGTCGATGTCGAAGAGCTGGCGAAGGCCGAAGCTGACCAGCACCGCGTCGGGATCGGGGTGGACCCCGTCGAGGCCGGCGGTGAGCGCCTCGTTCCATCGGTCGGGCCACGTCTCGCAAGCGGGGTCGGCCTCGTCGATGCTGTCGCCGGTGTAGATGCGCTCGCCGATCAGGTCGCAGTGCGCCTGGAAGATCCCCTCGACCTTGAACGGGAGGTCGGACGGTGCGGTGCCCGAGAGCAGCCAAGCGAGCGAGTCGCCGGCGACCAGGACCGTGGGTGCCGATGCCGTCTCCGCACCCGACTGCTGGGTGCCGGTGACGGGCGGCGTCGATGATGTGACCCCCATCGTCACCACGAGCAGCACCACGCAGGACGCCGCGAACGCTCCTCCGAACGTGGGCAGCGGACGTCGGATCTGCACGCGGCCTTGGTGGATCGGGAGCTCGACGAACCGGTGGGTGAGCTCGGCGAGCACCAGGGAGATCGCGACCCGCGCCGAGTCGAGCACGGCCGGGCTCCACCCGACCCGCTCGGGGCTGAGGAACACGATGATCGGCCAGTGCCACAGGTAGAAGCTGTAGGAGACGTGGCCGAAGTGGCGGCTCACCCGGTTGCCGAAGATCCAGGCCAGCGGCCCACGCTCGGCGCGGGCGCAGCCGAAGGTGAACGCGGCCGAGGCGACGGCGATGAGGACGAACCCGCCGCTGGTGTAGACGGCGCGGCTGTCGTCGTGGAACAGCAGCATCATGGCGACGAGGCCGGCGAGCGCGACCGTGCCGAACCACGCCGCGAACTCCTTGGCCTTCGGGCTGTCGAACCGCTCCCGCCACAAGAGCAGGGCGAGCAGGGCGCCGACGAGGAGCCCCTGGCCTCGGGTGTCGGTGCCGAAGTAGGCCCGAGACAGGTCGACGTCGCCCAGCGACAGGTGCCGCATCCACAGCGCGGAGGCGATCGTGGCCGCCACGAGCACGACGGCGAGCTTGCGCCGATCGCCACGGAACCAGCGGGCGAGCAGCGCGAAGCACACGGGCCAGACCAGGTAGAACTGCTCCTCGATCGCGAGCGACCAGGCGTGGCGCAGCGGCGACACGCCGAAGCTCGCGAAGTACGACTGCTGCGACAGGATGAAGCGCCAGTTGGCGACGTAGAAGAGCGTCGCTAGGCCGTCGCCCCGCAGCGTCGGGTAGTCGTCGATGCCCAGCGCCCACGCGATGAGGAACACCGCGGTGAGCACCACGAGCAGCGCGGGGGCCAGGCGCCGGACCCGGCGACGCACGAACTCCCGCAGGTCGACCCGGTCGCGCTCGGCGTGCTCCTTGATGAGCAGCGTCGTGATGAGGAAGCCCGAGAGGACGAAGAAGAAGTCCATCGAGACCCACGCACCGGGCAGCTTGGTGAAGCCGTCGAGGTGGTAGCCGAGGACGACGCACATCATCACGCCGCGGGTGCCGTCGAGGAGCGGCCGGTGCTTGATCTTCGAGCGCGCGGGTTCGGTCATGGATGATCCGTCGGGCGGCGGGCGATCTCACCGAGCCGGCATCGAAGGGCCAGTATGTCAGCCATGGTCGGGGGGAACGGATCGACCCCCTGGGGCGAGCGGGGGCGCTGGGCGCTCGTGGTCGGCCTGCCCGTCGCGGCCGTGGTCGTGGCCGGCTGGCAGCGCCGGTGGCTGGGCGACGACGCCTTCATCAACCTCCGGGTGATCCGCCAGATCGGCGCCGGTCACGGACCGGTGTTCAACACGGGCGAGCGGGTGGAGGTGGCCACCAGCCCGCTGTGGCTCGCGATGGTCGGCGCGGTGCACGCCGTGACCCGGGTGCGGCTCGAGTGGGTGGCCGTCGGCCTCGGGCTGGCCTGCACCGCCGCAGCGATGATGGTGGGGGCCACGGGCGCGCGCCGACTCCACCGGCCAACGCCGACCGATGACCGGGACGCTGCCGGGGCAGACGACGGCGCTCGGTGGTGGCTGCCCGTGGGGCTCGTGGCCTTCGCCGCCACACCGGTCGTGTGGGACTACGCGACCGGCGGGCTCGAGAACGGGCTGAGCTGGCTCTGGTGGGCCGCGACCTTCGCCCTCGCGGTGCGGGCGACGGTCGGCCCGCGGCCCGCCGGGCCCCGTGCCGCTGTCGTGTGCGCCGGCCTCGGGCCGCTCGTGCGACCCGACCTCGGCGTGGTCGCGGTCGCGTTCGTGGCGCTGGTGGTGCTCCACGAGCTGGCTGCGCACGACCACGAACCCACCGGTTCTGCGCGCCACGACGATCCCCTCGCCACGGGAACCGAGCGCGAGGTGGGGGCCGGCCGCACGAACCACCCCTGGGAGGGTGGAGGGACGCCGTCGGGCGGCCGGCGGCTCCGGCGGGCGCTCGCGCTGGTCGGCTGGGCGGCGCTGCTCCCGGGCGCGTTCCAGGTGTTCCGGATGGGCTACTACGGCCAGCTCCTCCCCAACACGGTGTACGCCAAGGAGGGAGGTCGGGCCTGGTGGTCGCAAGGCGCGACCTACCTCGGAGACCTGGTCGGCTCCTACACGCTGTGGGCCGCCGCCCTGGCGGTCGCGCTCGTGGCCGTGGCTGCCTTCCGCGGCGGCGAGCGGATCGACGGCCGGATGCGGCTGGTGTCGACCGCGGTGGTCGCGGCGACGCTGCACGTCGCGCTCGTCGTTCGTGCTGGCGGCGACTACATGCACGGCCGCCTCCTGCTCCCCGCCGTCTTCGGTCTCCTGCTCCCGGTCGCCGTCGTTCCCGTTCCCCGTGCGGCACCCGCCCGGCGCTGGACCGCTGCAGCGTGCGCCGGCGTGGCGGCCTGGACGATCGTCGTCCTCGGCTCCCTCGGCCCGCACGACCACCCCGCGGGGATCCAGGACGAGCGGCGCACCACGGTCGCCTCCTCGCACGACCGCCACCCCGTCCTGGTCGAGTCCCACGTGGCCTACCTCGAGGACAAGGGGATCGACCTGCAGCACTGGGGCGAGGGCTCGCCATCCGCCTGGCGGCCCCGCTTCTACGCGCCGCCGGCGCTCTCACGGGCCTCCGGCGACGCGCCGGCGATCACCTTCGGGGCGATGGGCGCGGTCCCCTACCGTCTACCGCTCGACGTGTACGTGGCCGACCAGCTCGGCTTGGCCGACGCCGTCACGGCCCACGTGCGCCTCGAACACCGCAGCATGCCGGGCCACGAGAAGTACCTCGGCCTGGCGTGGTGGGCGCCTCGCCTCCTCCCTGACGACGTGGTCGTTCCCCCCGGCATCGATCGCGCCCCGATCCTGGTGGTGGACCCGGACCCCGTCCCCTCCGACGACCCTGCCGAGATCGCACGCCGGCGAGCCGACGCCACGGCCGCCCTGGCCTGCGGCGAGCTCCGCGACCTGCGCGAGGCGAGCACCGCGCCGCTGACGATGGGCCAGTTCGCGCGCAACCTCCTCGACGCCCCGGGCCTGCACTCGTTCCGCTTCGACCGCGAGCCCGCCACCGCCCGCGCCGACCTCTGCCGATAGGACCGATCACCACCGACGAACGCACTGGCCGACGCAGCATCGTCACGGCCCAGGGGGTCCTAGGGTCGGGTCCATGGCGTGGGACCAGGTCGGCTCGGGTTCCCTTCCCGACGGCGACACCTACCTGATGGAGCGCCACGTCATCTACCTCCGCGTGCCCGGCAGCGCCAGCGCGTTGCCGATTCGGCTCGCGTCCTATCGGTGGCGCTTGGTCAAGCCGGACGGCAAGGCGACCCTCCAGTCGACGGCGAGGTCACGCGACGAGGTCGAGGCCGCCGTGCGCGCCCACGCCGCCACCTCGGCGCCCTCCCCGTGACCAGGGCTGCAGGGCATCTCGATGTCTTTCAGCCATCCGTAGCATGAACGCTGCTACGATCGTTGCCATGGTGGCTCGACCCAAGCGATCGATCTCGCTCCCACCGGAGCTCGACGCGGCGATCGAAGTGGCCGCCACGCTCGAGGGGACCTCCTTCAGCGGCTGGCTCGCCCAGACCGCAGCACATCGGCTCCGGATCGAGCAAGGCTGGGAGGGGATCGAGGCGTGGGAGGCGGACAACGGCCGCCTCACCGCGGATGAGCTCGCCGAGGGTCGACGTCGGGCCCGGGCGATGCTGGCCGAGGCGGCGACGGGCCCCGCCGGAGATCGAGCGCGACCGCAGCGGGCGGGAGCCTGATGGGGGTGACCTACGACGCGGGAGCGATCATCGCCGCCGAGCGCAACGATCGCCGGATGTGGGCCCTCCATGCCGGGCTCCTGAGCGAATCGGTCGTGCCGACCGTGCCCGCACCCGTGCTCACCCAGACGTGGCGGGGGGGGTCCCACCAGGCGAACGTGGCCCGCTTCTTGCGACCGTGCGCCGTCGACCAGCTGGACGAGGCGAGCGCCCGCCAGGCCGGCGAGCTCTTGGGACGAGCCGATCGTTCCGACGTCACCGACGCCGTGGTGGTCGAGGGCGCGCTGCGGCGCGGAGACGCCGTCGTGACGTCGGACCCCGATGATCTGCACCACCTCGCCGCTGCCGTCGACGCGCGCCTGGTGACCGAGCCCGTCTGATCTGGCGAACCCGTGCCGGTGTAGCGTTGGCCCCCATGTTCGCCTACCTCGATGCGGGGACCCTGGGCATGCTGAGCGCGGCGCTCGCCGGCGGCGCGGCCGGCGTGTTGATGCTCGTGCGCATGTACGGCAACAAGTTCCTCGGGATCTTCTCGAAGTCGGCGCGCCGCAAGGCCGAGATCGCCGAAGGCGAGCTGCTCGGCATCGAGATCGACCCCGAGACCGGCAAGCCGGTCGACCCCGAGGCAGCGGCGGAGGTCCTCGGCACGGCCGACGATCCGTCCGCCGCTCGATGATCGAAGCCGATCCCGGCTCCTTCCGCGACCCCACCTCCCGAGTCCTCCTCGACGGCGACGAGGTCCTCCGGGGGCTGAGCACCGACGGCCTCGCCGACTTCGAGGCCACCGCGGCGACCGAGTTCTTCGGGGCGGCGATGGATGCCGGTGAGGTCGTCCGCACCGAGCTGCTCGCTCCCGGGAGCCACCCGCTCCACGAGCACTGGGCCGGCGTCCTGCGCCACGAGCGCATCCCGATGGTCAGCTACCCCTCGGAGTGGTCCTTCGAGATGCTGCGCGACGCCGCGCTGGCCCACCTCGACCTCAGCCGCCGGGCGATCGCCGCGGGCCTCTCCACCAAGGACGCCTCGTCGTTCAACGTCACCTTCGACGGCACCCGACCGGTGTTCCTCGACGTGGGGTCGTTCGAGGTCCCTCGGCGAGCCGAGGCGTGGGCCGGGTACCGCCAGTTCGGCGACCACTTCTTGGACCCGCTGGTGCTCCAGGCCCAGGGCGGCGCCGCCTTCCACCCCTGGCTGCGCGGCACCGTGAACGGCATCTCGCCAGCCGACGTCGCCTCGCTGGTCCCGTTGCGGCGGCGGCTCCGCAAGGGGCTCGCCGTGCACGTCACCGCCGCGGCCCGCACCGAGCGCAAGGCCCTCGCCGCGCCGGAGGGAGCCGACCTCCAAGGCCGTCGAGCTGGGTTCAGCCCCAAGCTCGTGACCGCGCAGCTCGACAGCCTCGAGCGCACGGTGCGCGCCCTGCGGTGGAAGGCCCAGCGCTCCGTGTGGTCCGACTACTCGGATCGCTCGCACTACGGCAGCGAGCTGCCCGCGAAGGAGCGCTTCGTCCGCGAGGCGGTCGCGGCCACCGGCCCGAAGCTGGTGCTCGACCTGGGCGCCAACGACGGCCACTTCTCGCTGCTCGCGGTCGAAGCAGGTGCCCCTCGCGCCATCGCCGCGGACGTCGACCACCTCGTGGTCGACCGCCTCTACCGCCACCTCCGCGACACCGGCGAACAGCGGATCCTCCCGCTGGTGGTGGACCTCATGAACCCCGCGGGCTCCAGCGGATGGCGCTCGGTGGAGCGTCGCCCGTTCCTGGAGCGGGCGCGCCCGGACCTCGTGCTGTGCCTCGCCGTCGTCCACCACCTCGCCATCACCGACACCGTGCCGTTCGCGGAGATCGTCGAGATGCTCGCTGGCTTCGGCTGCCCCGTCGTCGTGGAGCTCCCCGGGCCCGACGACCCCAAGGTGCAGGTGCTCCTCGCCCGCAAGCGCCCCGGCCTGTTCGACCACTACCGGCGCGACACGTGGGAGGCCGCGGTGGGTGCGCGCTTCGAGGTCACGGCCACCGAGGACCTCGCCACCCGGACGCTGTACCGGCTGGTTCCCCGCATCGCATGACCGCGATCGAGACCACCGCCGACGATGCCGCGCGGTCGACCGCGGCGGGCGACGACGGCGCGGCCGGTGGCACCGGACCGACCGAGCCGAACGGCGCGAGCAGGTGGCGCCGGGAGCTGCGAGCGTTCGCCGAGTTGCTCGCCGCCTGCGGGTTCGCGCTCGCGCAGCCGCTGCTCGACATCTTCGGCCGCGCCCCCGACCAGTTCATCTTCCGGGGCGCCACCCGGCGCGATGTGCTCGCGTTCGGCCTCATCGTCACGTTCGCGGCGCCCATCGCCCTGTGGGTGGTGGAGGTGGTGGTCGGGCTCGCATCGACGTCCGCTCGCCGCCGGCTCCACGTCGCCGTCCTCGGAAGCCTTGCGGCGGTGTTCGCCGTCGGCGCGCTCGCCTCGGCACTCCCCGGCTGGCCCAAGGTCGTCGTCGGGGTCGGCATCGGCGTCGGGTTCGCCGCCTTGTACGTGCGCACGCGCGGCGCCCGCATCTGGCTCGCCTTCGCATCGTTCGCGCCGCCCGCGTTCCTCGCCATCTTCCTGCTGGCATCGCAGGTGGCCCCGCTGCTCGAGCGGCCGGCGGGCACCCTCGACGTCACGATCAACGAGCCGGCACCGGTGGTGGTCGTGGTCTTCGACGAGCTGCCCCTCGCGTCGCTCATCGACCAGGACGGCCAACTCGACGCCGACCTCTTCCCCAACTTCGCCCGCCTGGCCGGCACCGCCACCTGGTTCCCCGATGCCACCACCGTCAGCAACTTCACGTGGAACGCGGTGCCCGCCATCGCCACCGGCGACGTGCCCGAGGACGGGCTCACCCCCACCGCGGCCGATCACCCGAACAACCTGTTCACGCTGCTCGGTGGGGCGATGCCCGTCCAGGCATCGGAGTCGATCACCCGGCTGTGCCCCAGCACCGTGTGCGATGCATCGCTGACCAGCAACGGGCGGCTCCGCGGGCTGCTGGGCGATGCGAAGCGGGTGATGGTCCAGCGGCTCAGCCCCCGGCCCGACGAGACCGATCCCGTGGCCGGGCTCGTCGACGAGGAGAGTGGCGGCGACGACGCGTCCGCCAGCGCGGCAGAGGACCACACCGACGAGACCGAGGGGATCGGCGGCGCCCTCGCCGAGGGCCAATCCCGCTTCGGGCGCTTCCGCGACGGCCTCGCCGATCCCGCCACCGGGCTGCACTACCTCCACATCCTCCTCCCCCACATCCCGTTCCGGTACCTGCCCGACGGCACGACCTACCCCGGCCCCGACCCCGACCTCGGGCGGCCCACCGACGTGTGGGACGACCAACCGACCCTCGTCGACCTCGCCCGCCAGCGCCACCTCCTCCAGCTCCAGTACGCCGATGCCCTGCTCGGCCAAGCGCTGGACTCCCTCGAGAGCTCCGGGCGCTTCGACGACGCCCTCGTGGTGGTCACCGCCGACCACGGCACCGCGTTCGTCCCCGGCGAGGACATCCGCGGCATCAACGCCAAGGACCCCCTCGACCCCACGGCGGGCAGCCAGATCCTGTGGGTGCCGATGCTGGTGAAGGCGCCGGGGCAGACCGAAGGCGTGGTCAGCGACCGCCAGGTGAAGACCATCGACGTCCTCCCCACCGTGGCCGACGTGCTCGACATCGACCTGCCGTGGGAGCCCGACGGCCGGTCCATGCTCTCGGGCCCCGCTCGCACCGGCGACACCCGATCGATGTACATCGCCCAGCTCGAGGGCACGAGCGTGGCGCGCGGCGAACCCTTCGAGATCGACGCGGACGACGGCTGGCGGCGGGTGCTCGACAGCGGCGTCGACGCGTTCGCCCCCGCGTCGGGTGGCGTCCGCGGGTCCGATCGGCTCCTGCGCCTCGGCCCGCGACCCGACCTCTGGGGCGAGCCTGCGGCGGACCACGACGACGAGCTCGAACCGATCGACGCCACCCTGGGGCCCGACTACGACCCGAGCGACGTGGATCCGTCCTCGGGACGCGTGCCCGCGCTCGTGCGCGCCGAGATCCCCCAAGCGAAGGCCGGCGACGAGGTGGCGGTCATCATCGGCGGCCGCATCTGGGCCACCACCAGGGCCTACGACGAAGGTGAGGGCGCTCGGGTGGCCGCCATCGTGTCCGACGCCGCCTTCGCCGCGGGCGACAACCCCACCACCTTCGCCCTCATCCGCTGACGCGCCCTTCCGCCGAGCCGCACTCCCGACCGAGGCCCACCCTGGTCCTCACCTCGGAGCTTCGTGCGAGATCCGGCCCGAAGCCGCACGATCTCGCACGAACTTCGTGCCGGGGCGGGTGAACCTGACCGCGAGGCGGACGGCTGCGCCGAGCGGGAGGGCGACGAGGAACGGGTCGAGCACCGAGCGGAAACGGCCGTTCTCGCCGAACTCGACCATCGCGCTCGCCAGCACCGCGACCGAGAAGGCCAGGCCGACCACCAGCCAGAGGAGATCGACGTCGCGCCAGCGCTCGTCGCGCTCGGCCCAGCCCGCTCGGGCGAGGCGCACGACCGACCATCCGGCACGGACGAGCAGCCCCACCGACAGCAGGAGCAGGGTGACCGAGGAGCGGTACGGGAACGAGCCGTCGACGAGCAGCGGGAGGTTCCAGTCCTCGGAGTGGATCTGCTGGTCGGTGGGCAGCAGGGCCACGTCACCGACGGCGTCCATCCAGGTCCGGGTGGGCGCGTCGATGGTGGTGCCATAGATGCGCCCGCCCTCGCCGACGGCAGCCATCGCGAACGACGACGCCAGCACGGTGCGGCGGGTGGAGAGGTAGCGGCCGGGGTGGCGGGCGATGAGCGCTTCGGCATCGTCGGCCGCCTGGTCGTAGGCGGCGAGGTAGCAGGCGTGGTTGAAGTTGGCAACGAGCGCCGACTTCATCTCGATGGTGAGCGCCGGGTGATCGCCGTAGGGGTCGTCGCAGGGGCCGGTGAACGGCTCGTACTGCTCGATCGGCCCCCACGGGTACTCGAGGGCGAGGGCCGACACCTTCCCGGCCGCGACGTCGTCCTCGACGTCGGCGCGCGCCATCGTGGCGGTGACGCCGCGCTGCAGGTTGAACCCGAACCAGCTCGACGAGGTCGCCCGATCGACCACCACCGCGTTCTTCCCCATCCAGCCGCCGACGACCAGCAGCGGAACCGCCACCGCGACCGCCACCTGGCGCCACGTGGCCTTGCGAGCCACCCCGACCAGCGTGAGGACGACCACCACGAACACCGGGTGGAAGAGGCTCCGGGTCATCGCCAGCGCGGTCAGCGCGCCGGCGACGGCCAGCAGCCCGCCCAGCGCCGGGCGCCGCAGGTAGCGCTGCACGAGCCAGACCGAGCAGACCAGCAGGAAGGCCACAGGGATCTCGTAGCTGGCGATGTTGATGGTGCTCAGCAGGTTCGGGTTCGCCATCGCGATCGTGGCCACGAGCCCCGCGGCCACCGGGTGGAGCCGCATGCCGGCGAGCACATCGGCGAGCACCACCGTGGTGGCCACCAGGGTCGCCATCCAGAGGACGAACAGGGTGCCCATCTCGGGGAACGGGCTCCAGCGCACCACCGCCCCGACCACCAGGTTGTGCAGCGGCGGCTGGGTGTGGAGGTACCAGATGCCGCCGATCGGGTCGCTGCGCAGGACCTCCATCGGCAGCAGCTGCCAGCTGAGCGACACGAACTGCTCACGCATCCGCACCCCCGCCGCCACGAGCGTGGCGACGATCGCGAGCGAGCCCGCGGCGGCCACCGCTGCGCCGGCGAGGCGTTGGTGGGCGGTGAAGGGGTGGCCGTCGGTGGGGTTGCCCGACCCGAGCGCACCGGCCGTCGACGCCGTCCCCTCGGCCTCGTCCACCGGCTCGGCGCTCACCTGCCGGTCAAGGCTCCGCGGCCACCGACGCGGGCGGGGAGTCGATCACCGTCGAGACGTCGACCGCGGTGGCGGCGGCGTCGTTGAGCGGCTTGGGCCAGATGCCCAAGCCGATGGTGAGCGCCACCGCGGCGACGAGCGCCATCCGGGCGCCGGCGGGCACCTGGTAGCGGGGGCCGTCGCCGGTCGCGTCGGAGTCGTACATGGCGAGCACGATGCGCAGGTACACGTAGGCGGAGATCACCGAGCTCAACATCGCCACCAGCGCCAGCCAGAACGATCGGGCGTCGACCGAAGCCCCGATCACACCGAACTTGGCAAGGAAGCCGGTGGTGAACGGCACGCCGGCCTGCGCCAGGAGGAAGACGAGGAAGGCGAACGCCACCAGCGGGGCCCGCTTGGCGAGGCCGCGGTAGTCCTCGAGGGCGTGGGCGTTGTCCCCCGCCCGGCCAACCACGGTGACCACGGCGAAGCTGCCGGCCACGGTGACGGCGTAGGTGGCCAGGTAGAAGAGCGTGGCTCGGGTGCCCTTGGTAGAGGCAGCCTGGATGCCAAGCAGGATGAAGCCGGCGTGGCTGATCGACGAGTACGCGAGCATGCGCTTGACGTTCGTCTGGTTGACCGCGAGCAGCGCACCGACCACCAAGGTCGCGATGGCCACGAGGTAGATCATCGGCTGCCAGTCGGCCCGGTAGTCGGCGAAGGCGAACAGGAAGACCCGGATGATGCCGGCGAAGCCCGCGGCCTTCACCGCTGAGGCCATGTAGGCCACGATCGGGCTCGGCGAGCCCTCGTAGACGTCGGGCGTCCACGAGTGGAACGGCACGGCGGCCACCTTGAAGCCGAGGCCGACGAGCAGCATCGCCATGCCGGCGAGCAGCATCAGGTCGTTGGTGAGCAGGTTCGACCCGAGGAAGCCGCTGATGGCCGAGATCGAGGTGCTGCCGGTGGCGCCGTAGGTGAGGGCGATGCCGTAGAGGAAGAACGCCGACGAGAAGGCGCCCAACACGAAGTACTTCAGCGCCGCCTCGCCCGAGCGGGCCCGGCGGACGTGGATGCCGGCGAGCACGTAGACGGCGATCGAGAGGATCTCGAGGCCGAGGAACAGCACGAGCAGGTCGTTGGCCGCGGACATGATCAGCCCACCCGACGCGCTGAGCAGGATGAGCACGTAGGGGTCGGCCGACACCAGCCGCTCCCGACGCAGGTAGCCCGGGGCGAGCAGGCAGGCGAAGAGGACCCCGACCAGGATCACCACGCCGAGGAACACGGCGATGCCGTCGACCCGCACGGCGTCGGCCACCACGGAGATCGGGCCGTCGTCACGGGTGCGGAACCACAGCGGCACCGAGGTCGCGATGGCGGCCGTCGCCGTGAGGAACGCGAACGGCGCGTACCAGCCCGAGCGCTCCCGGGGGACGAGCGCGCTCAGCACCATCAGCACCACCGCGCCGGCCAGCAGCACGATCACGGGAGCGATGGCAGACCACTCGACGCTGGGCGTCGCGAGCTTCTCCACCTCGGCCAGCAGCATCACTCGCCCTCCCCGCTGCCGTGGCCGTCTTGGCCCTCGCTCGTGCCGTCGTGGCTGTCGGCGCCCGCGGTGCCCTCCTGGGTCTCCTCGCTGCGGCGTTCGGACTCGGGGACGATCTCCTCGCCCTCGGTGGCCACCTTGGGCTGCTCGTAGTCGGAGTTCGCCTCGACGTGCTCGACGAGGTGGTCGACCGCCGGGGCGATGCGCTCCAGGAACGGCTTCGGGAAGACCCCGAGCACCACGATCATGACGATCATCGGAGCGAGGACGAGGCCCTCGCTGAGCTTGAGGTCGCGCACGTTGGCGTTGGCCTCGTCAGGCGTGCCGTGGAACACCCGTTGGTAGGCCCACAGCAGGTAGAGGGCCGCGAGGATCACGCCGGTGACGGCCACGACCGCCCACCACCGCACGGTGAGGAACGACCCGATGAGGATGAGGAACTCGCCGACGAAGCCGTTGAGCCCGGGCAGGCCGATGGACGACAGCATCACGACGGTGAAGCAGGCCGCCAGGATCGGCGCGGGCACCTGGAGGCCCTTGAGCTCGGAGATCTGGCGGGTGTGGCGGCGCTCGTAGATCATCCCCACGAGGAGGAACAGGGCGCCCGTGGAGATGCCGTGGTTCACCATCTGCAGGACCGAGCCCTGCAGGCCCTGGGTGGTGAGGGCGAAGGTGCCGAGGGCGATGAAGCCGAGGTGGGCGACCGAGGAGTACGCGACGAGCCGCTTGAGGTCCTTCTGCATGGTGGCGCAGATGGCCCCGTAGACGATGCCGATGACGCCGAGGGTGACCATGAGCGGCGCGAAGTGGTGCGATGCCTCGGGGAACAGGTACAGGCCGAAGCGCAGGAACCCGTAGGTGCCGAGCTTGAGCATGACGCCGGCAAGGATGACCGAGCCGGCGGTGGGGGCCTGGGTGTGGGCGTCGGGGAGCCAGGTGTGGACCGGGAAGAGCGGCACCTTCACCGCGAAGGCGATGGCGAACGACAGGAACAGCCAGCGGCTGGTGGTGACGGCCAGGACGCCCTGCTGCTCGGCGAGGGTCTGGAGGTCGAAGGTGACCACGCCGCCCTTGGCGTGCAGGACCGCCAGGGTCACGATGCCCACCAGCATGAAGGCCGAGCCGAACATCGTGTACAGGAAGAACTTGGTGGCCGCGTACTTGCGATCGTCGTAGCCCCAGCCGCTGATGAGGAAGTACATCGGGACCAGGACGATCTCGAACATCACGAAGAACAGGAACAGGTCCATCGCGAGGAAGGCCCCGAGGCAGCCGGCCTCGAGGAGCAGGATCCAGGCGTAGAACGGCTTGTCGTCGTGGTGCGGCGGGGCGCCGAGCATCGCGATCGGGAACAGGATCCCGGTCAGGACCACCATCCACAGGGCGATGCCGTCGACGCCGAGCTTCCAGGAGATGTCGGGATCCTGGAGCCACCGGACGTGGTCGATCATCTGGAAGCCGCCGTCGTGCGCGTCGAACAGCACGGCGACGGCGATGGTGAGCGCCCCGGTCACCAGGGCGAACAGCACCGCCACCTGCTTCGCGAGCTCGGGCCGACGGCGCGACATGAGCGCCACGGTGATCGCGCCGGCGATGGGCGTGAGCACCACGGCCGACAGGATGGGGAACGCCGGCGAGGCGGCCTGCGAGGCGAGGACGGCGGACATCAGAACACCGCCTTCGTGAGGAACAGGCCGGCGAGCACCAGCACGCCGAACGTGATGCCGAGGGCGTAGTTGCGGACGTAGCCGGTCTGCAGGCGGCTTCCGCCCTCGGACCCCTTGGCCACGACCGCGGCCACGCCGTTGACGGCGCCGTCGATGACGTGCTTGTCGAACCAGGCGATGGCGTCGAACGCCTTGCGCCCCGGACCGCCCATGAAGGCCGCGATCGACGAGTCGTAGTACCAGCCCTTGGCGAACAGCGGCTGCTCGATCTTGGCGATGAGGTCCTGGCGCCTGCGCAGGTACACGGCGGCCGCCGCCGCGATGCCGAGGAGGCCCGCCGCGGTGGCGACCAGGGCCAGGCCGACCTTCATCGTGGTGGTCTCGGTGACGTGCGCCTCGCCGAACTCGATCACCGGCTCCAGCCAGTGCTCGAGGAAGTGGGCCTTGTCCCAGAACGGCGCGTTGAGCCAGCCGCCGACGAACGCGAGCGGCGCGAGCACCACCAGCGGGGTGAGCATGGTCCACGGCGACTCGTGCGGGTGGATCTCCCCCGACGGGCCGGCGCCGTGGCCCTCGTGGACGTGGTTGGCCTCGCGCTCGGCGGCCAGCTCCGGCACCGCCTCGGCGAGGGGCTTGTCCCAGTTGGGCTTGCCGAAGAAGACCATGATCACCTGGCGGCTCATGTAGAACGCGGTGAGCAGGGCGGTGACGGTGCCGATGACCCAGAGGGCCGGGCTCTTCTCGTAGGCGTAGAGGAGGATCTCGTCCTTCGAGAAGAAGCCGGAGAAGAACGGGAACCCGGCGATGGCGAGCCAGCCGACGATGAACGTGAACGCGGTGACCGGCATGAGCTTGCGCAGGGCGCCCATGCGGCGCATGTCCTGCTCGCCGCCCATGCCGTGGATCACCGAGCCCGAGCCGAGGAACATCAGCGCCTTGAAGAACGCGTGGGTGACCATGTGGAAGATCGCCGCGACGTAGGCGCCCGAGCCGACCGCGAGGAACATGTAGCCGAGCTGGCTGACCGTGGAGTACGCCAGGACCTTCTTGATGTCGTTCTGGGCGACGGCGATCGTCGCGGCGAACAGCGCGGTGACCGCGCCGACCACGGCGATCAGCCACGGCACCCAGCTCGCGGCCTCGACGATCACCGGGTTCATCCGGGTCATCACGTAGACGCCGGCGGTGACCATGGTGGCGGCGTGGATGAGCGCCGACACCGGGGTGGGGCCGGCCATCGCGTCGGGGAGCCACACGTACAGGGGCAGCTGGGCGGACTTGCCGCAAGCCCCGAGGAAGAGCATCGCCGCGATGACCGTGGCCGTGGTGGTGGCCAGGCTCGGCGACGCCGCCACGATCCCCTGGTAGGAGACCGTGCCGAGGGCGGCGAACGTGAAGAAGATCGCCACCATGAAGCCGAAGTCGCCGATGCGGTTGGTGACGAAGGCCTTCTTGCCGGCGGAGGCGTTGGCCTCGTCCTCGTGCCAGAAGGAGATCAGGAAGTACGAGCAGGCGCCGACGCCCTCCCAGCCGAGGAAGGTGATCAGCAGGTTCTCGCCGAGCACCAGCATGAGCATCGAGAACACGAACAGGTTCAGGTAGACGAAGAACTTCGTGAACCGGGGATCCCCGTGCATGTACCCGATCGAGTACAGGTGGATGAGCGTCGCGATGCCGGTGACGAACAGGCACATCGTGATCGACAGCGGGTCGGCGAGAAAGCCCGCCTTGACCTCGAGTCCGCCCACCGGCAGCCAGGTGAACAGGGTCTGGGTGTAGGCCCGATCGTGCGCGGCCTCGCCGCGCAGGGCGAGGAACACGCCAACCGTGGCGAGGAACGATCCGCCCACCGCGAGGGTGGCGATCCACCCGGCGAGCGGCTCGCCCAGGCGCTTGCCGAAGAACGCGAGGAACAGGAAGCCGGCGAGGGGCAGGGCGGGGATGATCCAGAGGAGGTTGGACACGTGCGCTCCCTCAGCCCTTCAGGACCGACAGGTCGTCGGCGGTCGCGCCCTGGCGACGCCGGAAGATCGACACGATGATCCCGAGGCCGACCACGACCTCGGCCGCGGCGACGACGAGGACGAAGAACACGGCGATCTGGCCACCGAGGTCGTCGAGCTCGCGAGCGAGCGTGACGAACGAGAGGTTGACGGCGTTGAGCATGAGCTCCACGCACATGAACATCACCAGCGCGTTGCGCCGCACGAGCAACCCGATGGTGCCGAGGGCGAACAGCGCGGCGCTGAGGACGAGGTAGGGGGTCGAGCCCACGACGGCGATCACGAGGCGGCCTCCGGATCGGGGAGCTCGTCGCCGGGGAGGTCGGCGTCGACGAGGGCGTCGCGACGGTGACGGGCGAGCGAGACCGCGCCGACGACGGCGATGACGAGCAGCACCGAGGTGATCTCGAACGCCCAGAGGTAGTCGGTGAAGAGCACCCGGGCGAGCTGCTCGACGTTGGGCACGTCGGCCTGCACCTCGCCGTTCGCCTTGGGCTTGCCCGTGATGGCGCCCAGCGCGATCACCGCGGACAGCCCGGCGAACAGCACCAGCCCCGCCACGATCCCCGCCACGCGCTGACCGGGAAGCGGGTCGACCTCGAGGTCGTCGCTGCGGTCGACGCCGAGCAGCATGATCACGAAGAGGAACATGACGACGATGGCGCCGGCGTAGACGATGACCTGCACGGCGGCGAGGAACTCGGCCTCTTGCGCCACGAACAGCACTGCCACCCCGAACAGGGTGCCGACGAGGCTGAGCGCGGCGTGGACGGGGTTCTTCGACAAGATGACCCCGGCGGCGCCAGCGAGGCAGATGAGCCCGCCGACCACGAAGACGATCCACTCGACCATCAGTGGCCTCCCCCGTGGTGGTCGCCGTGGCCGCGCTCGCTCGCCGGTCGGGGCGGATCGACCTTGCGGGTCTGGCCGGCCTCGGGCTCCTTCACGCCGAAGCCCAGCTCGCCGCTCCAGCCGACCTTGCCCTCGTACTCGGCGCTGCCACCGGGCGCCGTGGCGCGGACCCAGGCCGACGAGTTTCGAGCGACGTCAGCGAGGTCGGTCCAGTCCTCCCAGGGCAGCTGCTGGGGCAACCCGTCGTCGCCCACCACCAGCTCGTCCTTCGTGTAGATCGCGTCGTTGCGGTTGGTGAAGGAGAACTCGAACAGCTTGCTCTCGGTGATGGCCTCGGTGGGGCACGCCTCCACGCACAGGTCGCAGTGGATGCAGCGCAGGTAGTTGATCTCGTAGACGAAGCCGAAGCGCTCGCCGGGCGAGACCGGATCGGCAGGATCGTTGTCGGCGCCGCGGACGTAGATGCACTTGGCGGGGCAGACACCGGCGCAGAGCTCGCAGCCGATGCACTTCTCCATGCCGTCCTCGTAGCGGTTGAGGACGTGGCGGCCGTGCATCCGCACGGCCTTGGTGCGCTTGCCGCCTTCGTCCTTCGCGTACTCCTTGGTGACGCGCTGCTTGCGGCCCCGCTGGCGGAACGTGACGAGGAAGCCTCCGAGGTAGCCCATCAGTCGATCACCCCATCGATGGCCCGGTTGCGCCGAGCGGCGCGCGACGCCAGGTGCAGCAGCCCCCAACACGCCGCGCCGACGACCAGCCCGCCGACGACGATGCCGATGCGGCCGGCGACGTTCCAGCCCTCGGCGTCGGCGGCCGACATGGCCGCGAGCAGGAGGAGCCAACCGAGCCCGAGCGGGATGAGGCCCTTCCAGCCGAGGTCCATCAGCTGGTCGTAGCGGACCCGGGGCACCGCGGCGCGGGTCCACACGAAGACGTACAGCACGGCCACCAGCTTGAGCAGGAACCACAGCAGGCCCCATGCCCAGGCGAGCGACTCGGCGAAGGGCACCGGACCGTTGGGCCCGCCGAGGAACAGCGTCACGATGATGGCGCCCATGGTGACGGCGTTGAGGAACTCCGCCAGGTAGAAGATGGCGAACCGGAAGCCCGAGTACTCGGTCTGGAACGAGCCCACCAGCTCCTGCTCGGCCTCGACGAGGTCGAACGGCGGGCGGTTGAGCTCGGCGGTGGCCGACAGGGCGAAGATCACGAAGGGCACCAGGCCGGTGACCCACAGGTTCCAGCTCCACGTGGACTGGCCGGCCACGATGCCGTTGGTGGTGAGGTCGCCCGACATCAGCACGACGGCGAGGACCGACAGCCCGAGCGCGGCCTCGTAGGAGACCATCTGGGCGCTGGCGCGCACCGAGCCGAGCAGCGGGTACTTGGAGCCCGACGACCAGCCGGCGAGCATCACGCCGTAGACCGCGATGGAGGACATGGCGAGGGCCACGAGGATCCCGGCGCCCGGGTTGGCGAGCTGGAGCATCGTCTTGTGGCCGAAGACCTCGATCACGCCGCCCTTGCCGTCGCGGAAGTCGCCGCCCAGCGGGATGAGGCTGAAGGTGATGAACGCCGGCACCATCGTGAGGATCGGCGCCAGGCGGAACACGATCCGATCGGAGCGCTCGGGGACGAGGTCCTCCTTCAGGAGCACCTTCAGGCCGTCGGCGAGCGTCTGGAGGATGCCGAAGGGGCCGGCACGGTTGGGGCCGATGCGGTTCTGGAGGTCGGAGATGACCTTGCGCTCGAACCAGATCATCAGCATCGTGGCGAGCAGGCAGATGCCGAGCGTGATGGCCGCCTTCACGACGACGATCAGCACGACCGCGAGGTCGACCTTGCCCGACAGCAGCGGATCGGCGGCGAACATCACGACACCGTCTCCACACGGACCTCGGTGACCGGCGCCGCGGCGTCGATCAGGACGTTCGGCGAAGGATCGCCCTGGCCGACGGCCATGGCGAGGGTGCCGGCGGGGACGTCGCCATCCGCATCGATCTCGGTGGTGATGGTGCCGCGGGCCGAGGTCAGCCGGACCCGCCCGCCGCCGGCCACGCCGAGGCGATCGAGGTCGGCCGGGTTGGCCGCGACCCGCGTGCCGGCCGCGAGCCCGGCGAGCGACGGGGCCTGCTGCACCATCGTGCCGAGGTCGTAGAGCTTGCGGACGGTGATGAGCCGCAGCGAGTACGCGTCGATGGCGGGCGCCTCGTAGGCGTCGACCGCGAGCTCGATGCGGGCCGGACCGACCGGCTCGGGGTCCTCCGCGGTGGCGTCGTCGTCGTCGGCATCGGTGCCTTCGGGCACGTCGACCGATGCGTCCTCGTCTCCGGCGGCGTCGAGCTCGACCGGGTCGACCGCGGGGGCCTCGCGACCGACGAGCACGCCATCGGGGGCATCGGCCAGCGCATCGAGGGCGATCCCGGCGTGCAGCGGCGAGATCGAGGCGAGCTCGGCCCACAGGTCCTCGGGGCCCTCGACGCCGAGGTCGGCGCCCAGCAGGAAGGCGAGCTCGGCGGCGATCATCCAGTCGGGACGGGAGACGCCGTGCGGGGTGACCTTCTGGCGGACCAGCGTGACGCGGCCTTCCAGGTTGGTGGTGGTGCCGTCGACCTCGGCGAACCCCGCGGCGGGGAGCACGACGTCGGCAGCAGCGACCGAGGCGTTCGGGAAGGTGTCGACCGCGATGACCGTGCGGGCACCGGCGATGCCGCGCGCCGCGAGCTGCTGGTCGGGCAGGTCGGCCAGCGGATCGGCGCCCAGCAGGATCAGCGTGTCGACCTTGCCCTCGGCGGCAGCGGCGAGGATGCCGGCCGCGTCGTTGCCGACGGCCTTGGGCACCTTCGACCAGGTGCCCTTGAGGTGGCCGGCGTCGCCGAGCGCCACGCGACCGGGCAGGAGCCCGGGGGCGAGGCCGGCGTCGATGGCGCCGTGCACGTTGCCGCGGCGCAGGCCCGAGAGGAAGCGAACCTCCGGGAAGGCTTCGAGCAGCGCGGCGGCTGCGGCCATCGTGGACGCGGCCGACTCGGCGACCGACGAACGGCCCAGCAGCACGGTGAAGGGCCCGGCGGCGAGGCGGTCGCGCACGGCGGCCAGCTCGCCTTCGCCAGCGATGATCTGGGCGACCAGCTCGTTGACGGCACCGGGGGTGGTGCGCAGCGAGGTCTTGGCGAGCGAGGTGAGCGAGGTCTGCGCCGGAGCGAGCTCGATCAGGTGCGAGCGGCGCCGGGTGACGGCGTCGCGCAGCCGCAGGAACAGGACCGCCTGCTCCTCCTTGGGATCGGCGTTGATCGACAGGATCGTGCCGCCGGCGGCGCACGCTTCATCGATCGTGGCCTGCGGGAGGGCGGCCACGAAGGCGCCGGGCAGCCCGTCGCCGAGCTGGGCATCGACGTGGTCGGTGCCGATGACGCCCTTGGCGAGCTTCGCCCACGCGTACGCGGCCTCGTTGGTGAGGCGCGAACCGCCGATGACCGCCACGCCCTCGGGCCCCGATCGGTCGAGGCCAGAGCGGATCGCCTTGGCCGCGGCCGCGAGCGCGTCGACCCAGCGCACCTCGCGGTGCGCGTCGCCGTCCTTGACCAGCGGCGCCGCGAGGCGCTCCTCGGAGCCCACGGACTCGAACCCGAAGCGGCCCTTGTCGCACAGCCAGCTCCAGTTGACCGGGTCGGAGTCGACGCCGACGTAGCGCAGCACCTCGTTGCGCGACGCGTCGATCACGATCCGACAGCCGACCGAGCACCCGGTGCAGGTGGACTCGACCACGTCGAGGTCCCACGGGCGGGCCTTGAACCGGTAGGGCTTCGCGGTGAGCGCGCCCACCGGGCAGATCTGCACGGTGTTGCCCGAGAAGTACGAGGCGAACGGGTGGTCGGGGAAGGTGTTGACCTGGGTGCCGTTGCCGCGGTCCTGGAAGTGGATCAGCGTGTCGCCGGCCACGTCCTTGGCGAAGCGGGTGCACCGATCGCAGAGGATGCAGCGCTCACGATCGAGGAAGACGTTGTCGCTGATCGAGATCGGCTTCGCGTAGTGGCGCTTCTCCTCGACGAAGCGGCTCTCGCCCGGGCCGAACGCGATCGTGTGGTCCTGGAGCGGGCACTCGCCGCCCTTGTCGCACACCGGGCAGTCCAGCGGGTGGTTGATGAGGAGGAACTCGAGGATGCCGTCCTGGGCCTTCTTGGCCACGGGCGACTCGGTCTCGACCACCATGTCGGGGGCGACCGGCAGCATGCAGCTCGGCTGGAGGGCGGGGCCGCGGCCGGTGTCGACCTCCACCAGGCACATCCGGCACATGCCGACCGGATCCATGCGGTGGTGGTAGCAGAAGCGGGGGATGTAGACGCCGTTGCGCTCGGCGGCGTCGATGACGAGCTCGCCCTGGCGGGCGTCGATCGCCTTGCCGTCGACGGTGATGCGCACGGTGGTCTCGGCGGGTGCGTCAGTCAACGGTGGCCACCTCCTTCGGTGCCGCGTCGACGGGGCCCACGAACGCGGGGCCCTTCACCTCGACGGTGGTGGGCGCGGGAGCGCCGATGTAGGCCTCGAACTCGTCCTTGAAGCGCATGATCGCCGACGCGACGGGCGTGGTGGCGCTCTGGCCGAGCGGGCAGATCGTGGTCTGCTTCGGCGGCCAGTTCATGCCGACCGAGATGTTGTCGCACACGTCGAGCAGCAGGTCGAGGTCTTCGGGGCGGCCGTGGCCGTCGACGATGCGCTCGAGGATCTTCTCGAGCCAGCTCGTGCCCTCGCGGCACGGCGTGCACTTGCCGCACGACTCGCGGGCGAAGAACCGCACGAGCCGCAGGCAGGCCTTCACCATGTCGGTGGTCTCGTCGAACACCACGATGGCGCCGGAGCCGAGCATGGTGCCCATCTTCCCGACGATGCCCGCCTCGAGCGGCGTGTCGAGGTGCTCGGGGTAGAGCCACGGGGCCGACGCGCCGCCCGGGATGAACGCCTTGAGCTCGTGGCCGTGGCGGATCCCGCCGCCGTACACGGGGGCGTACAGCAGGTCTCGGAAGGTGGTGACGCCGAACTCGACCTCGTACACCCCGGGGTTCTTGACGTGGCCCGACACCGCGAACATGCGGGTGCCCTTCGAGTTCTCGGCGCCGAGCGCCGCGAACGCGGCACCGCCGTTGGCCACGATCCACGGGAGGTTCGACAGCGTCTCGACGTTGTTGACGATCGTGGGCTGGAGGTAGAGGCCCTTGGCCGCGGGGAAGAACGGCGGCTTGAGGCGAGGCATGCCCCGGTTGCCCTCGAGGCTCTCGATGAGCGCCGTCTCCTCGCCCACGATGTAGGCGCCGGCACCCCAGTGGAGCACGATGTCGACCGAGAAGTCCGAGCCCAAGATGTCCTTGCCGACGTAGCCGGCGGCGTAGGCGTCGTTGAGTGCCTGGGCGATGCGCTCCTGGGCCAGCGCCATCTCGCCGCGCACGTAGAGGAACGCCTGCGAGCAGCCGACCGCGTAGCAGGCGATGAGCACGCCCTCGATGAGCTGGTGCGGATCGAGCTCCATGAGGAGCCGGTCCTTGTAGGTGCCCGGCTCGGACTCGTCGCCGTTCACCACGAGGTAGCGGGGGAACACGCCGGGCGGGCAGAAGCCCCACTTGACGCCGGCGGGGAACCCGGCGCCGCCGCGGCCGAGCAGCGACGCGCTCTTGACCTCTTCGATCACGTCGGCGGGCTTCTTGGCCAGCGCGGCCTTGAGCCCCTCGTAGCCACCGGTGCGCAGGTAGCCCTCGAGCGTGTGGCCGTCGGCGACGTCGAAGCGGCTGGTGATGATCTTGGGTGCGTCGGTGACGGCCATCAGCGCGCCACCTCCGCCATCCACCCCGAAACCTCGGAGCTGCCGGTCGTGGTGCGACCACGACCGACGAGAAGTGCGATGGGAGCCATCAGCCCTCGCCTCCCTCGGCGTTGCGAGCCAGCCACACGGGCTCGGGGACGCCGGTGGGCGCGGCGTTGCCGGCGCGACGATCCTCGGGGATGTGCTGGCGGATGCGCGCCACCGTGCCGTGGGGCGGGACCTCGTCGGCCAGCTTGCCGGCGCGCAGGTCGTCGACCATCTGGTCGAACTCCTCGTGGGTGATGCGGTGCCGGAAGCGGTAGTTGACCTGGAGGCAGGGTGCCTCGGTGCACGCCGCGATGCACTCGACGTCTTCGAGCGTGAACGCCCCGTCGGCCGTGGTGCCACCGGCCTTGACGCCCAGCTTCTGCTCGGCGTGGTGCAGCAGCTCCTCGCCGCCCATGATCTGACAGGCGATGTTCGTGCAGACGTTCACGAGGTAGGTCCCGACGGGCTCGCGCTTGAACATCTCGTAGAAGGAGCACGTGCCGAGGACCTGCGCAGGCGTGGTGCCCACGAGCTCGGAGATGTGCTCCATGGCGTCGTCGGTGACGTAGCCGTCCTGCTCCTGCGCGAGGTGCAGCAGCGGGATGGTGGCGGACTTGGGCACCGGGTAGCGCGACACGATCTCGAGCGCGGTGGCCAGGTTGGCGTCGGAGAAGCGGGCCATCAGCGATCGACCTCCCCCATGATCGGGTCGACCGAGGAGATGTTGGCCACGCCATCGGCGATGAGGCCGCCGTGCATGATGTGGGGCAGCACCTGGAGGTTGAAGAAGCTCGGGCCTCGGACCCGCATCCGGTACGGCTTCGACGAGCCGTCGGAGACGAGGTAGACGCCGAGCTCGCCACGAGGGGACTCGACCGCGGCGTAGGCCTCGCCCTCGGGGACCTTGAAGCCCTCGGTGAAGATCTTGAAGTGGTGGATGAGCGCTTCCATGGACTCGTCGATGCGCGCTCGCGGCGGCGGGGTGACCTTCTTGTCCTGGAGGCGGTAGTCGCCCTCGGGCATGCGCTCGATGCACTGCCAGAGGATCTTCACCGACTCGCGGACCTCGTTGAGGCGGATGGCGTAGCGGTCGAACGAATCGCCGTAGCTGCCGACGATGACGTCGAAGTCGACCTCGTCGTACGCGAGGTAGGGCAGGTCTCGCCGGAGGTCCCAGGCGTAGCCGGTGGAGCGCAGGATGGGGCCGGTGGCACCGAGCGCGAGGGCTTCCTCGGTGGTGATCGAGCCCACGCCCTGGAGGCGCTCACGCCAGATGGGCTGGTTGGTCATCATCACCTCGTACTCCTCGAGGCGCTGGGGGATGGCGTCGAGGAACGCGGCGAGCTTCTCCTGCCAGCCGTCGGGGAGGTCTGCCGCGGTGCCCCCGACGCGGATGAAGTTGTGGTTCATCCGCAGGCCGGTGACCATCTCGAGGAGGCGCAGGCCCTCCTCGCGCTCGCGCCAGCCGTAGATCATCATCGACGTGGACCCGAGGTCCATGCCGTTGGTGGCGAGGAAGAGGAAGTGCGACGTGAGCCGGTTGAGCTCGCTCATCAACATCCGGATCCACACCGCCCGCGGCGGGAGCTCGAGGCCGAGGAGCTGCTCGGCGGCGAGGCAGAACGCCAGCTCGTTGAAGATCGGGGACGCGTAGTCCATCCGGGTGACGTTGGTGCCGCCCTGGAGGTAGGTGAGCGACTCGCCGGTCTTCTCCATGCCGGTGTGCAGGTAGCCGATGACCGGCTTGGTGCGCAGGACGGTCTCGCCATCCAGCTCGAGCATCAGCCGCAGCACGCCGTGGGTGGAGGGGTGCTGGGGCCCCATGTTGATGATCGTGGTCTCGCCGTCGTCGGGAGCCTCGGATGCCTCGGCCTCGCTCATGCGCAGGACCGAGCCGACCTCGCGCAGCACCTCGACGCCGCCGGCGATGGGGCGCGGCGCCATCTCCTGGGCGCCTTCGCTGGTGAGCTTCGGGTCTTCGACGGCGGTCATGCGGGCGCGTCCTTGAACTGCACCGGGATCCGACCGATCCCGTAGTCCTTGCGGAGCGGATGGCCGTCCCAGTCCTCGGGCATCAGGATCCGGGTGAGGTCGGGGTGGCCCTCGAAGGCGATGCCGAACATGTCGAACACCTCGCGCTCGGGTGCTTCGGCGCCGGGGTGCACCTCGAAGAGGGTGGGCACGGTGGGGTCGGTCTCGGGCACCTGCACCCGGAGGCGCAGCCGCTCACGCTCGACATGGGAGATGAGCAGCACCACCAGCTCGAACCGCTCGCCGTCCACGCCCTCGGGCAGATCGGTGCGCGGGTGGGCGAGGTAGTCGACCGCCGTGACGTCGAGCAGCTGGACCCAGCCCTCGTCGCGCAGCGCCTTCACGACCTTCACCAGCTGCTCGCGCGGCACGAACGCGACCCGCTGGCCGAAGCGGCGGGTGACGGGGTGGCCGTGCAGCAGCTCGGGCGCGGGGGCGGCCTCTTCGGCCGCCGGCTCGGCGGGGGTCTCGCTGGCGTCGGTCACCGCTAGCTCCGACCCAGGGCGACGGGCTGAGGGGCGCGCTGGCCGTCGAGCTGGGTGACGGTGATGCCCGCCCCACCACCGGTCTCCTCACGTCGGGCGAACAGCTCGCCGTCACGGATCTTCTCGTGCAGCGTGCCGATGGCGTGGATCAGCGTCTCGGGCCCAGGAGGGCACCCGGGGGCGTACACGTCGACCGGCACGATCTGGTCCACGCCCTGGACGATCGCGTAGTTGTTGAACATGCCCCCGGAGCTCGCGCACACGCCCATCGAGATGACCCACTTGGGCTCCATCATCTGGTCGTAGATCTGGCGCAGCACCGGAGCCATCTTCTGCGAGACCCGGCCGGCGACGATCATGAGGTCGGCCTGGCGGGGCGAGGCGCGGAACACCTCCATGCCGAAGCGGGCCAGGTCGTAGTGGGCGCCACCGGTGCCCATCATCTCGATGGCGCAGCACGCCAGGCCGAACGTGGCCGGCCACATGCTGCGGGTGCGCGCCCACTTGACGACGTCTTCCAGCTTGGCGGTGACGACGTTGTGGTCGAGGACCTCGAGGCCGTTGGTGTCGAAGTCGAGACCCATCAGGCCGCCACCTCGGAGACGGGCTCCCGACCCTCCTGGCCCACCCGACGGACCGTGGACGTGGTGGTCCGCTCGGCGCTGACGGCGGAGCCGGAGCGACGGAGGCGCTGCACCGGGCCCCAGTCCAGGGCGCCGTTGGCGATGAGGTACACGAACGAGGCGAACACCGCGACCGCGAACACCACCATCTCGAAGAGGCCGAACAGGCCGAGCTCGTCGTGGATCACCACGTAGGGGTAGAGGAAGATGATCTCGATGTCGACGACCACGAAGATCATCGCCACGAGGTAGAAGCGCACGGGGAAGCGCTCCGGAGGATCCTGCCGCGGCACGATGCCGCACTCGTAGGGCGCCGACTTGGCGGCCGAGGGCCGCTTCGGGCTCGCCAGCCGAGACATCACCAGGCTGACCCCGGCGAACGCCACGCCGAGGGCGAACATCACGACGATGGGCAGGTACTGCGCCACCGGTCAGCTCGCTCCAGCGACAGCCGAGCGCTGCGTCTCCGACAGCTGGTCACGGCGGTGGAGGAGGTAGCAGAGCAGCGCCGTCATCGAGCCGAAGAAGATCATGGTGACGATCTGCGGGCGACGCAGCTGGTGGCCCTGCACGCGCTGGAGGACGACCGTGATGACCTCGCTCTGGTGGTCGCGCTCGGGCGTGGGCGGCGCCTGGCCGTCCTTGGTCTCCTGGGGGATGACCTGCTGGAGCTGGACCGCGGCGTAGAACGGCGGCGGCGCGACGTCGAGCGTCGAGGTCACCTTGTACACCGCCCGCGACATGATGCTGTCGTCGGTGCGGGCCTTCTTGCCGCCGGTGAGGAACGACTCGATCACGACGTAGTCCGACGACGACTCGAAGATCGCCTGGCCGTCGGGACCGAGGTCCTCGGCCACCACCGCCTGGGTCTCACCGGTGTACTTGTTCGAGGTCTCGAGGATCCGCCAGGGATCGGCCTGCTCGTTGATGTCGTCCTTCAGCGCGGTGTCGACCGTGACGAGGTCGCCGAGGCCGGGGTCGCGCTGGTTGGTGGGGAAGGCCGCGGTGAGCACGGCGCTGTCGTCGCGCAGCGCCACCGGATCGGGCAGCTGCGAGGGCAGCGGCACCGACTCGGCGACCGCCAGCTCGGACTGGACCGTCTCGTCGCACCCGGCGGGCACCGAGTCCTTGGTCTCGCCGGTGCACGGTTGGGTCCGGATGGTGTCGACCACCTTCCAGGTGGGCGCCGGGCCCTTCGGGCCGATGCCGTACAGCGACCAGATGATGCCCATCACGAACATCCAGGCGCAGAACCCGGTGAGGGCGAGCATGAAGCCCAGCCGGGCGCCGCTGTTGGTGGCGAGGATCAGGTAGATCGACCCCATCAGGATCGTCACGGCCACCGCGACCGTCAGGACGCCTCGGAGGCCCGGGTCCCAGGTCCAGGTGAAGCTGAGGAACGCGTCAATCACGAGCGAGGCTCCGTTCGTACTCGACGATGGCCCGGACCTGTTCCTGGGTCATCATGGCCCCGTCCTCGGCGGTACCCGAGTCGACGGGGTCGATGCCGACCTCGCCGTTCTCGGCGTTGATCTTGTAGGCGGGCGTGACGCAGTACCCGGGCATGCGACCGGTGCCCTGGCCGTTCTGGCCGTACCGAAGGCCCTGCTCGGAGCCGGTGCACACGAAGTCGACCTGCTGGGTCAGACCGAGGCTCGACCCGGGGAACTGCGACAAGACGTTGGTGAGCGGCGGACCGAACGCACCACCGCCGTCGGCCTCCTTCTCCCCGTACGACCAGCCCTTGGTGTGGCAGCGGCCGCAGGAGTAGGCGCCGCCGGCGAAGCCGTCGTCGTAGCCCATGTTGAACAGGGCCTCGCCCTCGCTCTGGTACAGGTTCGGGCACGAGGCCGTGTTGGCGTCCTCGTCGGGGTTGAAGGTGTCGAGCTCTTCGGCCGACAGCCCGACCTTCGCCGCTTCGACGCGGGCGGCGACGCAGGTGGGGTCCTTCTTCTGCATCATCGTGGCGAGCTGCTCGGTGACCTGCTGCTGCGACTCCTCCGGCGTGATCTGGAAGGTCGTGATGTAGTCCATCAGCTCTTGGAGCTTCTGCTCGGTGAGCGGACCGCCGCCCTTGGCGCCCCAGGCCGGCATCGGGGAGAACGGGCGGCCGTACTCGAGGATGTAGCGGACCTCGTCGCGCGAGTAGCGGAGGAAGACGGTGTTGAGCGCCGGCCCCTTCCAGTCGACCTGCTTGACGAAGCGACCCTCGGCGTCGGTGATGGTGTAGGGCGTGACGCCGCCGACGCCGTCGGTGCCGTGGCAGAAGGCGCAGTTGTAGCCACCGTTCTCGGTGGTGTCGAACATGGCGGCGCCGCGCTTGATGAACTCGTCGGAGATGCGCTCGGAGGCACCCTCTTGGCGGCCCGGCTCGGCGAGCCAGTACAGCGGGAGCCCGATGCCCAAGATGAACAGGCCGAGGAGGCCGAGCGAGAGCGTGCGGTCGAGCTTGCGACCCTCGAGCTCCTCATCGGTGAGGTAGGGCTTGCGGTTCGCGGCGAGCTCGATCTCCGAGCCCACCTCGGGGCGGCCCTGGCGCAGGTTGGCGAAGGCGTACACGGCACCGATCAGGACCGCGACGACCAAGAGCACCAGACCGATCGAGGTCTGGGTGCTGGCAGCGAGCAACATCAGTGATGACCTCCTGCCCCGGACACGCAGTGGGGGCCTTCGGCCTCTTGGCCGGTGGTGTTGGTGCCGATCGGCGGACCCTGGATGATGGCGCCGGTGTCGACGGTGAGCGAGCCGCTGGTGACGCTCATCGCGAAGCGGTCGAGGCCTCGAGGAGCCGGACCGCCCTTCTTCTCACCGGCCTGGTTGTACTGCGAGCCGTGGCAGCCGCACTCGAACCACTGCGAGGTGAGGCACGCCGGCACGCGGCAGCCGAGGTGCACGCACTTCTGGTAGAGGGCGATGACGCCCGCCTCCATGCCGGCCAGCTCGGGGGCGCTGTAGGTCTGGCGCGCCTTCTCGAGGGCCGAGGAGGGATAGGCCGTGATCCACATGCGGCCCTCGGGGTAGTACGCGAACCCGGTGCCGTTGGTGATGGCCTTCTGGATGTCGGCGATCTTGCCGACGCTGATCTTCGAGCCGAAGCCGCCACGCGGACGGGGCCAGAGGAAGGCGAGCACCGCGGCGCCGAAGCCGCTGAGCCCCAGGATGAAGCCGCCGATGATGGAGCGGTTGAGGAACTGGCGGCGGTAGACGCCGATCTCGTCCGCGTCGGGGGCGACGAAGGGTGCCGGCGGCGCCGCGTCGGCCACGGGCACGAGCTCGCCGCCCTTGCGGGCGAGGCGTGCCGCGCCCTCGACGTCGCGCCCGGCGGGGGCGGCGGCGAGCGCCTCGGACTCCTTGCGGGCCTTGCGGTCGCGGCTCCGGGTCTCGCGGGCGAGGTGGCCAGTGGTGACGTCGGCTCCTTCGCGGCGTCGCGACGAGGCGAACACGACGAAGCCGGCGGCGATCACGAGCACCGGGATGGCGATGACGAGGGGGTTCATCTCTGCCTGCTCCTTACAGCTCGAAGAAGAGGCCGGCGGTCCAGGGGAACACGAACAGCTGGCCCGGGCCTCGGAAGAACGAGCCGATCATGGTGAGGACCGCGCACGACATCAGGAAGACCGTGAACAACGAGATCGCGAACTTGCGATCCTCGGGCTTCTGCGACGGGTTGCGGTCGATGTAGGGGGCGAGCATCAGGCCACCGAGGCCGATGCCGGGGAGCAGCACGCCGGCGACCATCGGGTGGAACAGCGCGAGCAGCTCCTGGAGGCCGAGGAAGTACCACGGCGCCTTCGATGGGTTGGGCGTCTTGTTGACGTCGGCCAGCTCGAGGAGCGGGGCGTTGACGAAGATCGAGAAGATGAAGACGAACGCGAGGCACGCGAGCGCGGCGACGAACTCGATCGACAGCAGGTGCGGCCACACGTGGACCTTGTCCTGCGGCGCGGCCTTCACGTCTTGGATGGAGCCCGACTTCACCACCGTCAGCAGGCGCTGGGTGTGACCGCCGGGGCCAGCGGCCACCGGCGGGGCTGCGGTGGCGACGGCGGTGCCGCCACCGGACGCAGCCTCGACCGCGGTGCCGCCACCGTCAGACGCCTCGGCGCCGCCGGCCTTGGCGCGGGCGGCCTTGGCCCGCTCGAGCAGGTGCGCGGGGATCTTGCTCTCGGCCTCCGACGCCGCGGGTGCGTCGCCGCCGGCGGCGTCGCCCTTGGCGGCGGCCGCCTTGGCGCGGGCCTCCTCGGCTCGCTTGCGGAGGTGTTCGGGGATCTCGGTCATTCGTCCAGTCCTCCTCGACCTACAGCGGGCCGCTGATGCCGCCGTCCTTGCGGACACGCCAGAAGTGGATGGCCATGAAGATCACGATCACGAACGGGAGCATGAGCACGTGCAGCACGTACCAGCGCAGCAGCGTGTCGGTGCCGATCTCCGAACCGCCGAGGAGCACGAAGCGCACCTGGTTTCCGAAGACGGGGGTGTAGCCCATCATGTTCGTGCCCACGGTGACCGCCCACAGGGCCAGCTGGTCCCAGGGCAGCAGGTAGCCGGTGAAGCTGAGCAGCAGGGTGAGCAGCAGCAGCACCACGCCGATGACCCAGTTGAACTCCCGCGGGGGCTTGTAGGCGCCGTGGTAGAAGACGCGCGCCATGTGCAGGAACACCGACAGCACCATGAGGTGCGCCGACCATCGGTGCATGTTGCGCACCAAGAGGCCGAAGGTGACCGAGGTCTGCAGGGCGTAGATGTCGTTCCAGGCCTGCGCCGCGGTGGGCCGGTAGAAGAACATCAAGAAGATGCCCGTGACCGTGAGCAGGATGAACAGGAAGAACGACAGTCCGCCGAGGCACAGCGTGTAGCTCACCTTCACGGCGTGGCGCTTCACCTTCACCGGGTGGAGGTGGTACAGCACCGAGTTCATGATCACGTAGGACCGGTTCCTCGGGCTGTCGGTGTAGCCCTTCCGGAAGATCGATCCGGGCCGGAAGATGGAGTTCCAGGCTTGGCTGGACTGCACCTTCTCGGTGAGGTCGGCCACCTTCGCGGCCGGGCCCCCGCCCTTGTTCTGCATGGTCTTGGCCATCGGTTCCTACTGCTCCCGATTCTCTGGGCCGGTGGAGGCGAGGGGTGCGCTCATCCGAGCCGCATCCCGTAGCCGTAGCCGTGGCTGTTGGTGCGCTGGTGGCCGTCGCCGTTGGCGGCCGGGTCGCCCACCTTGCCGAGGATGATCACGCCGGTGGGGCACCGATCGACGCAGAGCGCGCAGCGGGTGCACACGTCGTCGTCGATGAGGAACACCACGTTGTCGCTGGGGTCGACGCCGGGAAGCTCGGTGTTCTCCGCCTCGGCGATCGAGGTGGGGCGCACCATGTGGATGCACTTCCACGGACAGATGTCGACGCAGCCCTCGCACATGATGCACTCGGACTGGTCGATGTGGATGAACTGCTTGGGCTTGACGGCCTTCGCCAGGTAGTCCGCGTCGACCTGCACGAGGGCGTAGTCCGTGCGGAACTCCGGCATCGGAGGGTTGGCGTCGGTCTTGGCCACGGCGTCAGGCCTTCACCAGCGGACGGCCGTAGTTGCTCTTCTCCACGGCGTCGGTCTTCTTGTCGCCCCGCCCCTGCCACACGGCCCACAGCGCGATGGTGAGCGTGAAGGCCAAGCCGTAGAGCCCGACGGCGATCGAGTCCGACACCGTCTGCTTGGACACGACCACCGGCAGCCACTTGGCGATCCCGGTGGAGCCCGGGCCGGCGAGGATGGCGTCGGAGCGCATCTTCATCTCGCCCTCGGCGTAGGTCAGCCACTGGTGGGGCACCACGCCGAACGCCCAGAAGAGGCTGAACGTGCAGAAGGTGGCCGATGCCATCGCCTGGCCCCACGACAGGGAGGTGCCGACCGGGCGCTTCTTCGCGTAGAGCACCACGACCCCGACCGTCACGAACATGACGATCAGCGAGCTCGTGAACGCCACGTTGGCGAAGCCCTTGGCGATGTTGCACACGATGACCCAGAGCGACTGGAACACGTTGTTGTCGGCAACGATCACTGCGTCGGGTCCTCCTCGTGAAACCGATCACAATCCGGCGGGACAGCCCTTCCGCACGTGGCGGAGGGGTCGTGAGGACGGTCTAGCACGCCACCTTCGGCAGCACCCATTCCGACGAGCGTGGCACGCGACGTGGGTGCAGGGCGGTGCATCCACGTCCGAGGGAGGCGATGGCCCGGGCCGTTGCGGCCCCGTGCACCCGTGGCCACGAGGCCGGCGAGGATCCTCGATCGACGGTGCCCGCACGGCTTGGCCCGGCCCCGCGAAGCGGGCATAGAGTGGCCGCGCTTCGCTGCTTGCACCGACGAGCCGCGTCCGACCCCGCCCGCGGAGGAACCTGCGTTGACCGAGATCCCCGAGCACCTGCTGAAGCGTGCGGCCGCCCGTCGGGCCGCCATGGGACAGGGCGGCG
>JBDIAX010000014.1:0-66617 GCA_039812605.1 Acidimicrobiia bacterium | reverse complement strand
CACTCGGTCGGCCTGCGATCGAACGTGACGATCATGTTCGGATCGATCGAGCACCCGCGCTCGTGGGCCCGCCACCTCGTGCGCACCCGCGACCTCCAAGCCGAGACCGGGGGCTTCACGGAGTTCGTGCCGCTCCCGTTCGTGCACATGGCCTCGCCCATCTACCTCCAGCGCAAGGCGCGGCGTGGACCGACCTGGCGCGAGGTCGTCTTGATGCACGCGGTCGGTCGGATCGCCTACCACGGGTTCATCCCGAACATCCAGGCGTCGTGGGTCAAGCTCGGTGTTGCCGGGGTGCAGCAGCTGCTCCAGGCTGGCGTCAACGACCTCGGCGGCACCCTGATCGACGAGAACATCTCCCGCGCCGCTGGAGCGAGCCATGGCCAGGGCATGGACGAGGCCGCCTTCCGGGAGGTGGTCGAGCCGTTGGGCCGACGCCTCGAGCAACGGACCACCCTCTACGCCCCCGTTCCCCTGCCGGCGTGAGCGCGGATCCCGTCGCGGTCGAGGTCGAACGGCTCGTCTCGGACCTCGGCATCGACGCCAACGTCGATCGGATCGAGGAGATCCTCAGGACGGGTGCCCGCCTCGGCCTCGACCGCACCGATCGGCTCGACCTCAAGATCACGGCGTCGGCGCTCGCCGAGATGCGAGCGGCGTTCCGCATGTTCGCCCCGTTCGCCGACCGCCCGAAGGTCACGATCTTCGGGTCCGCCCGCACGCGTTCGGACGATCCCCTCTACCTGCAGACGCGCGAGGTGGCCGCCGCCCTGGCCGAGCAGGGCTGGATGGTGGTGACGGGCGCGGGCCCGGGGATCATGCAGGCCGCGATGGAGGGCGCAGGGAAGGAGGCGTCCATCGGCGTGAGCATCCGCCTCCCGTTCGAGCAGCGGGCCAACGACGTGATCCACGACGACCCGAAGCACGTGTCGATGAAGTACTTCTTCACCCGCAAGCTCATGCTGGTGAAGGAGTCCCGGGGATTCGTGGCGGTGCCCGGCGGCTTCGGAACGCTCGACGAGACCCTCGAGCTGCTGACCCTCCAGCAGACCGGGAAGGCCGAGCCGACGCCGATCGTGCTCCTCGACATCCCCGGCGGCACGTACTGGCAGCACTTCGCCACGTTCGTGCGCGATGAGCTCGCGGCTCGATCGATGGTGGCGGCCGACGACCTCGATCGGGTCCTCATCACCGATTCCGTCGAGGAAGCGGTGCAGGAGATCCTCGGCTTCTGGAGCACGTACCACTCCCTGCGCTGGGTCGGCTCGGACCTCGTGCTCCGGCTTCGTCGCCCGCTTCCGCCGGCCGCGGTCGAGGAGCTGAACCGTCGCTTCGCCGCGCTGCTCGTCGATGGCCCCCTGGTCGCGTCCGGGCCGCTCGGGCCCGAGCGTGACGGCAACGACCACGTCGAGCTCCCCCGGCTCGTGGTTCCGTGGGTCCAGCGCAACGTCGGCCAGCTCCACCGCGTCATCCGGGCCATCAACGAACTGGGCGCGTGACCCCCGCTGTCGGGGGTCGGTGCGAGACTGCGACCATGGCAGGTGAGTTCGAGGACATCCGTGGCCGGTTGGAGACCATCGCCGAGGAGCTGGCCGACCTGGCCATCGCACGGTTGCGCGAGTCGATCGACGCCGGGGGCTCCGAGCTGCCGGTCGACGAGAAGCGCCTGACTCGGGCCCGCCGTGCCGTGGAGAAGGCGATCCACCTCCTCGACGAGCCCGACGACCTCGCCTGATCCGAGCCGTACGCCCCTCAGAAGAAGTCGACCAGCACCGGGGGGCAAGCGGGGACCAGGCCGGCCATCGTGCGCAACGCCCGGGGATCGACGCAGCGCAGCGACCCGGTGCGGGCAAGCCGGGCCGGGGTGGCGTACCCCGCCCACCAGCTCGAGAGCGCACCGATCGTGAGCGCCACCGTGCCGGTCCCGCCCGGGGTCGCTCGGGCATCGCCGCCCTCGACCTCGAGCCGCCACCGGCCCGCGTTCCAGGGAGCCTGCTCGTCGAGCACCTCGAGGTCGACCGTCCCCGACGCGCCGGCGGGCCACCCCCTCGCAGCCACCGCCGCCGGGAGGTCGATGACGCGCAGCATCCAGCGGATCTCCGACCGGACGACGTCTGCGGTCGCGTTGGCCGCGAGGAGGAAGAGGTCGTCCTCGGCAGGCCCGATCACATCCACCTCGGGGGCCTGGGTGCCCGAGCTCCCCACCACCTGCCACAGCGAGCGGAGCACATCGGGGTCCTCGGCGAGCACCTCGAACACCGACACGGCGAAGTCGTAGGGCGGCCGGGCCTTGCGGTGCCGGTAGATCGCATAGCCGGCGACCTCCCCCGCGCGATCGGGATCGTCGACCACGTACACCTCCACGCCATCGAGGGTCGTGGGCAGCGACCGCTCCCACCAGTCGGCCGTGCGGGTCACGGCACCGTCGCGGCCGGGCAGGGCGTCGGCGTGGCAGCGGTGGATGGCGGTCACGTCGTCGACCGTGCCGCGTCGGACGAGCCGGCGACGAGCGGGGCCGATGGAGGCGAGGTCCGCGACCGGGAAGCGTCGGTGCACGTACGAGCCGGCGCACTCGAACCCGACCGACCGGTAGAGGGCCAGCGATGCCGGGAAGAGGCTCGCGATGACCTCCCCCCGCGCCCGGAGATCGGCCAGCGGCGCGGCCACCAGCCGGCGCGCCAACCCCCGGTTGCGGTGCTGCGGGGCGACGACCACCGGTGAATAGCCGGCCATCGGCACCGGCCGACCCCCGAACCACTGGTCGAACGGTCGGATGTGCACGACACCCGCGAGCTCGCCGTGGGTGCCGTCGACGACCATCGCTCGGCGGGTGTCGAGCGCCGAGAGCCAGGCGTCGCGATGGTGCGGATCGACGCCGAAGCCCGTGCGGAACAGCTCCCAGATCTCGCCCCGATCCGCCTCGGTCCCGAGCCGCACGTTCGCGCCAGCGTCCACCCCTCGACCGTAGGCGTCCGGGATGGCGCGAGCGCACAGGTATCGTCGCCCGGTGGCCAAGCCCGAAGACGTCCACGAGTGGGTCTCGTTCGCCGATCCCGATGAGGATCGCACCTGGATCTTCGACGTGACGTTCCTCACCAGCAACTGGAGCTGCATCTTCGGCCGCGGGTGCAAGGGCGTGCTCACGGAGGACTTCAGCGACGCGGTGCAGGGGTGCTGCTCCTACGGCGCCCACGTCACCGGGAGCGACGACGTGGCCCACATCGAAGCGACCGCCGGCCGCCTGACGGCCTCGCAGTGGCAGTTCCGGGACGTGGGCGTGGCGGAGGGCATCTTCCAGCTCAACGACGACGGGGAGACGACCACACTCCTGCACGACGACGCCTGCGTGTTCCTGAACCGCCCGGGGTTCGATGGCGACGGGCTCGGCTGCGCGTTCCACCACCTGGCCGAAGCGGAGGGCTCGCGCCACGTGGACGTCATGCCGGAGGTCTGCTGGCTCGTGCCCCTTCGTCGGGTCGACGAGACCGACGACCACGGGCACGTGACGTCCACGATCCGCGAGTGGAAGCGCCGCGATTGGGGCGAGGGCGGCCACGACTTCCACTGGTGGTGCACCGAGTCCCCGGAGGCCTTCGTCGGGCGCCGGCCGGTGTACCGCGAGCTCGAGGCGGAGCTCACCGAGCTGGTGGGCAAGGAGGTGTACCGGCTCGTTGCCAAGCACCTCGATCGTCGTCTTCGCCGCCACGGCACCGAGGTGTTCCTCCCCCACCCAGCCGTGCGACCCTGAGCGATCTCAGCGCAACGAGTCGATGAAGGCCACCAGCGCAGCGAGCTGGGCATCGGTGACCTCGATGGTGGGCATCGACGCCGTGTAGCCCGTGACCACGTCCGCGGCGGGGTCGGTGATCGCGCGGCGGAGGTAGGCATCGTCCGCGACCACGGTGCTGCCGTCGGCCAGCGTGACGGTGCTCCCAGCGAGGCCCTTCCACGTCGGCCCCTCGCTGCGCTGTCCGTCGGTGGTGTGGCAGCTGGAGCACCCGAGCGCGACCGCTTCCGCGCTGGGCGCCACGGCCTCGTCGCCACGGCTCCGCAGCACCACGAACGTGATCGCTCCGACGAGCACGACCGTGGCGAGGGCGGAACCGACCGCGATCGCGAGGCGCCGCCGCCGCCGCTCCCCGGCGGCCGCCGCGTGCGCTGCGGCCTCGGCTCGCTCCGCGAACGTCGAGCGGAGCGACGGCTGCGATCTCGGAACCTTGTTGCTCATCGCACCGAGGGAAGTGCGCCTGGCTCGGACGCACCAGGGTCGGAGGTCCCGCCCCCGGCCCGCCTACCGCTTGAGGCGGCGGCGGTCTTGCTCCTTCAGGATCCGCTTGCGGATGCGGATCGCCGTCGGGGTGACCTCGACGAGCTCATCCTCGGCGATGAACTCGATGGCCGACTCGAGGGTGTGGACCTTCGGCGGCGTGAGCTTGATGGCCTCGTCGGCCGAGTGCGTGCGGATGTTGGTCTTCTGCTTCTCGCGCACGGCGTTGACGATCATCTCGTCGGGCCGGCTGTTCTCGCCGATGACCATGCCCTCGTAGGTGGTCTCGCCTGGTCCGACGAACAGCTCCCCGCGGGTCTGCAGGTTGTCGAGGGCGTAGCCAGTGGTCACCCCAGCGCGGTCGGACATCATCGCCCCGCCCTGGCGGTGCGGCAGCTCGCCCGCCCAGGCCATCCAGCCGGCGTTGTGGGTGTGGAGCAGGGCCGTGCCCCTCGTCGCGGTGAGCAGGAGCCCACGGAAGCCGATGAGGCCTCGCGCCGGGGCCTCGAACAGCACGACGGTGCGGCCGGGGTCGCCGGGGCGCATGTCGAACACGCGGCCCTTGCGGGGCGCGAGGGCCTGCGTCACGGTGCCGACGTGGTCCTCGGGGACGTCGCACACGCCGCGTTCGAGCGGTTCGTGGCGCTTGCCGTCGATGTCCTTCACGATCACCTCGGGCCGGCTGACCTGCAGCTCGTAGCCCTCGCGCCGCATCGTCTCGATCAGCACGGCGAGCTGGAGCTCACCGCGGCCGGCGACCTCGATCACGTCGGGCGAGTCGGTGTCCTCGAGGCGGATCGACACGTTGCCGAGCACCTCGCGCTCGAGGCGCTCACGCAGGTGTCGAGAGGTGAGGAACTTCCCCTCCTTGCCGGCGAGGGGCGAGGTGTTCACGCCGAAGGTCATCCGCAGGACCGGCTCGTCGACGCTGAGCCGCGGCAGCGCCTCGGGGCTCGCCGGATCGGCGAGCGTGTCGCCGATCTCCACCTCGGGGAAGCCGGCGACCACGAACAGGTCGCCGGCGACGCGCTCGTCGACGTCCTCCCGGCCGATGCCAGCGAATCCCATGAGGCTCGACAGCTTGCGCTCGACGGGCTTCTCGCCCTCGGCGACCTCCTCGTCGAGCAGGGCGACGCGGTCGCCCTTGCGGATCGTGCCTCGCACCACCCGGCCCACGGCGAGGCGGCCGAAGTAGTCGGACGCGTCGAGGTTCGTGACGATGGCTTGCAGGGGGCCGTCGGGATCGGCGGTGGGCGCGGGAACCGTGCGCACGATCGCCTCGAGCAGCGGGGTCAGGTCATCGCCCTCCCCCGGCATCGCGATCCCTTCGACCGCCTTGCCGTCGCGGGCGATCGCCGAGATGATCGGGAACTCGATGTCGGCGTCGCTGGCCCCGAGGTCGAGGAACAGCTCGTAGACCTCGTCGACCACCTCGTCGGGCCGGGCGTCGGAGCGGTCGACCTTGTTGATCACCAGCACCGCCGGCAGGCCTCGCTCGAGCGCCTTCGAGAGCACGTAGCGCGTCTGGGGCAGGGGCCCCTCGGCGGCGTCCACCAGCAGGACCACGCCGTCGACCAGGGCCAGCGCCCGTTCCACCTCGCCGCCGAAGTCGGCGTGACCGGGGGTGTCGACGAGGTTGATCTTCACGTCGCCCCATTGCACCGAGGCGGCCTTGGCGAGGATCGTGATGCCTCGCTCGCGCTCCTGGTCGTTGGAGTCCATGACCCGGTCGACCACGGCCTGATGGGCGCTGAACACGCCGGTGGTGCGCAGCAGCGCATCGACCAGCGTGGTCTTGCCGTGATCGACGTGGGCGACGAGCGCGACGTTTCGGAGCGCGGCGAACGACACAGGAGTTCCTCAGGTTGCAGGCGGGGGGTCGGGTGGAGCGGAGCGGCGGGGGTCAGGCCCAGCCGTCGGCCTCAGGTTGCTCGTCGGCCATCGCCAAGCACCAGCTGGCGTGGTCGTGTCCAGGATCGGCACCGCACTCGGGGCAGGAGCGCTCGTCGGCACGATCGAGGAGATCGTTGAACGACGGCTCGGACGACCGCTTGAGCGAGCGCGCTTCTTCGTAACGACGGTGACGACCCTTTTTCATGGGCCCAACTCCCGACAGGCTGAGGTGATCCGAAGGGCGAGTGTATCCAGATCGGACCGACGTGCCGCATCCATCAGCTCGCGGGCGACCCACGATCCTCGAGCACGAGGTTGCCCGACGGGTCGAACGCCAGCGCGGCGCGCCCGGAGACGAGACGTTGGATCCGCTCTCCCACCAGGTCTTCTCGCCAGCCTGAGCTCAGCCGGCTGGACGGATCGCCGGCGAGGAGGCCCTCGATGTCTGCCCTGGTCGCGACGAGCGACGTCTCGATCTCGAGCTCGTGCGCCAGCTGGCTGACCCAGGCGGACACCAGCGCCACCGCCGGCCGCAGCTTGCGATCGACCTCGTAGCTCGGGCCGCTCGGACGAGCGACGGTGGTGCCCCGCGCGCCGGCCACCGCCTCGAGGATCGCCTCCCCCACCGGTCCGCGTGCGTGGCGATCGTCGACGCCGCGCACCTTGCGCAGGTCCTCGACCGTGGTCGGTCGACGCTGCGCGATCCCGACCACGGCTAGGTCCGACAGCACGAAGCGAACCGGCTGGTCGAGCTCCGCAGCCCGGCGCTCACGCCACGCCGCGACCGCCCGGGCGACGGCGGCGACCTCGCCTCGCAGCGCTCGCGCCTCCTTGATCCGCAGCCACGCGTCGTCGGGGTCGCGAACGACCCGCCCGCGAGCGCGAAGCACCTCGCACTCGCCGAGGGCCCAGTCGAGCCGCCCCCGCTCCTCCAGGGACTCGCTCAGCTCTTGGCGAAGGGCGAGGAGGTGCTCGACGTCGGATGCGGCGTACCGCTGCTGCTCGGCGGCGAGGGGCCGACGGAGCCAGTCGGTGAGTCGATCCCCCTTCGGGAGGTGCACACCGTGGCAGCGCTCGACCAACGCCGACAGGCTCGGCAGCGAGTGGCCGGTGAAGCCCGCGGCCAGCTGGGTGTCGAACAGCACCCGAGGCAGGGCTGCGCACGCGAGGTCGAGGACCTCGAGGTCTTGGCTCGCCGCGTGCATGACCACGACTGCGGGGCCCTGGAGGGCTCGCGCGAAGGGGGCGAGGTCGACGGCAAGGGGGTCGACGAGGGCGATCTCGTCGCCCCACGCGAGCTGGATCAGGGCCAGCTGGGGGTAGTAGGTCCGCTCGCGGTGGAACTCGGTGTCGACCGCGAACGCCTCGACCTCGAGCAGCTCCTCGACGACCTCGACGAAGGCGTCGTCGGTCTCGATCCAGCGCGCGGTGCTCGGCTCGACCCCCTCGGGTGCGGGCCTCGGCCCCCGGCGCTGGAAGGCCACGTCAGGCGCCGGGCTCGTCGCCGACGGTCACGCGCTCGCCGGCGCCGATCCACGCCATCGTGCCGCCGGCCACGTTGATGGCGTCGACGCCAAGACCTCGGAGGTGCTCGGCGGCTCGCAAGCTGCGGGCGCCCGAGCGGCAGACGATCAGCACCTGTCCGTCACTTGGGACCTCATCGCTGCGAACGGCGATCGAGCCCAAGGGGATCAGCGTCGCCCCGGGCACGTGTCCCTCCCGGTACTCCTCGGGCTCGCGCACGTCGACCACCGGCGTGCCAGCGGCGATGCGCTCAGCGGCCTCGACGACGTCGATCTCGGGAACGTCCACGTGTGCTCCTGACCTGGGGTGGGACGAGGCGATCCTACGGTGCCGTCCGGTTCGTGCGGTGCTTCCAGGCCTCGAGCGACGCGGGGTCGTCGAGGTCGACCATCGCATCGGCCCGAAGCACGGCGGTGCAGACGGGCGGTATCCAGGCCGCGCTCGCCCGTCGTTGACCGGCCTCGACCTGGTCCTCGACCGCTCGCCGCGCCGTGGTCCGCCACGCTGCGGGGAACGGCTGGCGGCGCCCGTCGGGGTCGACCGGCACGGCGGTGAGCGCCCCAGGGGCGCGGCGCAGGCCCTCGAGCAGGGCCGACACGTCGCTGGCCCCGAGGTCGGGGTGATCGCAGGCGAGGAGGACGAGCACGTCGGCGAGGGCCTCGGCCCACCGGAGCGCCGCTGCGATCGCAGGCAAGGGGCCGGCGAACGGGATCGGGTCGGGCACGTGGACCAACCCGAGGCCGGCCGCCCAGCGAGGATCGCCTCCCACCGCGGCACAGGTGGCGACCCCCGCGCCTCGCAGCGCGTCGACGGCGACCTGGCCGAGGGTTCGGCCCCCCACGTCGAGCGTGGCCTTCGGGACCCCCATGCGCGTCGAACGGCCACCGACCAAGACGGCACCGACGATGGTGGGCTCGCTCAGACGACGCCCCCGTAGGAAGCCGCCTTGCCCCGGCTCGTCTCGGTGGTCTGGGCCGCCTCCGCGAAGTCGGCCAGGAGCTGGTCTGCCACCTGGGCGTGGTACGGGGACAGCATCAGGTGCAGGCCACCCTGCTGACGGTCGAGGTTCCAGCCCCGATCGTCCATGACGTCGCCGACGGCGCCGATGTCGAGCGTGTCGGAGCCGATCTCGAACAGGGACAGATCGGGCGAGTGGCTGACTCGCAGGCCGTCGATGGCGGCGATGCCGGCCTGGAGCTTGCGGGTGGTGTCGCGGACGATCTCGGTGAGGCGCAGGTAGCCGTCCTCCCCGAGGTGGTTGATCGCGGCCCAGGCCCCGGCGATCGGCGCGGCCGACCGGGTCCCGGCCGAGGTGCCCGACGCGTACAGGCCGCCGGGCCAGTCGTCGTACCAGAAGAACTGGTGCTCGAGGAGGTCCCGGCTGCGGTAGAGCACCGTCGACGCGCCCTTGAACGTGTAGCCGTACTTGTGGATGTCGGCCGAGATGGACGTCACGCCCGGGACCCGGAAGTCCCACGGTGCGACCTCCTCACCCAACAGCTCCCACCAGGGCAGGATCCACCCGCCGAGGCAGGCATCGGTGTGGAACAAGATGCCTCGCTCCTGGGCCATGCCAGCAAGCTCGGTGATCGGGTCGATGACGCCGAACGGGTAGCACGGGGCGGAGCCGACGATGAGGCCGGTGCGCTCGGTGATGGCCGCCTCGGTGGCTGCGGCATCGGCACGCCCGTCGGGACCGACCGGCACGAGGATGTGCTCGAGGTCGAGGTACTTGGCGGCCTTCGCGAAGGCCGGATGGGCGGTGGAGGGAGTGAGGAGCTGGGGCTCGGCGATGCCTCGGACCTGGCGGGCGTGGTCCCGGGCCACCTGCACGGCGAGGAAGATCGATTCGGTCCCGCCGGAGCTCATCGAACCGCAGTTCGGCTCGGTCCCGAGGAGCTGGCACGCCATGGAGATCACGTCGAGCTCCATCTGGAGCACGCTCGGGTACTTGAACGGGTTGAGCGCGTTGTCGTGCAGGTAGCGCAGGGCAACCTGCTCGATCAGGTCCTCGTGCTCGTGGTCTCCGACGTTGTAGACGAGGCTGAAGGCGCGCCCCCCTCGCCAATCGATGTCCTCGGCGTGCGCCGCGTCGATCTGCGCGAGCAGCTCGGTCGCGCCTCGCCCGTGCTCTGGGATCCGTGCTCCGTCAGCCATGGCGAGAACCTAGGCTCTCCGTCGCAACGCGCGCCGTGGCGGCAACCCATGCCACGCTCTGGGAGGGAACATGAACTGCAGCCGGTGCGGTCAACCGCTGCCCGCGACCGCTCGCTTCTGCACCGCGTGCGGTGCAGAAGCTCTGCCGGCCGCGACCGCACCTCAAGAGGGGCCACCTCAGGGCGCCGGTCACAGAGCACCGGTCGTCGCGATCATCGCGGTCGTGGTGCTGATCGCTGCCGGCGCTGCTGTGCTCCTGCTCGGCACGGATGGGGATGCTTCGTCGAACAGCCCGACCACTGGCCCTACCGACGTTTCGGCAGGCGACGACGCGGCGACGGCCTCGACCAACCCTCCGGCCACGACGGACTCCATCGTCGACTGGGCCGAGGACGAGGAAGAGGACGAGGAGCTTCCAGCCGGCGACGTGCGCCACTTCGATTTCACCTACACCGATTCGGAAGGCTGGAACTACGCCGGCAGCTTCGACATGGCGACCGATCTCTTCCGGTTCGAGAAGGAGATCGGATCCTCGCCACCCGGCGCCGCTGAGCTCTACGTCGTCCCGATCGCTGCATCATCGGGCGAGGTGCTTCGGTTCGACGACGTGGACGAAGGCCGCTCAGGCCCCGAGATTCACGTCTCGCTTGGCACGCTCCGCTACCAGCTTCCCGCTGACTTGGCCTCGGAGCTCAGCGGCGGTACCCCCAGCTACGACGGCATCCCGGCACAGTGCTCCGCCTCCCTCGATGACTCCGGTGACACGCTTGAGCTGTCATGCATCGCAGTGGCCGCGTTCCGCAACGCAGCGCTCCCCGGTGACCCGCGTGATGAGGCAGCCGTGGACGCAGCGGTGGCTGCTCTCGAGGGTCAAGCGCCGGATGCGATCCTGAGTCTGGGCGACTGTGGGGTCCGGATCGATCCGACCGGCCAAGCCGAGGTCCTCGACTCGGACTGCGGCGCCGTGACGATCACCGAGACGGACTGAACTCACCGTCAGAACTGCTCGAAGTTGCGGCGCAGCTCCCAGTCGGTGACGGCGCGGTTGAAGCTCGCCCACTCCTGCTCGGCGGTGTTGAGGATGTGGTGGTGGACCTCGTCGCCGAAGGCCGCCTTGGCGACCTCGCTCCCCCGCCACAGTTCGATGGCCTCCACGATGGTGGAGGGGATGTGCTCCACGTCGGGGTCGACGTAGGCGTTGCCCACGAACGCTTCGCCCGGGTCGAGCTCGTTCTCGATGCCGTGCAGGCCCGCGGCGATCACCCCGGCGAAGGCGAGGTAGCTGTTCACGTCGGCCCCTGGGATACGCGACTCCACCCGGTACCCAGCACCGTGCCCCACGAGCCGGAGCCCGCAGGTGCGGTTGTCGAGGCCCCACGCGACAGCGGTGGGCGCCCACGAGTCGGGCTGGAACCGCTTGTAGGAGTTCACCGTCGGGGCGAACAGGAGGGTCAGCTCCCGTGAGCAGTGGACGAGGCCGCCGAGCCAGTGGCGGAAGGTGTCGCTGAGGTTGTCGGGCTTCTTCGGGTCCCACATCAGGGACTTCTTGCCACGCTTGTCCCACAGGCTCGAGTGGATGTGGCACGAGGAGCCCACCTCGTCCATGTCGTACTTCGCCATGAAGGTGAGGCTGCGACCGTTCTGGTCGGCGATCTCCTTCGCCGCGTTCTTGTAGATCGTGTTGCGGTCGGCCATCTCGGTGGCCGTGGCGTAGAGGAGGTTGATCTCGTGCTGACCCTTGCCAGCCTCGCCCTTGGAGAACTCCACCGGCACGCCCGCCGCCTGCAGCCCGAGGCGGATCGCACGGATCAGGTACTCGTCTCGGGTCGTCTGGAAGATGTGGTAGTCCTCGATCACGTCGCTGTGCGGGACCAGCCCGTGGTAGCGCTTCTCGGCAGCCTCGGCGTAGGAGTCCTTGAACAGGAAGAACTCGAGCTCCGCGCCGATGTTCACCGTGTACCCGAGCGCCGCCGCTCGAGCCTCCTGGGCCTTCAGGATCGAGCGGGGAGCGACCTCGACCGGCGTGGTCTTGTCGTGCTCGTCGACCACGTCGCAGAGCACCAGCGCCGTCTTGTCGAGCCACGGCACCAGGCGGAGCGTGCCGAGGTCGGGCACGCACGAGAAGTCGCCGTACCCCTGCTCCCAGTTGAACGCCTTGTAGCCGGGCAGCGGCGTCATGTCGACGTCGACGGCGAGCAAGTAGTTGCACGCCTCCACCGAGCCGTTGGCCACGGTGTCGAGGAAGTACTGCCCCATCACGCGCTTGCCGACGAGGCGCCCCTGGTTGTCGGGGAACGCGACCAGGACCGTGTCGATCGAACCGTCGCCGATCATCTTCGTCAGCTGATCGAGCGTGAGCGTGACCCGTTCCATGGCTTCTCCCATTCCTGATCCGGTGACCAGAGACTAGGAGCACCCCGCCCGCTGCCCTTCCCGGCTCCCACCCCGTCCGGAAATCTCCGAGATCCGGGTTGTCCAGCGACCCCAGGCGACGAGATGTGAAGGGGTTGGGGAGCCGGACCGGCGACGGCCCTACTCGGGCGTGGTGTAGGCCGCGGTGATGCCGCCGTCGATGAGCAGGCTCTGACCGGTCATGAAGCTCGACTCGTCCGAGGCGAGGAACAGCGCGCCGTTCACCATCTCCTCGGACGTGCCGAAGCGACCCATGGGGATGTGCACGAGCCGCCGCTGGCGCTTCTCCTCGTCCGAGAGGTACTTGGCGAGCAGCGGCGTCAGCACCGGGCCGGGGCACAGCGCGTTGGCCCGCAGTCCCTGGCGGGCGTAGATGACCGCGATCTCTCGGGTCATCGACAGGACCGCGCCCTTCGAGGTGGTGTAGGCCAGCTGGGGGGTGGCCGCTCCGAGGTGGGCGACGAACGAGGCGACGTTGATGATCGACGCGTTCCCGCTCTCGAGCAGCGCCGGCATGGCCGCCTTGCAGCACAGCCAGAGGCCCTTGACGTTGACGTCCATCGTCAGCTCCCAGGTCTCCTCGGGGGTGCTGGTGACGTCGTCGTCGTCGCCGAGGCTGACGCCGGCGTTGTTGTAGAGCACGTCGAGCTTGCCGAACGCTCCGACCGTGGCGTCGACCGCGGCCTGCACCGCGTCGAAGCTGCGGACGTCGGCCGCCACCGTGATGGCTTCGCCGCCAGCTGCTGCGATCGCGTCGACGACCTCGGCGTGCTCGGCCACGTCGACGACGGCGACCTTGGCGCCCTCCGAGGCGAAGCGCTCAGCCGCCACCCGACCCATGCCGCCACCAGCACCGGTGATCAGCGCGACCTTGCCATCCAGACGACCCATCGGTGCTCCTCGCTCGCAGCCGGGCCTTCGAAGCACGGCGGTGGTCGCCCGTATGATGCCCGCTCGCGCGACCCCGACCCGAACCCGGGATCACTCGATCCGCGTGCCACCCCTGCGAGCCCCCAGGAGCCCCCGATGCCCGAGCAGCTGATCATCGCCGGCGAGCGTCGCGACGCCGCCTCCGGAGAGACCTTCACGGTGCTCGAGCCGGCCACCGGCGCCCCGCTCGCCGAGGTGGCCAAGGCCGGCCCGGCCGACGTGGACGCCGCCCTGGCGGCTGCCACCGCGGCCTTCGCCGACGGGCGCGGCACGTGGGCGCGCACCAACGCCACCGAGCGAGGACGGGTCCTCCACCGCGTGGCGGAGCTCCTGCGCGAGCGCGAGGACCTGTTCGCCACCACCGAGGCCCGCGGTGCCGGCCACCCGATCGGCGACGCCCGGTGGGAGGTCGGCGCGGCAGCGGGAACGTTCGAGTACTACGCGGGGGCGGCCAACAAGCACCTCGGGTCCGTGGTCCCGGTGCAGGATGCCGGGCTCGATGTCGTGCTCCGCGAGCCGGTCGGTCCGGTGGGGCTGATCGTGCCGTGGAACTTCCCGCTGCTCATCGCGTGCTGGAAGCTCGCCCCGGCCCTCGCGTGCGGCAACCCGGTGATCTTGAAGCCGGCGTCGCTGACGCCGCTGACCGCCCTGCTCCTCGGGGATGTGCTGGTCGACGCCGGCGTTCCCGCCGACCAGGTGCACGTGCTCCCGGGCCCTGGTGGCGTGATCGGTGACGCGCTCGTGAGCGACCACCGCACCGCAAAGGTCAGCTTCACGGGCGAGACCACCACGGGCGCCTCGATCCTGAAGGCGAGCGCTGACCACATCGCGCGCGTCTCGCTGGAGCTCGGCGGCAAGTCGGCCACGATCGTCTTCGCCGACGCCAACGTGGCGAAGGCGGCTGCTGACGCGCCGATGTCGGTGTTCGGCAACGCCGGCCAGGACTGCTGTGCCCGCTCGCGGATCCTGGTCGAGCGGTCCGCCTACGACGAGTTCGTCGCCGTCTTCGAGGCCGCCACCCGCGCCATCAAGGTCGGCGATCCGCTCAGCACCGAGACCGAGATGGGCCCGCTGATCTCGGAGGGGCAGCGCCGCACGTCGCTCGAGTACGTCGAGATCGGCACCGGCGAGGGCGCCCGCCTGGTGTCGGGCGGCGACGTCCCCGAGGGCGACGGGTTCTACCTGACGCCTGCCGTGATGGCCGACGTCGACAACACGATGCGCCTGGCCCGCGAGGAGATCTTCGGCCCGGTCGCCTCCATCCTCCCCTTCGACTCCGAGGAGGACGCGATCCGCATCGCCAACGACTCGGACTACGGGCTCTCCGGATCGCTGTGGACCGGTTCGGCCACCCGTGCCATCCGCGTCGCCAAGTCGATCCGCACCGGCGTGCTCTCGGTGAACACCAACCGCTCCGTGCGCTACGAGGCGCCGTTCGGCGGCTACAAGCGCTCTGGCCTCGGGCGAGAGCTCGGGATGCAGGCGATGGACGCCTACACCGAGGTCAAGAACGTGTTCTTCTCTGAAGAGGACTGATCCCGGTCTCGGTCGTCACGGTTCTCGGTGTGGACGGGGTCGAAGCCCGACCACTCCCACACCGAGAAGCGAGCCTGAGGCAGCCGTGCGCCCGCTCCCGCGTAGGGTCCGCCCATGGGTGAGACGCCGCCGGTGCCGTTCGACCTTCCAGCGGACCGGTTGGCCGATCGGGTCGCCCTCGTCACCGGCGCGAGTCGGGGCCTCGGCGCCTCGATGGCAGCACGCTTCGCCGAGCGAGGGCTGAAGCTGGCGCTGTGCGCCCGGGCCCTGCCCGACCTGCCCGCCGGGTCGGTCGGGATCGCCGCGACCCTCGACGTCGCCGATGCCGCCGCGCTCGAGGGGTTCGCCGCCGCGGCCGAGGCCGAGCTCGGGCCGATCGCCCTGTGGGTGAGCAACGCGGGGGTGCTCGAGCCGATGGGGCCCCTGCGTGACGCCGATCCCGGCGCCATCGAGCGCGCGCTACTGGTCAACGTGGGTGGAGTCGCCAACGGGTCACGGATCTTCGCCCGCCTCGCTCGGGCCGCGCCGGGTCACCGCCGAGTCCTGGTCAACGTCTCCTCGGGCGCCGCCCGGTCGGTCTACGAGGGGTGGGCGACCTACGGCGCCACCAAGGCGGCGGTCGACCACCTGACCGAGATCGTGGCGGCGGAGGAACCGGACCTGGTCTGCCACGCCGTCGCCCCCGGGGTGGTCGACACCGACATGCAGGCGTTGATCCGCACCCACGACGCCGCCAGCTTCCCCGCGATCGAACGGTTCCGGGAGCTGCACCGCACCGACTCGTGGAACGACCCTGCATGGATCGCGGACCACCTCCTCGGCCTCCTCGCCGCCACGTGGAGGCCCGACGAGATCGTGGTCCGCGTCCCCGACGTCCCCCGCTGAGCGGAACGGACGCCGGTCAGTCCAGGTCGGCTGGGGGCCAGGCCGGGTCGAGCTGGCGGAGGAACAGGTCGCAGCGCTCCTGCTCGTCGGCCTCGCCGATGCGCCCGGCGGCGACTGCGAGGCCGTGGAGGGCACGGAGGAAGCCACGGTTCGTGGGGTGCTCCCACCGCACGTAGCCGCTCCCCCGCCACCCGCTGGCTCGCAGCCGATCGAGGCCGCGGTGGTACCCGACCCGGAAGGCTGCGTAGCGCTCGACGTCGTCACGACCGAGCTGCCCCAGGCGAGCCCAGCCGTCGAGGAACCGCGGGTTCGCCGCCACCACCGCCGACACGGCGGCCCGCCGGTCGGCGTCCGGGGCGTCGAGGGCAGCATCGAGGGCAGCGAGCACCTCGACAGGCTCGGGGTCGAGGATGGTCTCGGGGAGGCCGGCGCTCAGGTGCACGGGGTTGGTCATCGCGCAGAGGCTACGAGCTCGCGCACGGGGCGAAAACGGCAAGGGCCGGGCCCGAAGGCCCGGCCCCAGATCCCTTGGGGGGATTCGATCAGGCGGCGTTGATCGAGTTGCCGACCGTGTTGAACTTCGACTTGGCGGACTTGCCAAGGAAGGTCACGGCGACGATGCACACGACGGCGATCAGCGCGACGAGGAGGGCGTACTCCACGAGGGAGGCGCCACGCTCGTCGTCACCGAAGCGGGCACGGAGGTAGCTGGCGAGGAACTCGTAGCTGGTCAGCATTGGGGTGTCTCCTGTTGGTGTGGGTTGGTCACCCCAGGACCGGGGTGCGTGCTTCCTGACGGACAATCCATCGGACCGTTCTGGTCGGTCCTGAATAGGTCGATCGGCCCCTTGTCGGCGAGCGGGCCTCCCAGCCACCGCGCTCGAGCTCGCGCACGAGGCGGAAACGGCAAGGGCCGGGCCCGAAGGCCCGGCCCCAGATCCCTTGGGGGGATTCGATCAGGCGGCGTTGATCGAGTTGCCGACCGTGTTGAACTTCGACTTGGCGGACTTGCCAAGGAAGGTCACGGCGACGATGCACACGACGGCGATCAGCGCGACGAGGAGGGCGTACTCCACGAGGGAGGCGCCACGCTCGTCGTCACCGAAGCGGGCACGGAGGTAGCTGGCGAGGAACTCGTAGCTGGTCAGCATTGGGGTGTCTCCTGTTGGTGTGGGTTGGTCACCCCAGGACCGGGGTGCGTGCTTCCTGACGGACAATCCATCGGCGCGCTCGCACGGTTCTTGAATGGGCCGAACGGCCCGTTTCCCAGGTCGGGCCTCCGAAGGCCTGCGTCGACCGGTCAGCCGTCGTGGCTGTCGCCGTGCTTCGGCTCGGCGGCGGTGGCGCCGGGCCGGTCCTCCTGGCGCACACGGGGGACCGCGGCCGCGAGGTCGTCGCGCGGGTCCCCGTCCTTGGCGTCGAGGAAGGTCGACGTCGCCTGGTAGGCGGTGGAGATCATCTCGTCGCTGTGCCCGAAGTCGTTGTAGCGGATCACCGGCGTGGCACCCGGTGGCAGCACCAACACCTCGATCGACGCCGGGATCGACTCCAGGTCGCGCTGGAAGCGTGAGCGCCGCGCCAGCCAGTAGGCGTACATCGCCATGTCGATCGGCCGCTTCGGCTCGGGCCGCGGACGGTCCCACGAGCCCACGTGGAGCACGAAGATGCGATCCGCGCCAAGCGCCACCGCTCGGCTGACGGGAACATCGTTGACGATGGCTCCGTCGAGGTAGCGCGTCCCCCCGATCTCCACGGGCGGGTAGACCGCTGGGAGCGCTGCCGACGCGAGGATCGGATCGATCAGGTCGCCATCGGAGAACCAGGTCTCGGTGCCCTCGGTGAGGGCGGCAGCCACGCACTGGAAGGGCACCTCGAGGTCCTCGAAGCGGGTCGTCGGGAGGACATCGGCGATGACCCGGCGCAGGTTCGCGTTCTCGTGGAGCGAGACTCCCTTGCGGGCGAGCTGCACCGTGGTGGGCAGCAAGCCAGCCGGCATCACGTCCTGGTCCGCGATGTCTCGCCACAGGTCCTGCAGCCGCCCGACCGTCGCGAGGGAAGGCTCGGCGGCGATCGCGGCGCCGTTGAGGGCGCCCACCGAGCACCCGAGGACGAGATCGGGGCGGATCCGTCGCTCGAACAGCGCACGGAGCATGCCGACCTGCAGGGCTCCGAGGTTGCCGCCGCCGCTCAGGACGAACGCGGTGCGCTTGGGCTTGCGGCGCAGGAGGTCGCGGAGCCGGGACATGACCGTCGGAGGCTACCGCCGCGCCGCGAGCCCTTCGCACCGCTCGACGCCTCGACGCACCAGCGCGGCGGTCGCCGTCGGGTGCGTCAGGTGCACGCCGTGCGCCGCCCCACCCACCACCACGAGCTCCCCATCGGGGGCGGCGTCGGCGAGCTCCTCCGAGGCGCGGCGGTGCCACCAGGTGGTCTCGCTGCCGTACGACGAGATCACTGGCACCGTGAGGTCGCTGGCGAGGTACGGCACGCCGGCGTGGACCGCGTCGAGGTCCGCGAGGAGCGCGGCGCCCTCTGCTCGTCGATCAGATCGGCTGCGAGCGGGCAGGCGCTCCCAGATGCGGTCGCCGATGGCCCGGCGCATGAACGCCTCCGCCTCCTCGGCGGGATCGAGCGGGGCATCGGAACCCGCGGCGCGGGCCGGCCACCACGACGCCCACGGGGTCGGGCTCTCGTAGGCGACCACGCACCCGAACGTGTCGGGCGCCTGCGACGCGGCCGTGAGCGCCACCACGCCGCCGAAGCTGTGACCGAACGCCACGACCGGCCCCTCGGCGCCTTCGATGACCGTGAGCAGGTCGGCGACGTGGTCGGCGAGGGCGCCGATCCCAGCGTCGTAGGAGCGGGCGTAGCCACGACGGTCGTACCGCAGCAGGTGCAGGTCGCCGAGCTGGCGGGCGACGCGGCCGAAGCTCGAGCTGCGATCCATCGTGCCGTGGACGAGCACGACGGTCGACGCAGCGCGGTCCCCAGACTCGACGACGTGGAGAGCTGCGGCCACGGGCGAGCACCCTAGGCACCCTCCCCTACCATCGCCGACCGTGGAGCTCTGCCTGATCCGACACGCCCTCCCCGTCCGCATCGACGGGGGCGACGGCCCCGCCGACCCCCAGCTCGCCCCGTCGGGCGCGGAGCAGGCCGCGCTGCTCGGCTCGTGGTGGTCGAAGCAGGGCATCTCCGCCATCTACTCCAGCCCGATGCGGCGGGCGAGGGAGACCGCCGCGCCCCTCGCTGCTGCGACTGGGCTCGACGTGGTCCTCGACGATGGGCTCAAGGAGTTCGACGCCCACCTCGACTTCTACGTCCCCATCGAGGAGCTCCGCGCCGACGAGGCCGTGTGGGAGAAGCTCGTGGAGGAGTGGCTCTCGCCCGAGGCGGAGGTGGAACGCCAGGAGTTCCGCCGCGGCGTGGTGACCACCATCGACGCCATCGCCGCCGAGCACGGCGACGAGCGCGTGGCGGTGGTGTGCCACGGCGGGGTGATCAACGCCTACCTCTCGAGCCTCATCTCGCTCCCCGGCACCATGTGGTTCGAGCCCGCCTACACCAGCGTCAGCCGAGCGCTCGTCGACGGCGACTACAAGCAGATCATCAGCGTCAACGAAGCACCCCACCTGCCGTCGTTGGTCGTGCCCACGAAGCTCGCCTGAGGGCCGGCCCTAGTTCAACGTCGCCCGCAGCTGCGCGACGCGTGCCTCGACGCCCGACCGGCGTCGAGGATCGACCCGGTCCGAGAGGTCGTCGAGCAGGGCTGCCGCGTCCGAGACGCGCCCCACCGATGCCAAGGCCTCGGCCAGCTCCACGCGGGCGCGCGGGGACTCCCGGACCCCAGGGATCGCATCGCGCAGCTCCAGGGCCCGCACGAGGCCCGTCGGGTCGCCGAGGCTGCGCAGCGCGTTCGCCAGGTTGTTGAGCACCCTCGCGAGGATCTGCGCCGGTGGTGTCGGACGCAGGAACGCCGGATCGAAGGTCGCCCCGCTCCCGTGGACCGACCGGAACCGGGTCTCGGCACCGCGTGCGTCGAGGGCGGCCGAGCCCCCGAACGGATCGAACCAGCGTTCGGGGCGTGGGCCGTCGCCGACGAGGAAGTGGCCGGGCATCCCCACGCCCACCGCACGTGACCCGAGGCGACCGCACACCTCGATCACCACGACCGCGAGGGTGATCGGGATGCCGCGGCGCAGGCGGAGGACCTCGGGGAGCAGGGAGTTGCGCACCGCCCCGTAGTCGCTGCGATCGCCGTGGAAGCCAACCCGCTCGACCAGGTGCTCGACGACGAGGGCGACGTCGGGGCTGGGCCCGTGGGCCTCGACGACCGCAGCTGCGAGGCGATCCAGCCGGGCCCGGCCTTCTGCCACGGCGTCGGCCCCGCCGATGTGGGATGCGATCAGGAGGCAGCCCTCGCCGAGCGCCGGACGGCCGTCGCCGACGAGCTCGCGGAACTGCTCGAGGCCGGTCATCGGTCAGGCCTGGACGATGACCAGGCGCTCGCGCGTCATCGTCCGCACGGCGTAGTGCGGTCCTTCCTTTGTGTTCCCGCTGTCGCGGACCCCGCCGTAGGGCATCGGGTCCGAACGGAACGTGGGCACCTCGTTGACCAGCACGCCGCCGAAGTCCAACTCGCGCGCCGCTCGCAGCGCGGCGGCGAGATCCGCGGTGAAGATCGCGGCCTGCAACCCGTAGCGGGTGTCGTTCGCCTGGTCGAGCGCCGAGTCGAGGTCGTCGTAGGCGATCAGGCTGACGACCGGGCCGAAGACCTCCGAGCGGCAGACCTCCATCTCCGCGGTCACGTCCCGGAGGACCGTGGGCGTGAGCACCCCATCGATGACCTCGCCGCCGGTCAGCACGGTCGCACCGGCGTCGACCGCCTCACGGATCCACGACCGCACCCGCTCGGTCTCCGCGCCGCTGATGAGCGACGAGACGTCCGTGGCCTCGTCGAGCGGCGGGCCGACCACCAGGTCGCGCACCTTGGACACCAACGCCGACGAGAAGGCATCGACGATCGACCGGTGCACGTAGACCCGTTGGGTCGAGATGCACGACTGGCCGGCGTGGCTGAACCCGGCGACCGACACCTTCGCCGCGGCGGTCTCCCAATCCCCCGACGGCTCGATGATCAGAGGGGCGTTGTTCCCGAGTTCGAGGCCGACCTCCTTGCGCGCGGCCTTGGCGGCGATGGCCCAGCCGACCTCCGGCGAGCCGGTGAAGGTGATGACGGCGACCTCGGGGTGCTCCACCAACGGGTCGCCGACCGCGCGCCCGGAGCCGGTGACGACGCTCAGCCATCCAGGGGGAAGGCCGCACTCGTCCATCAGGATGTCCTGCAGCAGGATCGACGACAGCGGCGTCTGGCTCGCGGGCTTGAGGACCACCGGGCAGCCCGCGGCGATGGCGGGAGCGACCTTGTGGGCGACGAGGTTGAGCGGGAAGTTGAACGGCGCGATCGCGCCGACCACGCCGCGCGGCACCCGCAGCGTGAACGCGAGCTTGCCCTCGCCGGCGGCCGCGCCCTCGATCGGAACGATGTCGCCCGCCAGGGTGCGGGCCTCGACCGCAGCGGCCTGGAAGGTGCTGACGGTGCGCTCCGCCTCGACGCGGGCGGTGCGGATGGGCTTGGCGGCCTCCTCGGCGATGGTGGTGGCCAGCTCGTCACGGCGTCTCCGGATCGCCTCGGCGGCGGCATCGAGGATCTCGGCCCGGCGCCACGGTGGGATCGGGGTCCCCAGGCAGGCCCTCCCGAGGTCCACCGCCCTGCCGACGTGCGACGAGTCGCAACTGGGGACGCGAGCGATCTCGTGGCCGTCGTAGGGCGACCGCACCACGAGGTCGTCGGCGGTCGTGACCTGCTCGGCACCGATGCGGACGGGACGCTGCTTCGACATCGCTGGCTCCGTGTCGTCGGGGGTCCCGTGCGTTGTATCACCGCTGGTGCGTCGGGCCACCGATACCCTGCCGCGGTGCCTGCGAGCTCTTGGTCGTTCCTCGACCACCCCGGTCCCCTGGCCTTCGCCCACCGCGGTGGAGCCGGGGACTGGCCGGAGAACACCATGCCGGCCTTCGAGGGCGCGGTGGCGCTGGGCTACGAGCTGGTGGAGACCGATGCCCACGTCACGAGCGACGGCGTGTGCCTCGCCTTCCACGACGAGCGACTCGATCGCGTCACGGAGCACGAGGGCGCGATCGCGGACCTCCCCTACCGCGTGGTGCGCGAAGCCCGCGTCGATGGTCGTGAGCCGATCCCGCTGCTCGAGGACCTGCTCGGCTCGTTCCCGGGCCTGCGGGTGAACATCGATCCGAAGCACGATGGGGCCGTCGACGCGCTCGTGGCCGTGATCGAACGCACCGGCGCGGTCGATCGCGTGTGCATCGGCTCCTTCTCCGACGCCCGCATCGCACGCGCGCAGCGCGCGCTCGGCCCTCGGCTCTGCACCTCGCTCGGCCCCAAGGCCACGGCGCGCCTGCGCGGCGGGTCCTACGGCCTCCCCGCCGGCACCTTCCAAGGCGCGTGCGCACAGGTGCCGCACCGCTTCAAGGGCGTGACGGTCACCGACCGGCGCTTCGTGGAGCGCGCCCACCGCGCCGGGCTCCAGGTCCACGTCTGGACCATCGACGATCCCGACGAGATGGATCTGCTCCTCGACCTCGGCGTCGACGGGATCATGACCGACCGTCCCGCGGTCCTCCGCGACGTGCTCCGCGCTCGCGGAGCCTGGTTCGGCCGCGAGCCGGCGGAGTAGCTGAACCGCCGGTTTCCTGTGGATGGCTTGTGGGCGCGCTTGTGCGTACGGAGGCCGAACTTGGGGAGAACGAAAAAGGTTCGGGGACAACCCTGGGGATGGCGAAAAAGTGCTTGACCGGCCCGCGCCATCGGGCGCATGGTGTGCCCCGCCAGGCCGCACGGAGCGGCTCGAGCACCGGGCAGGAAGCCCACGAGACCGACGACCAGCGTGCTGGGCGGAGGGCTCGGGGGTGGGTCCGGTGCGAGGGTCGCCACCGACGCCAGGTGGGCACGGAGCCACGGGCACCGCCTTCGGGCGAGGCACGGAGCACCGGGTCCGGGACGCCGCCGAGGCGCCTCGACCTTCGGGTCGGGAGCGACGAGGAGGCGGACCAGCCAGCCGAGCGATGCGAGCCCCTCGGGGAGCGGATCGGGCGGCGGGCACCGGTCGCTGAGCGCCGGAGGCCTTCGGGCCTCGGGCACCCGAGCGGCCAGTGGTCCAGGCACCGAAGCACCCCTCGGGGAGCGGAGGAGCGAGGGCCGCACCGGCCGGCCCCGAGGAGCTGGCGAGGGCAACCTCGTCGGTTACTCGGGGCCGCCACCTTTTTCGGCCGACCCTCGCCGGCGCGCCGCGCACGAGCGCCCCCGCCACGCTCAACTTCGAGTGGGCCGGGCCGACTTGTGGCCCCGACCGTCCCGTCGCCCATCCGGGACCCGAGGAGCCACCCATGCCACCGTCGTCCCCCACCCGCCGTCGACGAGCGCTGGCCCTGAGCACCGTGCTCGCGCTCCTGCTCACCTCCTGCGGCCTGATCGGTGGAGGCGACGACGGCGAGGAGACCTCCACCGGTGGGGTCTCGCTGGGGGCGACCGAGAGCGGCCTCGCCGACGCCGGCGCGCCGCAACGAGGCGGCGCCCTCGTGTACGGCCTCGAAGCGGAGGTCGGCGCGAAGGGCTACTGCCTGCCCGAGTCCGAGCTCGCGATCTCCGGCATGCAGGTCGCTCGAGCGATCTACGACACCCTCACGGTGCCGGACGCGAACGGGGGCTACGCCCCGTACCTCGCCAAGGCGGTGGAGCACGACGACTCCTACAAGGTGTGGACCATCGCGCTGCGCGCCGGCGTCACGTTCCACGACGGCTCGAAGCTCGACTCGAAGGTCGTCAAGAACAACCTCGACGCCTACCGGGGGAAGTACCCCGCCCGCAGCCCGCTCCTGTTCAGCTTCGTGCTCGACAACATCGACACGGTGGAGGCCGTGAACGAGCTCACCGTGCAGGTCACCACCAAGGTCCCGTGGGTGGCGTTCCCCGCGGTGCTCTACATGTCGGGACGCCTCGGGATCATGGCCCAGAAGCAGCTCGACGCCAGCACGGAGCAGTGCGCGTCGGAGCCCATCGGGACTGGGCCCTTCTCGTTCGCCTCGTGGGAGCGCGACGTGGAGCTGAAGGTCCGACGCAACCCCTCCTACTGGCAGGACGCACCGGACGGCGAGCCCTATCCGTACCTCGACGCGATCGAGTTCCGCCCCATCCAGAACAGCGACACCCGCGTCGCCGAGCTCCAGCAGGGCGAGCTCAACATGATGCACACCTCGACGTCGGCAGACATGGCCGAGACCCTCCCGGCGCTGCGGGATGCGGGCACGATCAACCTCCTCGTGTCGAGCGAGCGCACCGAGGTCGCCTACCTCATGATGAACGTGAAGAAGGAGCCCCTGGGCGATCGACGCATCCGTCTGGCGATCGCCCAGGCCATCGATCGAGAGGCGCTCAACGAGCAGGCCAACGCGGGCCTCCCCGAGGTGGCCGACGGCCCGTTCGCCCCTGGGGTGCTGGGCCACCTCGACGACACCGGGTTCCCGAGCTACGACCTCGCCGCGGCGAAGGAGGCGGTGGCGGCCCTCAAGGCCGACGGGGTCGACACGAAGCTCTCGCTGCTGACCTCGGCTGGGCCGGTGGCCGTGCGCCAGGCGCAGATCGAGAAGGAGATGCTCGAGGCAGCGGGCTTCGAGATCGACCTCGAGACGGAGACCGAGGCCGACCTGATCTCGCGCGTGATCGCCGGCGACTACGAGATCGTCGGCTTCCGCAACCAGCCCGGTGAGGACCCGGACATGAACCGGGTGTGGTGGTACGGCGAGGGCAACCCGGTCAACTTCGGGCGCTTCGACGACGCCGTGATCAACGATGCCCTCGACCTCGCCCGCTCCGAGCCCGACGTCGACAAGCGCCGAGCCGCGTACGAGGAGATCAACCGGGAGTTCGCGAAGCAGGTGTGGAACGTGTGGCTGTGGCACGCGCCGTGGGCAGTGGCCGAGGCCGCGAACGTGCACGGGATCCTCGGGCCCGACCTGCCCAACGGCGGCGGCGCGCCGTCGCCGCGCCTGGTGACCGGGCACTCGCTGATCGGCATCTGGATCGACCGCGGCTGACCTGGGTGTGCGGGCCGACCGGCCCGCGCCGCCACGGATCGCGACTGGCGCGCCACAGCCCCGAGAGGACCGCTATGGTCGCGGTCACGCCGCTTGTCCGTGGTCACACGGGCCCGCCGCCACCACCACCGATGCTCCCAGGGGACCTCATGCGTGCACCTCGTCGTCCACTCAACCGCCGCCGTGGCCTCGTGGCCACCGCGCTCGCCTTCACGCTGCTGGCTTCGGCGTGCGGGGGCTCGAAGGCGGGCGAGAAGGACACCGGCGCGGACTTCAAGAGCGCCGGGCTCGATGCCGAGGCCGGCGAGAGCGGCCTGGCCGACGCGGGCGACCCGCAGCGGGGCGGCACCATCGTCTACGGCCTCGAAGCCGACTCCACCGGTGGCTACTGCCTCCCCGAGGGCCAGCTGGCCATCTCCGGGATGATGGTGGTCCGGGCCTTCTACGACACCCTGACGGTCCCCAACGCCGAGGGCGACTACGTCCCGTACCTGGCGAAGGCGGTCACCCCGAACGACGACTACACCGAGTGGACCATCGAGCTGCGCGACGGCATCAAGTTCCACGACGGCACGGACCTCACCGCTGAGGTCGTCAAGAACAACATCGATGCCTACCGGGGTGCCTACGAGGTGCGCAGCCCGCTCCTGTTCACCTTCGTGCTCCAGAACATCGAGTCCACCGCCGTGGTCGACGGCAAGGTCGTCGTGAAGACCAAGGTGCCGTGGGTGGCGTTCCCAGCGTTCCTCTACAGCTCGAGCCGCATGGGGATCATGGCCCAGTCGCAGCTCGATGACCCCAACGATTGCGCGGACGACCTCGTGGGCACCGGGCCCTTCGTCTTCCAGAGCTGGAACAAGAACGACAAGCTCACCGGCAAGGCCAACCCCGACTACTGGCAGACGGCCCCCGACGGCAAGCCCTACCCCTACGCGGACGGCATCGAGTTCCGCTTCATCCCCGACGGCGACGTGCGGATCAACTCGCTCGAGAGCGACACCGGCGCCAACATCATCCACACGACGAACGCCGAGCGCATCGGCGGCAAGCTCAAGGATCTGCGCGACGACGGCAAGATCAACATGCTCGTCTCGGAGAACAGCGCCGAGCCCGCCTTCGTGCAGCTGAACGTCACCAAGCCGCCCTTCGACGACATCCGCATGCGCAAGGCCCTCGCGATGGGCGCCGACCGCTCGGAGATCAACGACGTCCAGAACGACGGCCTGCCCACCGTCGCCGACGGCCCCTTCTACAAGGACTCGATCGGTTACCTGGAGGATCCGGGCTTCCCGAAGTTCGACGCTGAGGAGGCCAAGAAGCTCGTGCAGGAGTACGTCGCCGACGGCGGCAAGGCCGAGTTCGCCCTCACCACCACGAGCGACACCGCCACGGTCCGCATCGCGGAGAACATCCAGCAGCGGGCCCAGGCCGTCGGAGCGAAGGTCACCATCGTCCAGCGCGACCAAGCCGCTCTGATCAACGACGCCATCGGCAAGGAGTACCAGGCGATGGTGTTCCGCAACTACCCCGGCGGCGATCCCGACATCAACTACGTCTGGTGGTACGGCGAGGGCAACCCGGTCAACTTCGGCGGCTACGACGATCCGGTGATCAACGACCTGCTCGACCAGGGCCGCAGCGAGCCCGACGAGGAGAAGCGGGCCAAGATCTACCAGGACATCAACCGGGAGTTCTCCAAGCAGGTCTGGAGCATCTGGGCTTGGTACACCCCGTGGGCCATCGCCACCGATGCCGAGGTCCACAACATCCTCGGCCCGCCCCTGCCGGGCGACGACCCCAGCAAGGCGGGTGAGCTCACCACCGACGATGCCGCCAAGCAGCCCTTCACCGGGTTGGCCACCGGCCACTCCTTGATCGGCCTCTGGATCGAGCAGTAGCTCGAGCCCGCCCGCACCACCGAGAAGGTTCCCTGGATGAGGCTGCTCGCCCAACGGCTCCTGCAGTTGGCCGTCGTGTTCGTCGTCGTCACGTTCTTCACGGTCGTGCTCATCTCCCTCGTGCCTGGCAAGCCCGAGGTGGTGGTCATCCCCTTCGACGACGCAGAGCACACCCAGCAGACGAAGTTCCGCGAGGAGAACAACCTCGACAAGCCGCTCGTCCAGCAGTGGGCGATCTGGGCGAAGAACTTCCTGAAGGGCGACCTCGGCAACTACTACACGTCCACCGGCACCGACCCGGTGAAGGACCGCATCGGCTCGGCCCTTCCCATCTCGCTGCTGCTCATCTTGTACGTGCAGGTGTTCTCCCTGCTCGTCTCGGTGCCGTTGGCCGTGTGGGCCGCCTACCGGTCCGGCAGCAGGCAGGACAAGCTCCTCAACGCCGGTGCGTTCGGGTGCATCTCGCTGCCCGCGTTCGCCACGGTGCTCATCCTCACCTACTACCTCGGCGTGCAGATGAACCTGGTGCCCACCGACGGGTACACCGGTCCGACCGAGGACCTCGTGGGCCACATCAAGTCGATGATCGTGCCCGTGATCGCCCTGTCGCTGGGCCAGATCGCGGTGTACTTCCGACTGCTGCGCACCGACCTCCAGGCCACCCTCCAGGAGGACTTCATCCTCATGGCGAAGTCCAAGGGCATCTCGAACTCGCGGGTGCTCTGGCGCCACGCGCTCCGGCCCTCGAGCCTCACCCTGCTCACCGTGGCCGGCCTCAGCGTGGGCACGCTCATCGGCGGCAGCCTGGTGGTCGAGTACCTCCTGCGCATCCCCGGCATGGGCTTCTTGATCGGTGAGGCGGTGCTCTCGCGCCAGTACATCGCCCTCCAGAGCGCCGTGGCCATCATCGCCATCGGCTTCGTCCTCATGAACTTCCTGATCGACTACCTCTACACCGTGCTCGATCCCCGGATCCGGGAGCGTTCGTCATGACCGGCGTCGCAGCCGCCACCCCGTTGTCCCCCACGCTCGAAGAGGTCGACGACACCGACCTGCCGGCGAAGCGCAAGGGGTGGGGCATCGCCACCTACGTCGCCGCCGGCTGGCTGATCCTCATCGTCCTCGCGGCGATCCTCGCACCGGTGCTGCCGCTCAACGACCCGGCGGCGCAGGTCGCGCAGAAGCGGCTGGCACCGTTCCAGCCCGGCGAGCCCATCCTCGGCACCGACGCCAGCGGGCGCGACATGCTGGCGAGGGTCATCTTCGGCGCCCGGATGTCGCTGTTCATCTCGTTCTCCGCAGTGATGATCGGCTGGGTCGTCGGTGGCGTCCTCGGCCTGCTGTCGGGCTACTTCCGCAACTGGATCGGCAACGCGCTGGTCAGCCTGTTCGACATCCTCCTCGCCATCCCGCAGCTGGTGCTCGCTCTGTCGCTCGTGTCCGTGCTCAAGGGCAACCCCGCCGACCCGGACTCGCACGGCCTCCCGATCCCGCTGACGCTGATCTTCGCCCTGGGGCTGGTGTCGATCCCGTTGCTCGCCCGCATCACTCGGGCGTCGACGCTCACCTGGTCCCAGCGCGAGTTCGTCATGGCCGCTCGGGCCCAGGGCGCGACGCACGGACGGATCCTCTTCCGCGAGGTGCTGCCCAACGTGCTGCCCGCGATGGCGTCGATCGCGCTGCTCGGCATGGCGATCGCCATCGTCGCCGAGGGCGGGCTCGCCATCTTGGGGGCGAGCGTCGAACCGCCCACTGCCACGTGGGGAACGATGATCGCCACCGGCAAGACCGACCTCGAGGAAGCGCCGTTCATCGCGTGGATCCCCGTCGCCGCCGTGTGCTTCACCGCGGCGTCGCTCAACTACCTGGGCGATGCCATCCGCGACCACTTCGACGTCCGGGAGAGCGCGCTGTGAGCGACGCACCGATGCTCGAGGTCGCCGACCTCCACACCTCCTTCCGCTCCGACCGCGGCACCGTGCGCGCGGTGCGCGGCATCGACCTGCAGCTGCAGCGCGGCCGGACGCTCGGCGTCGTCGGCGAGTCCGGTTCGGGCAAGTCGGTCCTCTCCCGCTCGATCATGGGGCTCATGCCCTCCAACGCGACCCGCACGGGCAGCGTGCGCTTCGAGGGCGCGGAGATCCTGAACGCCTCCTCGAAGGAGATGCGCGGCTACTGGGGCGACCAGATGGCGATGGTCTTCCAGGACCCGATGACCGCGCTCAACCCCGTGCTGCGGGTCGAGCAGCAGATCACCGAGTCGCTCCACGAGCACCTCGACCTCTCGAAGGAGCAGGCCCACGAGACCGCGCTGACGCTGCTCACCTCGGTCGGCATCCCCGAACCAGCTCGCCGCCTGCGCATGTACCCCCACGAGATGTCGGGTGGCATGCGCCAGCGCATCATGATCGCCATCGCCTTGGCGTGCGGGCCCAAGCTGCTCTTCGCGGACGAGCCCACCACCGCCCTCGACGTGACCGTCCAGGCCCAGATCCTCGACCTCCTGCAGGAGCTCCAGACCGACCGCCAGATGGCGATGATCCTCGTCACCCACGACCTCGGGGTCGTGGCCGGTCGGGCCCACGACATCGCCGTCATGTACGCGGGCCAGATCGTGGAGCACGCCAGCGCGTCGACGTTGTTCTCCAACGTCCGCCACCCCTACACCGAGGCCCTGCTCGAGAGCATCCCGAAGCTCGAGATGGCCAAGCACACCCGCCTCGAGGCGATCGGCGGTCGACCCCCGGACCTCGTGAACCTGCCCACCGGGTGCAAGTTCGCTCCCCGCTGCCGCTACGCGCAGGACCGCTGCCTGACCGAGGAGCCCGACCTGGTGCCCGACCCGCAGGATCCGACGCACCTCGTGCGCTGCCACTTCCCCGTCGGCACCGTGGCGCAGCAGCCGGCCCACGAAGCCGCGGTCGACCTCGCTCCCGAGGGCCCCGCGAACCCCGACGACGGGGACGACGCCTGATGGCCGGCATCGGCGATGCCCACCTGCGCCCGGGCGACGCGCTCCTGCGGGTCGAGAACCTCGTGGTGGAGTTCCCCTCCGGTCGGGGCCAGAAGGTGCATGCCGTCACGGACGTCAGCCTCGATGTCCTCGAGGGCGAGACCCTCGGGCTCGTCGGCGAGTCCGGCTGCGGGAAGTCCACCACCGGCAAGGCCATCATGCAGCTCCCGTCGCCCACGTCGGGCAGCGTGGTGTTCGACGGCCAGGACCTCACCGAGCTCGAGCCCAAGGCGCTGCGCGAGCTGCGCACGCAGCTCCAGATGATCTTCCAGGATCCGATCTCTTCGCTGAACCCTCGTCGACGGGTCGAGGCGATCGTGGCCGAGGGCCTCGACATCTGGAAGGTCGGGAGCAACGAGGAGCGAGACCAGAAGGTCGACGACATGCTCCTCACCGTCGGACTCGACCCGGCGGTGGTCCGCGGCCGGCGCCCGCACCAGTTCTCCGGCGGACAGTGCCAGCGGATCTCGATCGCTCGTGCCGTCGTCACCGAACCGAAGCTGATCGTCTGCGACGAGCCGGTCTCGGCGCTCGACGTGTCGGTCCAGGCGCAGATCCTCAACCTGCTGGAGGACATGAAGCAGCGCTACGGCTTGACGCTGATCTTCATCGCGCACGACCTGGCGGTGGTGAAGAACATCAGCGACCGCGTCGCGGTGATGTACCTCGGACGCCTGTGCGAGGTCGGCGACCCGGACGTCCTGTACGCCGCTCCGGCCCACCCCTACACCGCAGCCCTGCTGAGCGCGATCCCGGTGCCTGACCCCGACGTGCGCCCCGAGGACCGGCACACGCTCGGTGGCGAGATCCCGTCGCCCCTGTCGCCGCCTTCGGGGTGCCGGTTCCGCACCCGCTGCCCCCGGGCCGACGATCGGTGCCGCGACGAGGTGCCGCAGATGACCAAGGTCGGCGACGACCACTTCGTGGCCTGCCACCACCCGCTCGCCCCCGGGGAGACGCTGACCGAGGTCGCGATCGCCGGAACGAACGGCTGAGGCCGCCGTGGCGGGCCCCCACCGCCGCCCCCCCGCCCCCCCCCTCGACCCCGACACCCGCCGTGGGCTGATCGTCGACGCCGCCGAGCACCTGCTCGCGGAGCACGATCCCCTCCTCGTCACCTTCGAGCAGGTGGCCGATGCGGCAGGCGTGTCGCGCCCGCTCGTCCACACCTACCTCGGCGATCGCCGAGGGCTGATCGACGCCGTCCAGGTGCGGATCATCGGCCGCCTCGACACCTGGGTCGGCCACGGCCTCGCTCGGGCCGACTCCCCCGCCGATGCGTGGCGCGCCGTCGTGCACGGGGTGCTGGCGTTCGTCGAGTCCGAGCACGACGGGTGGAGCGTCCTCAGCGCCACCGGAGGCCTCGACCACCCCGCGCTGCACGGCCTCCGTCAACGGTGGGCGGCGACCGTCGCGGCTGGCGACGACGCACGCTCGCACCTGGCAGCCACCGCGGCCATCGGCGCCCTGCTCCTCGAGGCGGCGCCGTGGGCGAACCGGGGGGTGGACGCGTCTGAGGTCCTAGCCGTGCTCGATCCCGCCGGCCACGGCTGACGCCGGGCGAACCACGGCGCCGCCTCCGCGTGGCAGGATCGGGCCATGCAGGCAACGCTCCACACCAACCGCGGCGACATCGTCATCGACCTCTTCGCCGACGCAGCGCCCAAGACCGTCTCCAGCTTCGTGAGCCTCGCGAAGGGCGAGCCCAGCTGGAAGGACCAGGAGCAGGGCCGCGACCGCAGCACGCCCTTCTACGACGGGCTGACCTTCCACCGGGTGATCGACGGCTTCATGATCCAGGGAGGGTGCCCCGATGGGTCGGGCCGCGGCGGGCCCGGCTACCAGTTCGAGGACGAGTTCGGGTCCGGCCTCAAGTTCGACGCGCCGTACAAGCTGGCCATGGCGAACGCCGGCCCCGGCACGAACGGGTCGCAGTTCTTCATCACGGTCGTGCCCACGCCGCACCTCCAGGACCGCCACACGATCTTCGGCGAGGTCGCCGACGAGGGCTCGAAGGCGGTCGTCGACGCGATCGCCACCACGCCCACCGCTCGTGGCGACCGTCCCGTCGATCCCGTCGTTATCGAGCGCGTCACCATCGCGGACTGACGGGCACCGCGCACCCGTGGAGCTCGACCTCGCCGCGATCCACGAGGCTCTCGCCGCCAACCTGACCGATCGGGCGTGCCTCGTGTGGCGCGACCGCTCCTGGTCGTGGGGAGACGTCACCGACCGCAGCCGCCGGTTCGCCAACCTCTTGCTCGCGCACGGGATCACCCGGACGCGCTCGCTGGAGGCGTGCGAGGGCTGGGAATCGCCCCACGAGCACGTCGGGCTGTACCTCCAGAACGGCAACGCCTACCTGGAGGCGCAGCTCGGCGCCGCCAAGGCCGCGGCAGCCGCGTTCAACGTCAACTACCGCTACGTGGCCGATGAGCTCGCCTACCTGTTCGACGACGCCGGCGCGGCGGCCATCGTCTACCAGGGGTGCTACGCCGCCACCTTGGCCGAGGTCCTCCCGCGCCTGCGCCGTCGTCCGCTCCTGCTGCGCGTCGACGACGGCTCGGGCGACGATCTGCTTCCGGGAGCGCTCGACTACGAGGAGGCCCTCGCTGCCTCGTCGCCGAGCCGCCCGGCGGTCACCACCTCGGGCGATGACCTCTACGTCCTGTACACGGGCGGAACGACGGGCAACCCCAAGGGGGTCCTGTGGCGGCAGGCCGACTTCCTCGTGGCTGCCTTGGGCGTGCGCCGCAAGGACGGCACGGACCACGGGTCGCTCGACGAGCTCGTCGCGCCGGCGCTGGGCCGGAACCTCGCCACCCTGCCGGCGCCGCCCCTCATGCACGGGGCGGCCATGTGGAACGCGCTCAGCACCTGGATCAACGGTGGCACCGTCGTGATCCAGGATCAGGTCGCCCACCTCGACCCCGCCGATGTGCTCGACACCTGCGAACGCCGCTCCGTCTCGTCGCTGCTCATCGTCGGCGACGCGTTCGCGCGCCCCCTCCTCGACGAGCAGCGCCGTCGGCCACGCGACCTGTCGGCCCTGCGCTTCGTGCTCACCGGAGGGGCGATCCTCTCCCCCGCCGTGCGATCGGCGCTGCTCGATGCGCTGCCCCAGGTCCGGATCGTGGACGTCCTCGGCTCCTCCGAGTCGGGACGCCAGGCCGTCGCCAGCACCGTCGCCGGGGATGTCGCGGGACCGACCAGGTTCGCGCCCAGCCCCACCGCGGCGGTGCTCTCCCACGACCTCACCCGACGCGTCGCACCGGGAGACGCCGAGATCGGGTGGCTCGCGCAGACCGGACGCATCCCCCGCGGGTACCTCGGAGACCCAGCCAAGACCGCCACGACGTTCCCGGTCATCGACGGGGTCCGGTGGTCGGTGCCGGGCGATCGGGCCGCCCTGCGGGCCGACGGGACCATCGAGCTGCACGGGCGGGAGTCGGTCACCATCAACACCGGGGGCGAGAAGGTGTTCGCCGAAGAGGTCGAGCAGGCGATCAAGCACCACCCCGGGGTCTACGACGCCCTCGTGGTCGGGCGGGCTTCGCCGCAGTGGGGCCAGGAGGTGGTGGCCGTGGTCGCCCCCGCTGCCGGGGCCACGGTCACCCTCGACGAGCTCCGAGCGGTCGCGGAGCCCCACCTCGCCCGCTACAAGCTCCCCAAGGCGGTCGTCCTGGCCGAGGCGATCTCGCGGTCGCCGTCGGGCAAGCCCGACTACGCCTGGGCCCGCCAGGTGGCAGCCGAGGCGGTGGAACCCAGGGAGCGTTGAGGGCTACGGTCGTCCACCCCGGCGGAACGTGCGTTCGGCCGGTCGCCCCATGCTCGAACGCTCCCTCCCGCTCCCCTACCGCATCGACCTCCGGCGCACCCTCCACGGGGTGCGCCGCGGCCGCTACGACCCCACGTGCCGCTTCGATGGCGACGTCGTGTGGCGGGCGAGCCGCGCCCCGGGGGGCCCCGCCACGACCCGGCTCGAGGTGGTCGGCGATCGGTTGGAGGCCACCGCGTGGGGCCCGGGGGCCGACGCGGCCCTCCAGGCGGTCGGTGCCCTCGTCGGCGCGGAGGACGACGCCAGCGGCTTCCACCCCGACCATCCCGTGATCGCCCGCCTGTGGCGAGACCACGCCGATGTGCGGGTCCCTCGGTCCGCAGCGGTCTACGAGACCCTGGTCTCGGTGGTCCTCGAGCAGCGGGTCACCACCTACGAGGCCCGCCGAGCGCACCACCAGCTGGTCGAGCGCTGGGGCGAGCCGGCCCCCGGGCCGGCGGGGCTCCGCCTCCCCCCGGACCCCGAGGTGCTGGCAGGGGTGCCGTACTACGACCTCCACGTGATCGGTGTCGAGCGCAAGCGCGCCGACACGATCCGTCGGGTCGCCGCAGGGGCGCGCGGCCTCGATGCGCTGGCCGACACGTCGCTCGAGGCCGCTCACGCGCGGCTCCGCTCGATCACGGGCATCGGTCCGTGGACCGCCGCCGAGGTCGCCCTCGTCGCCCTCGGCGACGCCGACGCCGTCCCGGTGGGCGACGTCCACCTCCCGAGCATCCTCACCCACGTCCTCACGGGGACCGCCATCGACGACGACGACGCCATGCTCGAGGCCCTCGAGCCCTTCGCCGGACACCGGGGACGGGTGATCCGACTCGTGCAGGCTGCCGGTCTGCACGCACCCGCGCACGGACCCCGCTACGCGCCACGAGACATCCGCGACCAGTAGGTCGGGGCTGTGGACAACTTCTCCAATCCACAGGGTTGCACCCCTTCCTCCGCACACGTCGACCGTCGTAGCGTCGACGTCGACCAGGAGGAGCCACCGTGTCGAGCTACCGCATCACGCTGAAGGACCGCACCACCGAGCAGATCGACGATGCCGACGCCTACCAGCAGGAGGGTCAGATGACCACCTTCTTCCGCCTGGGCGACGGTCGGCGCGTGGTCGACACCTGGAGCACCCGCCTGGCCAGCTTCCGCACGTCGGAGGTCCTCGCCATCCGGCGGGTCGACGCCGGCGCGGCGCTCCAAGGAAGCGAGGGCGCGGACCTCGCCGGTCGGGTCGTCGGGCTCGGCGGGCTTCGAAGCGCCTGAGCCCACGGTCCGACCCGCACACCGTTCGACGCGCGATCCTGGCCCCATGTCGCTCACCGACCCCGTGCCCGATGCCCTCGACTTCTCGTGCCCGCGTTGCGGCGCGAGCGCAAGCGAGGCCTGGTACGGGCCGTGCACGTCGTGCCGCGCCGAGCTGCGCGCTTCCCTCGGGGGCGAGGCGCGCGAGGTCGCGGCGGCCGACTACGTGCCGAAGATGAACGTCACGCCGAACGCCGTGGCCACCAAGGACTGAGCCGGCTTCAGCTCGCCGGCGGTGCGAACAAGACCGCAGCGGACGGCTCGAAGACCTCGGTCATCTCGGTCAGGACCTCGGGCGCGCGCATGCGCCCGAGCGCGTTGAACAGCGCCGGGCACAGGTCCTCGTGGGTGGCGTAGGCGGTGCTGTACACGAGGAAGATCTGGCGATCGCCGGCGCGCTCGAGGGCTTCGTCGGCGAACCGGTCCACGTCGGCGGCGTCGAGGCGCGCCTGGTAGTCGACCCAGTCGACGCGCGCCGCGGTGCCGAACGACGGGTACGTCACCAGGTCGAACCCGGGTGCGAGCACCCGCGCGGTGGAGGGACCGAGCTGATCGGGGCAGAAGATCACGAGATCGCCACGGTGGCCCCGTGCCTCGATCGCCCGAGCCGATCGGACGGCGTCGGTGCGATCGACGGTGACGTTGCGGTACGTGCCGATCGCACCGAGGCCGACCACGATCACGAGGAAGACCGCCATCACCTGCCGGGGCAGGAGCGCGAGCCCCATCGCGGCGAGCAGGAAGGCGAACGGGACGACCACCGACGCGTACCGGGTCACGTAGGTCGCTCCCGTGGCGTACCCGACCACGCAGGCGACCGCGAGCGTTCCCCCGAGCGCGAGCACGAAGGGCCTCGCCGCTGGCCGCACGGAAGGGGCGAGCTCGACCTTCCCACCGTCGATCCGCCGACCGAAGATCCCGAGGAGGGCCAGCAGCGCCAGGGTCCACCCGAGCAGGACGGCCTCGGGCTTGGGACCGCCGCCGAGGTCGGCCACGGTGGCGGTGAGCATCTCGGTCGGGCGCATCGGACGGGCCCACGGGGTGCCGGTGTGCGCGCTCTGGTAGAGCAGCGCCCCGACCCACGGCAGGAACAGGAGCCCGCCGACCACCAGCGCGCCGGCCACCTTCAGGTGGGTCGCCACCGCTTCGGCGTCGCCACGCCGGCGGGCGCGGACCACCTGCACCACGAGGGCCACGCCGGTGACGGCGAGGACCCACAGCGCCCAGTAGTGGGTCCACAGCATCGCTGCGGAGATCACCGCGATCCCAGCCAGCCGTGGGAGCGTCGGCCGGCGCAGCGCGTCGTCGAGCAGCAACCAGCCCGCGAGGCCGAGCACCATCATCAGCGCGTACATGCGCGTCTCGGTGCCGTAGCGGACCGCGTAGGGCGACAGCGCCAGCACCACGACCGAGCACCACGCCACCCGAGCCCCCCCGATGCGACGCCCCGCCACCCACAGGAGCGGGAACATGGCCAGCGACACCACCCCGGAGAGCGCACGGACCGCCACGTCGCCCTCCCCGAACACCGCCATCCACCCGTGGAGCAGGACGTAGTAGAGCGGTGGATGCCCGTCGTGGCGCAGCGCCTCGGGGATGTCGCCGAGCGGCAGGCGGGCGATGTCGACGCTGAGCGCCTCATCGAGCCACAGCGGCGAGCGGGTCAGGAACCGGACGACGCAACCGACGATCACGAGGGCGCCGAGCGCCACCAGCGCGAGCGTCCGGTCCCGGGGGCGTGTGTCGGGCAAGGGCACGGCGGGCGACGCTACCGGCGAGGTCGACGGCTGCCCAAGGCGCCCCGCCCGCCCAGGCGCCCGGAGGCCAGGTCCTTGAACCGCTGGAGGGGCTGCTCGAGCAGGTACCAGCTCGTGGCGGCGAAGAGGAGGCCGGCCCCCAGGCCGACGGCCAGGAGCCACGCGAAGCTGCTGTTGCCCGGCGGCGTGCGCACCCAGCCGTCCCACCCGGTCTGGCCGAAGGGATCGACGTGGGCGATGGAGCGCTTCATCCAGTCGAAGTGCCAGAGGTAGAGGCCGTAGGAGACGGTGCCGATCCACGCCAGCGGGCGCCAGCTCCAGGCACGCCGCAGGCCGCGGTCGGTGGTGGGGCCGAACACCGCGGGCACGAGCAGCAGCACCGTGAACGCGGCGAGGACGAGCTGGCGACGATGCCAGAACCAGCCGGAGTACCCGACCTCGAAGCTCGGTGCCGGCCCCACCCGGTACGCGTACCACGCGAAGAGGCCGGCGGCGACCAACCACCAGGGCTCCGAGCGGCGAGCCACGCGGTCGAGCTTGGCCCGGACCCCGTCGTCGTGGGTCGACCACACCGAGGCCACCGCGAGGGCCATGCCCGCCGCGAACAGGTCGAGGTTCGTGGGCAGCCAGTCGAACGACAGGCCGCGGTACGAGGGCGCGACCCGCTCGACCACGACTCGAGACGTGACGCCGGCGACCCAGATCAGGGCCACCACCGAGAACTGGACCCTGACTCGCGACCGCAGCGAGCCGGTGGCCACGCGCCGCACGAAGAGCGCCCAGAGCGGCACGACGAGGTAGAAGCTCATCTCCGTGCACAGGCTCCACGCCTGCACCACCCCGCCCAGCGCCGTGTCCTTCGAGTAGATCTGCAGGAAGAGGTAGTAGCGCCACCAGTCGTGGCCCAGCCGGAACGAGCCGAGCGCCCAGAAGAACGTCAGCACGGCCCAGTACGCCGGAACGATCCGCAGCACGCGACGCCACCAGAACTCGATCGTGCGCTGCGGAGCCCGATCGGCCAGGTGCGCCGCGATGAACGGGCGGGTGATCAAGAAGCCCGAGAGCACGAAGAAGACCGCCACCCCGCCGTCGGCCACGGCTGCCAGCTCGTGGAAGCGGCCAGCGCGCGCCGGCCCGGCGTAGGCATCGGCGTGGTGCACGACCACCATCACCGCTGCGACCGCCCGGAGGACTTCGAACCCCGAGAAATACCGCCGCGCCGGGGCCGGTCCGGTAGCTTCGGACGCGCCGCCAGCCACCTCGGCCGGGGTCGACGAGCCGCCATCCCCGACCGCTTCGGGGCCGCGGAGGTCGGCCGTGGTCGGTCGGGTCACGCTGCCGATTCTTCCACGCCCACCCTGCAGGACGGTCCCTCCTCCATGTCCGACGCCGCTGAGCCCACCACCGTGCAGGACGCCGCCGAGACGCCGAACGTGGTGGTCATCGGCGCCGGTCCCGCCGGCCTCACCGCCGCCTTCCAGTTCCACAAGCACGGGATCGCCTCGACGATCCTCGAAGCCGACGACACGGTGGGCGGGATCTCCCGCACCGCCCAGCGCGACGGTTGGCGGTTCGACATCGGTGGCCACCGGTTCTTCACCAAGGTCCAGCAGGTCGAGGACCTGTGGCACGAGATCCTCCCCGACGAAGACTTCCTCATGCGGCCCCGCAAGAGCCGGATCTTCTACCAGGGGAAGTACTACGACTACCCGCTGAAGGCGGCCAACGCCCTGCGGAACCTCGGTCCGATCGAGGCGGTCCTCTGCGTCCTGTCCTACGCCTGGGCCAAGGTCCGGCCGCCGAAGGACCAGACCAACTACGAGAACTGGCTCGTCGCCCGGTTCGGCTGGCGGCTCTACCGCACCTTCTTCAAGACCTACACCGAGAAGCTCTGGGGGGTCCCCGTCTCGGAGATGCCCGCCGACTGGGCCGCCCAGCGGGTCAAGGGCCTCACGCTGGGCAACGCCATCGTCAACGCCCTGCTCCCCAAGCGGAACCAGAAGGAGATCACCTCGCTCATCGAGGAGTTCCAGTACCCCAAGTACGGACCCGGGATGATGTGGGAGACCTGCCGCGACAAGGTCCTCGCCGAGGGGTCGACCCTCGACATGCAGGCGTCGGTGACCAAGGTGCGCCACGCCGACGGCCGGGCCACCGAGGTCGAGGCCACCCACGCCGACGGATCGGTCACCACGCACCTGGCGGACCACGTGATCTCGTCGATGCCCATCAGCGCGCTCCTGGAGGCCATGGACCCGGCCCCTCCGGCCGAGGTGGTGGCGGCCGCCGCCGACCTGCGCTACCGCGACTACCTGATCGTGGCCCTCGCGATGCGCGAGGAGCTCATCGACTTCGACGACAACTGGCTCTACATCCACGAGCCCAAGGTGCGCACCATGCGCATCCAGAACTTCGGGTCGTGGTCGCCCTACATGGTCAAGGAGGGTCGCAACACCCTCGGCCTCGAGTACACGGTGTGGATGGGCGACGACGAGTGGAACGCGGACGACGAGTGGCTCATCGACCGGGCCAAGCGCGAGCTCGAGGAGCTCGGGCTGGTCAAGGCCGGCGACATCGAGGACGGCTGGGTGGTGCGCCAGCCCAAGGCGTACCCCATCTACGACGACCGCTACCGCCGCAACGTCGACGTGCTGCGCGGGTGGCTGTCCGCCAACACCCCCAACGTGCACCCGGTGGGTCGCAACGGGATGTTCCGGTACAACAACCAGGACCACTCCATGTTCACCGCCATGCTCACCGTGGAGAACATCACCACCGGCACCACCCACGACGTGTGGGAGGTGAACGTGGAGGAGGAGTACCACGAGGAGGCCACCTCCCGGGTCAAGGAGAAGTTCATCGCCGAGAAGGCCGCCGGCAGCCACGGCACCGGCCGGGATGCCCCGGTGATCAAGCGCGAGGTGCTCGAGGCCCACGGCCGCATCCCCGCCGACGGGGATGCCCCCGCCGACGATCCCTCCTGAGGCTCCTCAGGCACTCGGCGACCCGCCAGCCTCGGTGCAGGCCCGGGCGCGTTGCGCCCGCTACTGCCCGGCCGGGGCCTCGGCGCCGCTCGTGGTGACGGCGGAGGCGGCGCCCCCGCTCGCGGGCGTGCGGGCCAGGGTCGCGGCCGCGACGATCAGCAGCGGGATGACCGGGACCTTGAAGCGCTGGTCGCCGAAGAAGGCCAGGGGCACCGCCGCGGTCACGATCGTGCAACCCACGAGCATCAGGCCGTCGGGCCGGCGCTGGCGCACGAGGTGCACGAGGCCCGCCAAGCCCGCGATCGTGACCAACCAGTAGATCCGATCCGCGAACCAGATCAGCCGAGCCTCGGTGGGGACCGCCATCCAGCGATCCTGGCGGTACGACTGGACCGCGAACAGGCCGTCGTGGTCGCCATCGCGGATCCACATGAAGTAGGTCCGTCGCCACAGCAGCCAGGGCTCGCGGTCGAGGTTGGCGAAGGTGGAGCGGATCGCGATCTCGCGCTTGGCCTTGTCGGCGCCGACCTCGGCGCTGACCCCGTCGAGGAACTCGTAGGGCACGTCGCAGGCCTCCAGGGTGGTGAAGGCCCCGGTGGCGCCATCCGCGTGGCCGATGCAGAGGTTGTCTCCGGTGTTCGTCGAGATGGGGATGAACGCGTCCAAGCGCACGGCGTTGCGGACCGTCCAGGGAGCGACGCAGGCCACCACGCCCACCAGCAGCGCCCCGCTCCAGCGGGCGACGACGCCGAAGTCCTTGCGAGCGAGGAGCCAGCACAGCGCGATCACCGGGATGACCGCGAGCGAGATCGGGCGCACCATCACGGCGAGGCCCAGCAGCACGCCGCAGGCGAGGGCACGCCGGGTGCGGAACGCCACGGTCCAGGGCTTGTCGACGAGGACCGCGAGGAAGGCGAGGAAGAGGAAGTTGTACAGCGTCTCGCTCAAGATCGCGCCGGTGTGGAAGATCAGGTTGGGGTAGAGCGCAGAGATCGCCGCGGCCACGAGCCCCGCGAGCGGTCCGGCGAGGCGCCGGGCGACGTGGCCGGCGAGGAGTGCCGACGCCGCTCCCAGCAGGGCCTGCACGATGGCGACGGCCCGCCACGGCTGGTCGGTGATCGGTGACGACAACCACTGGACGATCCCCACGAACCACGGGTAGCCCGGCGGGTAGTAGGCGGTGGGCGCGCCGGTGAGCGACTCGACCATGCCGTTGCCGTGCGCGATCTGGTTGCCGTAGCCGAGGTAGCGCGTGGGGTCAAGGAAGATGCTGACCGGCTCGTGCGCAGCCCACACGACCCACGCCAGGCGGACGACGAGGGCCACCGCACCGATAGCTACGAACCACCGTCGGTAGGTCCGCTCGGTCACGTGCTCGCTCGCCCGAACCGCAGCCTCGCGCCCCAGGTGGTGACCCGTGCCATGGACTCGGCCATGATCTTCACCGACATCTTCGAGGTGCCGGCCTCCCGATCGACGAAGGTGATCGGCGTCTCGCGGAGGTCGAGGTCCGCGTGCACCATGCGGAACGCGGTCTCGTTCTGGAAGGCGTAGCCGTTGGCGCGGGTGCCGTCGATGTCGATGCGGTCGAGGGTGCTGGCGCGGTAGGCGCGGAAGCCACCGGTGGTGTCGCGGATCGGGAGCTTCAGCACGAAGGCGGTGTAGCGGTTGCCCCACCTGCTGAGGAGCTTGCGGTGCAGCGGCCAGCCGGGCGTGGAGCCGCCGGGCACGTACCGGCTCCCGATGGCGCAATCCGCGCCGTCGGCCACCAGTCCCAGCAGCGTCGGGATCACGGCGGGGGCGTGGGAGAAGTCGCAGTCCATCTGGACGATGACGTCGTAGCCGGCGTCGATGGCCGTGCGGAAGCCCTCGCGGTAGGCCGCGCCCAAGCCCTCCTTGGCTCGGCGGTGCAGGACCCCGACGCGCCCGAGCTCGGCCGCGACGCGCTCGGCGATCTCGCCGGTGCCGTCGGGGCTGTTGTCGTCGACGACGATCAGATCGACCTCGGGGACCGTCTCACGGACCGTCCGCAGGAACCGCTCGACGTTCGGGGCCTCCTGGTAGGTGGGGACCACGACGACGGCTCGCACGAGGGGCGAGGCTAACCGTCAGCCTTCCAGCCGCTGGCACTCGCCGTCGGCCCCGCGCCGCCGGTACACCTCGAACATCACGGGGTCGGTGGCGGGGTCTCCACGCTCGGCTCGGTACTCCCCCACCAGGCAGAACTCGGTCCGCACCACCTCGTTGGGCGTGTCGGGGCCGAGGATCCGAGAGTCGTTGGGCTCGTCCCACGCGTCCCACACGTGGCTGAGGATCAGCCAGTCCGACGAGGCCACCTCGTCGGCGAGCCCGGAGTCGGGAGCGTTCGCCATGCCCGGGTCCATCTCGATGTAGCGCGTGCCGGGGGTGAGGTCCGGGAGCAGGTAGTACAGGTAGGCGTCGGAGTAGGGCGTCTTGCGCAGGTCGGCGGTGCCGACGAACAGCCGCTGCCCGGGCTCCATGTGCGGCCCGATGTCCTCGAGCATCCGCTGCGCGGCCGGAGCGATGTCCTGCGCTCCCAGGTAGAACGTGCGCCCCTGGTAGGTGACGGGGTATCCGAACACCCGACCGTTCGCGCTCTGGCGAACGAGGTCCACGTAGGTGCGGGCGGTGAAGTGGGGGATGACGGCAAGGACGAGCACCGCCACCGTCGCCCCCGCGACCACGGGCGCGAGGTGGGGGCGCCGGGCGCCGAAGCGTCCATCGAGGACCTCGGCGAGCGCGGCCGGGAGGAAGGTGAGGGTGACGCAGCTCACCCAAGCCAGGTGGGTGGTGTCGGCGCGCTGCATCGCCTGGGGGAGCAGGCCGAGGCCGAGGAGGCCGACCGTGAGGACCACGCGCGGGCGCCACGCCTGGGGCGAGCGGCGCACGCCCCACACGCCGACCGCGACGATGAACGCGGTGGCGGCCGGCAGCAGGAAGAACCAGACGAAGGCCTGCGCCGGCGAGCGCAGCGCGGGAACCGGCCACGGCTGCGGCCGGAGGAGGGCCACCTTCTGCAGCGCGCCGTCGAAGGTGTCCCACGACGGCGGGCGAGGCAGGGACCGGCCCCCGCGCAGGTCGAAGACCGGCTCGAGGAACATGCCGCGGATCGCGTTCGCCGGACCGGCCCACAGCAGGTGGACCACGTAGAGGGCGAGCACCGGGAGCGCCCCCCACGCCCATCGCCACCAGCGCGGCCGACCGAGCCCCCAGAGCAGCGCAGCCCCCGACAGGGCCACGGCCACGATCACGTCGGGGCGGAAGAGCAGCGCGGCCCCCGCGAGGGCGCCCGCGGCCACCAGGAGGCGGCTCGCTCGGCGCTCGGCCCCCGCGGCCTCGGCGCCCTCGGCGGGGGTGAGCCAGCGACGAGCGCGCAGACCGCACCAGACCGACGCCACGAGCAGCGCCACCGCGCCGTCCCACGCGAGGGCCGTCAGCCCGATGGCGGTCATGGTGAGGAGCACGCCGAGCAGGCCGCTGGCCACCATCACCTTGCGGCCCCACGGGCGCACGAGGGCCATCATCCCGAAGACGATCCCGGCGAGCTGCGCCAGCCCGAAGAGGCGCTCGGCGGCGATGGACACGCCGACGATGCGGTACCAGGCCGCGAGCGCCCACAGGGACCCGGGGCCGTAGAGGTGCAGGAAGTCCTTGTGGGGCACGTCGCCGTCGAGGACCCGCTCGGGGAAGACGAGCATGAAGCCCTCCTCCATCGGCGGCCCCTGGTAGCGCAGCAGGGCGCGGAGCGGCAGCACCATCGCGAGCGCCACGATCCCGACCGCCACCACGGTCTGCCACGTGGGACGTCGAGCGGCCCAGCGAGGCGCGGCGACGCTCAGGTCGATCGGTTCGCTCGCGTCGTCGTCGTTCATGCGGTGAGGTCCGGGGTCGCGGTGGGCTCGGAGACGGCGCGGCCCGTGACCCGGGCGATCAGCGCATCGATCGCTACCGCGGCCGCCACCAACAGGACGAGGTCGCCGACGGTGCGGAAGCGAGGGTGACCGTAGACCCCGACCGCGGTGATCGTCACCATGGCGGCCATCGCGACCAGCGGCCAGATCGCCACCCGCCGACGGCGCAGGATCACCAGGCCGGCGATGGCGGGCAACAAGGAGAGGCGCAGCGCCCAGTAGCCCCGGACCGACCAGGCGTGCGGGCGCCCCTCGAACTGCAGCGCGAGCGCCGTGCTCTCGCTGTGCTGGACGTCCCACGCCCGGGTGACGCGAGCCACGGTGACCGCCGGCCACCGATCGCGGTGCTCGTTGGCGTACGCGCGACCGAGCGCCCCCCATCCCGCGGCCCGCTGGGACTCGTCTCCAGGCGGGTCGGCCGGCAACCCCTGCGCCACGCGCTCCTGTCGGGCGCGCTCCTGGCAGTTGAACGACCAGTAGCCGATCAGGCGCCCCGCGTAGGTGTCGTCGCAGTTCGCGTAGAAGAGCACCTCCTCGCTGTTCGTGGAGATCGGCACCCGCTCCTCGAACTGCACCAGGTTCCGCACCGTCCACGGAGCGACCAGGCCCACCGCCGTGGCGGCCATCAGCGCACCGTGGCGCAGCCACGGGTCGCCTCGGCGGGCAGCGGCGAGCACCAGCGGCGCGCACAGCAACGGCAGCAGCAGGACGGCCTCGCCACGGACCAGGACGGCCGCGCCGACCGACGCACCGAGCGCGATCGACCCCCAGGTGGTCGGCTGCTCTCGCCACCGGTAGGCAAGGACGAGCGCCGCGCCGACGACCGCCGTGTAGAGGCCCTCGGGCCAGAGGGTCCCGTCGATGATGAACAGGTCCGGGTACAGCGCGACCGCGGCGCCGGCGAGGAGCCCGGCCCGAGGGCCCGCGAGGCGCTTGGCGAGCAGCGCTGCCACCGCGACGACCGCGACGCCGGCCAGCGCAGCCAGCACCTTGTGGGACAGGTAGCCGCGGGCACCGAGCAGGGAGGCCGGGGTGAGCCACAGGGTGAACAGCGGCGGATGGATCGCGGTCGGCACGAACCGGCCCTCGGTGATCCACTGGATCGGCTCCCCGAAGCCCACGCCGTCGGCGAGCATGTTGGCCTGGGCGTGGTAGTAGAACGGGTCGCCGTTGCCAGGATCGCGGCCGGTGACGGTGCCGATCGCCCACAGGCGCGTGGCGAAGCTGGCGAGGGCGATGGTCCAAAGCCCCGCGGCGAAGGTGCCGATGGGTCGGTCCTCGTACCGCCGCAGCGGCCGCTGCACCAGCCACCACGTCGTCGCCGCCGCCGCGGCGGTGACCCCCACCGTCCACGCCAGCGTCGGGAGGACGGGGAGCTCGCCGAGGCTCCCCGGATGGCGCGCCGGCGCGGCTGCTGCGCCGGGTGCGGCGGGCGCGCTCGCCCACCGCCCGATCACGATCGGCGTCCAGAGGAACGCCGCGTACCCGACGCCCGCGCCCACCCGCCACCGGCCGGCGACCTCCGGCTCGGCCCCATCACGGACCAACCAGGGGGTGGCGATCAGGGCCACCGCGACGAGGTGCAGCAGGTGCACGGCCAGGGCGCGAAGGCTCCCTGCCGCCATGGTCGGTGACCAGAGGGCGCCCGCCGCGAGGACCGCCAGCGATGCGGCACCCGCGCCGACGATGGCTGCAGCGGGACTGGCGAGCGACGACCGCAGCCTCGAGCGCCACACGGCGTGCTCGGCCGCATCGCTCGCCGCGCCCGGGGAGGTGGCACACGCGGCCAGCAGCAGCCCGATCGCGATCGCCCCCAGGTGGGCGGGAAGCCAGCTCAGCGGTCCCACGCGGCTCGCACCCCCCACCGCGAGCGCCGCCCGAAGCCCGAGATCCGCGAGGGCCATCGCCGCGACGGTGGCGCCGAGGCGCGCCGACGCAGCCCGTGCCAGCAGCGGAGCGAGGAGCACGAGCAGCACGGCCGCAGCGACGGGGGCCAGGTGCGCCACGGGGCCGGTGGGCCCGTCCCACCGGTACACGTCGGTGAAGGTGAGCGAGCGGGCCAGCGAGGCCAGCGGGACGCTGGTGGTGCCCACCGCGGCGCTGTCGAACGCGGTGGTCGGGCGGTCCGCCCCCGTCGCGACCGGGAACAGGAGGGCGAACGTGGCGACGGACCACGCGCTGGGAACGATCCTCAGGAGCCACCTGCGCAGGTGCTGCCGCGTGGTGCATGCGCCGTCGAGCAAGGGCCGCGAGACAGCGAAGCCCAAGAGCGCGAGGCCCAGGTCGACCCCGACGCTGCCCTGTGCCCCCAGGTGGCCGACGACGCCGCGCCCCCCAGACGCCGCCACCAGCGCGGCGCCCACCACGGAGACCGACGCCCCGAGGAGCGCGGGCGCCCCGAGCGGACCGACCCGCCGGGCGGTGGCGCGGGAGGCTCCCTCGGCCGAGGTGGCCACCGTCGTCGCAGGCATCGCCTGCCGAGTGTACGGGCGAGCCGATCCCGCATCGGGACCGCGGCCGCGTGGACCTCGTCGCGCGAGCGGCGCCCTACAATCGGCCGATGCTGTCGTTCGAGCACCGCATGGCCACCGCCATGATCGGGACCGACGACGAGCAGGTCCGCCGAGACGTCGTGGCGTTCGTGGACGGCTCCCTCGCCGCGATGCCCGAGGTCCTGCGGTTCGGGATCGCCAGCATCGGCATCGGTGCCGACGCCTGGGACCGAGCCCGTCACCTCGGTCGGCCCGGCGAGGCCGAGGCCACGTTGGCCTGGATCGAGGACCACCCGATCGGCCTGGTGCGGCAGTGGGCGCGGGCCATCCGCTCGCTCGTGCTGTTCGCGGAGAACGAGATGCTGGAGGCGAGCGCCGCCTCCAGCCTCGGCTGAGGACGTCGATGCGCACCATCCAGACCGACGTCTTGGTGATCGGTTCGGGAGCCGGCGGGGCCACCACGGCGCTGCGGCTCTCCGAAGCGGGGCGCACCGTGCTCGTGGTCGAGGAGGGCCCCCGGGTCGACCCGGACGCGCTCGAGCCCTTCTCGCTGCCCGAGATGGTGGCCAAGTACCGCCACCGGGGCGGTGCCGGCGCGCTCGGGGCACCGCCCATCGCCTACACCGAAGGTCGCTGCGTCGGCGGCAGCACCGAGGTCAACAGCGGCCTGTGGCACCGACTGCCCGCCGAGCTGGCCGAGGAGTGGCGCACCCGCTACGACATCGCCGAGTTCAGCCCCGAGGTCCTCGACCTCCATGCGGCCCGGGTGGAGGCCGAGCTCGGGGTGGCGTCGCTCCCCGGCCCCCCGCCGACCTCGTCCGCCGTCCTCGACGACGGCGCCGCGAAGCTCGGGTGGCGCTCCACCGAGTTCCCGCGGGTGTTCCGCTACGACGAGCGGGGCAGGGGCACCAAGCAGACGATGGCGCGGACCTTCCTCCCCCGCGCCGAAGCAGCGGGGACGACCGTCCTGGCCGGATGCCGGGTCACCAAGCTCGAGCGTCGTGGACGCCGGGTGACCGGGGCCCGGGCCCTCGTGGAGCGCGCCGACGGGCCACCCGAGCCGGTGCGCATCGTCGCCGAAGACGTGGTGGTCTGCGGCGGCGCCATCCACTCCCCCGCCCTCCTGCAGCGCAGCGGGATCTGGAGGGGCATCGGCCGTGGGCTGAAGCTCCATCCCACCATCAAGATCGCCGCCCGGTTCCCGTTCCCGATCGACCACGACGACGTGCCGATGCACCGGATCACGGAGTTCGCCCCGCACTTCACGATCGGTGGCTCGGCGAGCCGGCGCGGCCACGTGGCCATGGCGCTGGCCGAGGCCGGCGTGCCCTTCGACGAGGCCATGGCGGAGTGGCGCAACGTCGGCGTCTACTACGCGGCGATCCGCAGCGAAGGCTCGGGTGCGGTCATCAGCGTGCCGGGGCTCGATGCACCGATCGTCACCTACCGCCTGACCCCGGCCGACATGTCGAAGCTCGCGCAGGGGCTCGTGGCCCTCGGCCGCTCGCTGCTCGCTGCCGGCGCCACCGAGCTGTACCCGTCGGTCACCGGCGCCGGCGTCGCTCGCAGCCCGGGGGACCTCGCCCCGTGGTGGGACGCCGTCACGCCGAAGGCCGCCAACCTCATGACCGTCCACCTCACGTCCAGCATCCGCATGGGGGAGGCCACCGGACGGTGCGGGGCCGACAGCTTCGGCCGGGTCCACGGCTTCGACAACCTGCGGGTCAACGACGCCTCGCTCCTCCCGGACGCCCCGGGGGTCAATCCGCAGGCCGGCATCATGGCGATCGCCAGCCGCAACGCGGAGGCCATGGGCTGACCGCCGCGGTCGGCTCAGGGGCAGCAGCGGCCCTCAGCCGTCCGATCGATCGGGCGCGACGAGGTACACGGCCACCGGCGCCGGGATGGCCAGCGCCTCGCGCATCTGGGCGGCGACCTCTGGGGGCACGGCTGGGTCGAGCGAGGTCGTGAAGGCGTTGCCGATCCATTCCCTCGCCTGCTTGTCGAGCCCGGCCGCCAGGAGCTCCTGCTCGACCTCGTCCACGATCCGGGCGCGCTCGGACCGCTGCTCCGGCGTGCGCAGGTCCACGTAGCCGACGCGGGTCGCGCCGTCCGTCGCATCCCATCGGGCGATCTCTCGGTCGCTGACGACCAGCTGGAGGATCGCCGTCGCGTCATCCTCGTCGAGGACGCGGTGCTTGGTGCCGCCGACGCCGAACGGAGCATCGAAGCCTCCCTGCAGCCCGGCACGCTCCAGCTCGTTGACGAGGCCCCACCCCTGCGAGCCGATCGTGACCGGATCGTCCCAGCGCACGAGGTAGCGGCCCGACGGCCCGAACCCCGGGACCTCCTCGCTCTCGATCGCCTCGATGGCCTCGCCGCTGACCACGCCGAGCTCGGCGGAGAGGTCGGGGCGGGCCGGACGCACGTCGCGGTCGGCGACGCCGGACGCGACCGAGACGACCACCGTCACGAGCGCCAGCGCGGCCATCGCGGCGCGTCGGAACCGCGGGAGCGAACCGGGATCGATCGAGTCCCGCAGGACCGTGACGATGGTCGCCGCGATCGCGAGGACCATCAGCGCCATCAAGCCCCACGCCCAGAGGAAGAGGTACTTCCAGAGCAAGCCGTAGATGCGCGTAGACGAGAAGGCGGCCAACCCCAGCGCTGCGGCGACGACGACGTGCAGGCGCACCACGGCCGCCTCGCGCCGCCGCCAGGCCACCACGGCCGCCGCCGCCCACGCCACCACCAGGAGGACCGCGGGCCAGCAGATGCCCGAGGTCGTGCTCACCGTCGTGAGGTCACGGTGGCCGAAGACCGCGGTGGGGTCCAGGTTGCGCAGCAGCTCCGCCGGTCCGTGCCGCACCCCCGAGACGGCCTCGGTCGGGTGGGAGACGGAGTCCTTGATGCGGGTGAGGTTCCCGACGCCCCAGATCTGGTCGATGATCGGCGGAAGCCACAGGACGACGCCGAGCACCGCGGCACCGCCGGTCCACCGCAGCAGGCGTCGCAGGGGATCGGGCTCGGCCGAAGCCCCCTCGACCGCCGCTTGCTCGTGGCGACCGCGCCGCCCGCGCCACCACGTGAGCCCGACCGATGCCAGCACCAGGGCCACCAGCCCGCCCACCAGCCCGACGTAGGGAAGGTGGGTCTGGGCGCAGAACGACCCCGCGACGACCGCCACCACGAGCATCGGTGGATCGCCGTCGAGGACCCCCCACACGGCGAACAGCAGCACGAGCCACCACGACACCGGCAGGTAGGGGTTCCACGGCTCGATGAACAGGTTCGGTCCGTAGAAGCGCACGAGGACAGCGAGCGCGGCGGCGGTGGCAAGGACCAGGGGCACGCCGCCGCGGCGGCGGGCCATCCAGAGCACGAGGCCGAAGGCGACCGCGTGGAGGGTGACCGACGAGGCGATCAACGCCGCAGCCGACCCTCCGAGGAGCCGATAGACCGGAGCGAGGAACCAGAAGCTCAGGGGGCCAGGGTGACTGCCCGGGTCGTACCAGGGACCGATCCGCCCGGCCAGGCCGATGAGCGGGGTGTGGCGGCCGCCGACGTCTCGGACTCGCAGCTCGTACTGCGCGAGGTCCTGGATCGGGAACCACCGGGGCCGCATCGCGGCCAGGGCCGCGACCGCCAGCGGCACGACGACGACCGCCCATGCCCCGAAGACGATCAGCGCCTCGCGTCGGCGCTGGGTCACGGCAGCTTCTTGAGCAGTTGCAGGGCCCCGAGGCGCACCGGGCTCTGGTGGTGCGAGCCGTTGCGTGCATCGAGCTCGGCGCGGTGCGCGAGGAACCACTCGTAGGACTCGATCAGCATCTCCGCGTTGGTCCAGCGGGGCTGCCATCCCAGCTCGGACTGCGCCTTGGTGGTGTCGAACCAGAGCGACTCGCCGTACAGCAGCCAGTGGTACGGAGCGAAGGGCAGCAGGCTGACGTTCGACATCGCGTGCATGGCCGTGGCGGCCGGACCGGTGGGGAGCGAGCGGACCCGTGATCCGGTCCCCGCGTGCACGGTGAGGGCGGTGAGGGTCTCGCGCATGGTGCCGGGGCGATCGGAGCCGATGTTGTAGCGATCGGCGTGCGCCATCCCGCCGGGGTTCGCCCGATCGGCGGCGAGGAGGGTGGCATCGGCGAGGTCGTGGGCGTGCACGAACTGGTACCGGTTGTCGCCCTTGCCGAAGACGAACACCGGGGCGCCCTCGGCCACGAACTCGAAGAGGATGGCCATGATGCCGAGCCGACCGTGGCCGAGGATGGTCCGCGGGCGGATGATGGTGACGTCGAGGCCGGCCCCGGCCGCGTCGTCGCACAGCCCCTCGGCCTCGAGCTTGGCGCGGCCGTAGGCCTCCAGCGGACGACCAGGGGTGTCCTCGGTGACCGGGTTGCGCTCCGGGATGCCGAAGATGGCGCTCGACGAGGTGTGCACGACCTTCGCCACCCCGGCATCGCGCGCTGCGAGCAGCACGTTGGCCGTCCCGACGACGTTCACCGAGCGGAACAGCGCCTGGTCCTTGGCGAGGGGCACCTGGGCGACGTTGTTGAGCACGACGTCCACGCCGACGAACGCCCGCCGCAGCGCGTCGCGGTCTCGCACGTCGCCGATGACCACCTCCGCATCGGTCGGGTCGACCGGGGGTTGGAGGTCGAAGATGCGAACCTCGTCGCCGCGGGCCAGGGCCCGCTCCGCGAGCAGCATCCCGAAGTAGCCGCTGCCGCCCGTGATGAGGACCCGGCTCGTCAAAGTCTCGCTCCCCGAGCGAGGCACGAGCGGATGCTGGCGCGCATGCCCTCGACCAGCGACACCTCGGGCGCGTAGCCCAGCTCGGCGCGAGCCTTCGAGATGTCGCAGGCGATCGTGTCCCGGAGCTCGCCGAGCACGTGCAGGGGCTGGACGTAGCGTCCCGCCGCCTGGAGCCAGGTGTCGAGCTGGACCGCGACATCGGCGGCAGCGCGTGGGAGCCGAGGTTGGCGATGGCTGGTGAGGGCGAGGCCCTCCGCCTCCAGCGCTTCGCGCACGCCGGCGTAGATGCGACGCAGCTCGTAGGGCTCCGCGTCGGCGATCCAGTAGGCCTGACCCGGCGCCGCCGCCGCCACCTCAGCGAGCAGCGCGCCCTGGACGAGGTTGCCGGTGTAGGCCATCGAGCGCTGCTGGGTGCCGTCGCCGACCAAGGGGAAGCGGCCGCGGCGGATGGCGGCGAAGAACTGGTCCTGACGAGCCGGCTGGTGGGGGCCGTAGAACCACGGCGGCCGCAGGACCGTGGTCTCGAGGTCGCCGCGCTCGTAGGCCCGCAGGACCAGCGCCTCGGCCTCCTTCTTCGACGCCCCGTAGCTGAGGTACGGGTGGTAGGGGCTGGCCTCGCTGAAGCGCTCGGTGGGGCGGGCGTTGGCCCCGAAGGGCGAGTTCGACGAGATGTGCACGAACCGCGCCGCCGAGGCGCGCCGGGCACCGTCGAGCACGAGCTGCGTCCCACCCACGTTCACGTCGAAGAACGGCCGCGTGGTGCCAGGAGGGTGGATGACCCCGGCCGCGTGGAACACCGTGGGCGCGCCGAGCCCCTCGAACAGGGCCTCGATCGCCTGCGGGTCGCGCACGTCGCCGACCACCGGCTGGATCCGCTCCGACAGCACCTCGAGCAGCGCTGCCTCGTCCTGGGACTGCACGAGGCAGCGGATCGCCGCCCGGTCGGACGACGCGAGCGAACGGACCAGGTTCTGGCCGAGCCAGCCGGCGGCTCCGGTGACGACGGCGGAGCGCGAAGGGGCCTCGGACACGCCGGGGACGCTACCGGACCACCTCGACCGGATCGGAAGTCACGGGACCGAGCGGGCGCTTCGACCGGGGAGGGCCGGGCGGACCGATTGAGGGGCTTCGCTCCTGGCCCCTACGCTCCAGCGGTGCTCGAGGGTTCGGAGGTGGACGTCGACCTCGACGACCACCGACCCGCTCCTCGGCTCCAGACCGCGGCGCTCCTGGCGCTCGTCGGCCTACCGCTGCTGGTCCTCGTGGCGGTCCTCGCCCAGCGGACCTGGTACCCCACGGGCGACCTCGCCCAGGCCGAGATGCGGATGCGGTCGATCCCCCGCAACCCGCCGCTCGTCGGTGCGGCGGGCCGCATCGTGGACGCGGAGGGACGCCAGGGCAACCACCCAGGACCGCTCATGTTCTGGGCGACCTGGCCGCTCTACGCCCTCCTCGGGCGCTCGGCGTGGGCCTTCGAGGCCGCGACCACGATGGTCAACCTGGCGTGGCTGTCCCTTGCCACGTGGATGGTGCGCCGACGGGCCGGCCTGGCGGTCGCCGGGTGGTGGGCTGCGGTGGCACTCGTGCTGATCGGCGGGTTCGGGCTCGACGCGCTCAGCCAGCCGTGGAACCCATGGGTCGCCCTGCTCCCCTTCGCCGCGCTGATCCTGATCGCCTGGCGATCGCTCGACGGCTGGGTGTGGGCGCCGGTCTGGGCGGCCGCCGCGGGCTCGTACGCCATCCAAGGCCACGTCGGCTACGGCCCGGTCGCGCTGCCGCTCGTCGCCATCTCCGTCGTGGCGCCGGTCGTGGTCGCGCAACGCCAGCGACGCGGCGCCCTCGGCGCCGACCAGGTCGGCCCGCCCGACGGGACCGACCTGCCCGACGGGTCCGGCGGCCCGAGCCGCACCAGCATCGGCCCGGTCGCCGCCGTCGCGCTCTCGGTCTTGGCGGCGCTCGTGTGCTGGTCGGGGCCGATCTGGGACGTCCTGACCCGGGACCCGTCCAACGCCCGCAAGCTGCTCGACAACTTCGGGCACCCGAGCGAGCCGCCCCTCGGCCTGGCCGAGGGAGCGCGCACGTTCCTCCGGGGGATCCACCCCTTCGGGGCCTGGGCGACGGGATCGATGGCGCTGGACGCGTCGTGGCTGCCCGGGGCGGTCCTCGTCGGGCTCTGGGCCGGCGTCGTGGTCGCGACGCTGCGGTGCCATCGCCACGGCGACGGCGGGCCCGCCGTCCAGAGGTCACGCCGGGCCCTCCTGCAGCTCGACGCGGTGCTGGGGGTGGCGCTGGGTTGCGGGCTCTTCGCAGTCACGCGGATCTTCGGCGCGCCCTTCCTCTACACGTACCGGTGGATCGTGGTCCTCGCCGCGTTCACGGTCTTCACCCTCGGGTGGGGGGCGGCGCTCCTCGTCGCCACGAGCGCCGCCCGCTCCGAGAGCATCGTCCGGGCTGGGGCCACGCGCCGCCCGGTGGTGGTCGCGTGCGGGGCGCTGCTGGCCGTGGCGAGCATCGCCACCGCGGTCCGCGTCGGGCGCCAGCAGAACCCCTACCCCTACTCGTGGCGGGAGGCTCGGGTCCTCGCCCCCGCCACCGTCCGAGCGCTGCCGCAGGACCGGCGCTACCTGGTGGCCTGGGACGACCCCGTCTACCTCGGAGGGCTCGGCTTCGGTCTGCTGCTCGACCTCGAGCGCCACGGCTTCGACGTCGACGCGGCACCGCAGTACGAAGCTGCCGTCGAGCCCCACCGGGTCCGCTGTCCGGGCGGCTACGACGCGCTCGTCACGGTGGTCACCGGGCCCCAGGCCATCGCCGCGTGGAAGCAGCGCCCGGGCGCCCAGCTCATCGCCGAGGTCGGCGCTCGTCCTGGCTTCGACTACGACCAGACCTTCGAGGCGCTCCGCGAGGAGCTGGAGCGCGCGGGCACCACACGGACCCCCGAGCAGCTCGAGCGCTCGCTCAGCGGCGTGGTCTTGAACCCGGCCAACTCCCCGCGGGTGCGCGAGCTCGCCTCCGCTCTGGTCGACAACGACGTCCCGAGCGCGGTGTTCGTCCAAGATCCGGCGCCCGAGACCGCGCCGGTGGACCCTGGCGTCCTCGGGGAGCCCTGCCGCCGATCGCCGTGACGGCCCGATCGCTCCGCGTGGTCAGGTCGGGGCGTCGACGCGTGCCCTGACCCGCGCCGCGAGGTCCGAGACGGCCAGCGATGCGAGCACCACGACGGCGGGCTCGGCGGCGGCTCGGAACCGAGGGTTGCCGTAGGTGAACGCCACCACGAGCATCGAGCAGGCGATGGGCACGAGGAGCAGCACCCGCGCTCGCGATGCCCCACCCCGGAGGCCGAGCACCAGGCCGACGACACCGATGGCAGCGAGGAGCTGGAAGCTGCGGGTGCCCCTGCGATCCCACGTGGCGTTGCGACCCTCGGCAAAGGCGAAGTTCGACTGCTGGTCGAGCTGGTAGAGGCCCACGGTCCGCCCGAGGCGCGCCGCCATCACCGTAGGGAGCTCGCCCAGGTGGTCGCCGGCGTAGGCCAACCCGTCCCGACGCATCTGCGCGGCCACCTCGGCCTCGTCGCGGTCGCTGCCGACCAGGTCGAAGCCGCTGAAGCAGCCGGCCCGCGCCGCGTCCGAGGAGGTGCCCCCGAGCGCGACGTCGGTGACCCACAGGCCCCGGTACTGGCCCCGGTACGCCGCATCGCAGTTGGCCCCCCGGGCCACCGAGCCCGAGTTGTTCGAGAGGGGCACGAGCTGGCCATCGAACGCGACCAGGTTGCGCACCGTCCACGGGACGAGCACGACCAGCACGCCGGCCGCGCCCAGCCCGACCCGACGCAACGTCCGAGCGCCACCGCCGGCACCGCCGCCGGCCTCCGACGACGGGCGTCTGGCATCGGCGACGGCCACCGCTGCCACCAGCGCCACCCCGATCAGGAGGAGCTCGGAGCGCACCAGACCGCCGATCCCGGCGAGCGCTCCCAGCGCCGCGAAGCGACCAGCGGCCGGGCGGTCGAGCGCGGCGAGGGCCACGAGCACGAGCGCCGCACCCACGCACGACGCCAGGGGCTCCGCCATGAGCGAGACATCCGCGTTCCAGAGGCCCGGGTGCACCGCGGCCACGCCCGCAGCCAGGTAGCCGGCCCCGTCGGAGCCGCCGAGACGGCGGGCGATGAGCCCAACGAGACCGACCGTGATCGCGCCGACCCCGCACAGCAGCGCCCGCTGCCCCTCGGTGCCCTCGACACCGACGAGGTCCGCGGCCGCGAGCACCACGGGGAGGGCCGGCGGGTACTCCGCGGTCTTCAGCTCGTAGCCGTCGAGGGCCTCGAACGGTCGGATGTAGCCCTTGCCGTCGGCCAGGTTCGCGGCGAGCAGGTGGTAGGCCTTGGCGTCGCCGAGCGCGGGCACCTCCGGTGCGCTGTTGCGCAGGGCGTCGATGCGGATGACGAAGCCCACCAGCACGAGCAGGCCCAGGAGGGCCGCGGTGCGGGCGGGGGGGCAGATCCGGCCCGGGGCCGGGGGCGCCTCGCCGGTCACTTCCCCCGCAGGCGGATCCGAAGGAGGATCCAGAGGGCCGCGACGCCGTCGGTCCACTGGATCTTCTTGCCCTCCTCGCGCCCGCGGGCTCGATAGGAGATCGGCACCTCGAAGATCCGCTCGCGCATGGCAAGGAGCTTCCCGGTGAGCTCCGCCTCGATCCCGAAGCCGTTCGACCGCAGGTCCACCTTGCGCCAGTGGCTGGTGGGCGCCACCTTCAGGCAGGTCTCGATGTCGGTGAGCCACGCGTCGAAGAGGAGCGACGCCCACAGCGCGAGCATCTTGTTCCCGAGCACGAACCAGAACGAGTAGGCGGCGTGCCCGCCGTAGGAGCGGGCGCCGTACACCACGTTCGCCTCGCCGTCGAGGATCGGCCTCAGCAGCGCCGGGAAGTCGGCGGGGTCGTACTCGAGGTCGGCGTCGAGGATCGTGAGGAGGTCTCCCTTGGCCTCGGCGATCCCTCGCCGGAGGGCTGCACCCTTGCCCTGGTTGGGGTTCTGGACGTAGAGCGTGACCGCGCCGCCGTCGACCAGGTCCTGGATGGTCTCGATGCACCCGTCGGTGGAGCCGTCGTCGACCACCAAGACCTCGGTGTCGATGGGCATCTCGACGGCCAGGAGTCGATCCAGCGCGGTGCGGAGCGTCTCGCGCTCGTTGTACACCGGCATCACGATCGTGAGGGAGGTCATCGAGGCTCGCTTTCGAGGTCCAGGCCTCGCCGGTGCTCGGCGAGATCGCTGCTCCGTCGGCGCCGGGGTGCCTGGTCGTGAGCGATACCACCCAGCGTGCGCACGAGGATCAGTGTGGCCACGTGGCGGGGTCGTGGCGGAAGAGCGGCTGGGTGAGGAAGCCGAGCTTGGCGAGGATGAGCGCCTTGATCACCAGGTTGCGGGCGAACCACGGCAGCGACGCCAGCTGGCGTCCCACGTTGCGGAGGCGGGCCTTCGCGCCGCCGACCGGTTCCCGCCGGTAGTGCGTCATCGACTGCGACCGCCCGAGGTAGCGCCAGTCCCCGGCGGTGAGGAGCTCCACCGCGATGGCCGCGGTCACGCCCACCGACGAGAACGAGTCGTGGATCAGCAGGTCTCCGCCGGGCTTCACCCGGGCCCGCCACCGCCGGATGTCGTCGCGCGCCGGCCCGAAGCGGTGCGCGCCGTCGATGTAGAGCAGGTCGATCTCGCCCTCCACGTCACCGAGCGCGTCGTTCGAGAACTTCCGCACGTGCCGGACCCGGTCGCGCACGCCGGCCTTCTCGAGGTTGCGGTTGAAGACGTCGTGGTCGTCGGCCGCCTGCTCCTCGAAGCCCTCGAACTCGTGCGGGCCGCGGTCGTTGCCGGCGTGGGGGTCGATGGCCACCAGGGCGACGCCCTCGGTGGCCGCCGATGCCAGGACGATCATCGAGCGGCCGCGGAACGACCCGATCTCCACGACTTGGCCGCCGACCGGCACCGAGCGAGCGCAGGTCCACAGCCGGCGGGCCTGCCCGGGCGTCATCCACCCCTCGACGTCGGCCACGACCTCGGTGACCTCGTCGAACGTCGCAGCGACAGGGGTGGACATGCAGGAACCTCCGGGCGGACGAGGGACGTGGGGCGATCACGTTGGCGGCAGGGGCCGGCACTAGGGTTGCCGTTGGCCCACGCGCCCGCATCGACCGGCGAGCAGCGTACTGCACACCCCTCCCCGCCTCGCACCTCCTCGACGTGAACGAACCCTTCGACCACCGCCAGAAGCTCGGCGACCTCGCTGCGGCCGCCGGTCTTCGTCGCATCCACCTGCTGGCGTGGCGCGACCTCGACGACGTGGAGGCCGGTGGCTCGGAGGTGCACGCGGCGGAGGTCGCTCGCCACTGGGCCGAGGCCGGCATCGAGGTCGTCATGCGCACCTCCCACGCGCAGGGCCACCCGCCCCGGGCGGTCCGCGACGGCTACGAGGTGGTGCGCAAGGCCGGGCGCTACCTCGTGTTCCCGCGGGCGGCGGTCGCCGAGGCGGCCCACCGCTACGGTCGCCGCGACGGACTGGTCGAGATCTGGAACGGCATGCCGTTCTTCTCGCCGCTGTGGGCCTCGGGACCGCGGATCGTGTTCCTCCACCACATCCACGCGGAGATGTGGAAGATGGTGCTGCCCCCGAACCTCGCCCGGGCGGGTGACCTGCTCGAGTCGCGCGTCGCCCCCCGCCTGTACCGCAACTCCCGGATGGTGACGCTGTCGCCCTCGTCGAAGCAGGAGATGCTCGACGTCGGGTTCCGCGATGAGCTGGTCGAGATCGTCCCGCCCGGCGTCGATGCCCGCTACACGCCTGGCGGGTCGAGGTCGGCCACGCCGCTCGTCCTGGGCGTCGGACGGCTCGTGCCGGTCAAGCGGTTCGACCGCCTGATCCGAGCCGTCGTCGCCGCTCGGGCGGAGGCTCCCGCCCTCGAGCTGGTCCTGGTCGGCACCGGTCCCGATCGCCACGACCTCGAGCAGCTCATCGACGACCTGGACGCGACCTCCTTCGTGCGCTTCGCCGGCAGGGTCGACGACGACGCGCTCGTCGATCTCTACCGGTCCGCGTGGATGGTCGCGTCTTCGTCGGTTCGGGAGGGCTGGGGGATGACCCTCACCGAGGCGGCGGCGTGCGGCACGCCCGCGGTCGCCACGCGGATCGCCGGCCACATCGACGCGGTGGCCGAGGGCACGAGCGGCCTGCTCGCAGACACCGACGACGAGCTGGCCCACCACCTCGCTGCCGTCGCGAACGATCCTGAGCTGCGGGCCCGCCTCTCAGCGGGCGCGCTCGAGCACGCTCGCCGCTTCACCTGGGCGAACACCGCCACGGAGATCCTCGAGGTCCTCGCCGACGAAGCGCTGGGACGTCCCCGCCTGCGGGCCGGCACGCCAGCTTGAGCCGACTCGATCGCCTTCGGGCGCGTGCACGCGCCGCGGTGCCCTCGGCGGTGCTCGCCGCCGCGGTCTACGTGCCGCTCCTGCTGACCCACCGCGGGAAGGTCGGCGCCGACACGAAGACCTACCTGTACCTGGACCCGTCTCGGATGCTCGGCCGGGCGTGGACGATGTGGGACGCCAACATCGGGATGGGCACGGTCACCCACCAGAACATCGGGTACCTGTGGCCGATCGGCCCCTGGTACTGGGTGTTCGACCAGCTCGGCGTCCCGGACTGGATCGCCCAGCGCCTGTGGCTCGGCACGATCCTGTTCGCCGCGGGGCTGGGCGTGCGCTTCATGCTCAAGGCCCTGGGACAGGAGGGCCCCCACGTCACCGCGGCCACGTTCGTCTACGCGCTCACGCCCTACGTGCTGAGCCTCGCGGCGCGGCTGTCGGTCATCCTGCTCCCGTACGCGGGGCTCCCGTGGATGATCGGCCTCGCGGTGCTGTCGCTTCGCCGCGGCGGCTGGCGGTACCCCGCGCTGTTCGCCCTCGTCGTCGCCACCATCGGCAGCGTCAACGCCACCGCGCTGATCCTGGCCGGCGTCGGGCCCGTGCTGTGGATCGCCCACGAGGTGGTCATCGCCCGCTCGGTCCGGGTGCGCGACGCGCTGGCCGCCACCGCTCGCATCGGTGTCCTGACCATCGGGTGCTCGCTCTGGTGGCTGGCCGGCCTCTGGGCCCAAGGCGGCTACGGGATCGAGATCCTCCGGTTCACCGAGACCGCCGAGACCGTGGCCACCGCGTCGCTCTCGCTCGAGGTGCTGCGCGGGCTCGGGTACTGGTTCTTCTACGGCGAGGACCGCTACGGCCCCTGGATCGCCCCCTCGAGATCGCTGACGCGTCGGGTCGACCTCCTGGTGCTCACGTACGTGCTCCCGGTCCTCGGCCTCGTCGGGGCCGCGGCTGCTCGCTTCCGCGACCGCACCTACTTCCTCCTCCTCCTCCTCGTGGGGACGTTCCTCGCGGTCGGGGCCCACCCCTGGGACGATCCCTCGCCGGCGGGCGGCGTGGTTAAGGCGTTCCTCGAGTCCGACCTCGGCCTCTCGATGCGGAGCCTGCCCCGCGCCGCGCCGCTGGTCGTGCTCTCGCTCGCGGTGTTCACCGGTTCGCTGATCGCCGCCATCGGCCGGGTTCGGCCTGCGCTCGCACGCCCGCTCACGGCCGGCGTCGCGGTGCTGGCGTTCGTGGGCCTCCCGCCCCTGTGGCGTGGCCAGATGGTCGACGACAACCTCCAGCGCGACGAGGACATCCCGTCGTACTGGGTCGACGCGGCGGCCGCGCTCGACGCCAGAGGCGCAGGCACACGCGTCCTCGAGATCCCCGGCGAGGACTTCGCGTCGTACCGCTGGGGCACCACGGTGGACCCCGTCACCCCGGGCCTCATGGATCGCCCCTACGTCGCGCGCGAGCTCATCCCGTACGGCTCTCCGCCCTCCGCCGACCTGTTGAACGCCGTCGACCGCCGCATCCAGGAGCTGGTGCTCGAGCCGGCATCGCTCGCGCCCATGGCCCGGTTCATGGGGGTGGGCGACATCGTGGTGCGCTCCGACCTGACCTACGAGCGCTACAACACGCCCCGGCCCCGGCTGCTGTGGGCCCAGGTCGTCGGCGCGCCCGGGCTCGGCGACCCGATCGGGTTCGGTGGGAACGCCCGCAACGTGCCGCGCGCCGACCTGCCGTTGGAGGACGAGCAGGAGCTCCTCACCCCTCCCGACCTCGAGGATCCGCCCCAGGTCGGCATCGTGCCCGTGGACGACGCCGAGCAGATCGTGCGCACCGCGGGCACCGACCAGCCCATCGTGCTCGCCGGCGACGGCGAGGGCCTCGTGGACCTGGCCGCCGCGGGTCTCGTCACCGGCCACGAGGTCGTGCTCTACAGCGGCACCGTCACGCCAACCGGCGACCAGCTCGACACCGCCCTCGACGATGGCGCGGCCCTGGTCCTCACCGACACGAACCGCCGGCGCGCGCTCCGCTGGGGCACGGTGCGCGACAACACGGGGATCACCGAGCGCGCGGGGCAGGAAGCCCTGCGCGTGGACCCCAAGGATCAGCGCCTCGAGCTCTTCCCCGACGCCGGCGACGACGCGATGACGGTGACCGAGGCGCGGGGGGACGTCTGGGCCGACGCCACGAGCTACGGCAACAACGTCTCGCTCACCCCTGAGGACGACCCGGCCAACGCGGTCGATGGCAGCACCGCCACCGCGTGGCGCACCGGCGGCTTCGGCTCGGCCACCGGCGAGCGGCTCCAGCTCACGTTCCGGGACCCGGTCACCACCGATCACCTCTCGCTCCTCCAGGCGCAAGGCGGCGTCCGCAACCGGTTCATCACCCAGGTCGACATCTCGTTCGATGGCGGCGACCCGGTCACCTACGCCCTCGACGAGAGCTCGCGCGACCCGGGCGACGACGGCGTCGGCCAGACCATCGACATCGGCGAGCGCACCTTCTCGAAGGTCGACATCACCATCGCCCAGACCGACCCCGGCGAGCTGCGCCGCTACGACGGCATCAGCTCGGTCGGCTTCGCCGAGATCACCGTCGACGGCGCCGACGGTGAGCCCCTCCTCGCGGACGACATCGTCCGCCTCCCCCGCGACCTCCTCGCCGCGGCCGGGAGCGCGAGCGACAGCCACGCGCTCGCCATCGTCCTCACGCGCCAGCGCGCTGCGGGCACGGTCGCGGTGCGCACCAGCCCCGAACCGGACATGGCCCGGACCTTCGAGCTCCCCGACGCCCGCTCGTTCCGCCTCGTCGGTCAGGTCCGCCTGTCGCCGAGCGCCGCCGACGAGGTCATCGACCGAGCGCTGGGCCTGCCCGACGCCGACCACGGAGGCGTGACCGCCACCTCGAAGCGCCGGTTGCCCGGCGGGCTCAGCAACCGGGCGATGAACGCCATCGACGGCGACCCCGACACCTGGTACTCCCCCGGCTTCCTCGATCAGCACGGCGAATACGTCGACTACCAGGTCGACCACGCGGTGACGTTCGACCAGTTCGACCTCACGGTCCTCAACGACGGACGCCACAGCGTGCCGCGCATCCTCCGCCTCGAGATCGACGGGGAGCCGGTGCAGGAGATCCACCTCCCCGAGATCGAGGACCAGCCCGAACCGAACAGCCGACACACGTTCCACGTGCAGCTCGACCGCCAGGTCTCGGGCGAGCGCATCACCCTCGCGGTGGGCGACCAGCTCGAAGCGGTGCGCGACGTGGAGACCCTCGACTGGTTCACCAACAAGCCCCTCGTGATGCCGATGGGCATCGTCGAGCTCGGCATCGACGGCCTCCAGGCGCCGACGCTTCCCGAGCGAGTCGATGGTTCCTGCCGCGACGACCTCGTCGAGGTCGACGGCCAGCCCGTCTCGGTCTCCCTCCAGGGCACCACGGCCGACCTGCTCGCCGGCAAGCCCATCGACCTCACCACCTGCGACGACGCGGCGCTCGACCTCCCGAAGGGCTCCACCGACCTCCGCACGACCGCTGGCACCCAGACCGGGCTCGACCTCGACCGGCTGGTCTTGCGCTCCGCCGCGGGAGGCCGAGCCGATGCGAGCACCGGGTCCCTGGTCGACTCCGGCGAGGCGGTCTCGCAGCGCCCGACCATGGAGGTCACCGCCTCGAGCCGCACGAGCGTCGACCTCCACGTGCCCCGAGCTGACGACGACTTCTGGTTGATCCTCGGCCAGAGCCACAACGCCGGCTGGCACGCCACCGCCGACGGTCAGGACCTCGGCAGCCCCACCCTGGTGAACGGCTACGCCAACGGCTGGCGGATCCCCGCCGGAGCTGACATCGACATCCACCTCGAGTGGACCCCGCAGCGAGTGGTCGACAAGCTCCTCGCGGCCTCCGCGCTCTCGATCCTCGCCGCCTTCGCCCTCGTCCTGTGGCCTCGACGGCGTCGCGGCGACGACAGCGATGTCGCCGTCGACTGGGAGCCGCTGGACGAGCGCGCCGCGATGCCCCTCCCCCTCGATCTGAGCCGCATCCTGCGGTACGAGGGCCCGAGCCCGACGCTGGTGGCCAGCGTGGCCACGTGCGTCGGCGCCGCGACCCTCGGCTGGGCCCTCACCGGGCCCATCGGCGGCGTGCTGGTCCTGGCTGCGGCGATCGCCACGACGCGGGTCGCTCGCGCCCGACCGCTGCTGACGATCGGCGGTCCCACCGTCCTCGTAGGGTCGGTCGCTGCGATGGCCGCCAAGCAGCTCTTCGGCCACCTCCCGCCTGGCTTCGACTGGCCCACCTACTTCGAGGCCCTCCAGACGCCGGCGTGGATCGCCGTGCTCCTGGTCGCGCTCGATGCGGTGGTCGAGCGCTGCTGGTCTCGACGGTGGTGGCCGGCCGACCGCTCGGACTGATCGCTCCGGCCGACACCCGGCACCGCTGGTCGTCTCGTCGCCGGAGTGCTCAACCTGGGCGGCCACCTGCCGATGGGGTCTGGACGACCAGGGGCCCAGGGGGCCACCGAACCCGGGGGTTCCGATCATCAAGCGTCGATCCACCACCACACGTGGGCCAGCCGGTGCGCCGGAGCGCCGGGCCGCGACCGAGCTGTTCGTCCTCGCCGTCGTGTGCGTGGCCGGCGCCGGCCTGGCCATGTACCTGCGGATCTTCGACCGCGCGATCTCCTGGGCGAGCGAATCGAACGACCTGAACCTCAACGGGCTGTTCGCGCTCCTGACCATGGTGCCGGTCGCCACCACGGTCTTCGCCCGACGGCGCTACAAGGACGCCATCAGCGTCCGGCGAGAGCTCGTGCGCCTGTCGCTGCACGATGCACTCACCGGGCTCCCGAACCGGATGCTCCTGGCTGACTGGCTCGCCGCAGACATCCAGTCCTCCCAGCGCAAGAACAGCCAGGCCGCCGTGCTGTTCGTGGACCTCGACAAGTTCAAGCACGTCAACGACACCCACGGCCACGAGGTGGGCGATCGGCTCATGCGCGCCGTCGCCGAGCGCCTCCGCACGATGCTGCGCCCCGAGGATCGAGTCATCCGCTTCGGCGGCGACGAGTTCGTGGTCCTGTGCCCCGACATCAGCAGCTCCAACGGCGCCGAGAAGGTGGCGCACCGGGTCATCGAGATCATCGAGCAGCCGTTCACCATCGGCGACGACACGATGCGGATCTCCGCGAGCGTGGGCGTCGCCCTGGCGGAGCACCGAGGGGTCAAGCCCGAAGACGTCCTGCGAGATGCCGACGTCGCCATGTACCAGGCCAAGGCCCAGGGCTCGGGGCACGTCACGATCTTCGACCGGTCGATGACCGGGACCCTGACCCCGGCGACGGCCGAGGAGCAGATCCGCGACGCGCTCGAAGCCGGCGAGTTCCATCTCCACTACCAGCCGGTCGTGGAGATGTCGTCGGGTCGCATCGTGGGGGCCGAGGCGCTCCTGCGCTGGATCTCCCCCGAGCGCGGCACCATGTCGCCCGCGGAGTTCATCCCGATCCTCGAGGAGACCGGCCTCATCGTGCCCGTCGGCACCTGGGTCCTCCAGGAAGCCTGCCGGGAGGCCGCGCGGGTGGCGGCGATCACGGGCGCCGCCAAGCCGCCGACGATCACGGTCAACGTCTCGGCCCGCCAGCTCGCCCAGATCGACTTCGGCGACCGTGTTGCCGAATCGCTCAGCGACGCCGGCATCGCCGCCGGACAGATCCACCTGGAGATCACCGAGGGCGCACTCATGCACGACGTGAGCTCCGCTTGGACCGTGCTGCGCCAGGCCAAGGCCCTCGGCGTGAAGCTCGCCCTCGATGACTTCGGCACCGGCTACTCGTCGCTCTCCTACGTCCGGCGCTTCAGCCTCGACATGTTGAAGATCGACAAGAGCTTCATCGACGGCATCGACTCCAGCCCCGAGGACCGTGCCATCGTCGAGCACGTCGTCGGCATGGCCCAGGCCCTCGGCATGGTCACCGTCGCCGAAGGGGTGGAGCGCCCCGAGCAGCTCCAGTGGCTCCGCCGGCTCGGCTGCCGCCTGGCGCAGGGCTACGTGCTCTCCCGCCCGATCCCCGGCGAGGACTTCGAGGCCATCCTCGAGCGCCACGAGATCGACCCGTTCGGGATCACCGACGAGAACGCGCCGTTGGCAGCCACGGCGACCCCTGCTCCCGCCACGGCACCGGCTCCGACCCCCGCACGGGTGACGCCCCCCGCCACGAACCCGTTCGACCTGGACGAGCCCGCGGCACCGGTCGACGCGGAGAAGGTCACCGCTGCGGTCGGACCGCTGATGTTCGCAGCCCCGGACCGCTCGGGCGGCGAGCCGTCGACCCTGGCCGAGGCGCTCGACACCACGGGCATCGACGAGCTCGGAGGTGACCGCGCGCTGGTCGCCACCGGGCGGACCGAGGCCGGCGCGGACGGGGAGCCGCAAGCTCCCACGCTCCCCCGCCTGCGGGAGTACCGCCCCGCCGGCGACGCCTGACCCCGCTCCGAGCCCGGACCCGGTCGCCGCGGTCGGCGGCGCTCAGCTCTCGATGGTGAAGAAGCGATCGAGGCCGGTGGTGGCCAGCGCCGAGGCGGGGATGCCACGGAAGCTCCGCAGCACCAGATCGCCCCCATCGGCTCGCAGCCGCTTGGTCGCAGCGACCATGGCGCCGAGGCCGGTGGAGTTGACGAAGGTGACCCCGCCGAAGTCGAGGATCACCCGCAGCGCGCCACGGCCGATCGCCTCGTCGATCCGTTCGACCAGCAGGTGCGCCGAGGAGAGGTCGATCTCACCGTCGAGACGCAGCAGAGCACCGTCTGGCTGGTCCTCGAACCTGATGGAGAGGGGGAAGGGCTGCACGTCGGGCTCCGCTCGGGGCCGCACAGGAGGCCGCCGATCGGCATCCTGTCACAGCGACGGCCGTCGATCAGGAGGTGGCCCGGACCAAGGCGTGCTGCACCAGCTCGAGCAACGTGTCGCGCGTGGAGGTGCGGTCCCGGGCGTCGATCAGCAGCACCGGGGTGTCGGGGGCGATGGCCAGGGCCTCGCGCACGTCGTCGGGCGCGTGGGTCGCGTTGCCGTCGAAGCAGTTCATGGCGACCACGAACGGGATCTGGTGCTCCTCGAAGTAGTCGACCGCCGGGAAGCACTCCTCCAGGCGGCGGGTGTCGATCAGCACCACGGCGCCGATGGCACCACGCACCAGGTCGTCCCACATGAACCAGAAGCGGTCCTGGCCAGGGGTGCCGAACAGGTAGAGGATCAGGTCGTCGCCGAGCGACAGCCGACCGAAGTCCATGGCCACGGTCGTCGTCTTCTTCGACGTGACCTTGGAGGTGTCGTCCACGTTCTCGCTCACCTTGGTGAGCGCCGCTTCGGTGGTGAGCGGCTCGATCTCGGAGATGCTGCCGACGAAGGTGGTCTTGCCCACGCCGAAGCCGCCGGCCACGACGATCTTGACCGGCATGGGCGCCGGTCCGGTGCCGCCAGAGCTGTCGTCGGTGACGACCATGTCAGAGGGCTTGGAGGCCATCGAGGACCCTTTCCAGGAGGCGGAGGTCGGGGCGGCCAGTGGCCGACCGGGTGTTCAGGGCGAGGAAGCCCTCGTCGACGAGGTCGCCGAGCACGACCCGGGTGACGCCGAGGGGGAGGCGCAGCCGGGCGGACACCTCGGCGGCCGATTGCGGGGTGGACAGGAGCTGCAGGACCTGTCCTCGCTCGAGCGACATGGCGTTCTGGGCCCGCTCGCCCTTCGGCGTGCGGTACACGATCGCCTCGATCGGGACCTCGGTGGCCGCGCGCGTCCGACCGCCGGTGATGGCGTACGGGCGAACCCGCAGACCGTCGCCCGCGTCGCCCAGGCTCACCGGAGCCCTCCGCGCTCGGCCGTGGCCCTCATCGAGGCAGTGCCCCCTGGAGCTCAGCGCGCAGCTCGGGGGTGAGCACGGCGCCGGCTCGCTCGACGAGCACGGCCATCTCGTAGCCGATCAGGCCCACATCGCAGTTCGCCGATGCCACGACGGCGAGGCACGAACCGTCGCTGATGCCGGTGACGAACAAGAAGGCGTTCTCCATCTCGATCATGATCTGGGTGACCGCTCCACCACCGAAGCGTCCCGCTGCACCGTACGCCAGGCCGATCAGCCCGGAGGCGACCGCAGCGAAGCGGTCGGCCGCATCTCGGTCGAGCCCCTTCGACACCGCCATCGGGAGGCCGTCGGCGGACACGACGACCGCCTCGCTGACCCCGGGGATGTGGTCGACGAAGTGCTCGACCAACCAGTTCACGTTGCGGGCGGCTGCGCTCAGCTCACTCATGGGGTTCCCTCTTCTTCGGGGGCACCGGCGGGGACCGGCTCTTGGGTACGGGCACGCTGACGGCCAGCGGAGTGCTGGGCCAGCATCTTGCGGATCTCGTCGGGCGATCGTCGGCTTCCGCTCACGCCCCGCTCGACCTCCGAGCCGGGGATGGCG
>JBDIAX010000013.1:0-66645 GCA_039812605.1 Acidimicrobiia bacterium | reverse complement strand
GGCGGTCCTGGTGGCGGTCCCGGCGGTCGCCCAGGCGGCCCCGCCGGTCGGCGGCCTCCCCGTCGCAAGGGGCGGCGTCGCCGCAACCGCGAAGAGCTCCAGCCGATGGACCTCCCGTCCTACACGCCCGACAACTCCCCGGTGCCCGAGGGCGAGATCGTGGTCGAGCGGGCATCCACGCCCCAGGAGCTCGGTCCCAAGTTCAACCGCACCGCCGCCGACGTCGTCCGCTTCTTGATGCAGCAGGGCGAGATGGTGACGGCCACCCAGTCGCTCTCCGACGACATGATCGAGCTGTTCGCCGCCGAGATCGGTGCCGAGGTGCGCCTCGTCAACCCGGGCGAGGAGCAGGAGGTCGAGCTCCAGAAGGTGCTCGGCGTCGATGAGCTCGACGACGACGAGGAAGACGACGGCGCCGCCTGGCGAGCCCCGGTCATCACCGTCATGGGCCACGTCGACCACGGCAAGACCAAGCTGCTCGACCGCATCCGCGACGCCAACGTCGTCGCGGGCGAGGCCGGCGGCATCACCCAGCACATCGGTGCGTACCAGGTGATCAAGGACGGCAAGCCGATCACCTTCATCGACACCCCGGGCCACGAGGCGTTCACCGCCATGCGCGCCCGTGGCGCCGATGCCACCGACATCGTGGTGTTGGTGGTCGCCGCCGACGACGGCGTCATGCCCCAGACGCTGGAGGCCATCGACCACGCCCGAGCGGCCGACGTGCCGATCGTCGTGGCGGTCAACAAGATCGACCGCGAGAACGCGGACCCCGACAAGGTCCTCGCCCAGCTCGCCGAGCGCGACCTCGTGCCCGAGGACTGGGGCGGCGACACGATCGTCTGCCAGATCTCGGCGCTCCAGGGCATCGGCATCGACGAGCTGCTCGAGAACCTGCTCGTGGTGGCCGAGCTCGAGGACCTGCGAGCCAACCCCGAGGGCCGCGCCAAGGGCGTCGTGCTCGAGGCGAAGCTCGACGCCGGGCGGGGCCCGGTGGCCACGGTGCTCGTGCAGCGCGGCACCCTCAAGGTCGGCGATCCGCTCGTCGCCGGTCCCGCCTGGGGTCGGGTGCGGGCGCTCATCAACGACAAGGGCGAGCAGGTGAAGGAGGCCGGTCCCTCCACGCCGGTGCAGGTGCTCGGCCTCTCCGACGTCGCCACCGCCGGCGACGACTTCGTGGTCGCCAAGGACGAGCGCTCCGCCGCCAAGGTCGCCGAGCAGCGCGAGCACTACCACCGCCTGGCCAACATCTCGGGCTCGGCATCGGTGGTGCACGGTGGGGCCAAGCTCGAAGACATCTTCAGCCAGATCCAGGCTGGCGAGGTGGCCACGCTCAACCTCGTGGTCAAGGCCGACGTCACCGGTTCGCTGGAGGCGGTCACCGCCAGCCTGAAGAAGCTCGAGCGCGACGACGTGAAGCTCTCGTTCGTCCGTCAGGGCGTCGGCGGCATCTTGAAGTCCGACATCGAGCTCGCCCTCGCGTCGAACGCCACGATCATCGGCTTCAACGTCCGACCCGATCGCCAGGTGCGCGAGCTCGCAGCGGTCGAAGACGTCGAGATCCGCACCTACGAGGTCATCTACCACCTCCTCGAGGACATCGAGGCGGCCATGGTCGGCATGCTCGCACCGGAGTTCGAGGAGGTCGTGACCGGCGAAGCCGAGGTCCGGGAGATCTTCTCGGTGCCGCGGGTCGGCAAGATCGCCGGCTGCTACGTCACCAACGGGCAGATCACGCGTGGCTCCAAGGTGCGCTTCCTGCGAGAGGGCACGATCATCTGGAAGGGCGCCATCAGCTCGCTGCGGCGCTTCAAGGATGACGTGCGCGAGGTCAACCAGGGGTTCGAGTGCGGCATCGGCCTCACCGACTTCCAGGACCTCAAGGAAGGCGACATCATCGAGACCTACGACGAGCGGGAGATCCCGCGCTCGTAGCGCCACGACGCCTCTCGGCGCGTCGAACCACACCGGTGTAACTTCGTCGCCATGGCGACGCTGCGCTTCTCGTTCGGCACCATGGGCTCGGGCAAGTCCACGCTCGCGCTGCAGATCCACCACAACCTGTCCTCGCGGGGGCTGCACGGCCTGTTGTGCACCCATCTCGATCGAGAGGGCGCACAGGTGTCGAGCCGCCTCGGCGTGGCGGTCGAAGCCGTCGACGTGGGGCCCAAGCTCGACCTCTTCGAGCTCGCTCGCCAACAGCGCGACCACCACGGCGCGCTGCACTACCTCGTCTGCGACGAGGCCCAGTTCTACGCCCCCGCCCAAGCGGATCAGCTGGCGCGGGTGGTCGACGAGCTCGGTGCCGACGTGCACGCGCTGGGCCTGCTCACGGACTTCCGAGGTCGGCTGTTCCCTGCGACGGCCCGGTTCCTCGAGGTCGCGGACGAGCGGTGCGAGCTGCAGGTGGAAGCCCGGTGCTGGTGCGGCGAGCGCGCCACCCACAACGCACGGATGGTCGATGGCGTCCAGGTGTACGAGGGCGAGACCGTGGTGATCGGCGACGTGGAGGCGCTCGGCGACGTGGCCCCGGCAGAGGTGTCCTACGAGCTGCTGTGCCGTCGGCATTGGCTCGCGGGGGAGACCGGGCGCCTGTCGGACGCGGCCGAGCGGGCGCTGGCCCGTCCCTAGGCCCGCGGCCGGTGGACCGAACCGGTGGGGGAGCGCACGACGCTGGTCGGTAGGCTCGCTTCGCTGTGTTCGCCTGCGTCTTGGTCGTCGACCTGCACCTGCCGGATCCGCGATCGCTGAAGGAGAAGCGAGCGGTGATCACCCCGATCCTCGAGGGCGCTCGCCGTCGACAACGGGTGGCGGTGGCAGAGGTCGGCCACCAGGACCGCTGGCAGCGCAGCGAGCTCGCCTTCGCCACGGTGGCGTCGAGCGAGGCCAACGCCCGAGAGGTCCTCGATGCGGTGGAGCGGTTCGTGTGGTCGTTCCCCGAGGTGGAGGTCATCGCCGCCAGGCGCTCGTGGCTCGACGACGAGGAGGACGACCGATGAAGCGACGCCCGACCGCCCGCGACTACCCGCGCACGGCCCGCCTCAACACCCTCGTTCGCGAGATCCTGGGTGACGAGATCGAGCGGATCGACGACGAGCGCCTCGACTTCGTGACCCTCACGTCGGTGGTGGTCGACGCCGACCTCAAGCACGCGGTCGCCTACTACGACCACTCACGTGGCGACGATGCCGATGCGGAGGTCGCCGAGGCGTTCGACGAGCTGCGACACCGCTTCCAGGGCGCCATCGCCCGCCAGGCCCGCATCAAGCGGACCCCGGAGCTGCGCTTCGAGCTCGACGGGGTCCTACGCGGCGCCCAGCACCTCGAGGAGGTCATCCGGGGGCTGCCCGATCTCGATCCGGGGGCGACGCCGGTCGAGGTCGATCCCGACGTGTACCGCAGCGGCGGCGAACCCGACTGATGGCCAAGCGGGCCCACGACGGGCCCGATGGGCTCGTCGTCGTCGACAAGCCCGCGGGCTGGACGAGCCACGACGTCGTGGCCAAGAGCCGCGGCCTCCTCGGGACGCGCAAGGTCGGCCACGCGGGCACGCTCGACCCCGACGCCACCGGGGTGCTGCTCCTCGGCATCGGGCGGGCGACGAAGCTGCTGCGCTTCTTGTCGCCGCTCGGCAAGTCCTACATCGGCGAGGTGGTGCTGGGCACGGAGACCTCGACGCTCGATGCCGCTGGCGAGGTGACCGCCACCCATGACATGGCGGGCACCACGATCGACGATGTCCGAGCGGCTGCGGCCGGGTTCGTCGGCGAGATCGAGCAGATCCCGCCGATGGTGTCCGCGGTCAAGGTCGGGGGGAGGCGGCTCCACGAATTGGCGCGGCAGGGGATCGAGGTGGAGCGCCAACCGCGGCCGGTGACGATCCACTCCCTCGAGGTCCTGCCCGGCCCCGAGGGCGAGCCGAGCGTCTTCACCGTTGCGGTCTCGTGCTCGTCGGGCACCTACATCCGGACCCTCGCGGCCGACATCGGGGCCGCGCTCGGTGGCGGGGCGCACCTGCGGAACCTCCGCCGAACCTCGGTCGGGCCGTACACCCTCGCCGACGCGGTCGCGCTGGAGGAGGTCGGGCCCGAGGTGGTGCGCCCGATGCGCGAGGCGGTCCGCCACCTCGCCCAGGTCGTCGTGGGGCCGGAGGTGGCCGCCGACGTGGGCGTGGGCAAGGTGCTGGCCCGCCATGTCCTGGGCGTCGACGGCGACGGCGACGGGCCCTGGGCGGTCATCGACGGTGGCGGCCGCCTGCTCGCCGTGTACGAGCCCTTCCGCGGCGACACCGCCAAGCCCAGCCTCGTCATCGCCCGCTGAGCCGAGCCGAGCCCGTGGCCGTTGACCTTGCCCAGGGCGCGCCCTACCCTCGGTCTCGACCTCATCGCCCGATCTCCGGGCACCTCGGCTCGGGTCGGCCCGAACGTTCGACGGTGGAACGACGGAGGCCAGCCATGGCGATGACCCGAGGCCGCGAGGCACCAGCTCTACGTCCGGCTCGAAGGGGTGCTCGGTGTGGATGAGGCCACGACGATGATGGAGCACCTCCCTCCGGTGGGCTGGGCCGATGTCGCGACCCGATCCGACCTCGGACGCCTCGAGGTCGTCCTCCGCTCCGACCTCGCTCGGGTGGAGGCCGATCTGCGGAGGGAGATGGCGGAGCTGCGCACGGAGCTGCACCGGGAGTTCGGTGCGTTCCGCGACGCGATCCACGAAGATCGGCGTACCGCCCAGCGCCAGCTCCTCTTCGTGCTCGTGGTGGCGCTCGTGAGCATCCTCGCCACGGTGGCCACCTCGTTCTGACCGTCGCCGGAAGCCGAGGGCGGATCAGGCGAAGCGGCGCGCGATCCGCGACGATGGCCCCATGGCGAGCGACTACGACGTGCTGGTGGTGGGCTCCGGGTTCGGCGGGAGCGTGTCGGCGCTCCGCCTGACCGAGAAGGGGTACCGGGTCGGCGTGATCGAGGCCGGAAGGCGCTTCGACACGGCCACCCTGCCCAAGAGCAGCTGGCAGCTGCGCCGCTTCCTCTGGGCGCCTCGACTCGGGATGCGAGGCATCCAGCGGATCACCCCGCTGAAGGACGTCGCGGTGCTCTCGGGGGCCGGCGTCGGAGGTGGTTCGCTGGTGTACGCCAACACGCTCTACGAGCCGCTGGCGCCGTTCTACACGGACCCGCAGTGGGGGCACATCACGGACTGGAAGGCCGAGCTGGCCCCGTTCTACGACCAGGCGCGCCGCATGCTCGGCGTGAACGAGGTCCCCGAGGACACGCCCGCCGACGAGTACATGAAGGACCTCGCCCAGCGCCTCGGCGTCGCCGACACCTACCACCGGACCCCGGTCGGCGTGTACTTCGGCAAGGCGGGGGAGCGCGTGCCCGACCCCTACTTCGGCGGCGAGGGCCCCGACCGGGTCGGCTGCACCCACTGCGGCGGGTGCATGGTCGGCTGCCGGTTCGGCGCCAAGAACACCCTCGATCGCAACTACCTCTACCTGGCGGAGAAGAACGGGGCGAAGGTCCACCCTGACCGCCAGGTCACCGACCTCGAGCCGCTGCCCGGCGGTGGTTGGCGCGTCACCACCGAGCGGCCCGGCGCGTGGGTGCGACGGCGGCGGAAGGTGTTCACCGCGGAGCAGGTGGTGCTGTCGGCCGGTGTGCTCGGCACCGTCAAGCTCCTGCTTCGGCTTCGAGACGAGGGCCGCCTCCCGGCGCTCTCGGATCGGCTGGGCGACGTCGTGCGCACCAACAGCGAGGCCATCGTCGGCGCCTCGTCGAAGAAGGCGATGCCCGAGCTGTCCGAGGGGGTGGCGATCACGTCGTCGATCCACCCGGACCCCACCACCCACATCGAGCCGGTCCGCTACCCGCCTGGCTCGAACTCGATGGGCCTGCTCACCACGGTGCTGGTCGACGGTGGCGAGGGCGAGGCGCGTCAGCGCAAGTTCGCGAAGGCGATCGTCCGCCATCCGATGCGCTTCCTGCGGTCGCTGTCGGTCCACCGCTGGTCCGAGCGCTCGATCATCTTGCTGGTGATGCAGAGCCGCGACAACAGCATCGCCCTGCGCCGCCACGAGAAGCTCGGGATGCTCGTGACCCGACCGGGCCACGGCGAGCCGAACCCCACCTACCTCCCGGTCGCGAACGACGCGGCACGCGAGGTCGCCGACATGCTCGACGGCGACGCGTGGGGCGCGTGGAACGAGACGCTCCTCGATGCGCCCACCACGGCGCACATCCTCGGTGGCTGCGTGGTGGGCGACAGTCCCGCGACCGGCGTGATCGACCCGTACCACCGCGTCTACGGCTACGACGGCCTCTACGTGAGCGACGGGTCCGCGGTGTCGGCGAACCTCGGCGTCAACCCGTCGCTGAGCATCACCGCCCTCACCGAGCGGGCGATGAGCTGCTTCCCCAACAAGGGCGACGCCGATCCTCGGCCTGCGCTGGGCGCGCCCTACGAGCGGATCGCTCCCGTCGCGCCGGCCCGTCCGGCGGTGCCGGCAGGCGCGCCCGCTGCGCTGCGGCTCGGCAGCTGAGGCGCTGACCTGCTGGCCGGCGCCGGTCGGCTCAGCGCTTGCGGTGGACCGAGACCTGGTAGCCGCCACCGGCAGCGAACGGTGCTCGGTCCCAGGTCGACCACCGATCGACGAGCTCGAGCCCGGCCGCGAGGGCATCTCGATCGAGGTCTGCGGGTCCGTACCGCTGGGAGTGGATCTGGAAGCCGGCGACGAGCACGCCGCCCGGGCGCAGGTGCGCCGCGCACCGTTCGACCGCGGCGGCCTCGGTGCCGGGGGCGACGAAGATCAGCACGTTGCCGGCGAGGACCACCGCATCGAAGGCGCCGACGTCGAGGTCGAGCCCGGTCAGGTCGGCCTCGACCCAGGTGAGGTTCGGGGCCTTCGCTCGGGCCGCGCCGAGCATGTGGGGGTCGAGGTCGGTGCCGACCACGTCGAAGCCTCGGCGGTCGAGCTCGATCGCGACGCGGCCGGTGCCGCATCCGGCATCGAGCACGCGCGGCCCTGGGGCGAGCGACGCGACGAGGGCGGCCTCGCCGTGCACGTCGTGTCCGCCGGCCGCGAGCCGGTCGAAGTGCTGGTCGTAGGAGGCCCCGCGTGGGACCGACGGGTCGTCACCCCAGCGGGAGCCGCCGGGAGGTGGCGGCAGGCTCAATCGTTGATCTGCTGCGCGAGGTAGTTCTCGACGCCGATGGTGTCGATGAGGTGGAGCTGGGCCTCGAGCCAGTCGGCGTGGGCCTCCTCGTCGACCAGTCGGTGCTCCATGAGCTCACGGCTGCCGTTGTCGCCCTTGGCCACGGCCAGCGCGATGGAACGGTTGTAGCGATCGATGGCGGCCTTCTCGGTCTCGAGCTCGAGCTGCAGCTGCTCGGGGACCGTCTCGCCGACGAGGACCGGGTTGTAGCGCTGGAGGTTCGGCACGCCATCGAGGTAGAGGATCCGCTCGATGATCTTGTCGGCGTCCTCCATCTCCTCGATCGACTCCTTGCGCGCCACCTCGGCGAGGCGCTTGAAGCCCCAGTTCTCCCGCATCTTGGCGTGGATGAAGTACTGGTTGATCGCCGTCAGCTCGGCCGTGAGGATCTCGTTGAGCGCTTCGATGATCTCGGGATCGCCCTGCATGTTCGGCCTCGCTTCGTCGGGGGGTGTCCGAGCACGGTAGCGAACCTGGCTCGGTGTCGGAACGCTTGATGCGCTGGTCGCAGCAAGCACGGCGGGCGGTGTGAGGCGCCCTTGATGTCGGGGTCAGACCGCGGTGAGGGCGCGGATCGCGACGCCGGACTCGGCGAAGAGCGACTCGATCACCGGTCGGCAGTTGCCGCAGCGGGTGCCGGCCGTGCAGCGGGCGCCGAGGTCTTCGACGTCGAGCGCGCCCGCGAGGATCTGCGCTCGGATCTCTCGATCGTTGACGACGTTGCAATGACACACGACCATCGGGTGGTAAGTCTGCCTAACTCAAGCGGTCATGTCAACGCACCCGGGTCGCTCGGCTTCGTTGTCGGTGCCCCTTCGTAGGATGGGCGCCATGGCTGATCTGTCGGTGCCCTTCCAGGTCGTGTCGCCCTTCGGGCCTGCCGGCGACCAGCCCAAGGCCATCGCGGCGCTCGCCGAGGGCATCGAGGGAGGGGAGCGCTTCCAGACGCTCCAGGGCATCACCGGGTCGGGCAAGAGCGCCACCATCGCGTGGGCCATCGAGCAGTACCAGCGGCCCACCCTCGTGCTCGCGCCCAACAAGTCCCTGGCCGCGCAGCTGGCCTCGGAGTTCCGGGAGTTCTTCCCGAACAACCGCGTCGAGTACTTCGTCAGCTACTACGACTACTACCAACCCGAGGCGTACATGGCGGCCTCGGACACCTACATCGAGAAGGACTCGTCGGTCAACGACGAGATCGATCGGCTCCGTCACTCGGCCACCTCCGCGCTGCTCACCCGGCGCGACGTGATCGTGGTCGCGTCGGTGTCGTGCATCTACGGCCTGGGCTCGCCCGAGGAGTACCGCGACCAGACGCTGATCGTGCAGGTGGGGGAGGAGGTCGACCAGCGCCAGTTCCTGAAGCGGCTGGTCGACATGCAGTACGACCGCAACGACGCCAACCTCGTGCGCGGCAAGTTCCGAGTGCGTGGCGACACCATCGAGGTGCACCCCGCCTACGACGAGACCGCGGTGCGCATCGAGCTGTTCGGCGACGAGGTCGAGCGGATCCTCGTGGTCGATCCTCTGACCGGCGAGACCGTGCACGAGCCTCAGGAGTTCGTGTTCTTCCCGGCCACCCACTACGTGGCCGGCGAGGAGCGGATGCGGGCCGCCATCGGTCGCATCGAGAAGGAGCTCCAGGAGCGGCTCGCGTGGTTCGAGCAGGAGGGCAAGCTCCTCGAAGCCCAACGCCTGCGGATGCGCACCCAGTACGACCTCGAGATGATGCAGGAGCTCGGCTACTGCAACGGCATCGAGAACTACTCGGCGCCCATCGACGGCCGGTCGAGGGGGGAGGCTCCCAACACGCTGCTCGACTTCTTCCCCCGGGACTTCGTGGTGGTGATGGACGAGAGCCACCAGAGCGTGCCCCAGCTCCACGGGCAGTACGAGGGAGACCGCTCCCGCAAGGAGCAGCTCATCGAGCACGGCTTCCGCCTGCCGTCGGCGGCCGACAACCGGCCGCTGCGCTTCGAGGAGGTCATGGACCGGGTGGGCCAGGTGATCTTCGTCTCGGCCACGCCCGGGGCCTACGAGCTCGAGGTGTCTTCGTCGGTGGTGGAGCAGATCGTGCGCCCCACCGGCCTGGTCGATCCCGAGATCGTGGTGAAGCCCACCAAGGGCCAGATCGACGACCTCATCGAGAACATCAACGCGCGGGTCACCAAGGGAGACCGCGTGCTCGTCACCACGCTCACCAAGAAGATGTCGGAGGACCTGACCGACTACCTCCTCGAGCTCGGCGTGAAGGTGCGGTACCTCCACTCGGAGGTCGACACGATCCAGCGCATCGAGATCCTGCGCGACCTGCGCACCGGCGAGTTCGACGTGCTCGTGGGCATCAACCTCCTGCGAGAGGGGCTCGACTTGCCCGAGGTGTCGCTCGTGGCGATCCTCGACGCGGACAAGGAGGGCTTCCTGCGGTCCGAGACATCGCTCATCCAGACCATCGGGCGCGCTGCTCGCAACGTGGACGGCCAGGTGATCATGTACGCCGACCAGGTCACCCCGTCGATGCAGCGGGCCATCAGCGAGACCAACCGGCGTCGCAAGCTCCAGCAGGAGTACAACGCCGAGCACGGGATCGACCCGCAGACGATCCGCAAGGCGGTCACCGACATCCTCGAGTACCTGCGCCCCTCGCAGGGTGCCCCGCTGCCCGAGAAGGAGCGTCGCCGTGAGACCGAGGCGGACCGTCGGCGCCGCACGGAGCTCGCCGAGCTCCCCGGCGACGAGCTCGAGCGCCTCATCCGCACCCTCGAGGAGGAGATGGCCGACGCCAGCCAGGAGCTGCGCTTCGAGTACGCCGCCCGCCTGCGCGACGAGATCAAGGAGTTGCGTCGCGAACTGAGTCAGGTGCGGTGAGGGTCCACGTCTTCGCCGACCTGCCCCCGGCCGATGGTTGGTCACCCCTCGCCTCGCCCTGGGTCCGATGGCCGGAGGGACGCGCGGCGTGACCGGCACGCCGGTCGGACGTCGGCTGCGTCCTAGGAGGGAGAATCTGGGATGGCTGGGGTGCTGCTCATCGGATTCGGAGCCGTCACGCTGCGGTGGACTCGCCGGTGGCGAGATCGACAGGAGGCCGACACGCACGACCGGTACGGCACCTATGACGGCACGCCCCCTCGTGGCGCGCTGCCCGACTGGTACTTCAGCGTGAACATCGGCGCCGCCTGGTTCATCATGGTCATCGGTGCAGTCGTCGTGTTCGTGCGCCTGGCAAGCGCCGTGGCATCGCTCCTCTGACCGGTGATGCCACGACGGCGTCGCCTGCGCTGACCTTCCCGGTTCCGACGGCTCAAGCGGCAGTACCCAAAGGTCTGTCGTTGGTCAGTGCTCAGGTGAACGTCGGTCCAACTGGGAGGTCGCACTTCCTAGGCTGCCGACATGGCGACGACGGTCAAGGTGACCCGCAACGGTGTGGCATTCGGGGGCTGGAAGGGCCAAATGGAGATCGACGGCGCTGTGCTTCGCATCGTGGGCGATGATCCGAGCAACCAACTCGAGGTCGACTGCTCGGAGGTGAAGCGCTATTCGTTCAACTCGAACAACGGGCTGTGGGCGCTACGCATGCGCGATGGCAAGAAGCTGTACGTGCAGATGTCGGGGCAGCTCCTTTCGGCCGACCGAAGTGCCGCCGGAATGGAAGCAACCGAGGTCGTTCGACAGTTGCTTCGCGAGTTCGCTGGGAAGGGCTTCTCGGCCTGAGAGCCCTTCCACATGGGGCGGGATCGCCGCCGTCGGCTGGCCTCGATCCTGAACTGCGGGATCTGCGCGTGCCCCAGATCGCCAGGCTCAGGGAGCATCGCCGACAGGCACACGAGGGGCACTCCGTCCGACACGATGTGACTGGGATGCGTGGGACGGGCCCGATTGATCCCTCACCGTGCCGTCGCGTGCGCTCACGATCGGACTGGTACAACATCGCCCGCCTCCACGGCGAGCTCGGCCACATCCCCCCCCGAGCACGAAGCGAACCTGCGAACTGCTCACACCCCGGCCACCGTGGCCATCACCCGACCAAGCTGACTGGCCGAGACACGGGGTGGCTCTGTGAGGGTCCACGTCCTCTCCGACCTTGTCCGGCAGGGCGCGCTGGCGCCGGCTAGAGCTGGTCGGTCGGGCCCGGTGGAGGGGACGCCGAGTACGGCGGTTGTGGGTTCTGCGGTTGCGGGTACGGCGGATACGGCAGGTAGCCCCACGGCGGTTGGGGAGGCGGCGGCTTCGGTGGCCCGACCCAGAACGGCCGCGCCACCAGACCGGTGGTTGCCAGGGGGGCACGACCCTTCGAGAACCAATAGACACCCGTGACCAGGGTGCCGAACGGCACGACGAACCCCACCGCAACCCCGACGAGCCACGGCGTCTTCGTGTTGTCCCACCACGGGCCGAACGCGTCAGCGTTCGTCTTGGAGATGCTGATGAGCGCAGCCACGGCGCAGATCATCCCCACGAGCGATCCGATGACGAGGGCGAACCAGATGACGAAGAACACACCGAAGCCCACGAACCCCACACCGGGAGGCTATCGGTCGTGAACTGCAGGCACCTGACGCCCCAGCGCGCCCCGACGCGGTCGCTCTCGATGCCGTAGGCGGAGGCGGGCGAGGTCCGGAGGTCCCGACGCGGCTTCCCCTAGGTTCGGGGCCATGCCGAGCACGAAGACCGAGGCTGCCAGCAATGGCAACGGCAACGGCAACGGGACCGGCGGGAACGGCGGTGTCGAGCCGAAGCAGCGGCGCCAGGCGATGGAGCCTGCGGAACGTCGACGGGTGCTCGATGCGCTCGGGCTGCGCGAGCCGCGGCCGTGGGCGGGCAGCTTCTGGCTGCTGACCACCCTGTCCGCGACCGTCGCGGCGATGGGGCTCTCGAGCGACTCGGCCGCGGTCGTCATCGGCGCGATGCTGCTCGCGCCGCTGATGACACCGGTGATGGCCATGGCCGCCTCCATCACGATGGCCATGCCCCGCCGGCTGTGGTGGTCGTTCGTGACGGTGGTCGTGGCATCGACCTGGTCGGTGGCGATCTCCTACCTGCTCGGGCTGCTGCTGCCCGATGGCAGCTTGTCTGGCGAGATCCTGGCTCGGACCCGGCCCGACCTGCGCGACCTCGTCGTGGCGCTCGCCGCCGGTGCCGCCGGCGCCTACGCGACTGCCAAGGAGGATGTCTCCACGGCGCTGCCCGGGGTCGCGGTGGCGGTGGCCCTCGTGCCACCGCTGGCGGCCATCGGCCTCACGCTCGAAGCAGGCCAGCCGACGCTCGCGAAGGGCGCGTGCCTCCTGTTCCTGGCCAACTTCGCGGCGATCTTGCTCGTGAGCGCCATCGTCTTCGGCGTCACCGGCCTCGTCCCGCCGTACCTGACCCAGCACAAGCGCGGCCGCGTCCTCCTCGGGGGCCTCGGTGCGCTCGCCGCCACGTTGCTCATCGCGGTGCCCCTCACGAAGGCGAGCATCGATGCCGCCGAGCACGGACGTGAGCGCGACGAGGTCCGTGCGGTCGTCGAGACCTGGTTGGCCGGTTCGGGCGACGAGATCGACGACCTCCAGGTGGACGACAGTCGCATCGTCGTGCACGTCTCGGGGCCGAACGCGCCGCCCAGCACGACGGACCTCGACCGAGCCGTCGGCCTGGTGTGGGACGCCGCGCCGCCTGCGGAGGTGCGCTGGACCCAGACCGTCCGATCGACGGCGAGCGACGGTGCGGTGCAGGACGCGGCCCAGCTCGATGAGGCGGAGGCTGCCGCTCGAGAGGCCGAGGTGCGCGACGAGGTTGAGCGGTGGCTGGGAGCGATCGACGCGACCTACGACATCGATGTCCTCACCCTGGCCCCCGACCAGCTGCGCATCGATCTCACCTCGGCGGTCCCGCCGCCGTCGGTCGACCTCCTCGCTCAGCAGCTCGAGGAAGACCTGGGGATCACGGTGCCCGTGCTCGTGAACTGGACCGAGCGGACGTCGCTGAGAGGCGAGGTCGACGACGCGGAGGTCGAGGCCGTGCGCCAGCGCGTCGAGGAGATCGTGGTCCGCTGGGTCGCCGACCAGCCCGACGTGGCGCTGTCGAAGGTGACCTACGACGGCGAGCAGGTGGAGGTGGAGCTCGTCGGCTCCGGGGCGCAGGGGATCGCGGCGCTCAAGCTGGCGCTGGCCACCGAGGTGCCGCCGTCGACGCCGATCGTGGTCTGGATGAACCTTCGGGTGCGGCTCGACGGTGGCTGAGGGTCCCCGTCACGGCCGAGCTCGGCGGACAGGATGACGGCCATGGGCCTGCCCACGGTCGCACCGAAGCCCCCGCCGCGCCGACGTGAGCTCCGGGCCTCCGCTCGGCGCGGGGTGTACGTCCTCGCCATCGTGGCCTTCCTGGGTCTGGGTCTGCAGCAGGCGGGCCGTGACGCTCCCACCGTGGACGAGGGCGTCGACGTCTCCTCTGGCGTCAGCGCGCTGGTGAAGCACGACCTGCGCATGGTTCCCGAGCACCCGGTCCTCCCACGCGCGCTCGCGGCGCTTCCCGCGCTCGCCGCGCACCCGATCGTCCCCGAGACCGAGGCGTGGGAGCGAGGCGACTGGTTCGACTGGTCGGACGACTTCGTCTCCGCCAACGCCGAGGCTGGCCGGCTCGACGACGTCCTGCTCTACGCCCGTGGTGTGGTGTTGCTGGAGGCCGTCGGGTGCGCCCTGTTGATCGGGGCCCTCGCCACCCGATGGTTCGGTCCCGACGGCGGCCTGCTGGCCGCGGTGGGTTGGTTGGCGACGCCCTACGTCGTGGGCATCGGTCACTTCGCCATGCTCGACGTGCCGTTCACCTTGGCAGCGCTCGGCGTCGCGCTGCTCGCAGCTCGGTGGCGCGACGTGCCATCGGCCGGTCGCCTGGTCGCGCTGGCGGTGGCCCTCGGTGCGGCGCTCGCCACCCGCCACACGTCCATCGCCCTGGCGGCGCTGGTGGTGGCGCTCGTGCTGGAGCACCACCGACGGGACCTCCGATCGAGCGCCCGCGACGTGGGCATCCTGGCGGTCGGGTCGGTCGGCACGCTCTGGCTCGTGTACCGAGGGCTCTCGCCCGGCGGATCGCCGGGCGAGATCACCGCATCGTTCGAGGGGCTGATCTCCGACGTCGGCTCGGGCTCGGCGCTGGTCAAGCTGATCGGCGCGCTGCCGCTCCCGGTGGCGTGGCGCGCGGGCTTCGCCTACCTCGACCTCACGTCCACGGACCGGCCGTCCTCGCTGCTCGGACGGAGCTGGGACGGCGGGGCCTGGTGGTTCTTCCCGGTGAGCGCCGCGATCAAGGTGCCGCTCGGCATCGTCTTGGGCATCGTCGGCGGCTGGGCGGTGGCCGTGCGCCGAGCCACGGCGAAGCGCGATCTGGTGCGCTTCGTGGTCGCCCCCGGGCTGGTGCTGTGGCTGTTCCTCGTCGCGCAGCCGCTGAACCTCGGCCTTCGCCTGGCGTTGCCCAGCCTGGCCTTCGCCTACGTCGGCCTCGGTGCGCTCCCGTCGCTCGTGGGCGAGGACCTGCGATCGGCACGCCACCGCGTCGGGGTCGCGGCGATCGGGACCGTGCTGGTCGTGGCGATCGCGTCGAGCGTGGTCGCCACGCCGCACAGCCTGGCGTGGACGCCGTGGCCCTTCACCCCGGGATACCGCTGGGTGAGCGACTCCAACATCGACGCCGGCCAGGCGCTGTACGAGGTCCGGGAGTGGGCGAGCGGCCACGACCGTCCCTACGTGGCGCTCGACACCACCCGAGGGATGGAGGTCGGTGGGGGGAGCCGCTCCCTCACGCAGGTCGCCCCCGAGGCGGTGCGCGGATGGGTGGCCGTCGGCGTGACGCCGCTGATGCAGACCCGCCGTGACGACACGGTGTGGGCCGACCCCGAGAGCGATCCGCCGCCGGGCTTCAGCCTGGCGTGGCTCCGCAAGTACTGCCCGGTGGGCACCCTCGGCGGCGGCAGCGTGCTCGTGTATCGCTTCGACGAGGCACCCGACCCCGCGCCCGGCCCGGAGCGCCCGGTGGTGCCGTGCTTCGGCGCCGCGTCGTCCCGCCTCGGTTGACGGCCCGGCTCGTGGCGCGGGCCGCGGTCACAGCCAGTCGCGGCGCTTGAACGAGGCGTACAACAAGCTCGAGAGGGCGACCATCAGCCCGGCCGACACCCAGACGCCGCTGTGGCGAGCGAAGCCGGGATACGGCACGTTCATGCCGTAGAAGCCGGTGATGAGGGTGGGCACGGCGATGATGGCCGCCCAGCTCGTCACCTTCTTCATGATCTGGTTCTGCCGGTAGTCGCGCAGGCTCAAGTTGGTCTCGACGATCGTCGCGACCAGGTCGCGCAGGGCGTCGGTGGACTCGGTGACTCGCAGGATGTGGTCGTAGACGTCCTGGAAGTACGGGTACAGCTGCTCGGGCACCACCCCGTGCTCGCGGCGCATGAGCGAGCTCACCGCCTCGCGCATCGGCACCGCGAGCCGGTGCAGCCGGAACAGCGCCCGGCGCATCTGGAACCAGTGGAGCTGCTGGTCGGGCTGGATCGGCCGGTCCGAGAAGATCGTCTCGCTGATGTCGTCGTAGTACTCGTCGAACACGTCGACCGCGTCGAAGTAGCCGTCGATCACCACGTCGAGCAGGCCGTACACCAGGAACCCGACGCCCAGGCCGGCCAGATCCGGCGATCGGTCCCACCGGGCGACGACACGGTCCATGTCGAAGGCGTCGTCGGGTCGCACGGTGATCATCCAGTGGTCGCCGATGAACGCGTCGATCTCCGACTCGACCAGCTCCGCGTCGGCCACCTCGGCCACCGCGGCACGGCAGGAGAGGAACAGGTGGTCCGGGTAGCGATCGAGCTTCGGCCGCTGGTGCGGCTCGAGGGCATCCTCCACCGCGAGCTCGTGCAGGCCCAGGCGCTCCGCCAGGCGGTCGAGGTCGCCGTCGACCGACCCGCACAGATCGATCCACACCGTGCACCCCTGGTCGGCGATGTGGCGCACGAGGTCCTCGTGGGGGCAGTCCTGCGCGATGACCTGCCCGTCGCGGTACACCCGGGTGCGGGTGGCGCTCATGCTCCAGGCGCGTCGCCGCTGGCGGCCACCTCGGCGGAGGTGGCGTTCGGGGTGGCCAGCGCGAGCACAGCGACCATCATCGCGGGCATCGCCATTCGCGTCGCGCCGAAGTTCACCGATGTCGGGTTCACGCCCATCACCAGGATGAAGGCGAGCTGGATGGCGAGCGCCCAACCGAGCGGGTGGCGCAGGCCGCGCTTCCAGAGGGCGACGCCGCCCAGGGCGAGCCCGCCCAACGTGCACGCCATCCCCACCAGCTCGTGGCCCTGCGACCAGACGTCGGTGAAGGCCTGCACCAGCCCGACGAAGGGCGCGCCGAGGTCGTTCGCCCGATCCGGATCGGGCGGGAGCTGCCTCGCGAGCCAGCCCATCCACGCCACGATCGCGGCGGCGGGCACGGCGACCACCACGAGATCTCGCTTCGTTCGCCGGTGCAGCCACCAGCCCACGAGCAGCAGGATCGCGGGCTCCTTCGCGAGCACGGCGAGGACCCCGACGAGCGCGGCGAAGGCCGTGCGGTTCCGGGCCGCGAGCGCGATCGCGGCCAGCGCCAGGCCGAGCGCCATCGCATCGGACACCGTGACCCGCAGCGACCACCAGGCCCCGGGCAGCAGCGGGAACACCATCGACACCCACGGCGGGCCCCGCCAGATGGTCGAGAGCACGCCCGAGGCGACCGCTCCGACCACGATCCCGGCGAGCCCGACGGCGAAGAGCGCCCAGACGAGGCCGACCCCTCCGCCCCCGGGGTGGAGGGCAGCGGCGAGCCAGGGCAGCAGGGGTCGCTGGAGGCGGTAGCGGGGGTTGTCGAGGTGCCCGGCCGCCCGGTCGAGGTGCAGCGGCTCGCGGGCGATCGCGTAGTACTGCTGGCCATCGAGCCCCGTGCTCTCGGGCTGCTCGATGTCGGGGAAGTCGCTCGCGATCAGGCCGGTGGACGGCCCGAGCGTGCCCGGTTGGATCAGGCTCACGGGGTTGCTGCCGCCGTAGCGGGCCACGTCGATCATCACCCACACCAGCAGCAGGAGCACGCCGAGCACCGTGAACCTGGCGATCTCCGACCAGGGGATGGCGCAGGTGGCGGCGTCGTGGTCGGCCGCGGTGGATGCGGTGCCATCGACCAGCTCGGGCGTCGACCGGCTGGCGGCCACGGTCATCGGACCGCCTCGGCGGGCTGCGCTGGCTCGAGCGAGACCCGGGCCAGGCCGAGCCAGACCGCCGCGGTGGCGAGGCCGGTCGCGAACACGTACGGGTACGCGTCCAGCAGGAGGAACGGGATCATCGGCGACACGACGGCAGCCGTCCACGCGCCGCCCCGCAGCGCCCGGAGGCCGAGCAGCGCCAGCAGCGCCAGCGCGACCACCCCGCCCACGACGCCGAGCTCTGCGGCCTCCTGCGCGATCAGGTTGTGCGCCGGCAGGTACTCGGTTCGCGGGGTCTCGGCCAGCGCGTCGACGTAGCGCCCTGGTCCGACCCCGAGCGCCGCGTTCGCCTCGACGAGCTCGCGCGCCTCGCGCAGGCGTGCGCTGCGGTTGGAGTCGGCGGTGGCCCCGTCCTTGCCCGCGGTCGCCTCGCCCTTCGCCATCCAGCCGTCGCCGAAGCCGATGCCACCGATCCCCAAGCCGATCACGACCGCGACGGCCGCAGCGACGAGGACCTTGCGGTCGGCTCGACCGAGCAGGAGCGAGATCACGAGCGCCACCTGCCCGACCGCGCCGGCCCGGGTGTAGGTGACCGCGATGCCGGCACCGAGCGCGGCGAGCGCCAGGAGCCACGGGGCGCGGGCCAGGAGCCGGGGGCTGGCCTGGCGAAGGCCCAGCAGCGCCGCCCCTTGGGCGACGACGAGCACGACGGCGAGGTGGTACGGGTGGGTGAGCCCGCCGCGGCCGGCGAACGAGGTGCCGAACGGATAGAGCGGGCCGGCGAAGTCCAGGTACTCGATGCCGAACGCCTCGCCCCGTGCGGCCTGGACCATCGCGAGCCCGGCTTGGGCGACGCCCACCGCGGCGATGGCACCGAGCATGAAGCGCCGCGCCGTCGGGTGCTCGGCGGCGCGTGAGACGGTGGCGATCACGCACAGCCCGGCGAACAGGCGCACCCCCAGCGCGACGCCGAGCGGGCTCGGGTGCGCGGCGAACGCGGCGATGCCGACGATGGCCAGCGCCCCGGATGCGATGCGCACGGCGGGGGAGCGGAACAGGTCGACCAGCAGGCGCGAGCGCAGGAGCGTCCACCCGGTGACGATGGCGAGCACCAGGTCGAACGGGGCGAGCGAGATCCGACGGGTCCAGTCGTCGGCGCCGGTCGGCGTCGACCAGAGGACGTACCCGGTGGCCAGCGGGATGGTGATGGCGAGCAGCGCGATCAGCGAGGCCGCCACGCGAGCCTCGTCCTCGCCCGGGTCCGGTGCCGTGCCAACTGCAGGGTCAGCGGCGCGACCGAGGTCTGGGTGGGCGCGACGGGAGCGGTCTGCGCCGAGGTCGGAGGGAGGCGCGACCGTTTCCATGCCGCCATTCCATCGGACGCAAGCCCGGTGCCGTGAGGATGGTCGCCGCTGGGGTGGCAGGTCGGGGGAACAGGTGTTCGCCTGCGATTGGACAGGGGTCGATAGGATCAGCGCTCGTGTCTGACTCCCTCGTGATCCGCGGCGCACGCGAGCACAACCTCAAGAACGTCTCGCTCGACCTGCCCCGCGACCGGCTGATCGTGTTCACGGGGCTGTCGGGCTCGGGCAAGTCCTCGTTGGCGTTCGACACCATCTACGCCGAGGGACAGCGCCGCTACGTCGAGTCGCTGTCCTCCTACGCCCGCCAGTTCCTCGGGCAGATGGACAAGCCCGACGTGGACTTCATCGAGGGCCTGTCGCCGGCCATCTCGATCGATCAGAAGTCGGCCAGCCGCAACCCGCGATCCACCGTGGGCACGGTCACCGAGATCTACGACTACCTGCGCCTCCTCTTCGCCCGGATCGGCGTGCCGCACTGCCCCGACCACGACGTGGTGATCTCCCGGCAGACGCCCCAGCAGATCGTCGATCGGGTGCTCGAGCTGCCCGAGGGGAGCCGCTTCCAGGTGCTGGCCCCGGTCGTCCGCGGGCGCAAGGGCAACTACGAGACGCTCCTCGCGGACCTCGCCGCCCAGGGCTACGCCCGCGCCCGGATCGACGGGGAGCTCTACGACCTGCCCGTCAAGGACCTCGAGCTGGCCCGCTACGAGAACCACACCATCGAGGTCGTGGTCGACCGGCTGGTCAAGCGCGACGGCATCGAGCGACGGCTGACCGACTCGCTCGAGACCGCGCTGCGCCTCGCCGAGGGCGTCGCGGAGATCGAGCTGGTGCCCAAGGACGGCGACGGCGAGCCCGAGCGCATGACCTTCAGCCAGCACCTGGCCTGCCCCGTCGACGGCAAGAGCTACGAGGAGCTGTCGCCGCGGAACTTCTCGTTCAACTCGCCCTACGGAGCCTGCGAGCGCTGCGACGGGCTGGGCACCCAGTTCGAGGTCGACGCCGAGCTCGTGGTGCCCGATCCCGACGCCTCGCTCCGCGACGGCGCGATCCAGCCGTGGTCGAGCGGCCACATGCAGTACCACCAGCGCCTGCTCGAGTCGGTGTGCGAGGAGCACGAGATCGACTTCGACGCGCCGTGGAGCACCCTCACCGCCAAGCAGCAGAAGCTGCTCCTCCACGGGACCGGTGCCGGCAAGACGGTGGTGCGGTACCGCAACCGCTACGGCCGGGTCCGCAGCTACTCCGCGGCCTACGAGGGCGCCGTCACCTGGATCCAGCGCCGCCACGCCGACACCGAGTCCGACAGCCAGCGCGAGCAGTTCGAGGGCTACATGCGCGAGGTCGATTGCCCGGCGTGCAAGGGCGCCCGCCTCAAGCCGTTCACCCTCGCGGTCACCATCGACGGCCGCAGCATCAACGACTTCTCCACGATCTCGATCAAGGACGCGGCGGCCGCGTTCGCCGCCATCGAGCTGTCCGAGCGCGACAAGCTGATCGCGGAGCGGGTGCTGAAGGAGATCAACGCCCGCATCGGGTTCCTCCTCGACGTCGGGCTCGACTACCTCTCGCTGCACCGCTCCTCGGCCACGCTCGCAGGTGGCGAAGCGCAGCGCATCCGCCTCGCCAGCCAGATCGGCTCGGGCCTCGTCGGCGTGCTCTACGTGCTCGACGAGCCGTCGATCGGCCTGCACCAGCGAGACAACCGTCGGCTCATCGACACGCTCACCCGCTTGCGCGACCTCGGCAACACCGTGCTGGTAGTGGAGCACGACGAGGACACGATGGCGGTGGCCGACTACGTGGTCGACATCGGGCCGGGAGCGGGGGAGCACGGCGGGGCCATCGTCCACGCCGGCACCTACAAGTCGCTGCTCAAGAACAAGGCGTCGCTCACCGGCCAGTACCTGTCGGGCAAGCGGACCATCCCGGTGCCGAGCACCCGTCGTCCGTCGAACGGGCAGGCGCTGCGGGTGGTGGGCGCCCGCGAGCACAACCTCCGGGGCATCGACGTCGACTTCCCGTTGGGCACGTTCATCGCCGTCACCGGCGTGTCGGGATCGGGGAAGTCCACCCTGGTGAACGACATCTTGCTGCGCTCGTTGATGCAGAGGATCTACAAGTCGAAGACCCCGCCGGGGCTCCACAAGAAGGTCACCGGCATCGAGCACCTCGACAAGGTGATCGACATCGACCAATCGCCCATCGGCCGCACGCCTCGATCGAACCCCGCCACCTACACGGGGGTGTTCGACCACATCCGCAAGCTGTTCGCCCAGACCACCGAGGCAAAGGTGCGGGGCTACCTGCCCGGCCGGTTCAGCTTCAACGTGAAGGGTGGGCGCTGCGAGAACTGCTCGGGCGACGGCACGATCAAGATCGAGATGCACTTCCTGCCCGACGTGTACGTGCCGTGCGAGGTGTGCAAGGGCGCTCGCTACAACCGAGACACGCTCGACATCGAGTTCAAGGGCAAGAACATCGCCGAGGTCCTCGACCTGCCGTGCGAGGAGGCGCTCGAGTTCTTCGCCAACCAGCCGGTGATCGCCCGCCACATGCAGACGCTGGTCGACGTCGGGCTCGGCTACGTGCGCCTCGGCCAGCCCGCGCCCACGTTGTCGGGGGGTGAGGCACAGCGGATCAAGCTCGCCTCGGAGCTGTCGAAGCGGTCCACCGGCCACACCATCTACCTGCTCGACGAGCCCACCACCGGCCTGCACTTCGAGGACATCCGCAAGCTGCTCACCGTGCTCGGTCGGCTGGTGGACCAGGGCAACACGGTGCTGGTGATCGAGCACAACCTCGACGTCATCAAGACGGCCGACTGGATCATCGACCTCGGCCCCGAAGGCGGGTCGGGCGGCGGCACCGTGGTGGTCGAGGGGACCCCGGAGCACGTCGCCGACACCCCCGAGAGCCACACCGGCCGGTACCTCCGGCCGCTCCTGGGCCTCCAAGGCTGACGAGTTCGTGGCAGGGTGAGCGGATGGCCATCGACGACCTGCTCGCTGCATCGCTGTACCACCTCGCCACCGAGGACGAGTGGGCCGACTACCTGGGGCGCGAGGTGATCGATCCGGGGTCGCTCGAGGCCGAGGGCTTCGTCCACTGCTCGTGGGGGCACCAGGTGCCCGGCACCGTGGCCAAGCACTTCGCCGGGGTGACCGGCCTGGTGGCGCTCGAGCTCGATCCGGAGGCGCTCGGTTCGGTCCACCTCGTGGAGGAGGACTCCTACGGGGCGGGCCAGGCGTTCCCCCACGCCTACGGTCCGCTCCCGGTGGCCGCGGTCATCGCCCAGGTGACCCTGGCCTGAGCGGACATCGTTGCCTCAGGTGCCGACGCCGGCCTTCGCCGGCTCCCGGGCGATCGCCCACAGCGCCAGCGGCACCATCGGCGCCACCGGGCGCATGCTGTTCACCCAGTTGAACGCCACCAGGTCCGACAGGCACGCCAGCATCGCCGCCCCGAGCAGGCAGGTGACCGCGATCGCCGGGGCCGAGCGCCACGAACGCGCCGCTCCCGCCAAGAGGAGCAGGAGGACGGCGAGCAGCAGGCCGCGCTGGCCCCACGGGACGTGCGGGCTCAGCCAGCCGCCGAACGGCAGCGACAGCTGGTCGGCACCGCCCTTCGCCGACGACGCGGACGCGGCGTGGGCCGACCACGCCGACCACGCCGCGAACGCCGCCCCCGGGACGCCGGCGATCGCGGCCCGGACCCGCGCCGGCATGCCGGGCGTGCACGCGAGCCCGATCGCCACGAGCAGCAGCGTCTCGCGGGTGAGCACCGCGGCGGTGAGGGTGGCGAGCACCGGCCACCACCGCCGGAGGTCGGCGGGGATGGGGTGGGCGCGGGTGCGCTCGAGCGTGAGGGCGACGGCGAGGAGGCCGAGGCCGGTGGCGAGGGCATCGGAGAGCGACAGGCCGAGCGCGGCGATCACGCCAGGGGTGAACGCCATCGTGAGGGGGAGCCAGCGTGGCGCGCCGGGGAGCCGGCTGAGCGCCCACGCGCCGAGGGCGACGCCCACGAGCGACTCGATGAGGAACACGGCGATCAGCCAGCGTCCACCTTGCGGGGCGAGGGCCGATCCGATCAGCGGGTAGAGGATCCGGCGGTACCGGTAGGCGAGGGGGTCGACCGCGCCCTCGGCCGCCTGCGGATCGAACGGGTGGCGGGAGATCACGTAGAACTGCTGGCCGTCGTGGCCGTAGTCGGACGTGAGGTGGAGGTCCGGGATCTCCCGCTCGATCGCGGCTCGGGCCGGGCCGTCGGGGCCGACGCCGAGGAGCGCGTCGAACGAGCCGTAGGCGGCGATCTGCAGCAACGGCCACAGCAGCGAGCACGCCACCGTGAGCGCGACGATGCGGCGCCGTGCGGAACGCCCCGTCGACGCGTCGGCGTCGGCGTCGGCGCGCTCGCCGAGGTCGTCGCTGCCACGCTCGGCGAGCGGCGGCGCGGCGCTCACCGGCGCTCCAGCAGGACGACCCGCACGCCACCGGAGAAGGTCTGGTCGTCGGCCACGACGAAGCGCGCGGCGATCGCGTCGTCCTCGAGGAAGGGGTCGAGGGCCCCCGGGAACCCGGCGCCCGCCTGGTCGACCAGCCAGACCCGTTCGGCCCCGTCGGCGGCGACGTCGGTAGCGAGCACGTCGGGCGCGTGCACGGTGTAGAAGCGGCGGACCTGGCCGACCGGCTCCACCGGGGAGAGCGCCGTCGGGACGGTGGCATCGGCGGAAGCGACCTCGGCCCAGGCCGCGTCGAACGCCGAGCGCACGGAGGGGTTGGGGAGGACGAGCACGTCCGTGCCCTTCGCGTCCGCTCGGACGACCTCCGCGGCGGCCCGCCAGTCGTCGCCTCGCTCCTGATGGAGGTGCACCTGGCCCACGACCAGGGCGGCAACGATCGGGATCGCCACGGCGAGCGAGCGGATCCGATGCGGTGCCGGGCCGGTGCCGAGCACGGCGAGCGCGAGGAGCAGGGCGAGCCCGGGGGCCGATGCCATCACGTAGCGGGCGAGCAGGTAGGGGCGGGCGATCGATGCCACCACCAGCAGCGCCGGCGGCACCAGCCCCCACGCGATGGGAAGCAGCGCGAACCAGCGCTCGGTCGGCGTCGCGGCCGAGCGCGCTCGGACGATGCAGGTCCACGTGCCGAGGGCGATCGCGGCGAGGAGGACGAGCTGGGGGACCAGTGCCGGCGTGGTGAGGGTGTCGACGAGCTCGCGGGCTTGGGCGAGCGAGAGCGGGGGGATCCAGCTGGCGACGTCGGATGCGCCGAGCGCGACGAGCCCGGCGGTCACGGCGACCACGCCGATCCCGACCACCTTGAACCGGTCCAGCCATCGGCGCCGGTCGGGCGCTGCAGCCACGAAGGCAACCTGCCCGAGCAGCTGGAGGGCCGCCAGGCCGTGGGCGAGCGGGGCGAGGAGCGAGGCCGCGCAGAACACGCCCCACCAACGACGGCGGGCCCGTTCGTCGCCGGCATCGTCGGCGCGGGCGGAGGCGATGAGGGCGCACCAGGAGATCGACGTGAGTTGCAGCACCAGCGCGTACGAGCGCGCTTCTTGGGCGTAGCGGGTCACCAGGGGGAGCAGGGCCATCGCGCCGACGGCGAGCGCCGCGACGCGCCGGTCGAACGCCCGGCATGCCGCCGACCAGGCGAACGGCACAGCGACGACGGTGCACGCCACCGACAGCGACCGCAGCCACGCCGGGTCGGTCGACGGGATCGACCAGGCCCGCAGCAGGGCGTAGTAGAGCGCCATCGTGGCGCCGGTGCCCTTCCAGGTCGCCACCAGCTCGTGGGTCGCCCCGAGGGAGATCGCCTCGTCGACCCACAGGCTCTTGCGTCCGAGCCCCCAGGCGCCGAGTGCACCCGCGACCGCCATCGCCCCGGCGATGATCGCCAGGCCCCGGCCCTCGAGCGGTGCCCGCTCGGAGGTCGGGTCGGGTGCGCTCACCTGGGCGTCGTGGCCCGATCCCGGGCGGAGGAGGGGCGCGGCGGGGTCCTCGTCGACGCGGGAGGGCGCGGGGGTGAGGGATGCCACCACCCCTCCATGATCGGCCGTCCGTGGGCGCCGTTGAGGGACCTCGGCATCGCCGTTCGGCGCCGGGTGCCTCCGTACGATGGTCCGGTGAGACGAGCCGCCCGCACGCTGAGCTTCCTCGGCGCGGTCGGCGTCGTGTTCGGCCTCAGCAAGGTGCACGCCGCCTGGGTCGCCGATCCGCCGTACGACTTCACGGGCAGCAACCGGTTCGCCTGGGCGGTGGGCTACATCTTGCTGCTGTGGATCGCCGGCTACGGGTTCGGCCTGCCGGACCTGCCCCGGTCCGCGAGGGAGGCTGCCGGCACGGCGGCGATCGTCTCGCTCGTGGCCGCCGTGGGCGTGTCGGTGCTCCAGCTCCTCGTGGGCGACGCGCTGCTGCCACGGTTCGTGGTGTTCGGATCGGCCGCGGTCCTCGTCCCGTGGCAGGTGGCGGTGAACGCCCTCGCCCGCGGGGGGAGGTCGCGCGACGAAGCGAGGGACCGGGTGGTGCTGGTCGGGCTCGACGACGACCTCGATCGGCTGCGAAAGGACCTCACCCTGGCGCCCGAGCAGCCGGCGGTGCTCGTCGCCCACCTCGACCCGGGTGCGGGCGCCGGCGGGGCTCGTCGGTTGGTGGACCTCGTGCTCGAAGGGGGCGCCACGGTCATCGTCCTCGACCGGGTCGCCCAAGCGGACCCGGAGATCGTCGCCCAGGCCGCGGCGCTGCACGAGTCGGGCCTGCGCGTCCGCACCCTGGTCCAGTTCTACGAGGAGTGGCTCGGCAAGCTCCCGGTGTCCGAGCTCGAGCGAGCGTCGCTGTTCTTCGACATCTCCGAGATCCATCGGGTTCGCTACGCCCGCCTCAAGCGCCTGGTCGACCTCGCGGTCGCCATCATCGGGCTGATCCCGCTGGCGCTCTCCGTGCCCGTCGTCGTGCTGGGCAACGTCGTCGCCAACCGCGGTCCGCTGCTGTTCCGCCAGGAGCGGGTCGGGCGGGGTGGGGAGGCCTTCGAGATCCTCAAGTACCGCACGATGCGCCAGGAGCGAGGTGACGATGCCGTTCGCCCCTCGCCTGGTGGCGCCGGCGAGTGGACCGCCGTCGACGATCCCCGGGTGACGCCGTTCGGCCGCTTCCTGCGGGCGTCGCACCTCGACGAGCTGCCCCAGGTCGTGAACATCGTGCGGGGCGAGCTGTCGGTGGTGGGCCCCCGTCCAGAGCAGCCGCGCTACGTCGAGGCGCTGAGCGCCTCGCTGCCCTTCTACGGGATGCGCCACCTGGTGCGCCCCGGGCTCACCGGGTGGGCGCAGGTCAAGTACGGCTACGCGGGCGACGAGCGAGACTCGCTCGAGAAGCTCCAGTACGAGTTCTTCTACCTGCGCCACCAGAGCGTCGCGTTCGACCTGCGGGTCATGGGCCGTACCGTGAGGAGCGTGATGGGCTCGGAGGGAAAGGGACGATGACCGTGCAGGACGTGCCCGGGGTGCCGGTCGCTCAGCTCCGCGACCCCCATCCGGTGGTGACCATCGTCGTGCCCATGCTGAACGAGCAGGGCTCGATCCAGGCGTGCCTCGACGGGTTCGCCAAGCAGACCTACGGCACCAGCCACCTCGACGTGGTGGTGGTCGATGGCGGGTCCACCGACGGGTCGAGGGAGTGGGTCGAGGAGTACTCGGTCGAGCATCCGTGGGTGCGCATCGTCGAGAACCCGAAGAAGAAGGCATCGGCAGCGTTCAACGCCGGGCTGGCTGCCGCGGAGGGCGACGTGCTCGTCCTGTTCTCGTCGCACGGCGAGCCGATGGTCGACTTCGTCGAGCAGGCGGTGGCGGTGCTCCTCGACAGCGGCGCCGCGGGGGTCGGCGGTCGCTACCTGCACATCGGCACCTCCCCGACCTCGATGGCGATCGGGCTGGCCATGGTGTCCCCGTTCGGGATGGCCTCGCCGCACCGCACGGTCACCGAGCGCGTCGAGGTCGACACCATCAGCCATCCCGCGTACGTGACCGACGCCATGCGCGACACCGGCTGGTTCGACGAGGGCCTAGAACGCAACTCGGACTACGAGTACAACCACCGCATGCGCGAGCGGGGCCATCGCCTCATCGTGGACCCGGCGATCGGCTCGATCTACCACCCTCGCGGTTCGCTGCGGGCCCTGGGCCGCCAGTTCTGGTGGTACGGACGGTGGAAGGAGCGGGTGGTCCGACGCCATCCCGGCTCGCTCAAGGTCCGCCACCTGGTGCCGCCGTCGGCCGTGGTCGCCGCTGCCGTGGCTCCGATCGCGTGCGCGTGGCCCGCCGGTCGACGAGTCGTCGGGCTCGGCGTGGTCGGGTACGCGGCGCTGGTCGCGCTCGCCGTGCGGCGCGCCGAACCTCGCGACCATGGCGCCGACGCGCTCACGCTGGCGGCATGCTTTCCGATCATGCACGGTGCATGGGGAGCCGGCTTCGTGGCCTCCGTGCTCGAGGACTCGTGGAAGGCAGCGCGCGCAACGTGACCCAGAACGTCGGTGTCGCACTCTTGGGCTACGGCTACTGGGGTGCCAACCTCGCTCGCAACGTGCGTGCGGCCCGGAACCTGACCCTGGTCGGGGTGGCCGACCCGTCCGCCGACCAGCGCAGCGCCGCGGAGGCTGCGCTGCCCGGGATCGCCACGTGGGACTCGCTGGGCGGTGCGCTCGCCGACGATCGCGTGGAGGCGGTGGTCATCGCGGCGCCGGCATCGCTGCACGCCACGCTCGCGCAGGAGGCCCTCGCCGCTGGCCGCCACGTGATGGTCGAGAAGCCCCTGGCCAACACCTATGCGGAGGCCTTGGCCATCGGCCAGGCCGCGAAGGACGCGGGGCTGATCGCCATGGTCGGCCACACGTTCCTGTACTCGCCGCCGGTGTGGCGCCTGAAGGAGCTGGTCGCCTCCGGCGAGCTGGGGACGCCGCAGTACCTGTACTCGCAGCGGCTCAGCCTCGGCCGGGTCCGGCGCGACTGCAACGCGCTCTGGAACTTCGCCCCGCACGACATCTCGATCATGCTGCACCTGCTCGACGAGCGACCGGTGGAGGTCTCGGGCACGTCGATGACGATGATCGACCCGGCCAACCCCGACGTGTTCTTCGCCAAGCTGCAGTTCCCCTCGGGCGTGGGCGCGCACCTGCACGTCTCGTGGATCGATCCTCGCAAGACCCGCCTCATGACGATCGTGGGCGACCAGAAGATGGTCGTGTACGACGACGTCTCGGTCGACCAGAAGATCGCCATCGTGGACTCGGGCATGGCGCGCACCGGCGACCTCGGATCGTTCGAGTCGCTGGGCGACTTCCAGTGGCGCACCCGGGCGGGAGACATCTTGATCCCCCGGGTGGAGATGACCGAGCCGCTGCGCAACGAGATGGAGGCGTTCGGGCACGCGTGCCTGACTGGCGAGACACCCGCCGCCAACGCCGACCACGGGGCCGACGTGGTCGCCATCTTGGCGGCCATCGATGCCTCGGCTCGCCGTGGCGGGAGCCCCCAGGAGCTGTCGTGGTAGCGCCGCCGACCGTCCACGACACCGCGATCGTGGCCGATGACGTTGAGCTCGGCGAGGGTGCGGTCATCGGACCGTGGGCCCTGCTGGGCGTGGACGGGCCCCCCGAGGCGCCGCCGCTGCAGCTCGGGCCGGGGGCCATCGTGCGGAGCCACGCCGTGCTGTACCGAGGGTCCACCTTCGGCTCTGGGCTGCACGTCTCGCACGGCGCGCTGGTGCGGGAGGCCACCGAGGTCGGCGACCACGTGTCCATCGGCAGCCACACGATCGTCGAGCACCACGTGCAGATCGGCCACGGCGTGCGCTTGCACTCGAACTGCTTCGTCCCCGAGCACTCGGTGCTCGGCGCGGGCTGCTGGCTCGGCCCCAACGTGGTGGTCACCAACGCTCGCTACCCGAACCGGCCCGACACCAAGGACCACCTCGAAGGGGTGCAGGTGGGCGAGGGCGCGGTCATCGGCGCCGGGAGCGTGCTGCTGCCCGGGGTGCGCATCGGCGAGCGGGCGCTCGTCGGCGCTGGTGCCGTCGTCGTGCGCGACGTGCTGGCTGACGCCGTGATCGTCGGCAACCCCGGCCGGGAGGTCCAACGATGAGCGTGCCGTTCCTCGACCTCGGTCGGCTCCACGCCAGCATCCGCCCCGAGCTCGATGAGGTGTTCGACCGAACGCTGCGCGACTCTTCGTTCGTCGGCGGCGCGGCGGTGGCCGACTTCGAGGCGGCGTTCGCCGGCGCGCACGGCGTGGCGGCCGGCGCCGGTTGCGGCTCGGGCACCGACGCCCTCGCCCTCGCCCTGCGCTCGCTGGGCGTCGGCCCCGGCGACGAGGTGATCGTGCCCGCCATGACGTTCGTGGCGACCGCCGAGGCGGTGGTGCACGCGGGCGCCACCCCGGTGGTGGCCGACGTCGACGAGCGCACGCTGCTCTTGAGCGCCGACACCGTCGACGCGGTGCGCACCCCGTCCACCCGAGCGGTCATGCCCGTGCACCTCTACGGTCACCACGTGGCCCCCGCGCTCCTGCAGGGATGGCGAGACGACGGCCTGCTCGTGGTCGAGGACGCGGCCCAGGCCCACCTCGCCTCCGCCGACGGCATCGGCGTGGGCACGATCGGCCACGCTGCGTGCTTCAGCTTCTACCCCGGCAAGAACCTCGGGGCGCTCGGCGACGGCGGCATGGTGATCTCCGACGATGCCGACGTCGTGGCCCGAGCGGCTCGCCTCCGCGACCACGGCCGAGCCACCAAGTACGGCCACGACGTCGTGGGCTGGTGCTCGCGGCTCGACGGCCTCCAGGCCGGGGTGCTCTCGGTGAAGCTGCGCCACCTCGCGACGTGGACCGAGGCGCGGCGGACGCTCGCTCGTCGCTACCGCGATCGCCTCGCCGACCACGGCCTGGTCCCGTGGGCCGAGGGGGCCGTGCACCACCTGCTGGTCGTGCGGGTTCCCGAGCGGGCTGGCGTGCAAGCGGCGCTGCGCGAGCAGGGCATCGGCACCGGCATCCACTACCCGATGGCGATGTCGACCCAGCCGTGGCTGGCTGCCTCGGGCGCCGCGCCGGCCCCCGTGGCCGAGCGGGCGGCCGACGAGGTCTTGTCGCTGCCGATGGATCCGCTCATGACCGAAGCGGAGGTCGATGTCGTGTGCGACGCGGTGCTGAGCGCGCTGGAGGCCGTCGCGTGAGCGCGGCGTGGGCCCACGACTCGGCCTCGGTGTCTCCCGAGGCGGTGCTGGGCGACGACACACGGGTCTGGGACTGGACCAAGGTGCGCGAGGGCGCCCGCGTCGGTGCCGGCTGCAACCTCGGCCAGGGCGTGTACGTCGACGTCGGCGTGGTGATCGGCGACGGCTGCAAGGTGCAGAACGGGGTCTCGATCTTCCAAGGCGTCACCATCGGCGACGAGGTGTTCGTCGGCCCGGGCGCCACGTTCACGAACGACCTCGTGCCTCGCGCCTTCGGGACCTGGGAGGTGACGCCGACCGTGGTCGAGGACCGGGCGAGCATCGGGGCGAACGCCACCATCGTGTGCGGCGTGCGCCTCGGGCGGGCGTGCATGGTCGGCGCGGGCTCGGTCGTCACCCGTGACGTGCCCGCCAACGCCCTCGTGATCGGCAACCCGGCGCGGGTCATCGACTACGTGGACGAGGAGGGCCGCCGCCTCCAGGTCGGGCCGCGCGGCGCGCGCCCGGGCGGGGGAGAGGAGCTGGGCTCGTGACCTCGCCGGTGCGCGTGGCGGTCGTGGGTGCCGGGAGCATGGGCGCTAACCACGCCCGGGTCTACGCCGGCCTGAAGGGCGTGGAGCTCGTCGGGGTCGTCGACGCCGACGCCGATCGGGCCGCCGCGGTCGCAGCATCGTTCGGCGGCGAGGCGTTCGCGTCGCTCGCCGAGCTCGAGGGCCGGGTCGACGCCGCGTCGGTGGCGGTGCCGTCGTCGCTGCACCTCGAGGTCGGCCGCGAGCTGTTCGCGCTCGGGATCCACTGCCTCGTCGAGAAGCCCCTCGCCGTCACCCCCGCCGACGGCCTGGCGCTCGCCCAGTCGGCCGCCGATGCCGGGCGCACCCTCGTCGTGGGCCACATCGAGCAGTTCAACCCGGCGGTCGAGCAACTCGGGCGCATCCTGCGCGCCGGCGACCGGATCCGGGCGGTCGAGGCCCACCGGATGAGCGCGGTGTCGAGCCGCATCACCGATGTCGACGTGGTCGCGGACCTCATGATCCACGACATCGAGATCGTGCTCGCCCTGGTGGGGCGCGACGTCGTCGACGTCACGGCACGCGGGGTCGCCGGGCCGGGCTCGGGTCCGCTCTCCTACGTGACCGCGCTGCTCACGTTCGACGACGGGACCCTCGCCACGCTCACCGCGAGCCGCATCACCCAGGACCAGGTTCGCACGTTGCGCGTCACCACCGATGAGCGGCTCTTCGCGGTCGACTACTCGGCACAGGAGCTCCACATCTACCGCCAGGGCCGGATCGGGATGCTCGACGCCGGCGACCTCGACGACGGCCAGTACGTGCTCGACGTCGGCACCGAGCGGGTGTTCGTCCGCCGGGCCGAGCCGCTCGCATCGGAGCTTGCCCACTTCGTGGCGTGCGTGCGAGGAGACGAGCAGCCCCGCGTCGACGGGGCCAGGGCAGTGCGGGCCATCGAGCTGGCGGCCCAGATCACCCAGATCGCGAGCGAGGAGCACCGATGACGGAGGGGTTCGGCCGAGTGCTGGTCACGGGAGGTGCCGGGTTCATCGGCGGGCACCTCGTCGACGCGCTGCTCGCGGGCGGCGCCGAGCGGGTCGTGGTGGTCGACACCTTCTTCCTCGGCCACGACCACAACCTCGAGGCGGCCCGCGAGGCGGGCGGCGATCGTCTGGTGGTGCACCGCGAGGACGCGGCCGATCGCGATGCCATGGCCGAGATCTGCCGCCAGGAGCGACCCGACGTCGTGTTCAACCTGGCCACCAAGGCCCTCCTGTACTCGTTCTTCAACCCGGCGGGTGCGTGTCGGGTCAACCTCGACATCGCGCTCACGCTGTGCGAGCTGCAACGGGCCGGGGCGTTCGGACGGCTCGTCCACTCGTCGAGCTCGGAGGTGTACGGCACCGCCCGGTTCGTGCCGATGACCGAGGACCATCCGCTCGAAGCCGAGACCACCTACGCAGCCGGGAAGGCCGCGGCGGACCTCGCGGTCGCGTCGTACGTGCGGATGTTCGACCTCGACGCCGTCACCGTGCGTCCGTTCAACAACTACGGCCCGCGCCAGAACGAAGGCGCGTTCGCCGCCGTCATCCCGCTGACCGTGAAGCGGATCCTCGACGGCGAGCAGCCGGTGCTCCAGGGCGACGGCTCCCAGACGCGCGACTTCATCTTCGTCCGGGATTCGGTCGACGCCATGCTGCGGATCGCCGCGAGCCCGGTGCGGGGCGAGACGTTCAACGTCGGCAGCGGCCGGGAGACCTCCATCGCCACCATCGTCGACACCGTGGTCCGCCACCTCGCGTGGGATGGCGGCATCCGCCACGAGCCCGAGCGCACCGCCGACGTGAAGCGCCACTGCGCAGGCGTCGAGCGCGCCGAGCAGCTCGTCGGCCCGCTCGCCACCACCCCGCTCGACGAGGGCTTGGCGGAGACCATCGACTGGTACGTCGAGCGGCGGCAGCGATGAACCTGCCCATCATCCGGCCCGACGTCTCGTTCGACGAGGTCGCCGACGACCTGGCGGCCATCATCGGCTCGGGGATGCTCACCAGCGGCGCGTACGTCGCCCGCTTCGAGGAGGCGGTCGCCCAGGCGGTCGGTGCGGGCCACGCGGTCGCCACCACCTCGGCCACCACGGCCCTGCACCTGGCGCTGGTGGGCCACGGCGTCGGCCCCGGCGACGAGGTGCTGGTCTCGGACTTCACGTTCCCGGCGTCGGGCAACGTGATCGTGGAGCTCGGCGCGACCCCGGTCCTGGTCGACTCGCTGCCCGACGCGTTCCCGCTCGACGTCGCCGACGCGGCGGCCAAGGTCACCGAGCGCACTCGGGCGATCATGGCGGTGCACCCCTTCGGCCAGCCCGCCGACCTCGATGCGGTGGGCGACCTCGCCGCCGCTCACGGGCTGGCCGTCGTCGAGGACGCGGCGTGCGCCCTGGGCTCGAGCTGGGGCGGCGACCCGTGCGGCTCACGCCACACCGGCTGCTTCAGCTTCCACCCCCGCAAGGTCGTCACCACCGGCGAGGGGGGAGCGATCACCACCGACGATGGCGACCTGGCCGATCGGCTCCGGCGGCTGCGGACCCACGGCGGCATCCCGGCGCGAGTGGGCCTGGAGTTCGTCGACAACGGCTTCAACTACCGGCTGTCGGAGATCCCCGCCGCCCTCGGCCTCTCCCAGATGGGTCGCCTCCGCTCGATCCTCGACGATCGGGCGGCGACCGCTCGCCGCTACGAGGCCCTCCTCGCCGATGTCGAAGGCGTCGCCCTGCGGCTCCCGCCCGAGCCCGCCACCTGGTCCTACCAGTCGTTCGTCGTGATGGTCCACGAGGCGATCGACCGCGACGACGTCATCTCCCGGTTGCGCTCGGCGGGCATCGAGACCACCCTCGGGACCTACGCCATGCACGCCCACCCGGCCTTCGCCCGGTTCGGGTACGCCCCCGGCGATCTGCCCCGCTCGTTCGCCGCCCAGCGAGACTCGCTCACCCTGCCGCTGCTGCCGTCGATGGCCGCCACCGACGTCGAGCGGGTCGTCGAAGCGCTCGCCACGGCGCTGCGCGAGGCCGATCGGCGTGGCTGACCCGGGCGACGCCGAGCGTGTCGTCGGCCCGCCGGCCGAGCTGGCCGGCGCGCTCGCGGACGCCTACCGCGCGCTCGACGAGGCGCGTCGGGCCGAGTTCGACCGGAGCCTCCCCTTCGCCGATGCCGTGCTCGGCGACCGGTGGGACCGTGCCGCCCGACTCGGGTTCGCCGCCGGCGCCAGCATCTACAACAGCGCCCTGGTCCTCGGCGACGTTCGGGTCGGCGAGCAGACCTGGATCGGGCCGAACGTCGTGCTCGACGGCTCCGGGGGCACCCTGAGCGTCGGCGCGTGGTGCTCGGTCTCGACCGGAGTCCACCTCTACACCCACGACACGGTCGCGTGGTCGTTGTCGGGGGGAGCCGTCGAGCGGTTCGTCGCCCCCACCACCATCGGCGACCGCTGCCATCTCGGCGCGGCCGCGGTGGTGGCGGCCGGGGCCGAGATCGGCGCCGGGTGCGTGGTCGGTGCGCAGTCGTTCGTGAAGGGCGTGGTGCCTGACGGGCTCGTCGTCGCCGGAAGTCCCGCCCGCCCGATCGGGATCGTCACGGGCTCCGGAGCTGAGGTCGAGGTCCGCACCGACCCCGATGCCCGGCTCGCGGCCGAGCAGCGATGGACGGCCGCCCGAGCCGGAGGCGATGCGTGAGGGTCGCCGTCGTCGACATCGGCATGGGCAACGTCGGGTCGGTCGCCAACATGGTCCGCAAGGTCGGCGGTCAGGCCGACCTGGTGGAGCGACCCGCGGACCTCGCCGGTGCCGAGCGCGTCATCCTCCCGGGGGTGGGCGCGTTCGACGAGGCGATGGCGCGCCTGCACGACCGTGGGTTCGTGGCGGTCCTCGACGAGGTCGTGGCGTCGGACCGGGTCCCGGTGCTCGGCATCTGCCTCGGCATGCAGCTGCTCGCGGACTCGAGCGAGGAGGGGGTGCGCCCGGGCTTGGGGTGGATCCCCGGCACCGTCGAGCGGATCCCTGCCGACGGCCCCGCCGGGCCGGTGAAGGTGCCGCACATGGGGTGGAGCCGCGTCGTCGCCCGCCAGGCCCACCCGCTGGTCGCCGACCTGGCGCCCGACGCCCGCTTCTACTTCGTCCACTCCTACGCGTACCGCCCGGCGTCGGACGCGGACACGTTGCTGCTGGCCCGCTACGGCGGCCGGCCCGTGGTCGCGGGGGTGGCCCGCGGGCACGTCATGGGGGTGCAGTTCCACCCCGAGAAGAGCCATCGCCACGGCATGGCGCTCGTGCGCTCGTTCCTCGCGCTGGGGGCCCGACCGTGACCGATCTGCTCGCCGAGCTCACCGACGACGACGCCGAGGCGGCGCGGGTGATCCCGTGCCTGCTGCTCGACGGGGATCGGCTGGTGAAGACCCGCCGGTTCGCGGAGCCCGCCTACGTGGGCGACCCGGTCAACGTGCTCAGCCTCTTCAACGCGTTCGAGGTCGACGAGATGGTCCTGCTCGACATCGGCGGGGCCCGGAGCCGGACGCCCGCGTCGCTCGAGGCCCTGCGCCGCTACGCCACCGAGTGCTTCATCCCGCTCGCCTACGGCGGGGGCCTCTCGACGATGGACCAGGTCGAGGCGGTGCTCGCCGCCGGCTTCGAGAAGGTGGTCCTGAACACGGCGATCGTCGACCACCCCGGCGTCGTGAGCGAGGCCTCGCGCGTGTACGGGGCGCAGGCGGTGGTGGCGTCCGTCGACGTGCGAGGTGGCATCGGAGGAGAGGCGTTCGTGGCCGGCGGCGCCCGACCCGTCGGCGCGGGTCCGCTCGAGTGGGCCCGGCGAGCCGAGGAGCTCGGCGTCGGCGAGATCCTCCTCACCTCCATCGACCGGGAGGGCACCATGGAGGGGTGGGACCTGGAGCTGATCGGTGAGGTGGCGAGCGCGGTGAGCGTCCCGGTGATCGCCCACGGCGGCGCGGCGAAGCGCAAGGAGCTGGGCGCGCCGGTCCGCGAGGCGCACGCTTCGGCCGTGGCCGCCGGCAGCCTGTTCGTGTTCCAGGGCCCCCAGCGCGGGGTGCTCATCAACTATCCCGCCCGGGCGCAGCTCGTGCGGCTCATGCAACCGTGACCTCGTCCGATGATGGTGACGTGACGATGACCTCCACCCCAGAGCCCGTTGGCACGGCGCCGTGGCCGACGTCGCCCTCGGGCGAGCGCGCCTGCACCCGGTGCTTGTTCCACGCCGGCATCCCGGGGATCTCCTTCGACGATCGGGGCGTGTGCAGCTACTGCGCGTTCCAGGACGAGATGGAGGCGCAGTACCCGACCGGAGCGGAGGGCAAGGCCCGGCTCGAGGCCATGGCTGCCGAGATGCGCGAGGCCGGCAAGGGAAAGCCCTACGACTGCATCGTCGGCGTGAGCGGAGGCTGCGACTCCTCGTACCTCGTGCACTCCATGGTCGAGCTGGGCCTGCGGCCGCTGGCGGTGCACTTCGACAACACGTGGAACTCGCCCATCGCCACCAGCAACATCTACGCCGCCCTCGACGAGCTCGAGGTGCCGCTGCAGACCTACGTCGTCGACAACAAGGAGTACGACGACATCTACCGGGCGTTCATGCTCGCCGGTGTGCGCGACCTCGAGTCGCCCACCGACATCGGCTTCATGGGGGTGCTGTACCGCGCCGCCGAGGAGCACAAGATCGACTACATCGTCGAGGGCCACTCCTTCCGCACCGAGGGGGTGTCGCCGCTCGGCTGGCTGTACATGGACGGCAAGTACATCCGCTCGGTCCACGAGCAGTACGGCCGGGTCCCGATGGAGACGTACCCGAACATGGCGTTCCGGGACTTCGTGCGGTGGGCGGCCTTCAGCGGGATCAAGCGCATCCGGCCGCTGTACTTCATGGACTACGACAAGGACGCGACCAAGGCGTTCCTCTCGGAGACCTACGGGTGGGAGTGGTACGGCGGCCACCACCTCGAGAACCGCTTCACCGCCTTCTACCACTCGTACTTCCTGCCGAAGCGGTGGGGGATCGACATGCGGATCCTCGGCTACTCGGGCCTGGTGCGCAGCGGGCAGATGGAGCGCGACGAGGCCGAGCGGCAGATGGCGCTCGAGCCCCACCTCGACGACGACATCCTCGAACTGGTGAAGAAGCGCCTCGAGTTCTCCGACGAGGAGTTCGACGCGGTCATGGCCCTGCCCAAGCGCCACTACTCCGAGTTCCCCACCTACAAGCAGACCTTCGAGCGGCTCCGACCGTTCTTCTGGGCGCTCTACAAGATGGACCGAGTGCCCAAGAGCTTCTACGTGAAGTTCTGCCAGCGGAACCCCTCGCTCGGTCGCGACCGGTGACCGGACGCCCCGGCGGTGCCCGGGTGGCGTTCCTCGGCAACGTCGCCAACACGCACTACCGGGCGGCGCAGGGGCTTCGGGCGGCCGGCATCGACGCCCACGTGTTCGTCAGCAGCACCGACGCCCCGGCGTCGCGCCCCGAGAACGACGACCCGTCGCTGGCCGACGGCTACACCGACTGGATCCACGGCGGCCCGTGGATCACGCCCGCCTCCCTCGCCGCGCCGTGGCGCGCCCCGGTCACCGAGGCGCTCGGCGAGTTCGACGTGGTGGTCGCGTCGGGCCCCGGGCCGATCTTCGCCCAGTTCAGCGGGCGGCCGTGGGCCTTCTACGCCACCGGCGGCGACCTCACGGTCAAGCCGTTCCCGATCACGTTCTGGCGCTGGTACGACACGTGGCCGCACCGAGCGGCCGAGCTGGTCGCCGGGGCGTGGATGCGTCGAGCGGCCCCCCGGGCCGACGAGGTCTGGATGCAGCCCTTCGCGCCGATGGCTCGGGCGGCCGACCGACTCCACGTCGCCCAGGATCGGCGGTCGCGCCAGCAGGTCCCGATCGTGGTCGACACCGACGCCTACTCGCCCACGGCGATCGTCACGGAGCCGACGGCGCGGTGGGTGGACGACGCGCTCGACGGCGCCGGCTTCACGGTGTTCCACCCGTCGCGCCTGGTGCTCGACCGGACCGAGGCGTTGGAGCGGACCGGTCAGTGGAAGGGCAACGGCGCCCTGCTGGAGGCAGTGGCCCTCGTACGTCGCGAACGGCCCGACCTCGACCTCACGCTGGTGATGCCCGACACGCCGCTGTCGCGCGACGTCGCCGCGGCCCGGGAGCGCTGCGCCGCGCTCGGCATCGACGACGTCGTCCGATGGTTGCGACCGCCCGACGGACGGCTCTTCGACCGCGACCACATGGTCGAGCTCTATCGACGTTCAGACGTGGTGGCGGACGAGTTCGGGGTCGGGTGGTTCGGCTACGTGTCGCTCGAAGGTGCGGCGATGGAGCGTCCGGTGCTGTGCCACATCGACGAGGCCGCCATGGCCCAGATGTACCCGAGCCACCCCTTCGTGTCGGTGCTGGATCCCGCCGACGTCGCGGCGGCGATCATCGATCTGCACGACGACCCCGAGGCCCGAGCCCAGCGGGGCATGGAGGGGCGACGCTGGGTGGAGGCGTACCACCGGGCCGACGTCGTGGCCGGTGCCATCGGGGACCTCGTGGGCGCGCTGGTGGATCGCTCCCGCGCGCCCCGGGGTCACTGATCGGTCGACCTCGGGCGCGGCGTCCGCAGGGATCGCACCAGGTCGGTGCCGCTGCCCTCGGCGAAGACGGCCCCGGTGGCCGCGAGCCAGATCGCCGCGCGGGCCCCTGCCGATGCGCCGCCTGCCGGCCAGGTGGCGCCGATCGTGGCCGCCGACGCCACGCCGACCACCAGGGCGATCCTCGCCCAGGCGTAGGGGACCGGCGCCTGCGTCCGGGCCAGGGCGATCATGAGCGCCGTGCCGGCGAACTGCCCGGCGGCCACCGCGATCCCGGTGCCGGCAGCCCCGTGCCGGGGGGCCAGCGCGAGGTTGAGACCGACACCGACCCCCGCAGCGACGATGGCGCTGAGGCCGAGGTCGCGCATGCGGCGGCTGATGGCGCTCGGCATCGATGCCGCCTGGAAGGCGGCGTAGCCGATGGCGAACACGAGCGACAGGCCGACCACCCGGACCGCCGGGGCGTACTCGGTGCCGCCGAGCAGGCGGACCAGCTCGGGCGCGACGGCGGCGACGGCCACGACCGCGAGGGAGACGCCGGTGACGATGCGGCGGCCGTCGTCGGCGATGCGCTGGAGCGCTTCGCGGCTCGCCCCCAGCGCGAACGCGGCCGGCTGCCAAGCGAGCTGGAAGCCGAGCACCACCAGCACCGCCACCGAGGAGAACCGGGTCGCCACCGAGAAGTAGGCCACGTCGTCCGCGCTCGATCTCCGGAGCAGGATCGCCCGGTTGGCCACCTCCGCCACCCAGGTCGCGGCCACCGCGGGGGCCAGCGGGATCCCGAGGACGAGGAGGCGACGGCCGAGGTCGAGGTCAGGCCGACCGGCGAACAGGCGACGTCCCACCACCACCGATGCGACCCCGCCGGCGACCATCGAGATCGCCATCGCCGTCAGCGCCGAGGTCGCCGATCGGTGGCTCGGGACCAAGGCGATGACGAGCACGCCGTTCAGGACCAGGCTGCCGCCTGACACCGCGGCGTAGGCGCCGGCGCGGCCGACGTTGCGCAGCGCGGTCAGCCCCACGACCTGGACCATGCTGCCGACGATCGCGATGCCCGTGAGGGTCACCGCGGTGGCGTAGCGGTCGGTCTCGAAGAGGGCCCGGCTCACGCCGTGGGATCCCGCGGCGAGTGCTAGCGCAGCAGGGATCGCCACCACCCCGACGCCGCACAGCCAGGTGGGGAAGAGCCGTGGCCGCTCGTCGTCGAGGTCCGCGTAGATGCGGGTCACGGCGAGGTCCATGCCGAGCAGCAGGACCGAGGCCGCCGCGGACTGGATCGTGGAGAGCACGTCGACCCGCCCGAACTCGGCGGGGGAGAGCGACCGGGTCAGGATCGGGAGCAGGACGATCCCGACCAGCTTCCCGACGGCGGCGCCGAGCGCGAACAGCGCCGAGTCGCGGGCGAGGCGGCCGAAGCCCCCGCTCGCGGGCGTGGTCGGTGCTGGCGAGGGTTCGGGCTCGGTCACGGCACGCCGGTCATCGGCCGGCCTGGAGGTCATCCACGAGCAGCCGGTACAGCGCGGCGCGAGCAGGCTCGGTCCACGGCTCGCCGACGGCGACGGTGCGCTCGATCCGTCCGCCCACGCCGACCGAGACCGAGACCTCGCCGACCTTCGCTCCGTCGACGCTGGCGGTCCACCGGCGAACCCACGGGCAGGCCCCGGGATCGGGGGGTGCCTCGGCCGTGAGCCGAAGCTCGCCGGGCCGCGCCTTGTCGGATCGTCCCACGACCGAGAGGACTCGGCTCCAGCTCGCGGAGGTGGCGTCGGGGACCTGCCCGACGAGCGCGCGCAGCGTCGCCAGGTCGCTCGAGGTCGACGCGGTCCATCGCTCACCGGAGGCGTCGATGCCCGAGCTGAGGCTCGCGAGGCGGAAGCGGTCGGGGCGGCGGGCGACGTGGCGGGCCGCGGTCGCCCGCTCCGCTGGCGTCGAGATCTCGAGCTCGGCCGCCGAGAGGGCGCGAGCGGAGAGGACGCTGACGTCCAGGCCCCGGGGATAGGTGCGTGGCAGCAGGTTCGTGGTCAGGTCGGCGTCCGCCGTGCGGTGCAGGTCGATCGCGGCACGGATGACGTACGGGTCGTGGAGCGGGTGGTCCCCGCGGAGGTGCACCAGCTCGGTCGCCGGATGGCGCACGAACGCGATCGCGAGCTGGCCGACCACATCGCCCGCGCGCCCTCGTATCGTGGGCAGATCGAGCCTGGCGGCGAGGTCGACCACCGCATCGTCGACCGGGAGGTCGCTGCACGCGACGACCACGGTGGTCTCGTCGGTGCGCGCGAGCGGCTCGAGGCGCTGGGCGAGGAACTGCAGGACCGGGCGTCCCGCCAGGTCCTGCAGGGGACCGGGAGCGGTCGTGGAGGCGCCCGCCGTCGCCTCGATCACCACGAGCGCGCGCCGCTCGCTCATCGAGTGCGTCGCCCCGTGCCCATGCGGCTCCATGATGCCAGCGGGCTGTCAGCCCGCCACGGATGCGAGGCGGACGACCGGCCAGGTCAGACCGGCAGCGGTCGGGTGTCGGTGGCGGGGTCTCGCACGGCTTCGACCGGGTTGCCCTGGGTGATGTCGAGCATGCGCTGGAGCGCGACCTTGGCCCACTCGGTGGTGTGCTCGTCGACGGTGATCCGGTTGAGGATCCGGCCCTCCACCAGGTTCTCGAGGATCCACGCGAGGTGCGGCGCGTCGATGCGGAACATGGTCGAGCATGGGCACACCAGCGGGTCGAGGCTCACCACGGTCTTGTCGGGCGTCTCGGTGGCGAGCCGGTTCACCAGGTGGATCTCGGTGCCGATCGCGATCGTGGCCCCGACGGGTGCCTTGGCGACGGCCTTGATGATGTAGTCGGTGCTGCCCACCTCGTCCGCGATCGAGCACACCTCGTGGGCGCACTCGGGGTGGGCGATGACGATGCCGTCGGGGTGCTCGGCTCGGAAGGCCTCGACGTGGGCCGGGGTGAAGCGCTGGTGCACCGAGCAGTGGCCCTTCCAGAGGAGGAACGTGGCGTCGCGCACGTCGTCGTCGCGCAGGCCGCCCAGCTCGAGCCGCGGGTTCCAGACCCTCATGTCGTCGTGGGTGTAGCCCATGGCGATGCCGGTGTTGCGGCCGAGGTGCTGATCGGGGAAGAACAGCACCTTGTCGCCCTGGGTGAACGCCCACTCGAGGATCTCGCGCGCGTTCGTCGAGGTGCAGACCGCGCCGCCGTGCTCGCCGACGAACGCCTTGAGCGCGGCGCTCGAGTTCATGTAGGTGATCGGCACCAGGCGGGTCGTGTCGATGACCTCGCTCAGCGCGTCCCAGGCCTCGGTGACCTCGTCGAGGTCGGCCATGTCGGCCATGGAGCAGCCAGCGTTCAGATCGGGCAGCACCACGGCCTGGTGGTCGCCGGTGAGCACGTCGGCGGACTCGGCCATGAAGTGCACGCCGCAGAACACGATGTAGTCGGCCGCCGGGCGCTCCTGGGCGAGCACCGACAACCGGTACGAGTCGCCGCGGGCGTCTGCCCACCTCATCACCTCGTCGCGCTGGTAGTGGTGGCCGAGGATGAACAGCCGGTCGCCGAGGGTGGCCTTGGCGGTGCCGATCATCTCGTCGAGGGCGTCGGGCGACGCGTCGCGGTATCGCTCGGGGAGGGGGGTCTGGAGCCTGAGCACGGTGGCCTCCGGGGATGGTGGTGATCCCGCTTGGTGCCGGTGGGGACAGCCTGGTCGCCTCGCCACGGGGATGTCGGCACGGGATGTCATGGAGCCGGATGCCAGGCCGGCAAGGTCAGTGTAGGTGCCCGGACCGTCCGAGCATCGTTCCAACCTCCGCCGTCGGTCGGGATGTTCCCGCCGGCCAGCAGACGGTCCACCGGCGTGGGAGTGCGGGGCGCTCAACTGGGGTCGTGATCGGCCGACGGAAGGGGGTGGCCGCCACCCTCGCCCCGCCCACGCCCGAGATGGGTGACCCCGACGCGGCGTCGACGTCGAGCGCGGCCCCGGACTCGCAGCGCCAGGACATCGCGGCCGTCGTGGTGATCGCAGCGCTGATCTGCGGAGCGTTGGTCGCCTACTGGTTCACCTCGGTGGTGAGCGCGCCCGGCCCGCAGGATCCGGCAGAGGCCGGGCAGCTGATCTCGTCCATGTACGACCCGCCCACCAACGCGGTCGAGAACGGCCTCGTCAAGGGCGACGGCCAGCTGTTCGCCGGCCAGGCGACCGACCCGCTGGTGCGACGACCCGAGATGGTGCGCGGCGGCGAGAGCGAGCAGGCCTACCGCTACCAGCGGCCGATGTACGGGTGGTTGGGGTGGGCGGCGTCGGGCGGCCAGCGGGCGGCGGTCGCGTGGGCCCTCATCGTGGTCACCGTGATCTCCGTGGTCGGCCTCGTCGCGATGGCCGGCGTCTGGCTCGCGGCCCGCGGCGCCGACCCGCGGTGGGCCCTCGCCACCATCGCCATGCCCGGGGTGTTCGTGGACCTCACGTGGGTCGGCCCCGAGGCGCTCGGCACCGCGCTGGTGCTGGCTGGGCTCTTCCGGTGGTTGCGGCCGAACCGCCCCGGCGACGTCGACCCGGCGGGCATCGAGGGCGAGCGGCCCGACCTCGTAGCGGTCGCGCTGTTCGCTGCTGCGGGCCTCTGCCGGGAGACGCTGCTGCTGGTGCCGTTCGTGCTCATGGTCACCGCCCTGGTCCGGCGTCGCCTGCCCCACGCCGCGGCCGCTGCCGCCTCGGCGGTCCCGTACCTGTTGTGGGTCGCGTTCCTGCTCGTTCGGATCGGCGCGCTGCCGAAGGGGTCGGTCGGGGGACGGATGTCGGTGGTGCCCTTCGGCGGGCTCCTCTCGGAGGCGAGCGGGTGGGGGCCGGGCGACCTCCTGTTCGCCACCGTGCTCCTCGGGCTCGCCGTCGCCGCGCTGGTGCTCGGCCGGGGATCGGGGTTGCGGCCCCTCGTGGGTGCCCACCTGGCACTCGCCGCCACCTTGGGCGCTCCGGTCTGGCACCGGTTCCCCGACTTCGGCCGGGTGCTGCTACCGCTCGGCATGCTGTCGCTGCTCGTCGTGGTGCCTGCGCTCGCGGCCCGCAAGGCGGGCGACCCCGCGCCTGGGGCCCTTCAGTCGGCCAGCCGGTAGGCGGCGAGCGCCTCTGCGGCGGGAACCACCGCGCAGTAGCCGTCGACCGCCCACGCCGCGCTCCGCAGCGCGTCGTTCACGCGGTCGTCGGGGGCGGTGAGGATCACCAGCATCGGGAAGCTCGGGGATCGTCGCGCGAGGTCGACCAGGTCTGGCCGCCCGTCGAGCGGGAGGCCTTCGCGCCCCGACTCGTACGCGATCCACGGCGATCGAGCACGACCGTAGGAGGAGTACGCCATCACGGGACCGGTCGGCGGCGCGTGCTCGACCGCGACGTCGAGCAACCGGGGCGTGCCGAGCGCGCCTCGCACCGATGCTTCGGCCGCCGAGGTGGTGGACAGGTTGGCGAGCACCACGAGCGCGGCCAGCGCTAGTGGCACCGCCTTGGCCCAGAGCTGGGCACGCGCCGTGAGGACGCCGGCGACCGACTCGAGGAGCACGGCAGCGCCGAGCGCCAGCGCGACCAGCAGCGGGTAGTTCCAGTAGTCGTGGATGTCCGCCCCGCGCTCGACGACGCCACCATCAGCAGCGCCCCGAGCACCAGGGTCGTGCCGGCCACCCAGCGGGCCGTGGACCGGCGATCGAGGGGAGGCCGTGCCGCCGTCGTCGCCTCGCCGCTCCGCATCGTGCGGAACGTACCCGTGGGGTGCGTCGACGGTCGGGATTTCCGGCAACCTAGGAGCGTGGTCCAACGTCCCCCCGCCGGCACGATCCCCGACGCGCCCGGCTCGTACCAGTTCAAGGACGCCCACGGCCGGATCATCTACGTCGGCAAGGCGAAGAGCCTCCGCTCTCGGCTGTCCAACTACTTCCAGGCCAACCTGCCGCTGCGCACGGCCTCGATGGTGGCCACCGCCGAGACGGTCGAGTGGATCCAGGTCCGCAACGACGTCGAGGCCCTGCTGCTCGAGAACGAGCTGATCAAGCGGCACAAGCCTCGGTTCAACGTGCGGCTCGTCGACGACAAGAGCTACCCGTTCCTCGCCGTCACCGTGAGCGACGAGTGGCCGCGGCCCCTGGTGATGCGAGGCACCCGCAAGAAGGGCGTGCGGTACTTCGGGCCGTACGGCCACGCCTACGCCATCCGCGAGACGCTCGACCTGCTCCTGCGGACCTTCCCGGTCCGGACGTGCTCCGACAACAAGTTCGCCCACCACGAGCGGCTCGGTCGTCCGTGCCTGCTGTTCCACATCGAGAAGTGCTCGGGCCCGTGCGTCGGCGAGGTCGACCACGATCGCTACCAGGGCTACGTCGACGAGCTGCTCCAGTTCCTCGAGGGCGACACCGATGAGGTGGTCGCCCGGTTGGAGTCGGCGATGCGCGAGGCGGCGGACGACCTCGAGTTCGAGCGGGCGGCGCGGCTGCGCGACCGGCTCGTCGCCGTCAACAAGGCCATCGAGCGCCAGCAGATCGTGGCCGATCGCAGCGAGGACCTCGACGTGATCGGCGTGGCCGACGACGAGCTCGAAGCGGCGGTGCAGGTGTTCCACGTCCGCAAGGGGAAGGTGGTCGGCCGCAAGGGCTTCGTGCTCGACAAGGTCGAGGACCTCGACCCCCATCAGCTCACCGGGCGCATCCTCGAGGGGCTCTACGACCCGCCCCCACCGATCGGCATGCCGAAGCAGGTCCTGGTGCCGTGGGACCCCGACGAGCCCGACCTCTACACCCACTGGCTCACCGACCTGCGGGGCTCCGCCGTGTCGATCCGGGTGCCCCAGCGTGGCCAGAAGCGCGAGCTGCAGAGCACCGTCACCCGCAACGCCTCCGAGGAGCTCGTGCGCCACCGGCTCAAGCGGGCCTCGGACCACAACAGCCGGGCCAAGGCCCTCAACGAGCTGCAGGAGGCCCTCGGGCTGCCCGAGTCGCCGCTGCGCATCGAGTGCTACGACATGAGCCACCTCCAGGGCACCGACTACGTCGGGTCGATGGTGGTGATGGAGGACGGCCTCCCGAAGAAGTCCGAGTACCGCCGGTTCAAGATCAAGAGCGGTCAGGGCAACGACGACTTCCTGGCGATGGAGGAGGTGCTCACCCGCCGGCTCACCGCCTACCTCGCTGAGCGCCAGCTCCCGGTGAGCGAGCGTGGTCGCTTCCAGTACCCGCCGCAGCTGCTGCTGGTGGACGGCGGCAAGGGCCAGCTGGGCGTGGCGGTCAAGGTGCTGGCCGAGCTCGGGCTCGACGAGGAGATCCCCGTGGCGTCGCTCGCCAAGCGGTTCGAGGAGGTCTACGTGCCGGGCCTCTCCGACCCCATCCGCATCCCTCGCCAGTCCGAGGGGCTCTACCTCCTCCAGCGGATCCGTGACGAGTCCCATCGCTTCGCCATCACGTTCCACCGCGAGCTGCGGGGCAAGCGGATGACCACCTCGGTCCTCGACGGCATCCCGGGCCTGGGGGAGACGCGGAGGAAGCGGCTGGTGAAGGAGCTCGGCGGGGTGAAGGCCGTGAAGTCCGCCTCGCTCGAGACCCTGAAGGCCCTCTCGTGGCTCCCCGACGCCGTCGCCGAAGCCACCCACGCCAAGATCCACGGCCCCACCTGACCCCGCCAGCCTCGTTCTTGGCGCGATTCGTCACCGCATGGGTGACAGATCGCGCCAGGTTCGAGGTCTCACCCGTTCTTGGCGCGATTCGTCACCGCACGGGTGACAGATCGCGCCAGGTTCGAGGTCTCACCCGTTCTTGGCGCGATTCGTCACCGCACGGGTGACAGATCGCGCCAGGTTCCGTAGGAGCTCAGGCGGTGGTCCAGGGCGGCTGGAGCGCGGCGATCTCGGCGTGCACGGGGCAGGCGGGATGGTGGGCGCCGACGATCCAGCCCGTCGACATCAGGAACTCGCCGGTGATCTCGCCGCCCGTGAAGCGGAACGTGCGCTTGAACAGCTTCACCCAGTCGGCCTTGTCGAGCGGGTGGTGCGCGGCGAGCCAGTCGTGGAACCCGCCGTGCGACTCGCGCATGGCCGCGATCACCTCGGCGTTGGCGATGGCCGCGTCGACCTTGAGGCGGTTGCGGATGATGGCGGCATCGTCGAGCAGGCGCGCCCGATCGTCGGGGCCGTAGCCCGCGACCCGGTCGACGTCGAAGCCGTCGTAGGCGGCGCGGAAGCCGTCGCGCTTCTTCAAGATGGTGAGCCACGAGAGCCCGGCCTGGTTGATCTCGAGGACCAGCCGCTCGAACAGCACGGACTCGTCGGCCGCTGGGAAGCCGTACTCGGTGTCGTGGTACGGACCGTGCCACTCGTGGCCTGGGGCGATGGCGCAGTAGCCGTCGGAGGGGAGCGGCTCGGTCGGCGGGGAAGGCACGAGGCGGACCGTACCGTCCGCCTCGACCCTCGGTGTCGGAGGTCGATGGGGCGGGTGTGGTGGCCTGTGGGGGTGGGGCGCGTAGCGTTCTGGGGGTGGCAGACGACATCGACCTCTGGGAGGCCCACGCCGACTGGTGGCAGGACGGCTTCACGGAGGGGGCCGACCCCGAGTACGTCGAGCAGATCCTCCCGCTCGCCGCGGACCTGCTGGCCGGTCGGCCGCGGGTGCTCGACATCGGCACGGGGGAGGGGCAGGTGGCTCGGCTCGCGGTCGACGGCGGCGCCACGCTGGTCGTGGGCATCGACCCCACGGCCAACCAGGTCGACGAGGCCCATCGCCGTGGCGGCGGTCCGGTGTACGCCCGCGCCGGCGCCCACCAGCTGCCGTTCCCCGATGCCAGCTTCGACGCCGCCGTCGCCTGCCTCGTGTTCGAGCACATCGAGGCCGTCGACGACGCCATCGACGAGGTGGCCCGCGTGCTGCGCCCGGGCGGCCGCTTCGCGTTCTTCTTGAACCACCCGCTCCTGCAGACGCCGAGCAGCGGCTGGATCGACGACCACACCCTCGATCCGCCGGAGCAGTACTGGCGGATCGGCCCGTACCTGGTCGAGGACCTCTCGGTCGAGGAGGTGGAGAAGGACGTCTTCATCCCCTTCATCCACCGCCCTCTCAGCCGGTACGTGAACGCCATGGCCGAGGCGGGCCTGGTGCTGCGGCGCATGCTCGAGCCGCCGCCCCCGCCGGGCTTCCTCGAGCGGGCGACCGAGTACCAGGAGGCGTCGTCGATCCCCCGGCTGCTCGTGCTCGTGGCCGAGCGCGAGCCCGGGGCGGAAGGCGCCCCGTGACCACCGACCTCGAGGGCGACCTCGACCTCCCGCCGACCGACCCGCCGCTCCCGGACACGCCCATGTGGCTGTCGCACCACTGGCCCCAGGACTACGACCGCTGCGCCGTGGTCGGCGGCATGCACGTCTGCCGGCGCTGCCTCGTGCTCTACCCGGTCGCGCTGGTCGCGGGCATCGCCATCAGCCTGGGGGACTGGTGGAGCCACAGCCTCGACGCGTGGGTGCTGTGGCTGTTCCCGCTCCCCGGGGTGATCGAGTTCGTGCTCGACAACCTCCGACTGATCACGTACTGCCCGCGGCGCCAGGTGGCCCTGTCCGCGGCCGGCGCGTTCGCTGCCGGCGTGGGCTACGTCCGCTACCTCGACGACACGCTCGACCTGCTCGTGTGGTCGGTGGTGGGCGCGTACACCGCGGTCTGCGTGGCCGCGGTGGTGATCGGGGTGCTTCGCAGGAGGAGCGCGACGTGACCGTCGAGGTGCGAACCGGCGCGCCGCGCGCCGCCACCTTCCGCCAGAAGGTCCGCGACGCCACGGCCGGCGAACGGGTGGACGTCGGCGATGGCGCCCTCGCGGTGCTGGTCGTGTGCAACCTGGTCACCACGGTCGGCCTCGCCGGCGACATCGCCCGCCACCTGCAGTCGCCCGACAGCCTCAACGGCGACTTCCTCTCCGGGTGGCACCTCGTGCTCTACGGCGGGGTCACCGCGGTCGGCGTGTGGCTGGGGATCGGTGCGATCCAGCACGGCTTGCGATTCCTCGTCACCGCCCGCTGGACCACGACGGGGTTCGCGATGCTGGCGTTCGGCGGCGTGGCGGACTCGGTGTGGCACGCGGCGTTCGGCACCGAGGCCAACGTCGAGGCCTTGGTGAGCCCGCCGCACCTCGTGGTGTTCGCCGGTCTGGCGTTCCTGCTGACGTCGCCGATCGTGATCGTGTGGCGACGCCCGACGCGTCGCCTCGGCGTCGCCGCGTCCATCACGGTGCTCTCGTCGATGACCACCGCGGTCCTCGTGACCTCGCTGTTCACGGGGTTCCTGTCGCCGCTCGCCAGCGGCATGACCCTCTCCCAGGGCTACGTCGAGCCGATGGTGGGGGAGTCGGCGGTGGACTACGACCAGGTGCGGGGGCTCGGCATCGCGGTGTGGACCGCGGTGGTCCTGATGTCTGCGCTCGTCCTGCTGCTCGTGCGGTTCCGGCCCGTCCCGCTGCTGACCGGGCTGGCCGTGTTCCTGTGCGGCGCCCCGGCGCTGGCCATCAGCGAGCCCACCCTGACCAAGCCGCTCGTGGCGGGGTACGCGGTGGCCGGCCTCGTGACGGAGCTCGCGCTGTGGGCCTTGGGACGCCCGACCCTCGGGCGCGCCGGCGCCGCAATCATGGGCGCGGTCGTCCCGGCATCGATGTGGGCCACGAACTTCGCGGTGCTCCACCAAGAGGGCCGGTTGCTGTGGACCCAGTCCATGTGGGGCGGCACGATCCTCCTGTCGGCGATGGTCGGTGCCGCGGTGGGCTCGTTGGTCGCGCTGCCGGTGCCCCTCCGCGACGCCCCGGCCGACGGATCCGTCGGTCCGCAGGCCGTGTGACCAGCGGTCCGTAGACTCGGCCCATGACCGACTTCGTCGTCATCACCGGGCTGTCCGGCGCGGGTCGGTCCACCACGGCCGACGTCTTGGAGGACCTCGGCTGGTTCGTGATCGACAACATGCCGGTCGCGTTGATGCCCAAGGTCGCCGAGCTCGCGCTCCAACCGGCGTCGGCCACCGACCGCATCGCGTTCGTCGCCGGTTGGAACACCGTGGCCGCCGAGCTGATGTCGATGCTCGACGGCCTCCGTGAGGGCGGTTCCTCCGTGCGCACGATCTTCCTGGACGCCAGCACCGACGTGCTGATCCGCCGCTACGAGAGCACCCGGCGCCGTCACCCCGCGTCCACGGGCGAGCTCCTCGGTGGCGCGATCGAGCAGGAGCGCGTCCTGCTCGAGCCGCTGCGGGCCGCTGCCGACGTGGTGGTCGACACCAGCGACCTCAACGTCCACCAGCTCCGTGACCGGATCCTCGAGCTGTTCGGCGACGACCACCGGTCGCCGGGCATGCAGGTCACGGTGACCTCCTTCGGGTTCAAGCACGGGGTTCCGAGCGACGTGGACCTCGTGCTCGACTGCCGCTTCCTGCCGAACCCGCACTGGGTCGACGAGCTGCGCCCGCAGACGGGCCGGGACGAGGCCGTGCGCGACTACGTGCTCGACACCGATCTGGCGAAGCAGTTCCTCGACCGGCTCGACGCCCTCCTCGATGTGCTGCTCCCGGCGTTCGCCGCCGAGGGCAAGGCGTACCTGACGGTGGCGTTCGGCTGCACCGGAGGTCGCCATCGGTCGGTGGCCATCTCCGAGGAGGTGGCCCGGCGGCTGCGGGGCCGGGGCATGGCCCCAGGTGTGGTGCACCGCGACGTGACGAAGGGCGGCTGAGCAGCCGTGGCCGGCGATCCCGCCTGGGCGCGCCCGGGTGGGCCCTCGGTGGTCGCGATCGGTGGCGGCCACGGCCTGTCTGCCACCCTGCGCGCCCTGCGTGGCTACGCCGGCGAGATCACCGCGGTGGTCACGGTGGCCGACGATGGCGGCTCCACCGGTCGGTTGCGCGCTGCGATGCCAGACCTGCCGGCACCGGGCGACGTGCGTCGCTGCCTCGGTGCGCTGGCGAGCGACGAGGAGCCGTTCGCGACGCTCCTCGAGCACCGCTACGCCGAGGGTGCGCTCGCCGGGCACGCGCTGGGCAACCTGGTGCTGGTGGCGCTGGCAGCCGAGCTGGGGTCGTTCGAGGAGGCGGTGCAGGAGCTGGCGACGAGGGTCGGCGCCGTGGGTCGGGTCCTCCCCGCCACCGATGTGGCGGTGGCGCTCGAGGCGGTCGTGGCCGAGGTGGGGGAGCCGGTGGTGGGCCAGGTGGCGGTGCAGAACACCTCCGGGGTTCGCCAGGTTCGGCTCCGGCCGCCGGACCCGTCCTCGAGCCCGAGCGTGGGCGAGGCGATCGTCGCCGCCGATCAGGTGGTGCTCGGCCCGGGGTCCCTGTTCACGAGCGTGCTCGCGGCGGCGGTCGTCCCGGCGGTGCGAGAGGCGCTGGCGAAGACGTCGGCGCAGCGGGTGCTCGTGGCGAACCTCGGCCCGCAGATCCCCGAGACGGCGGGGTTCGACGTGGGCGACGAGGTGCGGGCCCTGCGAGCGCACGGGATCGAGGTCGACGTCGTGTTGGCCGACATCGACCGCTGCGAGCCGACGGTCGACGTGGGCTGCGCGCTGCGCTGCGCCGCGCTGGCGAGCGATGGCAGCGCCTCGCACGATCCGGCTCGGCTTGCCGCCGCCCTTGCCGAGCTCGCCGCCATCGGCCGGATCTGACGCTCCGTCAGGCTCCTTTGGGCCGCCTCGGCAGCGACCGGGTAGGTTCGGCCGGAGACGGGGCGCACGTGATGTGGGGTCGCCTGACCCCCGCGCCAGGACCACAGTGAGGTTGCACCACCCATGACCATCCGCGTCGGCATCAACGGGTTCGGCCGCATCGGCCGGAACTTCTTCCGAGCCGTCAAGCAGCAGGGCGCCGACATCGACTTCGTCGCCGCCAACGACCTGGGCTCGGTCGACACCATGGCCCACCTGCTGAAGAACGACTCGGTGATGGGTCGCTTCGACGGCGACGTCAAGGTCCACGCCGACGGCATCGAGGTCGACGGCGACGTCATCAAGATCCTCGCCGAGCGCGATCCGGCCAAGCTGCCCTGGGGCGACCTGGGCGTCGACGTGGTCATCGAGTCCACCGGCTTCTTCACCTCCAAGGAGAAGGCCGTGGCCCACGTCGAGGCGGGCGCGCCGCGCGTCATCGTCTCGGCCCCGGCCACCAACGCCGATGCCACCTTCGTCGTGGGCGTCAACGAGGACACGTTCGACCCGGCGAACCACATCGTGGTGTCGAACGCCTCGTGCACCACGAACTGCTTCGTGCCGATGATCAAGGTCCTCGACGATGCCTTCGGCGTCGAGAAGGGCTTGATGAACACGATCCACGCCTACACCGGCGATCAGCAGCTGGTCGACGGCCCGCACTCGGACCTGCGTCGGGCCCGCGCCGCCGCCATCAACATCGTGCCCACCTCCACCGGCGCCGCTCGGGCCACGGGCCTCGTGCTGCAGGCCATGCAGGGCAAGCTCGACGGCACGTCGCTGCGGGTCCCGGTGCCCACCGGCTCGATCACCGACTTCACCGGCGTCTTGAAGAGCGACGTGACGGTCGAGTCCGTCAACGAGGCCTTCGCCGCCGCGTCGGCCGACGGCCGCCTCGCCGGCATCCTGCTGTACTCCACCGATCCGCTGGTGTCCTCCGACATCGTCGGCACCCCGTACTCGGTGACCATCGACGGTGGCCTCACCATGGCCATGGGCAACCTGGTCAAGGTGTGCGGCTGGTACGACAACGAGTGGGGCTACAGCAACCGCCTCGTCGACCTCAGCATGATCGTCGGCGCAGCCAACAAGTAGCTCGAACGGCTGCAACCGATGATCAACGGTGTTCCCCAGCTCGAGGACCTCGGCGATGTCGCCGGCAAGCGGGTCTTGGTGCGTTGCGACTTCAACGTGCCGATCCGCGACGGTGCGATCACCGATGACCTGCGCATCCGCGCCGCCCTGCCCACGTTGCAGTGGTTGCAGGAGCACGGGGCCACGGTCACCACGTGCAGCCACCTGGGCCGCCCGAAGGGTGCGCCCGACCCGCAGTTCTCGATGGACCCGGTGCGTGCTCGCCTCGCCGAGCTCGCACCGGGCGTCGGGCTGCTTGAGAACCTCCGCTTCGACCCGGGGGAGACGAGCAACGATCCGGCGTTCGTGGCCAAGCTCGTCGAGGGCCAGGACCTCTACGTGAACGACGCGTTCGGCGCGTCGCACCGGGCCCACGCCTCGATCGTCGGCCCGCCCCAGACGCTGCCGTCGGCGGCCGGTCGGCTCCTCGAGAAGGAGGTCGAGGTCCTCCTCGGCGCTCGCAACGATCCCCGCCGGCCCTTCATCGCCATCCTCGGCGGATCCAAGGTGAGCGACAAGCTCGGTGTCATCAACGCCCTGCTCGACGTGTGCGACGGGCTCATCATCGGCGGCGGCATGTGCTTCACCTTCCTCAAGGCGCAGGGGCACTCGATCGGCTCGTCGCTCTGCGAGGACGACCAGGTCGACACGTGCCGGGACCTGCTGGCCAGCGGGGCCACCATCCACCTGCCCCACGACATCACCGGGCTCGGCCCGGGCGGCAAGATCGGCGATCCGTCGGCCGGCGGCGAGGTCCGCCAGTTCGGCAAGGACCTGCCCGACGGCTGGATGGGCCTCGACATCGGCCCGGGCACCGCGGCGGAGTTCTCCGACATCATCGGCGAAGCCCGCCAGGTGCTCTGGAACGGCCCGATGGGCGTGTTCGAGGATCCCCGCTTCGAGGCCGGCACCCGCACGGTGGCCGAAGCCGTGGCCGAGTGCCGGGGCTTCACGGTGATCGGCGGGGGCGACTCGGCTGCGGCGGCCGCTCAGTTCGGGCTCGCCGACCAGATCGACCACGTCTCCACCGGCGGCGGCGCGTCGCTGGAGCTCATCGAGCAGGGCGACCTGCCTGGTCTCGAAGCGCTCCGCAACGCCCCGAACGCAGGCTGACCGCCGCCCAGCAACCAACTCGGGTCGATCGTGCACCGCCAAGGCAGGCGATCGACCACAGATCAGCCCCTCACCAACCTCTGAGGTAGCCCGATGGCCAAGAACGCTCGCACCCCGCTCATCTCCGGCAACTGGAAGATGAACCACAACCACTTCGAGGCCATCCAGACGGTCCAGAAGCTGGCCTACCTCCTCCACAAGGACGACTACGAGGTCGTCGACGTGTCGGTGCACCCGCCGTTCACCGACATCCGCTCGGTGCAGACGGTGCTCGAGGCCGACGAGACGCCCATCCGCATCGGCGCCCAGCACTGCTACTTCGAGGAGAAGGGCGCGTTCACCGGCGAGGTGTCGCCCGCGATGCTCGCCAAGCTCAACGTCGAGCTGGTGATCGTGGGTCACTCCGAGCGGCGGGAGATCTTCGGCGAGACCGACGAGCTCGTGAACAAGAAGGTGCGCGCCGTGTTCGCGCACGGCATGACCCCGATCCTGTGCTGCGGCGAGACGCTCGAGGAGCGTGAGGCCGGGGGAGCGGAGGAGAAGGTGGCCGGCCAGGTGCGCGCCGGGCTGGCGAAGCTCTCGGCGGAGCAGGTGGCGTCGATGGTCATCGCCTACGAGCCCATCTGGGCCATCGGCACCGGCAAGACCGCCACCGCCGACGACGCGCAGGCGATGTGCAAGGTGGTCCGCGACACGGTCGCGGAGGTGGCGGGCACGGAGGCAGCCGAGGCCGTGCGCATCCAGTACGGGGGCTCGGTCAAGGGGTCGAACGCCGCGGAGCTCATGGCCCAGCCCGACATCGACGGCGCCCTCGTGGGTGGGGCGTCGTTGGTGGCCGAGGACTTCGCGGCCATCGTGCAGTACCGCACGCACGCCTGAGCGCCCCGCGGGGCCGTCAAATCCCTGACGACCCGTCAGGGCTGCACCGCCGTGACCGTGCCCTGACGGCCGCGAACCCCTGGTCACGCCTCGATCTCGGTCATCGGACGGAGCGTCCGCGCCAGGGGTCGTTCACCGCGCCGACACGTGGGTTTCACGGCAGTTGCGCGAATCCCGCCCTACGGTCGCCTCCGGTGACCGCGGCGTGACCGTCGTCACTGCTCCCCCCAACCTTCAACGGGGGACCGTGGTGCTGCGGCACGCGGTTCCTGCTCCCCAACAACGGAGGAAATCGATGGCACGACGATCGTTCCGAACCGGCCTGCTGGCCGGCACGCTGGCGCTGGCGCTCATCGCCAGCGGCTGCGGTGACTCGAAGGAAGACTCCAAGGACAGCACGGGCACCACCGAGGCCACCGGCAACTCCGAGGAGCTCGCCAAGACCGACTGCGGCACCCTCGACTACGACAAGGACGCCCCATCCGGCGGCACCTACACCGACTACGCCTGGCTGAGCGATTCGGGCACCAACACCAGCTTCGATCCGGGCGTCGTGCAGACCCTCTCCGAGTCGCAGATCACCACGGCGCTGTTCGACGGGCTCACCGACTTCGACTTCAGCGAGAAGTGCAACCCGCAGCTGAAGGGTGCCGTCGCGGACAGCTGGGAGGCGAACGACGACGCCACCGAGTACACGTTCACGCTGAAGGACGACCAGGTCTTCTCGAACGGGGAGCCGGTCAAGCCCAGCAACTTCAAGAAGGCCTGGGAGCGCGCCGGTTCGCCGGAGCTCGCGTCGCCCTACGGCTACCTGATCGGCAACCTCGAGGTGGCGCCGCTTGGCTCGCGGGCTGCAACGACGATCCGGCACCCGAGGAGGGCGCGGACTGCCAGGACCCGGTGGACGAGTCCAAGGGCCTCGAGTCGATCGTGGCTGACGACGACGCGAACACCCTGACGGTGACCCTCGCGGCGGCCAACGCGGACTTCCCGGCCATCGTGAGCCACCCGTTCTTCTCGCCGGCGGACACCGCCGACCTCGAGAAGGTCGGCAACACGACCGGGTGGGGCACGCTCGGCCTCACCGTCGGCAACGGCCCGTTCACGCTCGAGTCCGCGGACGAGAAGGAGGTCGTGCTCGTCCCGAACGACAAGTGGACCGGCAACGTCTACGGCGACACCGAGGTGAAGCTCGACAAGCTCGTGTTCAAGCAGACCATCGACGTCGAGACCGCCTACCAGGCGTTCGAGGCGGGCGAGGGTGACGCGGCCCCGATCCCGTCGGGCCAGTACGCGGCTGCTCGCGAGACCTACAAGAACAACACCATCGACGATCCGAACCTCGGCACGTACTACTTCGACTTCGGCCAGGACGATCCGCAGGTGGGTGGCGAGGAGAACGTCAAGCTCCGCCAGGCCATCTCCCTCGCCATCGACCGCGACGAGATCAACTCGAAGGTCTACGAGGACAGCCGCACGATCTCGACGGGCATCGTGCCCCCGGGCATCCCCGGCTTCACCAAGGACCTCTGCGAGTACTGCTCGCTCGACGTCGAGAAGGCGAAGGAGCTGTACGACGAGTGGACGGCCGACGGCCACGAGCTCACCGATCCCATCAAGATCAACTTCAACGCCGGTGGCAGCCACGAGGACGTCGCGGCCATCATCCAGGCCAACCTGAAGGACAACCTCGGGATCGAGACCGAGCTCGCCGGCGTCGAGGAGAACTACTTCCGCGACGTGGCCAAGGAGGGCGGCTGCCAGCTCTGCCGCTCCGGCTGGTACGCCGACTACCCGACCTACGGCAACTTCATGGTCGACCTCTTCTCGGCCGCCTCGATCGGGGGCAACAACTTCGGCCGCTTCGACAACCCGGAGTTCGAGGACCTGATCGCCAAGGCGCAGGCCGAGACCGACGACACCAAGCGTGGCGAGCTCTACAACCAGGCGGAGGACCTCCTCCTCAACACGGACACGGCAGCGGTGCCGCTGAACTGGTACACGGGGTCGCAGGTGTTCCGCGACGACGTGGTCAACTTCAACCAGCCACCGCTCGGCATCATGCTGTGGGAGCGCATCGCGGTCGATCGCTGACCCAGCGCTGAAGCAGGACCACGACGGGGGGTCGGGCCGGGAGGCCCGGCCCTCCGCCGGTCCGGCACCCAAGCGGCATCACCTCCCCCCCCGACTGTTCGCGTCGACGGCCGTCGTCGACCTGACCTGAACCGAGCTCCGAGATGGGCTACTTCCTCGTCCGCCGCACCTTGCAGCTGCTGTTGGTGCTGTGGGGCGGCGCCACGATCCTGTTCTTCCTCTTCTACGTGCTCCCGGGCAACCCCGCGGAGCTCATCGCGTCGGGCCACGGCGGTCGCAACCCGAACCCGCAGGTGGTCGCGAACCTCGAGAAGCGCCTCGGCACCGACAAGCCGATCATGCAGCAGTACGTGAGCTACATGAAGGGCGTCGCCACCGGCGATCTCGGCGAGTCCTACCGGACGCGCGAGCCGGTGATCGACATCGCCAAGCGGGTCGCCCCGCACAGCTTCCGCCTGGCGTTCTGGGCGATCCTCATCGAATCGGTGGTCGGCATCGGTTCGGGCATGCTCTCCGCGCGCAAGCGCAACTCCATCGGTGACTACGTGACCACCATCGCCGCGGTGGTGATGAGCGCCATCCCGGTGTTCGTGCTCGCCTACCTCATCAAGCAGGTCACCGGCGTCTACGCCTACAAGCACGGATGGCCGGCATGGGCGACGTTCCCCACGATCGGCTACGGCGACGACACGTGGGTCCTCGGGGTGATCCCCACCGGCACCACCTGGAAGTACCTGGTGCAGCCGGCGATCGTGCTGGCCTCGGTGTCCACGGCGATCATCGCCCGCATCACGCGGACATCGATGCTCGAGACGATGCGGATGGACCACGTTCGCACGGCCCGGGCGAAGGGCCTCGGCGAGAAGCAGGTCATGCGCCGCCATGTGCTGCGCAACGCGCTGATCCCGGTGGTCACCGTGCTCGGCATCGACTTCGGGACGATGGTGGGCGTCGCCGTGCTCACCGAGACCGTGTTCAACCTGCCCGGCCTCGGCAGCCAGATCGTGCGCTCGGCGAAGGACTACGACCTGCCCGTCGTGCTCGGGCTCACGATCATCGTCACCGCGATCTACGGGTTGGCGTCGCTCGCGGTCGACATCTCGTACGCGTACCTGAACCCTCGGGTCCGACTGGGAGACCTGGACGCATGAGCACCCAGCCGTCGATCGTCAACGAAGAGCTCGACCTCGAGGCCGGCCTGGAGGCTTCGCTCCACGAGGTCGGTCCGGGGCGTTCGCTGGGAGCCGACGCGTGGCGTCGCTTCAAGCGCAACCGGCTGGCCATGCTCGGTCTCGTGCTGGTCGCCTTCCTCGTGGTGGTGTCGCTGGTGGGCCCGCTCCTGGTGCAGGATCCGCTGCACCAAGGCCCGATCCCGCGGGAGCGGCCGACCAACCAGCACTGGATGGGCACCGACCGGCTCGGCCGAGACGTCATGGCCCGGGTCGTCTACGGGATGCGGCTCTCGCTCATGATCGGGCTGATCGTGACGGCGGTCGAGTCGCTGATCGGCATCGGCGTGGGTGCCATCGCCGGCTGGTTCCGAGGCTGGCCCGACACGGTGCTGATGCGGTTCGTCGACATCCTCTTGGGCATCCCGTACCTGGTGCTCGCGCTGGTGATGGTGTCCATCATCGGCAAGGGCGTGCCCGCGGTGATCATCACCCTCGCGATCACCGCGTGGCTGCAGACCGCGCGCACCGTCCGTGCCGGGATCCTCGGGGTGCGGGACCTGGAGTACATCGAAGCGGCTCGGGCCGTCGGCGTCCCCACGAGGCGCATCATCTCGCGCCACGTGATGCCCAACGTGCTGCAGCCGGTGGTCGTGCTCGCGGCGGTCGGGATCGGTTCGGCGATCCTGGCCGAGGCCGCCCTGAGCTTCCTCGGTGTGGGGGTCAAGGCGCCGGCACCCTCGCTGGGTCTCATGATCGCCGAGTCGCAGACCTACTTCTCGACCGCGCCGTGGCTGCTGATCTTCCCCGGCTTCGCGCTGGTGCTCACGGTGCTCGGCTTCTTGCTCATGGGCGATGGCCTGCGCGACGCGCTCGATGTGAAGGACACCTGATGGCAGACACGATCCTCGACGTCGCTGACCTCAAGGTCGACTTCCGCACCGACGACGGCCAGGTGCAGGCCGTGCGTGGGGTCGACTTCTCGGTGGAGGCCGGCCAGGTGCTGGCCATCGTGGGGGAGTCGGGCTCGGGCAAGTCCGTGACCGCCATGAGCATCCTCGGGCTGCACCCGCCGTCGGCCACGATCACCGGCCGCATCGACTGGCAGGGCGAGGACCTGTTGGCGGCCAAGCCCAACCGACTGCGCCAGGTGCGTGGCGGGGAGATCGCGATGATCTTCCAGGACCCGCTCACCGCGCTGAACCCGGTGTACAAGGTCGGTCGCCAGATCGAGGAGATGGTGCTCGTCCATGAGAAGATCTCGCGCAAGGCCGCCCGCCAGCGGGCCATCGAGATGCTCGACCTCGTGGGGATCCCCCAGCCCGAGAAGCGCGTCGACCAGTACACCCACGAGTTCTCCGGCGGCATGCGACAGCGAGCGATGATCGCCATGGCGCTGTCGTGCAACCCGAAGCTCATCATCGCCGACGAGCCCACCACGGCCCTCGACGTGACCGTCCAGGCCCAGGTGCTCGAGGTGCTGGTCGACCTGGCCCAGCGGCTGTCCACCGCGGTGATCCTCATCACCCACGACCTGGGCGTGGTCGCCGGCATGGCCGACGAGGTGGCGGTCATGTACGGCGGGCGCATGGTGGAGACCGGGTTCGTCGACGACGTGTTCGACGCAACCGGCCACCCCTACACGGCTGGCCTGCTCGATTCGCTGCCGCGCCTCGACGGCGACATCGACGATCCGCTCCTGCCGATCCCCGGTCAGCCACCCTCGATGCTGCAGCCGCCACCCGGCTGCTCGTTCCACCCGCGCTGTCGCTTCGCGCTCGCCGAGGCCGGCTGCGCTTCGGAGATGCCCCCCGACCACGAGGTCGGCGAGGGCCACGTCTCGGCGTGCCACCGCGCCGAGGAGCTCATCGCTGCCGGTGAGCTCGCCCGGGGCGGGAAGGTGGCGTCGTGACGAAGCTTCTCGAGACCAAGGACGTGGTGAAGGAGTTCCGTGGGCCGCGGACGGGATGGTTCTCCCACGCCACGGTGCACGCCGTGAACGGGGTGTCGATCGACCTCGACCGGGGCGAGACGCTCGGGGTGGTGGGGGAGTCGGGCTGCGGCAAGTCCACGCTCGGCCGGGTGATCATGAACCTCCTCCCGGCCACCAGCGGTGAGGTGCTGCTCGAAGGGGAGTCGGTCGCCGCTCTCGACAAGCAGGACAAGCGGGCGCTGCGTCGCAAGGTGCAGATGGTGTTCCAGGACCCGTACGCATCGCTGAACCCCCGCATGACGATCGGCGAGGTGCTCGCCGAGCCGTTCCTCGTCCACGAGGGTCGCAAGCGCGCCGCCTGCCGGGATGAGGTCGCCAGGCTGCTCGAGATCGTCGGCCTCTCGCCCGAGCACGCCAGCCGGTACCCCCACGAGTTCTCGGGCGGGCAGCGCCAGCGCGTCGGCATCGCTCGGGCCCTCGCTGTCGACCCCGACCTCCTCGTCCTCGACGAACCGGTGTCCGCGCTCGACGTGTCGATCCAGGCGGGCGTGGTGAACCTGCTGAAGAAGCTGCAGGACGAGCGGGGGATGGCGTACTTCTTCATCGCCCACGACCTGTCCGTCGTGCGCCACATCTCGGATCGGGTCGCCGTGATGTACCTCGGCCGGGTCGTGGAGACCGGCACCCGCAACGCCATCTACGCCGAGGCTCGCCACCCCTACACCCGGGCGCTGATGTCGGCGGTCCCGATCCCGGACCCGACGCTCGAGCGAGCCCGTCAGCGGATCGTGCTCGAGGGCGACGTCCCCAGCCCGATCGACCCGCCGAGCGGCTGCCACTTCCGCACCCGCTGCTGGAAGGCCACGGACCTGTGCGCCGAGGTCGAGCCGACGCTCGAGGGCGATGCCGACCACTCGTTCGCCTGCCACCACCCGGTCGAGAGCCCCGTCGTCATCGGCTGATCGCTGGCTCGTCCGCTTCTTTGGGCCGGCCCGACCCGGCTACGCTGGCTCGGCCCCTCGGTGGGGCACCGATTCGGAAAGGTCCATCCGTGGTCATCGCCTTGGTCATCCTCCACGTCATCGTCTCGATCGCGATGCTGGTGCTCGTGCTGCTCCACAGCGGCAAGGGCGGTGGCCTGTCGGACATGTTCGGCGGTGGGATGGGCGCGGCAGCGCAGGGCTCCACGGTCGTGGAGAAGAACCTCGATCGCGTGACCGTCGTGGCCGCCGTGATCTTCACCTTCACCACGCTGGCCCTCGGCCTGCTGATGTCGACGCCGACCTGATCGGTCGGGAGTTCGGGCTGGCTCCTAGCCCTTGACGTAGGAGCGCTTCTCGGCCACCAGGCCGTCGCGGACCACGAACAGGTCGACGCCTCGGACGTGCCCGTCGCCCCAGTCGTACCGCCACGTCTGCACGACGCGGTCTTCGGTCGCCTCGAACGTGGCTTCGACCTCGAACGTGGCGGCGACGTCGTCGAAGATCGGGGCCCACGCTGCTCGGATCGCGTCGTGGCCGTGGTGCTGCGCCCCGTCTGGTGCGGGGCCGGTGGCGTCGAACAGGGCGTCGGGGTGGACCAGCGCCATCGTCGCATCGAGGTCGTGCGCGCCCCACGCCTCGCCGAAGCGGTTGACCACGTCGAGGGCATCGGAGCGCGTGGGATCTGCCATCGCGTGATGCTCGCGCCGATCTCGCCTGTGTGCTCGCGAACGGGTCGCCGGGCTCGTCGGGCCGGTGAGGATGTCGGTTTCTCGGCTCCGGGTGCGGCGGCTAAGGTGACCACCCGGCCGGGTTCGCCCGACCAGCCACGTCGGAGTGGCGGAATTGGCAGACGCGCTAGCTTGAGGGGCTAGTGCCCGTTAGGGCGTGGGGGTTCAAGTCCCCCCTCCGACACGAAGATGCCCAGGTCACAGACCTGGGCATTGCTCGTTTCCGGGCTTGAGGTCACAAGCGGGTCACTCGCGCAGGTTGTCGAGGGCGGTTGCGAGGCGGTGTCGGAGCGTGGGGATCTCATCGGTGACGATCGAACCGACGATGTCCTGGTCGATGTGGAAGTAGGCGTGAGCGAGGATGATGCGCGTGCCGACGACCTTGCGCCACGGCACCTCGGGGGTCGCTTCCTGCACTTCTTCGGAGACGTGTGAGGCGGCTTCGCCGAGGACTTCGATCCATCGCTGGGCTGCGGCCTGGGTCACCGGATCGTCTTGGAGCTTCGTCGGGTCCGAAGCGTGAGCGATGAGGAGGTCGCACATCTCGATCATGTCGAGGAGGCGGTCTGCATCACCTCTCACAGGTCGATGGCGTCAGCCAGGACGCGCTGAGCCACTCGGGGGCGGAGGCCGCCCTCGGTGGCAACATCGACCTCGCAGTCAAGTAGGTCCCGCAGGTCCATGAGGAGCGCGCCAAGGTCGAAGAGGCCTCGTCCCTCGTCGAGGTCAACGAGCAGGTCGAGGTCGCTTGCTGGCGAGGCATCGCCGCGTGCAACAGATCCGAACACCCTGATCCGGCTAGCACCGTGGGCGCGGGCGACGGACTCGATCTCATCACGGCGTCGCCGGAGAGCGTCCATGGTCGGTGCAGGCATGGTGAAAGCGTAGACGTGGCCGTCGTGACGGACGTGCGCTCTGCCACGACCGAGAAGCAAGACACCGGCTCCGGGTCACAACAAAGGTCACAAGCCAGGTGCGGTCAGCCCACCGAGGATGAGGTGAACGCCTCCGCTGGACTGGCCCGAACCCCTGTTCAGCCACCGAGGGCGACATGGGCGCACCGAGGATGAGGTGGGAGCCTTCCGAGTTCAAGTCCCCCCTCCGACACCAAGTTTCCAGCAAGAACGCCAGGTCAGAGCACCTGGGCGTTTGCGCGCGATGGCATGAGATCCGGTTCGGGACTCAACGGGGTCACACGCATCACGACGAACGACGCTGCGTCTCGTTCGCTTAGGCCACGCCCGGGCTGTCGTCTCCGACCCTCGTGGGTATGGTCACCGGATGGTCACCTGGGAATACGCACAACTTCTCTTCTTCATCAATTCGAACGTCGGAGACGCTTGGATCTGCCAGGTCTGGCCGGATGCGCCGTCCTCGATTGTCCGGGAGTGGGTGGAGGAGGTCGACTTCCGGGGGGTGAAGCGGTCTAGGCCCCAGCGGTACGTCACATTCCCTGACGCGATGCGAGCCATGGGGCAGAGCGGTTGGGAGGCGTACGCGATTGACCGTTCGCAGCTTGCGGGGACCTCTGGGGCGCCGATGGTCTTCTTCAAGAGAAGGGGCACTGAGGAGGACTAGCGGAAATCCTGGATGGTGGTGGAGCCGCCAGTCGGGGGTGGCGCGATTCGGTCATTCGACACCATCTGACCGCAAGAACACCTAGGTCAGAGCACCTGGGCGTTTGCGCGAGGCGGCGGGAGGTTTCGTACGGGTCACCCGTCGGGTCCACCCCTGAGCGGTTCGCCGTCCACGGGGCCCACTAGACGATCGTGCGCCAGCCGGTCGGGTCATGCTCGGCGAGGTGGTTGAAGACCTCCCCCTGCCGCGTCCCGGCGACCCTCGACGCACCCCCACCCTGAGCCACCATCGCCCCCCACGGCACCCGATCGCCCGGAGCGCTGAGGTTCCGTCCCCTCGGGGCACCTCATCGAACCGATCAGAGGCCGCAGGCTTGGTAGCCGCCCTGCTCGAAGGTCTCGACGTCGCAGTACGCACCGGTGGGGGAGTAGTCGCCCATCGACCCGGTGAGCGCCCCCGGCTCCACCGCGTCGGTTGCTTCGTGGAAGGAGGGGTTGGCCACCATGTTGCGCAGCAGCAGCACGACGGCGACATCGGTGCTGCCCCAGTCGATGATCGTGGCGCCCTCGGTGGCGGTGGTCTCCTCCGGTCGGTCCTCGGCCGTCGCGATCACGAACGTGTACCAGCCGTCGGCATCGAGGGCGACCTCGTCGTCGGAGGCGCACGCGGTGACGGGATAGCGCTGGCGCGCCTCGTTCGTGCACATCGACCAGAACCGCACCTGCTCGTCTCCGGTGATGGGGTCGCCAGCCCGGGTGTCGGGGAAGGTCGGTGCCCGACCGCGGATCACCGCGATGCGCCCCGGCTCGTGGGCCAGCAGGGTGGCGACGTACACGTTGTCGGGGTTGGGGTAGAGGTTGACCTGGTTGGGGGTGGGGCGGATGAAGATCGGGGTCGACGGCGGCTCGTCGAACTTGCGGTCGTAGCTGTTGACGATGTCGATCGCCGCCTGGCTCGCTCCGGGCTCCTCGCAGGTCGGCACCGCCGTGCGCTCGTCACCCTTCACGATCGTGACCGCGGGCAGCCCCGCTCCACCGGACCGCGTCGGCGTCGTCTCGGGGGAGGTACACGCGGTAGATGACCGTGCCCTCGACGGCATCGTCGCCACCGCTGCCCAGACGCATGCGGGTCGCGGGCTCCTCCCCCTCGGTCGGTTCGGTGGTGGCCGGGGCCTCGAAGTCGTCGGGCGGTACCGCGCCGATCTGGTTCGTCTCGTCGGTCGGCTGCTGGTCGGAGCGCACCTGCACCGTGTAGCTGTCGCCGGTGGCATCGGTCGTGCCGTCACCATCCGAGGGACGGAACGGGTTGGTGGCGCCTGCGTCTGGCTCGATCTCATCGTCGGTGAGGCTGTCGATCGGACCGCCGATCGGGCCGTAGGTGATGAACGACGCGTACCTCGCGTCGGGGAACTGGCCAGCCAGCTCGAGGTGCTCGTCGGGAGCGAGCGCGTAGCTCATGGTCCAGTAGGTGGCGGCGGTGTCGGGGTAGGCGATGTTCATCGTCTCCCGGTCGGCGCGCACGTTCCAGGCGCAGGTGGTGCTGCTCTTCGCCGTCGTCGTGTTGGTCGCGCCCTCTGAGCCGCTCGAGCTGCCGGAGCAACCCGCGAGCAGGAGGAGTGCGAGCAGGATCCCGCAGCGCCGCGTTCGCACGCGCCGAGCCTCGGGGTGCTCGTCCGAGCCTGCTCGGGCCACCGTCACCGGTCGCGCATCCCCTTGCCGGCCTTGATCTGGTCCACGTACTTGTCGATGCGGGCCTCACGGGTCTTGGCCTGCTTCGCGTCGCTGAAGTGCAGGTTGTACTCGCGCTGGCGACCAGGGGTGAGCGACTCGAACGCGGTGGCGAGGTCCGCGTCGCTCGCCAAGCGTTCGGTGAGCTCGGCGACCAGCTCGACCTCGGGTGCCGGACCCACGCTCAGCCCGGCCTCCTCGACCTCGATGGCGTTCTGCACGTAGTCGCGCACCGTGTCGGCCAGCTCCTGCACGTCGTCGAGCGAGGTGAGCTCGATCCGCAGCGCGGACCGCGAGTTCTCTCCCTGGGAGCGCAGCACGCCGGCAGGGTCGTCGAGCAGGGCACCCTTGAAGAACATGAGCGACAGGAACGCCTTCATCTCCTGGAGGATGGCGATGTTCTTGCCGTCGTGGCTGAAGCAGGGCTTCCCCCACTTGATCTGCTCCTCGAGCCCGCAACCGACCAGGAGGTCGCGCGCTGCGGCGAGCTCCTCAGGCCACTTCGTCGATCGTGCGATGTAGGCGTCGACCTTGGGATCCATCAGGTGGGAGCGTACCGATCGGCGATCCGGCGTGCGGCTCGTCCTCACGCGGAGACGGCGAACGCCTCGATGCGCACCCGAACGGTGGGGTGCACCCGCAGGAGTCCGATCTTCGGTGGCTGCAGCCCCCAGGTGCGGACGTCGAACTGCTGGGTCCCGGTCAGGTGGACGCCGTCCTCGACGATCGCGAGCGTGAGCTCGCCCTCCACCTCGTGGGTCTGGCCCCGGAAGGTCAGGTCGCCCGTGAGGGCGACCCGGTCGCTTGCCAGGCGGGTGGAGCCGATGACCGAACCGACGATCTCGGGGTGGGTCCCGGCATCGATCCGGCGGCGGGTCTCGGCGTCGACCAGTGGATTGCCGGAACGGAGGCGACCGACCTCGATCCGGACCTCGCCGGCGACCTTCGGCTTCGCGGCCACCGCACCGCGGGCCAGCTCGAGCGCGACCCAGCCCCCGAGGCCGGTGGCGGTGGCGTGGATCGGGTGGATGGACGACGAGCCCTCGATCCACACCTGGGATCGATCGGGGGCGAGCTCGAAGCGGGCGCGGGCCATGGCCGTGAACCTACCGATGGCGGGTGGGGTGACCCACCCCGTCAGCCGGTGATCTTGGTCGCGTACCCAGGGCTGTCGATGATCGCCTGGGCGAGGGTCGCAGGGGTGAGGGTGCCGGCATCGAGCTGAGCCACGAGGTCGTCGAAGGCCGACGCGCTCGGGATCGTCCCGAGCATGAGCAGGTACTGCACCGCCACCTCGACCTCGCTGGCCTGCTTGGTCTTGTACTCGTTCGACTCGGAGAAGCCGGTCATGACCTCGCCCCGGCTGGCCACCCGACGGTCGAGACGAGAGGTCCAGAAGTTGACGCCCGACGCTTCGCCGGGCCGGCCGAGCACGTTCTGGTACACGAGCTCGACGAACTGGCGGTTGGTCAGCGATCCGTAGCGACGCTGGAACTCGCTCGAACCGGCGAAGGCCGACGAGATCGAGTTCAGCCGCTTGTCGTTGACCCGCCGCTGGCGGATCCAGTACGCCAGTCCGCTCTTGTCGGGGTTCCGCAGGAAGTAGGCGCGGTAGAGGCGAGCGACCGGGTCCACGTTGGTGAGGTTGTCGGGGTCGACGCGCAGCACGGCGATGAGGCCACCGGGCGTGAGCTCGCCCGAGGTGAGCTGACCGACGCGGAACGTGCGCTCGAACGCGTTGGGGGACCGGCCGAGGATGTCCTGGTAGAACCGGTCGACCATCGCGCCCCAGGAGGGGAACGGGGCCCACGGGATCGCCGGCGCCGCCGGCGTGATGGCCGCGGAGGCGGTGGAGTCGGCGCCGGCGCCGGCGGCGTTCGTGGCGGCGACCTTGAAGGTGTACGCGGTGCCGTTGGTGAGGCCGGTGATGGTCTGGCTGGTGGCGGTCGACGTGAACGCGACGGGGGTCTGGGCGGTCGCCCCGATGTAGGGCGTCACCCGGTAGCCGGTGATGGCGGAGCCGCCGTTGGAGGCGGGCGCCGTCCACGTGAGGACGACCTGGCCGTTCCCGGCGGTGCCGGAGACCCCGGTGGGCGCCCCGGGGACCGTCCGCGGCGTGACCGAACCGCTCGCCGCGGAGTCGGTGCCGCTGCCGGCCGCGTTGGTGGCCTTGACCTTGAAGGTGTAGGCGGTGCCGTTCGTGAGGCCGGTGATGGTCTGGCTGGTCGTTGCTGAGTTGAACGTGACGGGGGTTTGTGCGGTGGCGCCGATGTAGGGGGTGACGGTGTAGCCGGTGATGGCGGAGCCGCCGTTGGAGGCGGGTGCGGTCCAGGTGAGGGCGACGTGGGTGTTGCCGGCGGTGCCGGTGACGCTGGTCGGTGCGCCGGGCACGGTGCGCGGGGTGACTGCTGCGCTCGCCGCGGAGTCGAGGCTCGTTCCGGCGGCGTTGTTGGCCCGGACCTTGAAGGTGTAGGCGGTGCCGTTGGTGAGGCCGGTGATGGCCTGGGTGGT